>DASZLE010000057.1:0-121819 GCA_035552475.1 Occallatibacter sp.
CCGACTTTGACGCCCTTGGTCTCGCGAAGATAGTCGACGGCGGCTTCGATGTTTTCTGCGGCGGATCCGAGAGAGACGAAGACGGTGTCGGTGTCGTCACACTTGTACTGCGAGAGGAGGCCGTAGTAGCGGCCGGTGAGATCGCCGAAGTCTTTGTAGGCGGCGGTCAGGAAGTCCAGGATCGGCTCGGCGAAGTTGTTGCGGCGCGCGATGATGCCGTTCATGTAGTGTTCCTGGTTCTGAACGGGGCCAAGGAGGACGGGGTTGGTGAGGTCCATCATCTTGGGGACGCGGCGGCGGGTGGGTCCAAAGAGAACGCGCTGCGCTTCGGTGGGGCAGTCGATGACGTCGTCGGGAGCGCCGAGGTATTCGCGGATCAGATCCGATTCATGCTTGTAGAAGGTGCGCTCAAGGTGGCTGGTGAGGAAGCCATCCATGATGTTCATGCCGGGGGTGAGGGAAAGCTCCGTGACGCGGCGAAGGATGAGGGACTGGTCGGCGGCCTGCTGGGCATCCTTGCCGAAGAGCATGATCCAGCCGGTATCGAGAGCTCCGTAGATGTCGTCGTGTCCGCAATGGACGTTGAGGGCGTGCTTGGTGAGCGCGCGCGCGCCTACTTCGAGCACCATGGTGCTGCCCTTGCCGGGCGCGTGGTAGTACTGTTCCAACCCATACACCACGCCCTGGCCGGAGGTGAAGTTGACGACGCGCTTGCCGCAGACGGAGTGGGCGATGGCGCCGCCCTGGGCCGCATGTTCGCCCTCGGCCTCAATTGCGATGGTGTTGCCGCCGAAGACGTTGAGGTGGCCTTCGGCATAGGCCTGCTGGAAGAGCTCGCCGCCTTCAGTGGAGGGGGTGATGGGGTAAAAGACGCCGGCGTCGGCGATGCGGGTCTCCGTGTGATAGGAGACGAGCTGGTTTCCGTTGGCGGTGACCCGGATTCCGGGATAGCGAGCTTTCATGGCGAACCCCCTATGAGGACTTGCTGGTACTTTCTGCGGCGAAGGTGGATACCTATTGTATTTACCCGCGACAACGCTCGGCAAACGGCGAGGCGCGGGCCAGATGAACGCAACTTGATTCGGTGCGGTGGCGGAGCTGAAGAACAAGCCCGGCGGACGCGCCGAAGGTCTCCCCATATAAGTCTATGAGCGGGCGAGTGCAGCGGGAAACGTTGGGGAGGCGTGCGGTCCCGCGATGCGAGCCCATGAGCTAGTATGCGCCCATTCCGTGAGACGACGTACCGCGATATAGTATACATCCCCGCGGGCACGGTTGGGGAAGCAGGATGAACGTGCGCTGATGGGCTGGGGCAGGATTTCCCACTCCGCGCCTGAGCGAAGAGAAATTGTATAGTTGGGTCGATTCAATTGGAGACAAACGGATGAGCGACGAGCAGTGGGCGCGGTATCCGAGCCTGAGGGGGCGGGTGGTGTTGATTACCGGCGGGGCTTCGGGAATTGGGGAGTCGCTGGTGCGGCACTTTGCGCGGCAAGGGGCGCGGGTGGCGTTCCTGGATATCCAGGATGAGGCGGCGGTGGCGCTGCGCAATGAGTTGAGCGTGGCGGAGGGCGCGGCGCCGCTCTATCTCCATTGCGATGTTACGGATACGGACGCGCTGAAGGAGAGCGTGGGGCGGGTGCTGGCGGCGCTGGGAACCGTGGATGTGCTGGTGAACAATGCCGGGAACGACCAGCGGCACCGGACGGCGGAGGTGACGCCGACATTTTTCGACCAGTGCGTGGCGCTGAACCTGAAGCCGTATTTCTTTTGTATTCAATCGGTTATACCGGCGATGAAGGCCGCGGGGCGGGGATCGGTAATCAACCTGAGCTCAATTGCGTGGATGATTCCTTCGACGGGGCTGCCGGTGTATGTTGCTGCAAAGGCAGGGATTGTGGGGCTGACGCGGACGCTGGCGCACGAGCTGGGTCCGGCTGGGATTCGGGTGAACGCGGTGCTGCCGGGGGCTATTGCGACGGAGAAGCAGAAACGCCTCGTCTACACGACGGAGTACAAGGCGGAAATCCTTGTACGTCAGGCACTTAAGCGAGACATTGTGCCGGAGGATGTGGCGCGGCTGGTGCTGTTTCTGGCGGCGGATGACTCGTCGGGGATTACGAACCAGAGTTATGTGGTGGATGGGGGATGGGTGTAGCGCGCAGGGAACAGGGATCAGGGATCAGGGACTGGGGCGGCGGATTTGTGAGTTGGATCACAAAAAACATGACACAACTCCGGGGGAGTTGTAACACCCGTCTGACCCAACTCAGGCCGAGTTGTAACACCCGTCTGACTCAACTCGGGGGGAGTTACAGGACTGGAGGGGTGCGGTGAGGGGATGGTTCGGGATGGTTGCGGCGGTTGCGGGGATGGCGGCCGGTGCCGGCTGGGGGTTCGGTCAGGCGGCGCCGGCGGCGGCGCATGCGGCACCGGGGCAGACGGAGGCGCCGCGGTCGGCGGAGTACGCGAAGGTGCAGGAACGGCTGGCGCGGGGATGGAACACGTGGGACGTGCACAGCGTGGCGACTCAGGTGCTGCTGCCGGAGGGGCTGGCGATCCATGTAGGGATGAAGCACAACACCAGCCTGAACGGGGATGCCTGGCTAGGCGATGCGCTGATTGGGCGGCTGGATAAGGATGCGGAGGTGGTGACTCCCGGGCCGCATGCGTGGGATGGGAGTTATACGAGCGCGGACTTTGCGTGGAAGGGACACAAGTGGCGGGTGGAGAGCGCGCACGACGGCGACGATTTGGTGATGCTGGTAACGCCGCTGGAGACGCCGAAGGATGGGGCGTTGCCGCCGACGGTGGTGTTCAGCGTGGATTACCTGTGGAACGGCCTTGGCGTCGCGATGAAGAGCGGCAACCACATTGAGGCTGATACGCCCGTGCACGGAGCACAGCACCCAGATGAGACGAATATCTACTGCACTTGTTATAACTCGCCTTTTTACACCCGAGCCGGGTACCTCGACTTGCCGATTGGCGGTACGTATTTCAAACAGATTCTGACGCAGCCGGTTGGTTTGAGCACGGGCAAGGATCGTGTGCTCGATGAGATTCAGGCGGCGATTGCGCGAGAGAAAGCCGCCTACGAGAAGTCAATTTCGGCCGCTGGCGCGAATGGCCCGATGCTGGATGCGATTGAGACTACGCTGGGGTGGGACACGATCTACGAGCCGGAGAAGGGGCGCGTGATTTCGCCGGTGTCGCGGGTGTGGAGTGTGGGCTGGGGCGGGTACGTGCTGTTCGACTGGGACACGTTTTTTGCGGCGACGATGGCGGGGATGGGCTCAAAGGACCTGGCGTATGCGAACGCGCTGGAGACGCTGAGGGAGGAGACGCCGGAGGGATTTGTGCCCAACTACGCTCGGGCCGGCGGGTGGAAGAGCTTTGACCGCAGCGAGCCGCCGGTGGGCGCGATCACGGTGCTGGGGCTCTACAAAAAATTTCACGACCGGTGGTTCCTGGAGGACGCGTTCGCGCCGCTGATGAAGTGGAACCGATGGTGGGCGGCGAAGCGCGATCTGGACGGATATCTGACGTGGGGAAGCGACCCGGAGAATCAGCCGCGCAATCCGGATGACGGATCGGTGGGGACGTGGCAGGGAGCGATTTACGAGAGTGGGCTGGATAACAGTCCGATGTACGACGGGACGGTTTATAACACACAGACGCATTTGCTGGAGTATGCGGACGTGGGGCTGATGAGCCTGTATGTGGCCGATTGCGATGCGCTGGCGGAGATTGCTGCGACGCTGGGAAAGACGGCAGAGGCTGCGGAGCTGAAGACGCGCGGGGAGAAGTATCGGGCGAAGCTGGGGACGATGTGGGATGCGAAGGCCGGAATGTTTCTGAACCTGAATTTGAAGACCGGCGAGAAGGTGACGCGGCTCTCGCCTACGAATTTCTATCCAATGCTGGCGAAGGCGGCGACGCCGGAGCAGGCGCGGACGATGGTGGAGAAGCACCTGGTGAATCCGCAGGAGTTCTGGGGCGAGTATGTGATTCCGTCGATTGCGCGGGACGATGCAGCCTTCAAGGATCAGAATTATTGGCGCGGGCGGATATGGGGACCGATGAATTACCTGGTGTATCTGGGATTGCAGAACTACGAGGTGCCCGAGGCGCGGAAGGAGTTCGCGGACAAGTCGTACGCGCTTTTTCTGAAGGAGTGGAACGAGAAGGGGCACGTGCATGAGAACTACAACGCGGAGACGGGGACGGGGGACGATGTGACGTCGAGCGACCGGTTTTATCACTGGGGGGCGCTGCTGGGGTATTTGAAGGCAGTGGACAGTGAACAGTGATCAGTGATCAGTGGTCAGAGAGGCGGGAATGTTAGCAAAATGCCCGGTGGTTCCGGTTAGAGCCTGAACGGACGAGTCGGGCGAGTCGACATGGAAAGTATGGCATTCGTTTCGAAACGGACAACGGTACGGTCGTTCTGTATTATTCAGGACGGGTTGACGCCATTTCGTATATCGAAGGCGGTGATTAGCAAATCAACTGGCCCACTTTGTTCGAATTGTTCATAGTTATCGGCATTGCGGAGAATAGGTCCCGCAGGGGTTGAAGCCCGGCCGTTTTTGTGCGCCTTTCGGCACGACTGAAGTCGTGCCCTTTGACGACAGGGCGCGAATCGCGAGAAGCGGATTCCTGCGGGAATAACCGAAAGAAAAGCAAGAGCAAAGGCAAAGCAAAAGCAGGTGCGTGCAAGGTGCAGGCTGTGGTGGATCCCGGGTCCCCAAGTGCGAGGGACCCGGGGCACCCGCGCATCTTGGATTAGGCGGCGAAGAGCAACCGCGGATCTTTCGCTCCGCTCAAGATGACAGCTTTTGTGGTAACGCTCTCCTCAGGGGATTTCCGGGGGGACTGACAGACGAGAAGAGCAAGGGCAAAAGCAAGTGGGCGCAAGGTGCAGGCTGTGGTGGATCCCGGGTCCCCAAGTGCGAGGGACCCGGGGCACCCGCGCATCTTGGATTAGGCGGCGAAGAGCAACCGCGGATCTTTCGCGTGGCTCAGGATGACAGCTTTTGTGGTAACGCTCTCCTCAGGGGATCCCCGGCGGGACTGACAGACGAGAAGAGCAAGGGCAAAAGCAAGTGCGTACAAGGTGCAGGCTGTGGTGAATCCCGGGTCCCCAAGTGCGAGGGACCCGGGGCACCCGCACCCGCGCATCTTGGATTAGGCGGCGAAAAGCAACCGCGGATAAGTGGGCGCAAGGTGCAGGCTGTGGTGGATCCCGGGTCCCCAAGTGCGAGGGACCCGGGGCACCCGCGCATCTTGGATTAGGCGGCGAAGAGCAACCGCGGATCCTTCGCGTGGCTCAGGATGACAGCTTTTGGGTGATGACGGCTTTTGTGGTGACGCCTGCTCAGCAGATTCCCTGCGGGGCATAACAGAAAGAAAAGCAAGAGCAAAGGCAAAGCAAAAGGCCTGGTGGCGGCAAAGGCAAGGACACCAGGGACTGGGGAACCAAGAAGGCTGGGCTCGCGTAGGGGACACTATGAGATTTGCCGGTTGGGTTGCGGGCGTGGTGGTTTTGGTTGGGTGCAGTATGGCCGGATTGGCCGAGGCAAAGATCCCTTGCAGCCAGAGTCTGGATCACGCACTGCAATCGAGGGCCGTGCTGACGATCGCTTCGAGGCCTGCAGGGCTTGAGATTGTGGGCACCGACCAGGATGCGATTCATGTTTCCTGCACGGCCGGCAGCGAGGAAAACGCGAGGGACGTCTCTTTTCGCTTTTCGGCGACAGCGAATGGCGGCAAATTGTCGATCGAGGGCGCTCATATGGAGCACGGCAACAACGGCATCCAGGTGAAGATCGAGATTCCGCGGAGAACCAGCGTGAGGGTTCGGATGTTTGCCGGAGAGGTGAGGTTGGAAGAGGTCAAGGGCGATAAGGATATCGAGATTGGAGCAGGGCAGATCACGATCTCCTCGATTCACGAGGGGGACTACCGCAGCGTGGACGCTTCAGTGTATGCAGGCGAAGTGAAGGCGAGTGCTTTTGGGGCGGATAAAGGCGGGTTGTTCCGGAGCTTCAAGAGGGAGAATTCCAGTGGCGATTATCGACTGCACGCGCATGTGACCACCGGGGAGGTTGATCTGCTGGGGAATGCTGGGGAAAAGGGCGACGTAGCCAAGCCGGATTGAGGGTAGGCGATGAGAACGGTAAAAGCAAGAACATGAGGTACCATGCCCTTGTCGTCTATCGACTGAACACTATGGCAACGCTTCGAATTTCCGGAGGAGTGGTACATGACCTGCCGGTCGATCTGCGGAAGGCCCTCGCGTCTGACGCGAAGGCGCTGGCAGCATGGGAAGACATAACACCGCTGGCGCGCAACGAGTGGATCTGCTGGACCATCTCCGTGAAGAAGGATGAGACGCGGCGGCAGCATGTCGTCAGGGTGTGTTCGGAGCTGAAAGAAGGGATGCGGCGGCCATGCTGCTGGCCGGGCTGCCCGCATCGGGGGCAAAAAAACGCTAAAGCCCAGGACCTCTGTTTGCTCCGCGATCGGCGGGACTAAAGTCCCGCAGTGACGCGAAGCCTGTAATAGGGAGACACGGGTTGAGACGGCGCCGTCCCTACGGGACTCGCGGTCTTCTGTTTATCCGCTTTCCCCACGCTGGGCGCGGGGTTAACAAACGCTGCGCCTGCGGCGCGGACGACCGCGGGAGGGGGAATGTTTTCCCGAGAATGACAATCGTCCCATTTGGGGGAAATTGTTCGGCGCGGAAACAGTGTGGAAGACGTCCCTCGGGGGCTGAAGCCCGGGGGCTTTTTGCTGGTCTTTCGGCACGACTGAAGTCGTGCCCCTTCAAGACAAGGCAGCAGTGAGAAGCAGATTCCCTGCGGGGAATGACAGAAAGAAAAGCAAAGGCAACAGCAAAGGCAAAAGCAACAGCAAAGAGCAAAGGCAAAAGCAACAGCAACAGCAACAGCAACAGCAACAGCAACAGCAACAGCAAGAGCAAGAGCAAAAGCAAAAGCAAAAGCAACAGCAAAGGCAACAGCAACCGCAACCGCAACCGCAAGAGCAAGAGCAAGAGCAACAGCAAGAGCAACAGCAACAGCAATAGCAACAAGCAAAAGCAAAAGCAAAAGCAAAAGCGAAAGCAAAAGCAAAAGCAACAGCAAAGGCAACAGCAAAGGCAACCGCAACCGCAACCGCAACCGCAACCGCAACAGCAAGAGCAACAGCAAGAGCAACAGCAAAAGCAACAGCAACAGCAAAAGCAAAAGCAAAAGCTGATCAGTTACCGCTGGTTTTGGCTGGTGCGGGTGCGTTTTCACTCGATGGAGGAACGATTCCCTTGAGACGCAGGTACGTCACCATGTTGCCGTAGTGCTCGTCTGTATGGGCTGTGTTCAGCGACAGGAGCGTGAGCTTTGCCAGCTGGAAGCCGTGAAACTTGACCAATTCGCTCCCACTGGCGTCGGTCATGGCGTCGAAAGCCTTGCCGCAGGAGGCGACCGAATCCTTGAGCGCGGCGACGAGATCGGCTTTGGAGGTCTTGGTTTTCTCAATGTTTTTGGCCGGGTTGGGCAGGCCCTGTGCCTGTGCGCAGAACGCGTAATTGGCGTCCGCGACATGGCCGACAAGCTGGCCGAAGCTGCGTACCTCCGGCGTGGGTTTGAAGGCGTAGTTCTCTTCCGGCATCTTCTCTGCGGCGCGGACGACCGGGCTCACGATCACCATGTAAAGACCCTTCTCGCTGGCGGTGATGGGATTGGCCGGAGCGGCCGTTGGGGGTTGCTGAGCGGCGAGTAACATGGGCAGAGCCAAAACTCCCGACAACATTGCCTGAAGATTCTTGTGCATTTTTCAACCTCGTGTGATGCGCTGTGGGGACCGGGCGAACAGAATAGCGCGGACGGGGCCGTCCGCGCTACAGCGTGCCTCGCGCCCGCTGTAGCGATGAGCCGCTAGCGATCAGTGGTCAGCGATCAGTTTCATCCCACCTTAGGCGCAAAGATGCTCTGGAGATTCTCTTACTGCTGCTCGCTGCTTGTCTTATTCAAATTTTGCCAGTTGCGCTTCGGATGGCTTTGGCGTGAAGAGGCTGACCACGATCATGGCTGCTACGCTGACGGCCAGGGCGGGGAAGATGGCGTCGCGCTGGGCGATGATGGGCGGGAATAGATCCTTGACTGCCTGCACGTCCCAGGCCAGCGTGACCACTGTTCCGCCGGCGATGGCGGCGACGGCGCCCCACGCCGTGACGCGCCTGGAGTAGAACGCCGCCAGCACCACCGGCGTGAGCGCCGCGGAGTAAATGGTATAGGCCCACAGCATCTTCTCAAGGATGCTGGGCGCGTAGATGGCCTGATAGAGCGCCCAGATGCCGAGCAGCACCACGGCTAGCCGGGAGACGATGAGGACGCGCTTGTTGGACGCCGTCGGCGCCATGTAGCGCACGAAGACGTCCTCGATGAGGTTGGAGGCTGGGGAGAAGAGATAGTTGGAGGCGGTGGAGATGACCTTGGCGAAGACTGCGCCGAGGAGCAGCGCGCCCATGAGGGCGGGTAGGCCGTGGCGCGCGGTGTAGGGGATGATCTCGTAGGGCTGCTTGAGGACTTCTCCGGTCTGGTACATGGCTGAGCCGAAGACGGCGATGGCGACGATGAGGGTTTCAAGGACGACGGTGCCGACGATCCAGCCGATGACGGAAATGCGGGCATCTTTCTCCGACTTGGCCGAGAAGAATTTCTGGTACATGACCTGATTGCCGAGCATGAGGAGGAGGGTGGGGACGAGGAACTCGAGGGCGCGGACTAAGGTGAGGTTGCCGAGGACCTGGAAGTGGGTTTCAGGCAGGGCGGCGTGGAGGCCGGGCCAGCCGCCGGCTTTGAAGAAGAGCATGGGCGTGGCGATGACGCAGATGACGGTGACGAGGGAGCCGATGGCGACGTCCATGTAGGCCACCGAGGACATGCCGGCGAGGGCGGTGGTGAAGATGACGAAGGCGGCGATGATCCAGGTTCCCAGCTCGGGGGAAACCTGGTCAGGGAAGATGAGGTGGAGGACGTTGCCGCCGCCCTTGAACTGGTAGCTGGTGATGCCCACGTAGGCGAAGAGGATGGCGATGGTGCCGAGGACGCGGGCGACCTGGTTGTAGCGGGCTTCGAGGAGGTCAGGCAGGGTGAACTGGGCAAAGCGGCGGGCGCGGGGGGCGATGAAATAGATGAGGAGGAGGCCGATCCAGCCGCCGGCGGGCAGCCAGAGGGCGGCAAAGCCGTTGCGGTAGGCGTTCTCAGCGCCGGCGAAGAGGGAGCCTGCGCCGATCCAGGAGGTGAGCAGGGTGAGGACGAGGACGATGGCGGGAAGGGAGCGGCCGGCGACGAGGTAGTCGGCCTTGGTTTTGACGCGCGAGGTGCGGTAGATGGCCACGGCCAGCAGGAAGGCGACGATGACGGCCAGGACAACAACGTAGAGCTGGGACATGCGGGTTGGACCTCTCGCGCGAGATGAGGTGAATGGGAGCAGTGTATCGGACGGAGTGCAGGGGCGGCGCGAGAACCTATCGGCGTGAGGCAAAGTTTTTCATAGAGATACGTGCGTTGCAGAGTGTATTTGGGGTTAGGATGAGAGCGATTCTTGTAAGAGATCCCCTGTGAACAGCCGCAGCAGGTTGGTGGAAGTTCGACCGAGGAGTGTACGTGCAATTTCGCGCGGGGAGCGGCTGTGGCTTGCGGCGGTCGTGGTGGCGCTGGTGCTGCTGATGCTGCTGGCGCGGAGCGGGGGCGAGCTGCGGGGTCTTATCGCGCCGGCCAGACATGTCCATGCCGGCGGGCGCGCTTCGAGTGCCGAGGCGCCGGCGTGGACGGACCGATTCGGGGATGGGACGCCGGACTTTCTGCGGCTGACGGATGCGGCGGACCAGGCGGCGTTCCGGCGATGGTTTACGGCGATCGCGGAGTACCAGGCGGTGCGGCCGCGGGCGGAGGTTCCGGCGGAGATTGTGGACTGCGCGAGCTTGCTCAGGTATGCGTATCGCGAGGCGCTGAAGCGGCACGATGGGCAATGGTTTGCGGCGACTGGAATGGAGGTTGCGGCGCCGCCGGGGGAGATTCGCGCGTGGCACTATCCGGAGACACCGCTGGGGATGGGGCTTTTCCGGGTTACTGCTGGGCCGTTTGCGGCGGTGGATGCGACGGACGGGGCGTTTGCGCAGTTTGCCAATGCGAAGACGCTGGTGGAGCGCAATGCGACGCTGGTGAGCCGCGATGTGCGGGCGGCGCTGCCGGGGGACTTGTTGTTCTGGCGGCAGTTCGGGCAGTCGTCGCCGTGGCACTCGATGATTGTGGTTGCGGGCGGCGAGGTTGTGTATGACACGGGGCCGGATCATGGTAAGCCGGGCGAGTTGCGGCGGGTGCGGATTGCGGAGCTCGAGGAGCATCCGGATGCGCGATGGCGGCCGGTGGAGGGGAATCCGAATTTTCTGGGCGTGTACCGGTGGAATATTTTGCGAGGAAGCGAATGAGAGTGGCGGGCGAAATCCCTCAGGGGCTAAAGCCCCGCAGTCTTTGGGGCGGGGTGACGTACGGGCTGAAGCCCGTACCCTACGCGTTTGCGCTGATGGAGTCCATAACTTATGCGTGGCGGGCGCGTAAGCAGGAACGTCCCTCAGGGGCTGAAGCCCGGCTCTCTTTGAGTGCTGTTACGGCACGACTGAAGTCGTGCCCCTTCAAAGCTGTCCTTATCACACGACTGAAGTCGTGCCCCTTCAAAGCCGTCCTTATCGCACGACTGAAGTCGCGCCCCTGCAAAGCGCTCCATCCGGCGTACGGGCTGAAGGCCGTACCCTACGCGCTTCGGCTGATGCTTGCGGGACGACTAAGGTCGTGCTCTGACACAAAGCGCGTGGGCATTCATGTGGCACGATGGGTTGCGTACGCGTTGTTGATCGCGGGCGCGGCTTTGTTTTCGGGCGCAGCACAGGCGACGGATGCGCCGCGGTCGTTTTCTTTGTCGACTTCGCGGACGTTTGCGCCGGGGGAGAGCGTGAAGATTCAGCTTTTCGCGCGCAACGTGCCTGAGTTCGAATTTCGCGTGTACAAGGTTGGTGATGCGGAGAAGTTTTTTGCGGGGCTCAAGGACGTGCACAGCTTTGGCGAGCACGCCGAGTCGCCGGCAGAGCAGATTGAGCAGAAGACGTGGCTGGAGAGAATCCACGACTGGAAGGCGCACCTGTGGTGGCTGGTGCGGCACTTTTTCCGCGGGCAGTTTGATGACAGGGCCCGAGATTCGTTTCGTGAAGAGCAGGGCAAGCTGGGCAAGCGGAGCCGGGTGGTGGGCGCGGCGCAGTTTGCGCAGGTGCCGCTGCTGAATGAAAGCCAACTGGTGGCGCGGTGGAAGCTGGAGACGCCGCCGGCGGTGGTGAGCGAGACGCAGCAGTTGCCGATTGATGGCCTGAAAGCGGGCGTGTACCTGATCGAGGCTACGGACGGGACGTACAAGGCGTACACGGTGGCGATTGTGACCAGCATGGCGCTGGTGGAGCGCAGCGCGAACGGCGGCGCGAGCGTGTACGTGGCGGACCGGAAGACAGGCGCACCGGTGGCAGGCGCGCAGGTGGCAATGTACGCGAGCGGGAAGTTGCAGGGAACGGCAACTTCAGATGCGAACGGGCTGGCGGATGTGAAGATGGCGCCGCGCGGCGTTTCGGTGTCGGTGGACGGCGGGCCGGAACTGGACAATGTTTGGATGGTGGCGCGGAAGGGCGATGATGCGGCGCTGGTTTCGCCGTGGAGCTACGGGTTCGGCGGGAATGGACAGCAGAACGAGAAGGCGTTCCTCTACACGGACCGGCCGGTGTATCGACCGGGGCACACGGTGCACATCAAGGGATTCGTGCGCAAGGAACTGAACGACACGCTGCTGCTACCGGATGAGAAGACGGAGACGCTGGCGGTGACGGGGCCGGACAACAAAACGGTCCTGAAACAGGATGTGCCGGTGAGCGCGCACGGGACGGTGACGGCGGACCTGACGCTGGAGGGCGATGCGGCGCTGGGGTACTACACGATCAACCTGAACGGACAGATTGGGAGCGGCAGTTTTTACGTGGAGGAGTACAAGAAGCCGGAGTACCAGGTGACGGTGAATGCGACGCCGCGGGTGCTGGAGGGCAACTCGATCACTGCGATCATCCAGGCGCGGTATTTCTTTGGCGAGCCGGTGGCGGGAGCGAAGGTGAAGTACGTGGTGCACACTTCGCAGCACTGGTGGTGGGACGAGGATCAGGGAGATGACAGCGCGGGAGACAATGCGGACGCGGATTCCGGGGAGTCGGATGCGGACTCGGAGTGGGGCGCGAACGAGCAGCAGGAGCACGAGGGAGTTCTGGACGAGAACGGCCGGCTGACGGTGCAGATTCCCACGCGCGTGGAGAATGAGCACACGAACCAGGATTACCGGATCGAGGCGCGAGTGACGGACGCGGCGGATCGCGAGGTAAGCGGGCACTCGACGGCGCTGGCCACGTATGGAAGTTTCAGGGTGATTGCGGAGCCGGCGAGCTACCTGTTCCAGCCGGGTCAGCCGGTGAACGTGAAGGTGACGTTGAAGGACTACGACGGGAAACCGGTGCAGGGCCCGGTGCACGTGGCGGCGCAGCTGACGAATTGGGATTCAATAACACACGAGCGCACGAAGACGCAGGTGACGGCGCAGGACGCGCAGACAGGCGCGGACGGAACCGCGATGGTGCAGATGGGCATCAACGGAAGCGGGAATTTTGAAGTGACTGCGAGCGCCACGACGCCGGAGCGGCGAACGGTGGAGGGCCACACGTGGGTGTGGATCTGGAACAACGCGGGCGAGTGGTACAACGCCAACACGCAGATGCAGATAGTGGCGGACAAGAAGACGTACGCGGTGGGCGATACCGCGCATCTATTGCTGGTGACGGGGCTGAAGGAATCGTGGGCGGTGGTGACGGTGGAGGGCGATTCAGTACAGTCGCGGCGGGTGCTGCACGGGACCGGAGAGAGCGTGGCGTTCGATGTGCCGATTACGACGCAGTCGCAGCCGAACGTGGTGGTGACGGTGCTGGCGGTGCACAACGACCAGGTGATGACAGCGCAGAAGAGCCTGAATGTGCCGCTGACGGAGCGGACGCTGACGGTGACGGCGACGGCGAGCAAGGACAAATATTTGCCGGGCGAGCAGGGCAGCTTTGACGTGTACACGGCGGACGCGAAGGGGCAGCCGGTGCAGGCGGATCTGAGTTTTGGCGAGGTGGACGAGTCGCTCTACTCGGTGCGGCCGGACGAGACCGGGAACATCGTCAATTACTTTTATCCGAAGCGTGAAGTGTATGTGCAGCCGCAGAGCTCGTTCGATTTCTTCTTCAGCGGGCAGGCCGGCAAGCAGAGCCCGCTGCTGGCGCAGTTAAACGCGGGCTTGTATCACCCGCGGATGGCGCAGGTGAAGCCGGGGTCGGACCTGGTGGTGCCGAAGGTGCGGAAGGCGTTTCCGGACACGGCGTACTGGAATCCGACGGTGCGGACGGGGCCGAACGGGCACGCCACGGTGACATTTAGTTTTCCAGACGCGCTGACCACGTGGCGGACGACGATCCGCGCGATGACGGACGATGGGAAGGCTGGCGGGGTGATTACGCGGGTGCTGGTGCGCAAGAACCTGATTGTGCGGCTCGCCGGCCCGAGGTTCTTCCGGCAGGGCGATGAGACGGTGCTGCGGGTGATTGCGCACAACTACCTGGAGAGCGCGAAGGATGTGACGTTCGCGCTGGATGTGCAGGGCGTAGACGTGATGAGCGGACAGCAACAGACCGTCAACGTGCCGGCGAAGGGCGAAGCGTTTGTGGACTGGAGGGTGAAGGCGCGGGTGACGGGAAACGCCGTGCTGACAGCGAAGGCGCTGACCAATGAAGAGAGTGATGCGCTGGAGATGACGCTGCCGGTGCTGGCGTTTGGAGTGAAGCAGCGGGCGGCGGGAGCGGGAGTGGTGTTCTCGGGCGCGGGGCAGAACCAGTGGACGTATGGGTTCCCGGCCAACTCGGATGCGGGAACGCGAGGGCTGACGATTACGGTGGCGCCGTCGATCGCAGGGACGGTGTTTGACGCGCTGGACTGGCTGACGGGCTACCCATGGGGATGCACGGAGCAGACCATGTCGAGCTTCCTGCCGGACGTGGTGGTGGCGCATGCACTCGATGCGTTGAAGCTGAAATCGCCCATTGACCGCGCGGTGCTGAACGATGAAGTGAAGGCAGGCCTGGAGAAGCTGTACGGGTTCCAGCACGATGACGGGGGCTGGGGCTGGTGGGCTGACGACGAGAGCCGGGTGTTTATGACGGCATACGTGGTGAGCGGACTGAAACAGGCACAGGACGCGGGCTACGACGTGGAAGTGGACCGGATCACGAAGGGGCGCGACTGGCTGGAGAAGTCGCTGAGCGCGCATCCGAATATGATTCCGGACCTGCGGGCGTATGTGGTGTACGCGCTGGCCGGCTCAGGCGGCGCGCCGCAGGATGCGGTGGAAAAGGAGTGGAGCGAGCGCGGGAAACTGAGCGACGAGGGGCTGGCGCTGGTGGGCTTGGCTCTCGATGCAGCGCAGGATCCGCGCGCGAAGGAGGCAGCGACTCTGCTGGAGCAGAAGGCGAAGGTGACGGACCATGACGCGCACTGGGAGGGCACCTATGACGGGATGCTGGAGTACTGGTACGACACGTCGGCGGAGACGACTGCGTACGCGCTGCGGCTGCTGGTGAAGGAGGATCGCGGGAGTGGACTGTTGCCGAAGGCGGCACGTTGGCTGGGTGAGCATCGCGACGGGGACTACTGGTTTACGACCAAGCAGACGGCGATGGTGATCGAAGGGCTGACCGATTACCTGACGGTGAGCGGCGAACTGGCGAACGAAAGCGACGTGGAGGTGTTGGTGAACGGCGCGAGCGTGGGCAAGCGGCACTTTGCGGCGGCGGATGCGCTGGGCGTGCCGTGGAAGTTGAAGGTGACGGCGGCCCAGATTGGCGCGGGCGGGACGGTGACGATCAAGAAGAGCGGGAACGGAATCACGTACTGGTCGGCGGAAGGGGTGTGGTACTCGGCGGATAAGAAGCTGTATCAGCAGGGAACCGTGGCACTGAATGTGACGCGGGATTACTTCCTCTTGAAAAAGCGGCAGGACAGACCGACGGATCCGATTACCTACGACCTGGCGCCGCTGAGCGGGCCGGTGCATGTGGGCGATATTGTTGCGGTGAAACTGGCGGTGAGCGGAAGCGAGTGGAATTACCTGCTGACGGAGGATCCGATACCGGCGGGGACGGAGTTCCTGGCCAACACCGGTTTGTACTCGGTGAACCAGAAGCCGGACTGGTGGGCGGAGTGGTACACGCGGAGGGAGTTCCACGACGACCGGGCGGCGTTTTTCAATACGGTCTTCAGCGGGCGGAGGGAGTACGTGTACCTGCTGAAGGTGGTGAACGAAGGGAAGTTTGCGATCAGCCCGGCGTCCGCGGGGCCGATGTACCAGCCGGCGGTGGAAGGGACGAGCGATCCGGCGACGCTGGAGGTGCAGCCATGAAAGGCAGGGACAAGGGACAAGGGATAAGGGACAAGAAAAGCAGGGAGCGAGGGAGCAAGGGAGCGAGGGAACAAGGAAGCGTGGGAGGTGCGATTGATCGTTGCCCGGAGGTGGCGGCATGAGCGTATTTGAAGCGTGGGGCGGGTTGATCCGGGATGGCTGGGGACGGTTCCGGCGCGCGTGGGGCTGGGTGGTGGGCGAATACGTGGGACTGGCGGTGCTGATCGCGCTGGGGCTCTTGTGGACGCGCGTCCCGGAGAAGTACGGGTGGCAGGTGGCGCTGACGCTGGGTCTGCCGGTGGTGGTGGCGGCGGGGTTCCTGTGGTTGCAGGCGGGGCTGATTCGGTGTTTTCTGCCGCCGGCGGTGGGTATGGAGGAGGCCGAGGAGGATGAGGAGGATGAGGAGCAGAGATGGACGCCGATCGCGTTGGGCGCGGTAACGCTGCTGCTGTGGATAGCGATCGGGTGGGTGCTGTGGGGATTGATCGACAGGCTCGATGATCACATCTTTAGCTGGGCCGGGTATCTGAATTCGAAGTTTGGGGCCACTGCGCGGGTGCGGTGGGCCAGCTATGCGAATCTTTCGCGCGATCTGCAGTGGGCGGAGTGGGCGCTGCGGTGGGTGATTGTGCCGGGGCTGCTGATACCGCTGGGCGTGGGCTCTGCGGCGTGGGGGCTGCTGCGGCTGCCGTGGCGGCGGGCGGCCGGGTTGTGGCTGAGTTTGACGTGGTGGCTTGTGGTGGTGGCGTGGGCTTTGATCGGGGAGTGGTGGCCGCAGACGTGGTACGCGGCGGACCCGCAGGGGACGGTGCACGCGCAGATGTGGCACGTGGGGCTGAAACTTGCAGCGGCGTATTTGCTGGCGGTGACGGGGCTGGTGAAGGTGCTGTGTTGGGGAGCGATGCTAGTGAATCCGCGGCCTCGGAACCCGATGGATGAGCCGGTTTTGTCGCTGGGACTGAGCGGAGGACGCTCCGTTGGAGGAGATGAGGCGGCAGAGCCGGTTCGAGATGAGGATGGTCCAGACCGGCGGAGAGCGGAACGGCGGCCAGGAGGATTTCTGTCGCTGGGGTTGAGTGAGGAGCCGGCGGAGGGCGGGATTCCTGCGCTGGGGCCATTGAGGGAAGAGGCGAGCCCAGCAGAAGAGGTGGGTCGGGCTGAGGTGAAACCAGCGGAGGCGGCGCCGGGAGGTGGATTCGTAGAGGAACCGCCGAAAGCGGTACCAGCGGAGCCAGAACACGAGGATGGCGTGGTGGGGAGGCCGCTACCGCGCGGCGGCGAGGACGGAGGCGGGAACGCCTGAGCGGAGCCAGCTGAGGACCTGGTCGCGGCCGTAGCGCGTGATGAGGCGGTCGGCGTAGATGGCGGCGGCCTGATGGGCTGCCTCGGACTCTGATTCGGAACTGGAGCGGGCGAGAGCGGCGTCTACAGCGGCGAGGGTGATCGCCGGCTGACGGGTGCGCAGAGCGGACGCGGAATCGGTGGGCAGGGACCAAAGCTCGACGAGGCCTTCACGAAGCCAGAGAGGCGCGGCAGGGGAGGACTGACGCTCGATGAGGGCGTGCAGGAACTCGTGCAGGAGGGTGGCATCGAGGAGGCGGCGTGCGGCGAGGATGGGGAGCGGCTGCGTGGCGATGAAGTCGCCTTCAGTAAAGGCGGCGATCCAGCCGGGGGCTAACGTGGCGTCGCGAAACGCCGCTGTGGACGGGAAGGCGCGGAAGGTGAAGGCGGCGGTGGGGTCGAGGCCGGAGCGCTGGGAGGCGTCCGCCCGGGCGCGGGAAAGAGCGGGAAGGTAGCGGCTGTCCTGGGGCGAGAGAGATTTGAGAATAAAGCCGGCGCCCTGGAAAGTTTGCCATGCGCGGCCGGAAGCGTCGTCGACGGGCTGGGCGCCGGGGAAGTATTGAGCGAGGATCTCGGCGGCGCTGCGATGCTGGGACGCCATGACGGTGGCGCCTTTCTGGCAGAGGCCGACGCCGTGACCCCATCCGCGGCCGTGGAAGTAGAACGTACCTGCCTGTTCGGTGACTTCAAACCAGGTGCTGGGAATCTGGTTCCAACCGAGGACTGCGCCGATGGCGAGGCGGAAATCTTCGGCGGGGATTTCATGCGCATCGAGATGAAGGGTGAGGACGCGGCCGGAGGGATCGCGGCGTGCGATCGCGAGGTGCTGCCAGCCGGACGGCGCGAGGCCGCGAGCGGCGAGAGCGGAGGCAATGTCAGCGCGAGAGAGCTGGCTGGCCCACTGGCTGGAGCCGGAGCGGACGCAGTATGGGTCGGGTCGGGACGGGAGGTATGGGGCCGCGGCGGCGCCGGGCCAGATCTGATCGGGCGAGGCGGTCTGGCCGCCGCAGTCCTTGCTGAACCAGGCGAGAGCAGGCCGGTCGTGGAAGTAGAGGGTTTCGCCGGCGGTGGCGAGGGTGGCGGCGTGCGCGGCGGGATGAGAGGCGGAGAGACCGCTCCAGTGGAGAAGCTGGCAGTGGGTGGAATCGCAGAGGTCGTAATCTGCGTGGCCGTGGCGCAGGTGGAGAGCATAGGTGCGGACGGCGATGGCGAGGGCTTTGAGGGATTCAGGAGTATCGGCGGGGCCGGATTCGCTGGCGACAACTTGCTCGACGTAGGTTTCGATGGGAAGGGTGACGGCGAGGACGAGCTGGCCGTTGCGGGCGGTGATGGTGAGCGGGTGATGGAGGGTCAGGGTCTCGCCGTGAGCGGTGATGGTGACGGGGCCGGAGACGGTGAGAGTGGATTGTGGGGAGGGTTCGGCGCCGGTAAGGGTGTTGCTATCCGCATGAAGAGTGATGGCGTGGGCGAGCGTGCGCGGAGGGCAGGTTGCGCAGGCGCGAAGGGTTGCGTGGCCGGATGGTGAGAGTGTGACTTGGCGGTCATGCCATAGGGTCCACAGGCCGATGCGGAGGGTGGAGCGGGTTGCTGTGGCTGTTAATGGGGCGGGGGCGTTTCGGAGTTGAGGGAGGGCGGCAGGGGCTAAAGCCCGAGCGCCTCTTAATCCATCTTCGGCACGACTGAAGTCGTGCCCTGACACTTTGCGCAGCCATTCGGCAGTGTCTGCGCTCGATACGATGCTGGGCCGGTGAAAGGAAGGTAAGTGAGTTGTCGCGACACAGAGGCTCGATAGAAGCGCGAGGCGAACGGTGGCGCGGATCATCGCGGCACCAGCGGGGAGCGCGCCAGCAGGATGCCGGCGATATGGGCGGCATCTGCGCCGCGGCCTGAGGGTGCGTAGACGACGAGAATGACCTGGGGATTGCCGGCGGGCGCGAGGCCGGCGAACCAGCCGTGGGTCTGAGCAGTTGTGGCGCCTTCAGCTGTGCCGGTTTTTCCGGCGACGGGAACGCCGGCCAGGCCGGCCTGGCCGGCCATGCCGAAGCTGGCGGAATCAGTAAGGCCCGCGAGGACGGTTTCTGTTGCAGTTGAATCGGGATGGGCGGCGAGTTCGCGCGCCAACCAGCGGTAGGCGGAGGCCAGCTCGAGTGGCGTGATGCGGATGCCTTCGACGCCGAGGAAGGCGAGTTGCATTCGGACCGGCGTTTGCGGAGCGTGAAATTCAGCGAGGGCTTCGCGGGAGGCGAGGGCAGTGGGGCCGAGGATACCGGTTGGCCGCAGGAGGGAGTCGAGTTCGCCGGGCGGGATGGACTGCGCGACCTGGGAGAAGTAAGTGTTGCAGGACCAGGCGAGGGCCTGGCGTGCGTCGAAGGGCGGAGCAGAAGGATGGGAACAGGCGAGGCGATGGCCCGCGAGGGTGAGATTGCCGGTGCAGGAGACGCGCTGGCGAGGATCCCAGCGGCGCTGGGCGAGAAGTTGATAGAGGAGCAACGGCTTGAGCGCGGAGCCGGGAGCGGAGAGGGTTTGGGCGGCCTGATCGAGATGGTGCGCGGCGAGGATGCGGTTGGAGGCGATGTCGAGGACGAGGATGCGGGATTCGGGGGCGGTGCGGGCGGCGGCGTTCACGGCGGCCTGCCACGTCTGGGCGCTGAGGCTCAGAGCGCATAGAGGAGCGAGGAACAAAGTAAGCGCGGAACGCGGCAGGGAGAACACAGAAGAAGTATGACCGATGAGCGGGGTGGGATTGGGTTATTCGGTTGCCGTGGGGAAGTTACGGATCAGGATTTGAGTTGCGGGAAGGCTGTGATGCGGAGCTTGGCGGCGGCGTAGGGGATCAGGTTGAGAGTTTCCTCGGGCTGATCGGTGGCGACGGGGCTTTGCGGGAGCGGATTGGCGGCGCCATCGTCGGCTCGCCATGCAGGCAGTTTGCGGGCTTTAACGAACAAGGTGACGGGCGCGTATTTGCGGCTGAATGGCGCGTCGCCGGGTTCACTTTCGCTCAACTTAATTCCGCTTGCCGGAGAAGCGGCGTCCAGGGCGAGGGCGTAGTTCCATGGAGTTGTGGGAAAGACCTGCCAATCGGCGGTCAGATCGCGGTCGCGGAGCTTGACCCAGTCTTCGCCGATGCCGTAGCTAAACACGAGTGGGCCGCGCTCGATGGCGACGGAGTCGTTGAACCAGCGAGTGACGCGCGGCTGCATGGGGAGGGTGAGCTCGACGCGGTCGCCGGCGTGCCAGGTTCGCACGATCGGCGTGAAGTCCCTGGGAGGAGTCGGCTGTATAACGTCCATAGCTCCGCGAACCGAGCTGATCCAATTCTCCTTTTCGTTGACGGTGAGATGGTCGAGATCGGCGGCCCAGGCGGGGATGCGGAGCGACAGCGGAAATTCGATTGGCGAGGCAGGATTGATTGTGAATCGAATGATTCCGCGGAACGGGTAGTCCGTTTCTTCGAGGATGTGAACCGGAACGCCGCGCAGGACAGTGCGGAGTTCGCATGGTGCGTAGGCGACGGCGGCGAGGCCCGCGTCGGAGTCGGATGAGCCCGAGAGCATGAAGAGGCCGGCGGTGAACTTGGGCCAGCCCTGGCTGAAGTTGGCGGTGCAGCATCCGAAGTTGGGTTCGAGGCCGTAGAGGTTGGATTCGGGGCCGTCGCTGACCCATGGCTTGTGGTGCAAGCTGCACTCCACCTGGTTGGGTTCCTGGTTATATTGATGGGCCCACATGTCGTCCGTGAAGGTTCCGGGGAGCGCATTGAAGGCGAGCTTTTCAAGACGGTCGCCAAGGGCCGCGCGGCCGGTGATGGCGAGCGCCTGCTCGAGCGAGAACATGGACTCGACCACGGTGCAGAGCTCGGAGCCGTGCGAAGGGTCGCGGCCGGCGAGGTGCTCGTCGCAGGAGAACATGCCGTTGGGCAGGCCGTGCCAGCGGTCAAGTTCGGCGAGCATCTGAAGGACGGCGTCGCGATCCGACTGGGAACCGGAGACGATGGACCAGGCGGGGCCGGTTTTGAGCGCCTGGCCGTTATTGACGCCGTGCGTGGAGAGTGCGAGGTCTTTGAGGCCGCCGTCTTCGTTCAGCTTGATGAACTCCGCGGTGATGGGCTGGGTGAACTGGAAGTTGGAGTACTGAGCGATCCAATCGTGACCCTGCCGGTGAAGAAGGCGGGCGAGATCGAGGAGGTAAGCATCTCCGGTGCGGTTATAGAGCCAGAGGACGGAGAGAAGATTGTCCTGCCAGCGAAATTTGCCCCAGTCGCGCAGGGGACGTGCGGGAAGCGCGGAGAGCTGGAGACGGAAATAGCGGTCCATGAGCGGGAGGACGCGCGGATCGGCTGTTGCTTCGTGGTATTGGGTGAGGGCTTTGAGCATGACGATGCGCGGCCACCAGTCGTCGTTGGAAGCGGGGCCGATCATGCCGTTGGGCCGCTGATGCGTCAGGGTCCAGTCGACGTAACGCTGCGCCTTCGCTTTGAGGTGCGCGTCATCGAGAAGATAAGCGAGGGGGATGAGGCCATCGAGAAAGTACGGGCCGCGTTCCCAGGACTCGCCCGTGCCGCCGAGCCAGCCGGAGTTGGGGCCGACATCGGGCCAGGTTTCGTCCAGGTGCCCACTGAGGCCGTGGGCCTGGATCTGGAGCTGCGCGCGCAACCAGCCGGCGGGGCGAATGGAGCCGAGCGGGAGCGGGGTGAAGATGCCGGGAAAGAGCGGAGCACGTGTGCGAACGGCAGCGATTGGCGCGGGTGAGGACGAGTGAGCGAAGGAGATGCGCAGCAGGGTGAGGGTCGCGGAAGCAAAAGCGGATTGCTGAAGAAAGCGGCGGCGCGTGAAGGAGGATTGGCGCGGCATGCAGTCCATCGTACTGCGTCAGGGAGGACGGAGCCGGGGAAAGCGGGGCGATGTGCGGCGGAGTTATCATGGAGGCCTTAGAACGTTCACCTACCTTACGGCGCGGGAGTATGCGATGGCCGAATTTATCTTGAACATCAATGGCAGACAGGAACGGGTGACGGCTCCGCCCGATGAGCCGCTGCTGAGTGTGCTGCGTTACCGGCTGGACCTGACGGGGACCAAGTACGGATGCGGCGAGGGGCAGTGCGGGGCGTGCACGGTGCTGCTGGACGGGCAGGCGACGCGGTCGTGCCTGACACCGGTGGAGGCCGCGGCGGGCGCGAAGATCACCACCATCGAGGGACTGGAGCGGGGCGGCAAGCTGACGCCGGTGCAGGAGGCGTTTCTGCATGAGGACGCGCTGCAGTGCGGGTATTGCACGGCGGGGATGGTGATGGCGGCGACCTCGTTGCTGAATGGAGAGAAGGCGCCGAGCGAGGAACGCATCGTGGCGGCGATGAACGGCAACGTCTGCCGGTGCGGGACGTATCCGCGGATTGTGGCGGCGGTGCGGCTGGCGTCGCGGCTCGCGGCGAGCGGAGGTGGGCGATGAACTCTCCGTACACGAGCATGAATGTTTGGACTGAGGGATTCACGGAGGCGATTCGGCCGGGCGGAGTGGATATTGACCGGCGCGACTTTCTGAAAAGCCTGGGCGCGGGGCTGCTGGTGGCGCTGGTGCCTGCGGGCACGCTGGCACAGGAGTCAGGACGCGGCGGCTGGGGCGGGCATGAGCTGCCGAAGGACCTGAACGCGTGGATACACATTGGCGCGGAGGGCCAGGTGAAGGTGTTCACCGGCAAGGTGGAAGTGGGGCAGAACATTCGCACGTCTCTGGCGCAGGCGGTGGCGGAGGAATTGCGCGTGCCGTTCGATGGGGTCGTGATGGTGATGGGCGATACGGACCTGGTGCCGTGGGACATGGGGACGTTCGGGAGCCGGACGACGCCGACGATGAATCCGCAGCTCAGGAATATGGCGGTGACGGCGCGTCAGATGCTGATCGAAATGGCGGCGGCGCAATGGCAGGTCGATGCGGCGCGACTAACTACGGCTGATGGCAAGGTGAAGGATGCGAACGGTGGACGTTCGATTGCCTATGGCGAACTGACTCATGGCGAGAAGCTGGTGAAAGTAGTCGAGGGCGATCCACCGCTCACTCCGGCAACCGAGTGGAAGATTGCCGGGACGCCGGTGCCGAAGGCGAGCGGGCGTGATTTCGTGACCGGAAAGCACAAGTTTCCCTCGGACATTGCGCGGCCGGGGATGATGTTCGGCGCGGTAGTGCGGCCGGAGGGATTCAACGCCAAGCTGGTGAGCGTGGATACCAGCGCCGCGGAGAAGATGGCGGGGGTGAAGGTGGTACGCGACGGCGATTTCATCGGAGTGGCGGCGCCGGATGCATACACCGCGGAGCAGGCTGTGAAGGCGATCACGGCGAAGTGGGATGTGCCGTCGCAACAAGGAAACGAGGGACTGTTTGCGTATCTGAAGAGCCATCCCGAGAACGAACGAGGCGCGAGACGGCCGCAGCAGCAGAAGGGATCGATGGAGCAGGGGCTTGCCGGCGCGGATGTGAAGCTGGAAGAAAGCTACACGGTGCAGTACATTGCGCACGCGCCGCTGGAGCCGCGGGCGGCGGTGGCGGAGTGGCAGGACGGCAAGCTGACGGTCTGGACCGGGACACAGCGGCCGTTCGGAGTACAGGGCGAGCTGATGCAGGCGTTCGGCTTGCCGGCGGAGAAGGCGCGCGTGATTCAGCCGGATATGGGCAGCGGGTACGGCGGCAAACATTCGGGCGAGGCAGCGATGGAAGCGGCGCGGCTGGCCAAGGCTGTGGGTGCGCCGGTGAAGGTGGTGTGGACGCGGCAGGAGGAGTTCACGTGGGCGTACTTACGGCCGGCGGGGCTGATTGAGATTCGCGCGGGGGCGCGCAAAGACGGCACGCTGACGGCATGGGAGCAGCACAACTACAACTCGGGACCGTCGGCGCTTGAGACGCCTTACGAAATAGCGAACCAGCTGGCCGAATACCATCCGGCGCAGACGCCGCTGCGGCAGGGATCGTATCGCGCGCTGGCGGCTACGGCGAACAACTTTGCACGTGAGTCGCACATGGACGCGATGGCGCACGCGGTGGGGATGGATCCGCTGGAGTTCCGGCTGAAGAACCTGAAGAACGACCGGCTGCGCGCGGTGCTGACGACGGCGGCGGAGAAGTTTGAGTGGGGCAAGCGCAAGCCTGCCTCGGGGCGCGGGTTTGGGATCGCATGCGGGACAGACAAGGGCGGGTATATTGCAACGTGCGCGGAAGTGGAAGTGGCTGCGGACAAGACCGTGCGCGTGGTGAAGCTGGTGGAGGCGTGGGAGTCGGGCGCGGTGGTGAATCCCGACGGGCTGCGCAACCAGCAGATGGGCGGCGCGGTGCAGGCACTGGGCGGTGCGCTGTTCGAGGCAATCCTCTTCGGCAATGGGCGCATTGAAAATGCGCATTTCGCGGAGTATCGCGTGCCGCGGTTCAAGGATGCGCCGGAGATTGAGATCGTGTTGGTGGATCGCAAGGATCTGCCGAGCGCGGGAGCCGGGGAGATCGGGCTGATCGGCGTGGCGCCGGCGGTGGGGAATGCGATTTTTGCGGCGACGGGCGTGCGGGTGAAGACGATGCCGATGGCGCCGGGGAAGAAGATTCCGGGGATGGCGGATTCGCCGTTCAAAAGCTGAATGCGTTTAAGTGCGCGGGCGTCACGAAGGCACTCCATGCAGTTCGAAACGCGGGCGGTCTCGCATGAGAACTGCCGGCTTTCGCTGTGGCCCTACGGCTTCTTTGCGCCCGGCACAGCCGGCGTGGTTGTTCCAGTGGTGGCGGGAGGCGGAGGCGGGGCGAACGTAGAGGTTGCGTAGAAATCCGGGTTGCTCTCGGGCTGGCCAAAATGCTGGTGCGGGCCCGCATCGAGCGAGCCGTGGTGCAGGTAGGCCTTCACCCTTTCGCCGAACGCGTTCAGCGTGGTCACCCCGGTTGGAGCATGCTTGCGTTCGACCTGCCATTGATAGCGGCCGGGATTGTTGACCTGTCCTTTGGCCTGGCCGAGAAGTTTGGCGGTATCCGGCACAGAGATGGAGATGCCGGTCCATTTCCCCTCGTATGCCGGAGCGTCTTTGGGATGGAAGGTGCCGGTGAAGCTGACTTCGATGGTGGCGCCGCTGGTGCCGGTGTTTTGCCTGGTTATGATGTCATCGGGTACGAAACCACCATCACTCATCGCCTTGCCATAGAGAGCCTTGCCTTCCGCCAGGTTCTGGGGATCGTTGAACCATTCTGAGGCAGCAGGGCTGCGGTCCACTTTCTGGCCTTGCTGGTCGCTTGCCGTTCCATGATCGGGTGCGACCAGCCGGTGCGCCAGGCTCTTGCGTTGAGCCTCGGAAAGGTGTGCATAGAGCCTGTCGATTTCAGGCTGCAGTTCCGCCGCGGTGAAGAGCTTGGTGCCGGGACGCTGAAACATCGGTCCGGAGAGAGCGTCGATGGTCTTCTCCTTGTTCTCGACCACATCGAGATCGGGCTTGATGCGTTTTTCTTCATCGGTAATCGCCGTCTTGCGCGTATCTTGCGCCGCGCTGCGCGCCGCCACGGCGTCGTCGTGCTCCTTCCTGGCTTTTTTGAGCGCGTCCCCTTTCAGCTTCGTGTCGACGGGAGGCGGTTGAGGCGGGACAGACGGCAAGGTTGCCGTGAAGTCCGCGATCTGCTTGTCGTGGGCGGCTTTGCGCGCATCGCGGCCAACCTGCGCATCGGTGGTGTATTCCTGCTCGTGCGTGGGAGCGATGACCGTGCCTGCGCCGCCAAAGGCTTCGTCGATGAGTTCCACCATCTCCTTCGTGCGGCCGATGTCGCAACCCTTGATGTGGATCATGGTTTGGGCATCGACGGCGGACGCTACCGATTGCAGTGCGCTTGAGCCACCGCCCGCCGGGTGCAGAGCATCGCGCAGCTTGTTGACTGTCAGGCGCGCGGTGCTATCCAGGGAATCGAGTCCGAAGCCCAGGGTACCGTCTTCGTTGCCGTGAGAGACGATGTAGAGATTGCCGATTGGATCCTTTACATTTGACGCGATCCAGCGCAGCAATTCGGCGAGGGAGCGTTGATTGTCAACAAATGTAGCCGTGGGCAAGTGCGCATGGAAGTAGTCAGCCGCTGCCTTGAAGAACGGATTGCCCGTGCGAGGCGCATCTTCGCCCATCAGAAAGACGTAATCGCTTCGCGGCTTGGGCGTGCCCCCGCTGCCGTTTTGCCGTTGCACCCAGGGCATCGGCGCGGATCTCTGCTGCGCCACATGCGCCAGCTCATGCGCCAGCAACATTCCGCCGCCGGTTGAGTAGGGCTGGTATTGTCCGGAGGAGAAGACCAGGTCAGTACCGACGGTATAGGCAAGCGCATTGACGGCGCGGGCCGACTCGGCGGCGAGGGCGCCGGTGTGCACGCGAACGCGGCTGAAATCGGCCTGGAATCGAGGCTCCATGTAGCTGCGTATTCCGGCATCGAGGGGCTGGCCGGGGGACTCGAGCACGCGATGCACGATGGGGGGCGCGGCCATGGCGCTCGATTGGGAGGCGCATTTGCGGCGCAGCGCCGCCGGCGGCGTAGACAATGACAGGCTTGAAGAAGGCTTGCCCATTACCTGGGCTGCAACTCGATCGGCTTCGGCTTCAAGTGGGTCGTTGGTTGCTCCGATGGCCAGCTTGCGCTGCAAGGGGAGCAATCTGCGGCTGCTGGCGCCGTCGAATTCGGCGGGAATTGCTTCCGGATTGGCGGGGAGAATTCCTGCGCCACGCGCATGTGTTGGTTCCGGTTCTTTCTGTGTGGACAGGGGCTGAGCGGGGGCCGCCGTTTTTGATGGACTTCGGGCACGTGCGCCGACAGGTGAAGCTGACGTTGGCATCTCACGCCTCCACGGCCGCGGTGGACTGCGCCACACGCTGACATTGGAGAAGGAATTTGGGATCAAGCTTGGCGACGCGGCGCTCGAGCCGGGCGGCGACGGCAGGATGCGACTTGGTGTCTCCGATGAGGTGGGTAAAGCCGAGTCGCGCAGCGGCATCCGCATTGAAGGACTCGGACCATGTGGGGAAGAGGTGCCGGATTCCGACGCCGCGGAATGGCGATTGCGGATGGATGCTGTGGTATTCGAGGCAGGCCGAGAGAAGGAACTGCTCGACGAGCATATTGAATCCGCTGAGGTCGGGCAGCTCATTCCACAGAGGGCGGTGCGCGGGATCGAGGACAAGCTGGATAGCGGTTTCCGCGTAGTAGCGGAGGAAGTCGATGCGATTGGCGCCGAGGATGCCGCAGTTTTCTTCTTGGAATGTGATGTTGTCGCGCGAAGTGGCCCAGCGCCACTCCACGGGTAGAGGCGTGCCGTGGCGATCGAACAGGTTCTCGATGTCTCGCGGGCCGCACCAGGCGTGGTCGATTGCGTGTACCTCAGGGCATTGCGCGAAGACGGGAGCGGACACCAGCCACGCCGGGAGGGCCTTCCAGAGGAAGACGTCGGTGTCCAGATGAACGAACGGACGATCCTGAATGCTATACGCTACGAGCTTGCCCAGGGCCCACCAGCCGGGATTGGCGTCCGCGAGACGATCTAGATCGGTCGAGACATGATCGAAGCGCAGTCCCAGCTCGTCGACGAGCAGAGAGCGTCCTTCGCTGTCAGTCACGAGCTGGGTCTCCGCAAAGTGACGCCGAGCGAGCGAAAGCGAGAGTCCCCAGGCCATCAGGTGATGTCTGGGCTCGCGCCAGATGCGGCCCTTGTACGCATTGAAGGGCTTCGACCAGAATGACCAGACAACGCGCATGCGAACGACCTCAAAGCAAGCGGGATTCAGTTTCAACCCATGATCTTGATATCGCCGCCAGGGAATTGCGTAATGGGAAACGGCGGCGCCGGTGCTGGACCAGCCGGCGGCGTCATGCCGGCGATCGAGAGTTGTGGCGGAGAGGCTACGGAGTAGGCTGTCTCAATCACAGTGACGGAGGCGTTGAGGGTCACCACGGCCGTATTGCCTCCGCCGGGGTTGGACACGATGTTTATGGGCGTGGTGAAAGTTTGCTGTCCCGCGGGAATCTGGACCGATGAAGCGATGGAGACCACGCTGGTGTGGTTGGTGCCGCTTACCGGGCTGAAGGCGAGATGCACCGTGGCAGGCGATGCCGGCGGATAGCTAAGGGTGATCAACGCCTGAAGGTTTGTCACGGGCACGGTTAAGGTTTCTCCGATCTGCAGCGCGGTGATCTGGTTCTGGCTGTTCACAACGACCTTGAGCGCGGTGACGACTTTCGTCTGGCCGTTCTCCACACCCTGGATGACGACACTGGTGACGTACACGGATGGCGCCAGATAGAACCAGCCCTGGAAGTCGCTGACGCTGAGATTCTCGCCGGAGGGCAGAGTGAGAGCGACATTCTCGCTGTTGTCAAGCGAACGGGCGCCAGCCTGGCCGAACGCCTGGCCGTCAAGATAGATGTTGTTGCCGTTGGCACCGGCGCCGAAGACGGCGCCTCCGATGAGGCGCACACGGATGCGGCCATAGCCCATGGGTGTCTGCCAGGAAAGCAGCGTGTTGAGTACGCTGTAGATTTCGTACGCTCCGTAATTCACCTGGCCCGAGCTGGAGACGGGGTTGAGCCAGTTGATTTGGTTGCCGGAGACGGTGATGCCCCAGGGCGGATCGAGAGCCCAGGTTGTGCGCAGCAGGCAGTCGGTGCCTGCCGGCGAGCTGAAGGTTGGTACAGTCACGCCGGGGAGTTTGCCTTCAAGAAGAGAGAGGAACGCTCCTGGAGGCGCAGGCGGTTCGATGACCACCTGGAAGTTGCCGCCGCCCCATGGACAGGTGGTGGGCTGGTCCAGGGTGACGGACAGACCACCGGCGAGAAGGGCATCAACGGTCATGATGTCGTCGTTGGTCCAACTGACCGCGCTGATGTGGAGTGCGGGGGGAACGGTGTCAGGGTTCACCGCGGTCAGCGGCGGAAAGAGCAGGCGGCAATCGTTGACCAGGGTCTTGTTTTGGGCGGTGCCGGAGACTCCTTTGATAAAGATGTCGTTAACAAAGGCGCGGAGCTGGACGCAGGCCACCGGCGCGTGATGGATTGCAATGAAACCAGGCTCCTGGAAGGGATTTCCATCGCTCTCGCAGGGGGGCCACTCGATGGCGCCATTGGCGGTGCGGGCTGGAATGGTCCAGTAGTCCCCCGGTTGAAAATCGCCTTCGCTGAACCGGACCTGGATGCCGTTCTCCAGCGCGATGGGGCTGCTGGAGAGAGGTATGCCGGTGTTACTCGCTCCATCGTTCGGCTGATCCCAGCGGCGCATGCGCGGACTTTGCCGCAGATCGATTCCCACCACAGGTCTGTCGAGGGTGACTTGGAGCGCGGCGGGGTTGGTTGAAACGATCTGATAGAGCGAACCGGGCTGGTTGGGGAGATCGCCGAACTGGTACGTGTCATCGGTAAGCTCGACCCACTGGCCGGGTTGGAATCCGAGATTGGCATCGGGACCGAGGCTGGCTACTGTAAGGATGGGGCTCGTGGCGCCGATCGTGTTCACCGCGGTAACGATGGAGGCGTTTTCCCGCGACCACTTGAATGTTGCGGAAGTGAGATCGCCCGCCTGGTGGATCTCCACCCGATAGAGCTGGTTCTCGAGTCCCTGATAGCCCGCGGCAGCGATAGGCTGGCAACCGCAGCCGGAGCCTCCCGACTGGAGACCAGCGTTCATCTGGCCGCGGAACTTGTACAGAAGGCGATTGCTGTAAAGAGCCTGGCAGCAGGTCGTGAGCTGGCTTACCGCGCCCTGGGGCGGGTCAGCGGAGCCGATGTTCTGGCCGATGGCGCTGCTCGGCGTGCCGCTGGAGTTGTACGTGCCGACAACCCGCCACACAGTTTGCAGGCGCGTCGTCGTATCGGCCTGGCCAAGCGCGGGCTCCTGCAGGCATCCGTCGTCAAGAACAGTCACCATCCGTTGCCACACTTCCAGCACGAACGTGAGCGATCCTTGCTGGCCGCCATTGATCAACTGCTGGAGGAGATCGGATGCGTTGTACTGCGGCTCAACGAGCCACGGCTGCTGGTCGTAGGAAACGGTTGTCGGGTTCTCGACGAGAATCCCGTCGACATAATAGCGGCCGGGCCCGATGAGGATGTCGTTGGCGGAGATTTGAATGGCAAAACCCGCATTGTCCTCAGGGCCGCCATAGGGGCCGATCACATCGGTGTTGATGCGATCGCGCAACGAATTATCGATGAAGCACTGCTCGTTGGCGTCGGCATCCAGATCGACGCGGCCCTGTTGCTTGAGGACCGACGTGTACTGATTCGCTGGGTTGAACCGAATCCGGCTGAAATCACCTTTCATCTCGTCCGCCTATCTGACTTGCTGGGTCCGTTTAGACTGCGGTTGCAACGACACGATCAAATCAAACCGACGCCGATGCCCGTGGGCGTATCGTCGTCATCGCCGGCCATCTCACAAGGCCGCCGGATGGCATATCCGTACTGGAAGTGGGGAATTTCCTCGCGCAGCGATTGCGAAGGAATAAGAAAGACGCCGCTCTGCAGGTTCGCAGGCAGATATTCCGCGGAACGGATCTGCACGTTGGTGACGGCTTCGGTCTCCTGGATCTGGTAATAGACGCCGATCTGCGAGCTGTTGTCGGCGCCCTTCCAGACGGCCATGGGAGTATCGCCGCTGAGCAGGCAAAATCCAGGCAGGCCGAAGCGGAGCGTGATGAATTTCGGCTCGAGCGCCGGCTGGCTGTCCGCATCGGGCGGCAGACATTGATACTGGCGCGGCGTGATGGATTTCGCAGGCAACCAGCAAAAGCGCACACAGCCCGTCTGCACGCGATTGGCCCACACCGGCGCCGGCCAGGGATCGTTGCAGCCCAGGCGGGCATAGAAGATGGTGTTGGAAGCCAGGCGGATGGCCTGGGGCCGGACACGGCCGATGACCGTGGATTCCTCGATGTACAGGCTTGCGCCGGGCGAGGCCAGGTCAGGTCCGGCGAATGCGGGGCAATACGGAGAGCCTGCATCCACGATGCTGGAGCAGATGCGTGCGGAGCAGGTGGCGGGCAGCGCGATGGGCCCCGTGATCACGCGGTTGAGACAAAGAGTGAATACCGGCGGAGTAGTGGATGCGGCGACCGTGACGCTGGGCTCGGCGGGATGCGCAGGCTCGCCCTTGGAGGTGAAAGCGATTCCGGGCACGAGCGTTGAGTCCGAAATCTGAACCCCCGCATCGCCGCCGGAGAAGATGAGTTGGCCGCTGAGCCAGATGCCGCTGATCTGAAGCTGCCCCGTGGGCAAGGCGACACCGTCCGGGCCGAGCTTTGGCGCCGGCGCCACCACCTCGATGTTGCCATGCAGTGTCGCGCATGCGTTCGTCCATTCCGGAACGCCTTGCTTGGTGAACGATGCGGAAGCGATCAGCAGCAGGCTTTCCGCTGGAAGCTTGATCGCGCTCGAGCCAGTCAGATTGATGTTGTAGCTCTCGAAGTCAGAGAGCAGGATGGTTCCGGCGGAATTGGGCGCGAGCTGATTCCACGCGACCACAGCTGATTTGAGCGTGGGATAGGCCGGCGATGGAACCACCGCGTAGAACGGCTTTGCGCTGTTGACAAATTCGGTCGTCGGATCCGAACCTGGCTGCACGATGGGCGAACGGTCGTAGGGACCTCCGGCGATCGGCGCCGGCGCGCCGTAGTTGTACGTGACCGCCAGGTTGGAAGGAGGTTTAAGGTCGGCGGCGTACTGGATTCGCCCGCGTTCCGGATCGATGGCAATCATTCCCTTGGGCACTGTGCAGACGGAGCCGTCGGGCGCTTCTGCCAGGTTGGCGCACATGATTTGGCCGATCGGGACGGTCTTCCCATTGACCCTGAGCTGGAAGCTCGAAGGATAGTAGCCGGCAAGATTCTCGGCGAACTGACGGATGGAAATGGGCTCCGGGACAACACCTTCCGTCGTGAGTGCGTAAAACGGCGCCGTCTCCTGCGGCGTGGCCTGGAACAGGGGAATGGGACGGCCGAGAGCACTGAAGAAGAAGCCTCCTTTGCCCAGCGGGAATGGCGGCGCATCGGCGACGGTCCAGCTCTGCCAGCGCCACATCCACACTGCGACTTCCGGGATGTTGGAGCTGCCCCCGCCGTGAATGGCGATGTCGAGCGGCGTGGCGTCCGGCTGCGTAACCATACGGACGCGCGGACTTATGTTGCGCACATCGATGGTGCGGTTCAGGCACGAGAATGGTCCGTTCTGGTCCTCCCAGTCGCGGCTGCTGCGCAGGCTGGCAGTGTCGTGATGGTGCGCGCGCACGTCGCGAAGGCTGAGCGTGGTAACCAGGCGGCGGAACTCTTCGACCGCTGCGGTGGTGCGGCCGGAGACGTCGTGCGTGATTTGCTCCAGCGCAATCAGTGTGCCTTTGCGGCGGCGATAACCGACGGTGTTGGCCACTTCGGCGCGGCTGTCGGGGCTGGACAGCGCGGCCGTATAGACGGTGTTGTAGCCGATGAGCTGGCCGATGTAGGGAATGACCCAGGGCGCGCAAGTTTCAATGAACTGGTCGTCGTAGAGTTGCGCCAGATTATCCTGGACGATGCCGTACTGGGATTCCAGCACCGCAAAGAGCTCCTGGAGCGGGGTTCCCAGCGCCGCGTCGCGGGTGCGAAATACAGCGGGGAGGAACGAATAGATGGGAGGCGTATTCGTGCTCATAACCAGACCCCCAGATTGCCCGCGCTTGCTGGATCGAGCAGCAGAACCTGCGCACCCGCCGGCTGACCCGATCCGGACGAGCTGGGCGCAACAGGCCCGCTGGCGCAGAGCATGCTGGCAACGCCCGCGGCAGAACCGCTCAGGTTAAATGCGGTGAGATCGACCGCGATGACGCCGGGAACCTGTTGCGCCAGATCAAGCACCCGGCTGGCTGCCACGCCTTGCCCCGGTGCGAGTTGCCCAAACGCAAAGGCCGCCGACAGGCTCTGCCATACCTGCGCGAGTACGAGATTCGGATCGTAGGTGGGCGAATTGATTTTCACCTGCATGCCGATCTCGAAGTTTTGCGGCACGTAGGAAACGGCGAGGACCGGCATATTGGGAAGTCCGTAGGAACTGAGGGCCGAAAGCAGGTTGAGCACCACCTGGTCGGAAGAATTCAACATGGTGCCGCCCTCGCCGGCGAGTGTGAGGAAGATTCCGCGGGTGTTGCCGATCCAGGTCCACGTGGCCAGTGCCAGGGCGATGCCGGGAAACGCGAGTGCGAAGTTCTGGTAGTCCGCGAGCGAGACGATGCGGCCGAGGGTGAGCGTGGGCAGCGGTGCGGATTGTTGCGCATCGGCGGCGGAAGCGGGGTTGGCGGCGCCGGTGGCAGGGCCGGGGTTTGTTACGTACTGCAGGCCCTGCGGGCGATCCAGGGGCTGCGAGAGCTGCCCGGCGGCCACCATTCCGGCAACGCCGATTCCCTTGCGGTACTTGGCCTGGATGTTGGAAGTGCCCGTCGGAGTGCGCGATCCCTGCACGCCATCGCCGAACTGGATACTGGGGCCGCCTGTGGAATTGGGGCGCGTCACGTAGGCACGATCGCCCGGCGCCGAGGAGAGGAAATTTGGAGCCTCCGTCCACAGAAGGTTGTTGACCCTGACCTGCAGCGTGGATTGCAACCCGCTGGCGTTGGAGGCCGACGTGTACGTGAGCGGAGACTGCTTGAGTTGGAACTGGAGCGCGGGATTTGTGGCATCCCCGGAGCCGACGATTTCCATCACCGTCTCGCCGTGCGTGGCTTCCACCGCGTTGGCATTCACGTTGACGGTGGCCGCATCGTAAATGCGCCCGAGGCGCGCAGTCAGCGTGAGAGATGTTGTGGCGCCGTTCACCGCAGAGCTGAGAACAACGGCCGCTTCTCCCGTTAGCGGGTCAGCGCTTGCAGACGGCTGCAACCGAACTGAGGTAGCGGGCGCCGACAGGATTCCAGCCTGACCGGTCACCGTCAGCACATTCCAAAGAACATTGCCGGCGATCTCCGGATCGCTTACGGGCGGGTAGGCATCGACGAGGAACGGCTGGTTGAGGCTTGCCGCGAGTGCCGCCGCAGCCCCAGCGGGAGTAAAGCCGCCGTTCACGCTTGCCTGCCCGGAACCGCTTAGTTTGACAGTCGGCACAATCCGCAAACGCTTGCCGCTGGCGCCGATGGGCGAATTGGCGGAGATGGGCTGCAGGCCCGTCAACACCAGGGAATCGCCGGTGACGGGCGCCAGCATTCCCGGTAGCAACGAATAGCCATCCTGGGTCTTCGCGGTAATGGGAAGGTTGGCGAAAGTCAGCAACTGGCTTTGTACATAGGCCGTCGTGACGCGCGTTTCATGCACAAACTCCCACAGCAACTCGTTGGTGTCGAGATTGGCGCCGCGCAGGACGCTCCCCTTATAGATGGTGAGCTGCGTGGTCTTGGCCGAAAGCGAATACAGGCCGGGATTCGATTCCGACACGCTCTCAATCTGGAAGTAGGAGGTGTACTGGGGTCCTGTGAGGACCATCCACTGTGCTTGATTCGCCAATGCATTGGCGCCGTAGGCGGCAGGGCTCAGGCCGGAATAGGAGTTATCGAGATTGACGACGTAGGTATAGTCGTTGTACGTCCAGTTCCAGTCTGGCCCCGAGCTATAGCCGGGAATGTTTCCGGGTTTTGCGAACAGCCCGGGAACCGGCGCATTGGCTCCGAAGAGCGCGGCCTTGGTGCGAAATACGTAAAGGCAGACGGCCGGACTCATTTTTGTTAACGCCGCGGGCAACGGTTGATCCCATGCGATCAGCGTGTTGCCCCCCTTCGAATCGACCGTGACGGATGTGACGTTGACCACGGCGGCAGGTCCGGAGGTGGAAGGAATGCCATTCGGCGCGCTGACGAAGAGAAGCACGTTGCCTGGCTGAATATTGTTGGCGGTGCCGGCGAGCCACGTGGAGACATCGTTGCCGATGAGTTGCCAAGGTTGTGAAGTCGCGGCCGGGATCGCGTTGTTGGCGATCGTCGCTGTCAGAGGCGACGACGTTTCGAAGACCTGCGGCGACTGGCCCGGTCCGGGAATGCTCTGCACGCGGGTTCCGGCGGCAATGGGCACGGTGGCCGGCGATCCCGGAGCCGTGGCCAGCGTGAACGCGAGGACTGTGGCCGCGCTGACTCCGGGAGAAGGCTTGTAGCCGACCAGCCGCGCAATCTCGAAGACGCTTCTCGTTTCGATCGCGGTGCCGAGAAAGGCTTCGTTGGCCAGGCGCTCTGTGTAGAAGGTGAGGATGTCCAGGACCTCGGCCCACGCATCGATCAGGGCAAGGGAGAAGTCGCTGCTGGAGCGCGTACGGAGGCTTGCCAGGGCCGGGAGGTTCGAGCTGGAAAGCGCGGCATGCATGCTCGCCAGGAAGGTCGGGTATGTGCCGGCGCGGTAGGCGATGGAGGAAAGCGCCGGGCGGTTCACGATGAGCGCAGGTGTGAGCTGAGTAACGTCGGAACAGCACCCGCAGAGCTGGTCGATCGAGCTTTGGCACTGGCAGGTCATTTGCCACCGTCCATGGTGAGAATGAGAGAGCCGCGATCGGCATGGTTGGGATCGTTGTCGCAGCAGGGAATCTCCACCGCTCCCATCAGGAGTTGTGCGGGAGGAGTTGCATTCGCGGGCTGAGGCCGGTCCATGCGCGCGAAGGTGAGCAGCGTGACCGAGCCGACGCCGGGAACGCTTTGCGCCGCGGCAAGTATGGGACTGGCATAGACGGTCTGGCCAAACTGGAAATTGGCTTGATTCAGCAAGCCCGCCGTGCTCGCGCATGCGTCGCCGCTCACCAGCAGCTTCCAAAGCGCGGCGTATACATCGCCTCGGAAGAACCCGGGCATGACGCAGATTTCCAGGCCGATGTTGAGGCCGACGAAGATGGCCTGCTCCAGCACCAGGTCCGTGCCCATCATGCGCAGCATGTTCAAGCCGGACTTGACCTCCGACTGGAGCGCCGGAGTCCATGCTCCGCTGGGATCAACGCTGACGAACGCCGAATACCAGGACCCGGTCCATCGCAGCGTTCCCTGCGCCTCACTTACGCCGGGGAGCAACGCCGCCTGCGCGCCGTAGTCGGCTGCGGTCACGCAACGCATCTGCGGCTGGAAGGCGAACGGCGCCACCTGCACGATGTGCTGCATCGTTTCGGGATCGGCGCCGCCCGCTGCAGCCAGCGGATTGCGTACTCCGATAATGCCCGCCGAGCCCGGCATGAGGACGTGAGCCAGAGCGTCGCGCCCAATGTTTCCGGCCGCGCCGTTGCCTGTGCGGTAGGTCGCGGTGAAGGCGACGCCGCTCTCCGGTGCGGCGCCATAAACACCATCGCCAAAACGCAAATGGGCGGTGCCGTCCCACTCGATTTCGGGAATGAATCCGCTGAATTCCCCGTCTTCGCCGAGCAGGTCTTCCACCGGCTGCCAGGATTGGCCATCGTTGCTTGCCAGGCTGATCTGGGGCGCAGCCGTGGAAATATCCGGAGCCAGAAAGCTGGATGCCGAAGGCAATGTCGCCACTGGAGCATTAAGCGCGTAAGGAACGGCGAAAGTAAGTGGCTGGTTAGCTAGGACAGGCTCGAAGCGGGGACGCGGAACCGCTGCGCCGGCAACGCTGGAGCAGTTGCAACCCACACCCGATACCGGCGATGGCGGAAGCGCCGGCACCGCACCCAGTGATTCATTCAGCGTCCATTGGCCCTGGTCGAGAGCGATCACGTTGCCGTGAGCCACCGACACGCCGGCGAGCGGCAGGCCTGCACTTGTCATGGATGAGATGCATAGCGGGAAAGGCAGTGCGTCTTCGCTGTTCCATGTGATGTTGGTCAGCAGCACGCCTGGATTGACCGGGTCGGCGAGGGGTTTGCCGGAGTTGTTGGTTGTAGTCGCGGAGGTAAGCCGCACAGCCCAGCGATGTGTGGGATCCGCGTCTGCCGGATTCCCGGTGAGAGGCCCCACCTTTTCTTCGAAGATAAGCACCTGGCCAGCCTTCAGGGAGCTGTATGCGCCCAGTGGGGCGTTGCCGGTGAGAGTGGCCTGTGTCGCGCCCGGAGGAAGGCAGCATTGCACATCTCCCCAGGTGTAGAACTCCATCTCGTTCTGCTCGGGATCGAGCGTGAGCGCTTGCATGCTCTCAAATACGGGCCCGGCACTGCCGGTAAGCTGCGCCGCGGCATAAAGCTGCAGGTTGGGATCCACAGCCGGAGCCACTCCGGGAACAAGCGGATAAAACGTCGTGCCGGCCGGAATCGTGATGCCGGCTTTTTGCGCCGTAATGCAAGCCCACGTTCGCGCGTTCGCGCCCTCGCTCACCTGGTAATCCACCAGCCGCGCGTGGCGCCGCAATGAGATGCGGCTGCGCGCTGTGCCGATGTAAGCCTCGGTATTCACGGCGTCCTGCAAATAGCTGACGCGGTCGGCGGCATACGCCAGCGCCTCAACCAGCGTGATGCCGGGATCGGCCTCATGTGCTTCGGTCCATCCCGGAACAAGCACCGCAATGCGGTCGAGCATCGCCTGGCGGATGCGATCGTAATCGCGCGCCAGGTAGTGAATGTCGGGCGGCGTGGCCAGCGTGGAAGGGCAACACGACGTCTGCTGACAATCCACCGGCGTGGTGCAGCCCGCCTTAAACGAAAATGTGGCGCTGTTGAGTTGAGGGTCGATTCCCTTGGGTGGATCGGAGTTTGTGGGACTCGTGACGATGGTGAGCGTGTATGGCGAAAAGTCGCCACTGCCGTTGAGCTGCACCGTGATTGTGTAGGGATCGTCGTTCGTCGCCGGCGTAATACCCGTGACCTGAATCGCGGTATCGCCCACCAGAGAGATGTTCCCCGGCGTCAGAGTAAGGGAACGCGCGTCTTTCAGGAATGTAAGCGCAAGCTGGTTGCCGCACCCCATCGTTCCCAGGACTTCGAGGTAATCGAGGCCGCTAAGCCCCTGCTTGGCCAGCACCAGGTTCCGGCGTTGCTGATTGCTGCAGAAGGCAATCATTGCGTCGGCCCTCCGTAGAGGAACTGCTGCGACTGCTGTTGCTGATTTGCGACGATCGTGTAGACCACGGTGACCTGCAGCGTGGATTCCTCGGCGACGACGGCAACCGAATTGACGCGGATCAGGTCGGGGAGCCATTGCTGCAGGCCGGCCTGGATGGCTTGCTGCTGCGCCGCGGCAACCACGTCGCTGTTGGGCGCGAACAGGAGTTGCGATGTGCCGCTGCCAAACGTGGGCATGTTGACGCGCTCGCCCGGCGACGTGAACAGGATGAGCTCGATCATGTCATTCACGTGATCGGCCACCGAGGCCTGCGCCGTGCGGCCCGTGGTATCGAACGAAAATGGAAACGCGAGATACATACCAGCCTCACATTGCCTGCACGCGCATCTGCTGGCTGACAGGCAGAAGCGGCGTGCCGTTCGGAATGGTGACGGACACGCCCGACTGCACCACCAGCGGCTGTCCCATGGAAGTAACTCTCAGCGTTCCCAGAACCCATTGCCCCGTTACGCAGGGCGGCAATGGCGGAGGAACCAGCGGACAGCCTGCCACCACCCACGGAGCCGCGATCGTCGCCGTAGGCATGCCCATCACCAGCACGCGCGGATTGGGCACCGGCGGCGTCGCCTGCCCTCCATGCGCGCACATCACCACCGCACCCTGATGCAAAAGAAATCCGGCCATCAGATCACCTCCAATGCGCCTTCGTTGATCGTGACCGACGGTCCGGCCATCAGGATCGTCGCGCCCTGGCCGTTTGAAATGATGATCCCCGTATCGGAGATCGAGATCATCGCGCCGGTCTGGGATTTGAGCAAGATGCCGCCAGTGGGTCCGGGCGTGTCGCTGATCATCAGCGTGTTCTGCCCGATGGTCTGGATCACCACGCATTGCAATCCCGGCGGCGTCGCCATGGCCAGCGCCGGAGGTTCCGCCGCGGTGCCGAAGAAACAGCCCGTCCAGATGGGGTAGTCGGGATCGCCCTGCTCGTACTCAATCCACACGCCGGAGCCGATCTCGGGAACCGCATAAAAGCCGTTTTGTATGCCGGCAAACGGCAGGCATGGCATGGCCCAGGTGGACGGAATGATGTTCGACACGTCCGGCACCATCACCATCAGCCTGCCGATCAGCATGGGATCGATGTTGTCGATCACCGTGCCGCGAAATTTGCCGTAATGCTGACCCTTCACGATTCCCCCTGAATGCTTGCCGCGAATTCATTCGGAGCGCCTTCTCGCCCCACCGGTTGTTGCTAATCAAAACGGAAGCGATGGCACCACTGGCGTCGTCGGTACCAGCGCGTTGCGCTTCAGAACAAAACTCTGCTTGTACTCTCCGGCCTTGATGCGATGCGTGGCCGAATCCACAAAGTGCATTCCGTCGAATGCCAGCCCGGCGCCGCGCACTCCCACCAGGCTGCGTGCCCTCAGCGGCGATCCATACCGCATCACGTCGATCGTTCCCTCGCCCGTCACCGTGTCGCAGGTCTCGGTCACCCGCGCAAATCCCTTCATCAGCGCGATGGCCGGATTCAGCTTGGCCGTGCCCGATTCGAATTCAATCTTCTGCGGCGGCATGATGGCCGCGCCCAGCGGAGGGCTGAACGGCGTCACCGGCGGAATGGGAATAGGAATCGGAACCTTGCTGATCGGATCCTGGATGAAGATGATCGGCAGAACCGCATTCTGCGGTTCATAACGGAAACTCAGGCTCTCCACGTTGGTCCACGTGTCCATATTCACGTTGAGCGCGGTTTGCGGCAGGCCCGCGCGCACCTGCGGACCCCAGTACGCCTGGCTCTGGCCGGGAAACGGTCCCGGCACCATGTAGAAAACGTAGCCAACCTCATGCGCCAGGTGTTGCAGGTATTGGAAGTCAGTCTTCTTCTGCGAGGGCGTCTGCAGCAGAGGAATGGGAATATCGGGCGCCGGCACTGGAATCACCTCCGGCACCACGCCGAACATCGCGTACTTCGCCAGAATGACAAGAGCGCGCACATCCGAAGGCATCCCCGGATACGGCAGCCCGCTGAAATCGATCAGGTCCATCAGCGCCGTAAGGTCCTGCCCCGTCACAATCAGCTTCGACGAGCCGCTCATCGCATCCGGCTGTACTTCCGTGTGCAGCACCACGCCATCCACGAGCACCTGGGGGAGGCCCGGGAACGTCACCAGCAAAACCACGCGGATAATGGGCATTGGCGCGCCGCCGGCAAGCAGAAAGAACGTCTCCAGGATGCCGTAATCCGCAAGCGTGAACACAAGCTGGAAGCCGCTGCGGCCGGTCGCGCTTTCGGTCACCTCCACGGAAGTGAGCGCATCCACCAGCGGCTTGGGAGCCGGCAGCGGTTCCATCGGGCCAACCAGCAGCGTCAGATAGAGAGGGTTAACCATTGCGCGCCCCCGGGGGAATTCCGCTCACCAGCGGAATCAGAATCACGCGGCCAGGCTCGGCGGTCAGTTCATTCGCATCCTCCGCCCCGTTTGCCTCGGCGATCATCCAGAACAAAATGGGGTCGCCAAGAAACCGGGCAGCCAGGTTGTCCAGGCGGTCGCCCGCCACCACCGTGTAATTCTGCGTCTGCGTGTACAGGCTCATTTTTGGGATGATGCGGCGCGCAAGGTAGGACACCACGGTTCCGTTCGCAAGCGTCATCTGCTCCACGCCAGATCCGTAGTAGCGGCTGCTCGGATTGGTCGGCGCACCTGTGCCCACTCCCGACTGAACCAATGCTGCCAGCGCGTTATCCATCGCGATCCTCCTTTCCCTTGCGCGCGGTTACCGCTGCGCCATCGATTCCTTGGCAATCTGATACGCCATGTACAGCGCGCCCGCCGGGCTCAGGAATCCCACGTCGTTCACATTCAGCACGCGCATTGAGAGCGAAACCTTGGCGCGAATGGGATTGAGCTGCGGATCGAATGCCTCTTCCGTGATCTCGATTCCCGTAAGCCGGACCGGAGTCACGCGATTAGCACCCCACGTAAATACCGTCAGGTTTGAGAACATGGGCAGAATCTCGATCGTGCCCACCAGCGTGAGAACTTCGTTCGCAATCAGCACGCTGCTGGAGGGATACACCAGCAGTTCCAGCGTGGAAAGCTGCGGCGCAATGCCCACGCTCATCGTCGTCGGATTCTGCGCCGCAAGCTGGTCCGTGGCGTCGATCTCTACCTCGCAGGAGATCGTCTCGATCGGAGGCCCCTTGAGCCGCAACACTTCGGTGCGGTCCGGCAGATCGCCCACGCTCTGCGGCTGCAGGCTGCGCCGGATAGTCTCCGGGTTGTACTGCAGATGAATCGTATTCAGCGGAATGCCGGTGTTCGGCTCCAACACCAGAATGGCGCCCTTCACGAGGAGAGGCGAGACGTTAGACATGGCTGCCTCCCTCCCTGCCGCGTGATCCGGAATGCTGACCGGATTTATTGTTTGAGCTCAGCCGCGCGCGAATCGCATTCACCACCTGCGTCGCAGCCTGATTGGCGCCTGCTCCCCGCCTCAACACGCCAGCATTCACGGCGCCGAGGTTCCGATCTCCGCCATCGGCGACCCCATCCGCCACGGCCAGCGCGCGCAGTTTCGTTTCCAGCGCACGCGCGAATTGACGTTGCTCGCCGGCGCTCAGGCCGTCCACTGTGATGCGATCGATATGGAGATGAACGGACTTCATTGCCACCCCTTCGTCTCTGCCGGCGTCAGCGGCTTGTCGAGCTTGGTGTATTCCGTATGCGCCGCGTCCAGGATGTGGCGCATGGAGATTGCCGCGCCCGCATCCGCCGCAAGAAAAGCCGCCAGCAGGGCGATATTCCGGATCGATCCTCCGGTTACATTCAGTTGCGACAGGCGCGCGAAGCCCAGATCTCCGGTGGGCGCCGCTTCGGGGAAAACATTGCGCCAGATCCGCTCGCGGCTGGGGGCGTCGGGGAACGGAAACTGCACCACGAAGCGCAACCGCCGTTGAAACGCCGGGTCCAGCGCATTCTGCATGTTGGTCGTCAGGATGGCGATGCCGCGATAGCTTTCCATCCGCTGCAGCAGGTAGCTGATCTCGAGATTGGCGTAGCGGTCGTGGCTGTCGCGGACCTGGCTCCGCTTTCCGAACAGCGCATCCGCCTCGTCGAAGAGTAGAATCGCGCCGCTGCGCTCCGCCGCGTCGAAGATCCGGCGCAGATGCTTCTCCGTCTCGCCGATGTACTTGCTCACCACCGTCGCCAGGTCGATCTGGTAAAGATCGCGATCCAGCTCACGCGCCAGTACACCCGCGGCCATAGTCTTGCCTGTGCCACTTGGCCCCGCAAATAGCGCGGAGAGCCCGAGCCCGCGACCGTAGCGCCGGGCAAAACCCCAGTCGCCGTTGATGCGTGCCGCGTGCCGCGCATGAATCGCAATCTGTCGCAGGATCGCCGACTGCGGCTCCGGTAGTACCAGCTCGTCCCACGATGCCGTGTTCTCCACGCGGCTGGCCAGCTCATCCAGCGATCGCCGCGCAGCGGTGCGGCTCAGTCTCCATGCCGCTGCGCTCACGGCATCCCAATCGTCGCCGGCGAACGCGGCCTCTTCTTCAATTCCTTCCGCGGTCTCGCGAATCTCGCGCTCATCGAGCGCGAATGCCTCCGAAACGGCCGTCAATGTCGCGTCAAGCTTCGCCGCCATCGGTCCCAGGAACCGCTGCCACTGCGCCCTGCGTTCCGCTGCATCTGGCGTGGGAGCAGCCAGGCGCAGCCCGCTCAGCCGTTCCGCCGGGCTTCCCGTTTCCACATCCACCGCTGCCGGCGCGTTCACTCGCCGCAGCCACGACGCCAGCATCTCAGGGTGCTCCACGCGTTCGGTGCGCACCAGCAGCGCAGACGGCCACAGGGCAGCCTCGCGTGTATAGGCCCGCGCCAGGCGCTCGCGTTCTGCGGGACTCTCCGGCAGGTCGCCCGCATCCAGCATCCAGGCGTGCAGGCGGGTCTGCTGGCACATGGCCAGGAAGAGCGCCGTCCGTTCGCTTGCCCGCTGCCCCGTAATCACAATGGTCGATCGCGCGGCCCGGCGCCAGTGCAGCGCGCCGTGCGCAGCCGCCTCGCGAAGGCTGGCGCTCGAGTCCTCGTTGCCCGCGTCGTTCCCAGCCATCGAGTGAAAAATCATCTCCATGCGATCGTCCGCCGCCGGCACCCCCAGAAGGTACTGCAGGATGCGTTCATCAATCGTCAGCGCGGCCTGTAACAGTGGCCCGGGTCCCATCTCGATCAGCCGCCAGTAGCGCAGCGGTCGCATGCGGCTCAGTGCGCTCCAGTGCGGCTTGTCCAGAACCGCGGCGGTCAGACCGAAGGTAGGCGCGGGCAATTCGGGCTGCCATTCCAGAATTGCTTGCCCAAAGCGGCGGTCCAACGCAGCGCCCGTACACAACAGCAGAATATCCAGCTCGAAATCGCTCAGCGCGAAAGTCTCCTGCAGTTTCGCCACCGGGTTCCACCCGTCCGGCGCGGCAACCAGGCGCGTCGGCAAATCTGAGGACGCATCATCACGATCCGTGTTCCGAGAGACACGCCGGTAAACCCGCTCCAGTTCCGACCAGAACGGCGCAGCCGTTGCACTGCCCGGCCCCATGGGATCCCCGATGCGCCCGCGATAACGCTCCTCGGCAATCATGCGCTCACCTCCACTTGCGGGAGCCATTGGCCGTAGGTCGGGCTAGCGGAATTCGTGTCCTGGGTCAGAAGGCTTTGTGCTCCATCCACCTCGACGCGAATCGGATAGGTCTTAGGCGCAATCGTCGATGGAACCGTCACCGTCACCGTTGTGGATGTGGACGGCCCGGTGGGTGGGGCTTGCGGCTGCGGTATCGCCTGGTCGCCAATGTAGACAACCACCTCCTGCAGGTTCCCCACCGCGGGCGAGACCGTCAGCTTGAGCGCGCTTCCCTGTGTCGCTTGATAGGGAGGGATCGTCGCCGGCTGCAGTGTGGGAATCAACTGGAATGGCGCGGCATTCGAAGCGAAGCACGGATGCGGCGTGCTGGAAGACGGAAACGTGACGTTGCACATAATCCGCACATTGCAGATGCCGGCCGAAAGCGACGTGGGAACGGCGACGCGCACACAGTTCCCCTGTACGCTCAGAGGCGTCACAGGCGTATTTCCTTCAAACGAAACCAGCGTGTTCGAAGGCGGCCCGTTCAGGAAGTTGCTGCCGTTGATCGTCAGGATCTGGCCCACCGCCGCCATTTGCGGCGAAACCGTCGTGATCATCGGGCCCGTCAGCGGCAGTGCCACCAGTGCGCGTTTCTGCACCGGAAGGTTCGATTGATAACTCTGCGTATTCTGGATAACCACTACTGAAACCTGGTAGGAAGTGGTTGGCCTGTAATGCGTCTGAAACGCAGTCCACAGGCGATAAATCTCTTCGGTGGTCAGTGCTTCCGGTGTAATGCGAATGTGCTCGATCTGGCTCGCCAGCGTGCTGCCCGTGATCAACTGCTGCTCGTTTGAGGGCGTGCCCTTCCCCAGATCGGTCAATGCCGACTGGATCACATCGCGCGGCACCACCGGCGTGTTATGAAACACCTGCATCGCGAATGCCAATAGCAGTTCGGGGTCGAATGCGTTGGCCCCGTACGCCGTCACCAGGTAATGCAGGTTGATGGCCAGCGGCGGATTGCTCAGCAATGAGCCATTGGGCCCCATCGACGGCAGCCCCTCGTTACGCAATGCCGGGTTGATGCTGGCGTAGTACATAAACAGATTGAGCTGCGGCGGCTCGTCCCCGCCCGTCGGAATCATGTCCGGCGCTTTATTCGTAATGCCGGGAGGCGATATCAGCACCGTTGCGGGACCGCCGTTCGACAGCCCCGCGTTCAACAGTGCCTTCAGCACCGCGCTCACGCCTGCCACCGCCAGGTAGTCGCTCATCGTTGCGCCTCCGAACCGCGGCGGAGAAACTCATCCAGTGTGACGCGGGGACGAAACGGCGCAGGTTGCGGCCTGGTTTCCGCTCGGGCCGCGCGGAGCTCGATGTTGCCGATGGATATATGGATCTCCGTCTTCTCCTCCGGCTGCGCATTGCTTTGCCGCGCATCTCCAGTGGTCGCGCTAGCCTGCGCCGCAGCCGTTCGCAATGCTCCTGCCGGCTTCGTTTGCGCGCCGGACCCGTTCTCCGCCCGCTCGTCCTCCTCAGCCACGCGAGCGTGCGTACGCGACCGGGAAGCCGCAGAACCTCTTTGGCCTTCTGCCTTCGAAGTAACCGAAGCACCCGGCTCATCGCGATCCGCCGCAATCAGAGGCGCGTTTGCGTCTTTCGCTGGACCCTCGGCATTCGGTTGCGAGAGAGCTCGCGGCAGCCCGCGGGTGGCGTTGCTGGGCACGCTGGCGGGATTCGTCGAGCCGCGACGGCCTTCCCGAGATGCCGAATCGGTTGGGTGTTCTGCAGGCAGGTTTGCCGCTGTCGACGTGGTTTGCGACAGATGCTGCGAACGCTCATCGGCATCCATCGGCTCCGATCTCTTGCGCCGCTGCGCCCTTGACTCCGGGCTGCCCGCCGCAGGCATGCCCGCGCCATTCTGTCTCGAATCTTGAACAGATTCCTCCGGTGAGAACGCGCTCTCACTTCTGCCTTCATGCGGCAGCATCACGTGCAGCGCGAGCGGCCTCGGCAATACCGCCGGCGAGTCGCCTTCCCCGCGCGCCGAGGGAGCAAACTTTGAAGCCAGCAACGGCTCCGCTCCGGGGAGTGACCCGTGTGCCCGCTTCGCCATTCGCTCCAGGATGCCGCTCATACGCTCAACATCTCCAGGTATGCGGCGCGCCGCACCGGGCTCATCGCCGTTATCGCCCGCTCGCTCCAGCCGTACACGCTCGCCAACTCATGGATTTCTCTCATCAGCCGCCGCGCTGCGCCCGCAACCTCCCGCAGCAGAAACTGCGCCACATCCAGGTCGAGCACCGGCTTCGCCGGACACTCCGGGCAAGCCAGCTCTATACGAATCTCGCCAGCCCGGTTCATGCGTTCAAATCGCTCCAGCGTGCCATCGCCTGCTGCCGCTCTTCGATCCAGCTTCATCGTCCGCGCCAGAAGAATCTGCCGCGCTTGTTCTTCGTCCTCCGCGGCGCTGGCCGCAATCAGGTCTGCCGTGTTTACAGGCCGCGCCATCTCCTGCTCCGATTCCTCAGCTGCCGCAAGCTGCGCCCGCAACTGCTCCTCCAGCTCCCCCGCATCCAGGACAAATTCCAGCAGGGCGCCGCACGCCGGGCACTCTGCAAACCCCTCCATACGCCGTCCCAGCGTCGCGGTGCGTAGCGCGAGCAGCATCGCATTGCGCTCGCCCAGCGGCAGCTGCGCCCATTCGTTCTCCGCGCGCTTCGGCCATGCCAGCGCCAGCAGCCGCAGTACCGCCTCCTGTTCCGGCAGCTCGCGGACGGCTTCCCAGCCTCGAAGTAATTTTTCGCCGGTAAGGGCCCCCATCGGTTCCGCTCCTGATCAATCGCCTCGCGGCGCGTGCATTGTTCCAGGCAAGCAAACGACGACACCCGTTGGGAATCGCCCCAGGGCGCGTCGCTGCGCGCCAAATTGTCTCTGCAATCCGCTTACGCTGCTGTCGAGCTGTAGCTCGGCTCGGTCGGCTCGGTCACGGACGTGTCGCGCTCCCATCCCTCGTTCTCCAGCACAATGTGCTGGATCGCCACCGCGTTCGCGTTTGCATCCAGATCGGGGAGAGCCTGGTAGTCCGAAACCCACGCCCTGAAAATCTTGTAGCTGATCGCCAGTTGCCCGGCTTCGTTGTAGAAGTCGAGGATCACGTCCTTGCGGAAATCCTTCAGCGAAACCTCCTTGCCCAGCCCCGCGCCAATCTGCCACACCTTCGCTGCCCATGCCTCAAACGCCAGATCGTGCGTCACGCCGCGCTCCAGCGTGATCGCCTTGAATTCCGACCGCCCCGGCGACTTGCGGCTGGTGCTCGGATCGCCACCCTCGCGGTGTTTCACCACTTCCGTGGTCCGCGAAAGCCCCGAGCACTTGCTCACTCCGGCCACGTACTGCCCATCCCACTTCAGCCGGAACTTGAAATTCTTGTAAGGATCAAAACGTTGCGCATTCACCGTGAACTGTGTCATGCCTGCCTCTCTTTCTAGCGGTTAACGTGAAGGTCCCCATCGAAACCAGCCGCTGCTTGTGGGTTAGGAGCCCGCTTGTCCGGTTAGTTGTTCGATTTGGATCACGACGAACTCCGCCGGCTCCAGCGGCGCAAATCCCACCAGGATGTTCACCACCCCGTTGTCGATGTCCGTCTGCGTCGTGGTCTCGCTGTCGCACTTCACAAAGTAGGCCTCGTCGGGCGTTTGCCCCTGGAAGGCCCCCTTCAGAAATAGCGTCTGCATGAACGAGCCCACATTCAGCCGGATCGCCGCCCACAGCGGGTCGGCATTCGGCTGGAACACCACCCACTGCGTCCCCTGGTACAGGCTCGACTCCAGGAACAATGCCATCCGCCGCACCGGAACGTACTTCCATTGGTCGGCTAGCGCGTCTGCTCCCTTCAGCGTGCGTGCGCCCCAAAGCACCGGCCCGTAAATCGGGAACGTGCGGAAGCAGTTCAGGCCCAGCGGGTTCAGCGCGCCATTCTCCGCGTCGCTCAACAGGTAGGTCATGTTCTGCACCCCGTTCAGCGTCGCGTTGATGCCCGCCGGCGCCGTCCACACGCCATTGGCGCCGTCCGATCGCGCATACACGCCGGCCACCACGCCGGAAGGAGCAAACGTGCGCAGGTTCCCGTTGTTCAGCGGATCTGCAAGCCGCAGCCGCGGAAAGAATGCCGCCCCGTTCGCATTCACCACGCCAATCGTGTTGCTCTTCCAATCCACTGCGCCCGCCACGCTGTTCACATTCGGCGGCGGGTCGATCAGCAGCATCGCGCGCGCCTGGTCGCACAATTGAATCGCGGCCGTGTATATCTCCACCGGGTTAATGTTCGTATCCAGCGAATTCGGACTCCCCGTTTGCGCGCGCGCCGCTTCAGGAATGCATAGGAGGTTGAAGATCGGCACCTTGTTCAGCGCGTAGATCCCTGAGAACGCCAGCGGATCCCCAATCAGGTCCGCGCTCCACGGTAGTCCTGCCGGCGCCGATGCCGCCGCGGCCGTGTAGTTCGAACCAGCCGTGCTGCTGCCCAGCGCATAATGCGCCACGTTGCTCGATCCCGGAGTAGTGATCGGACTGGCCAGTTTCAGCGCCGCCGTGATGTCATGCGCCGTACCACCGGGCGCGCTGAATGTAGGAATCGCGTCCGCGTAGTTCGGCAGCAGGAATTTCACGCAAACGCCCTGCGTCCCCGTCCCGCACGGGGCTGCGGAGCAGGACACCGACGCGCCGGGAATATTGATTGCCAGCCAGGTGTTGACCGCCTGCTGCACCTGCGACGCCAGCCCGGCAACGGTCTGCGGAATCGACCCCGCATTGCCGATGATCTTGATCACCGGCGCGGTCCCGGAATAAACGCTCGAGGGCAGCGTCAGCGTCAGGCTGGAGTCGGCGGTCGCCGTCGTCGCCGTGTTGCTGCCTCCCAACGCCGTGTTCACGCTCTCCAGGTAGTTCACTCCGCTTACTGCGGTGTAAGCCAGTGGGCCGCCCTGAATTCCCGTCACGGTCAGTGTCGGCGGCGCCGTCGGCAGCGCGGGAATCGCTTCCAGGTTGCTGGTATTCACGTTCACCAGCTGAGATCCGTTGTCCGGATCGTTCACCACCGCGCCCACAAAATTCTGGTTGGCGGGGTTCAGTGAAATGTTAGGGAAGTACTCCGTGCTGCCATCCACCAGGTTCGTTACCGTCAGGTTGAAAGCGGTCGCATCCCCGGTCAGGTTCAACCCCTGCACGTCCACGTCCAGCAGGATGTGCCCGTTGGCCCACTGCCCACTGCTAAGGGCGCTGAACACCAGTCCTGGACCCGCCACTTTCCCAGGTCCAAAGCCCGCGGTCGCGTACACCGTAGCGCCCGAGTTGTAGTGCATCGGCGTCCGCACCACGTACGCTTGCCCGCCGCCGTTCAGGTAGAACTGCTGCACGGCGTAGCTCACCTCGCTGTTTGAGGCCAACCCGCCAAAAAGGCGTTGATAATCCGCGAAGCTGTAAATCGCCTCCGCACGATTGTCGATGCCTCGCGCCGTGTATCCCACAAACGCGGCGATCGACGTGGCCACTCCAGCGATCGAATGCACAGGACTCGACAGTTCCTGAATGTAGACGCCAGGATAGGTGTAGCTGGACATAATTCTCCCTCCCGCCGCAACGGGCGACTTTCGAGGCGCAAATCCAGGGAGAATTGAACTGCAGGTCGTGAATCTTTGACGAAGCCGCGGAGCGGGGTGGGGATGCGGACTCGGTCAGATTGCACCGTGGAGAACGAGGCACCAGATTAGCCGGGCCTTTTCCGGTCGTCAAGTGAATTTGCAAATATTCTTGCCACCATAAATAGAAGACGGCACTTGCGAGCCAATCGTGCTCCGCGCGCTGTCTTACTTCATTCCTGTCGGTTCCTTGATCCGGCTCGCTTCAAAGCTCACAATCTTCCAGCCGCCCTTCGGATCCCTGACATAGACCCGCGTGTAGCGATAATTTCCGCTGATGCTTCCATCCTCGCCATTCCCGTTCACATCCGCTTTTGATGTCACTACCGCGGTCTTTCCGTAGAACCGCACTTTGCGGTCTGACACGTCGATCGACGTCAGGTGCAGAACCCCGTTCTTGAGATTCACTAGGGTCTGTTCCTTCGATTCCAGCATCCCGTTCGATGTGATTCCGATGTAGTCGTCGGACAACAGGCCTTCCAGGGCGGAAACGTTGTGCTGGATCACAGCATCTTTCCACTGCTGCTCCAGCTGCAGAATCTCCTGCCGGCTCTCGTGCCGTTCTGCCCGCGGCATCCCGGGCTTGTTCGGCTTCGATTGCGCCACGCCTGCCGTCAAAAGCAGCATCAGCCCGACTGCCGGAAGGCAGCTCCAGCGCACCACAGGTTGGAACGCAGTCCGGAGCATAATCGCGTGTGTAACGGATGGTAGTCCCGTCCTCGAGCGCCGGTCAATCCAAATCTCCGTCGCCTGCCCGGGCCTTCCTTCGCGCCCTCCGCACCCCTTTTTGACTCGCTCAATACGCAAAACGCGAGCCACGCCGCGGCCCCTCCACGCGGCCCTCTACACCAGCGCCGCCAGGTCTTCCCGGCTTCGCTCCCGCATCCTCTGGTAAAGTACCCCGACCGCGTACTTCTTGAAGTGTCCCGACTGCCGGTGCGCCTCTGCCGCCGCATCGTCGGCGTACTGCTCGTAGATCACCACCGTGTCCTGGTCCCCCACCACCGTATGGGCAACATAGGTGACGCAGCCCGGCTCCTGCCGCGACGCCGCCACCAATCCGCGCAGCGCATCGGCGATCTCATCGCGGTCATCCGGCTTGAAAGTCATGCGAACGGTAAAGCTGATCATCTCTGCGGATCCCTTCTGCCCAATTTAGCTGTGAATCTCCTCCAGCGCCGCCGCGAACTCCGGCAGCACCATCGTCTGCTCCCGGTCCGGCCCCGTCGACACCATCCCGATCTTCGCCCCGCTCTCCCGCTCCTGGAAACGCAGATATTCCTGCGCCGCAGCCGGCAGCCGGTCGAATTCCGTCACTCCCTCCGTCGACTCCCGCCAGCCCTTCAGCCTGGTGTACACCGGCTTGATGCTCTCCAGGCCCTTCACGTCCGCCGGAATCTCGTCCGTGACCTTGCCCCCGATCTCGTACCCCACGCACACCGGGATCTCGCCCAGCTCGTCCAGCACATCCAGCTTTGTCACCACCAGCCACTCCGCGCCGTTCACCTGGTTTGAGTACCGCAGCAGGGGAATATCCAGCCACCCGCAACGCCGTGGCCGCCCCGTCACCGCTCCGTACTCGTTCCCGCGCGCCCGCAGGTGATCGCCCACACTGTCGTGGATCTCCGTCGGGAACGGCCCGCCGCCCACGCGCGTCACATACGCCTTGGTCACTCCAATCACCGTCCCGATCGCCGTCGGCCCTACGCCCGTCCCCGTCGCCGCGCCCCCAGCCGTCGACGAGGATGACGTCACAAACGGGTACGTCCCGTGATCGATGTCCAGCATTGTCCCCTGCGCGCCTTCGAACATCACGCTGCCGCCCTCGCGCAAAATCCGGTTCAGCAACCGCCCCGTATCCGCCACAAACGGCCGCACCTTTTCGGCCGCCGCTGCGTACTCCTCGAACATCTTTGCCGGGTCCAGCGGCGACTCGCTCCCGAACAGTGCCGTCACCATCCGGTTCTTCTCCGCGCAGGCCGCCTCGATGTGCGTCTTCAGCAGCGCCGTGTCCAGCAGGTCCACCACCCGCAACCCGCTGCGCGCCATCTTGTCCTCGTACGCCGGCCCGATCCCCCGGCTCGTCGTCCCAATCTTCTTCCGCCCCGGCGCACTCTCCGCTGCCAGCTCGATCATCCGGTGATACGGCAAAATCACCTGCGCCCGGTTACTCACCTTCAACTGCCCGTCCACATCCACGCCGAAATCGCGCAGCCGCCCCACCTCGGCTAGGAACGCGATCGGGTCCAGCACCACCCCGTTGCCGATTGCGCCCAGGCAGCCCTTCCGCAACACCCCGCAGGGAATCAGTTGCAGAACGAACCGCTGCCCTCCGATGATCACCGTGTGTCCGGCGTTGTGCCCGCCCGCATACCGCGCCACCGCGCTGAACCGCTCGCTCAGCACGTCCACAATCTTGCCCTTGCCCTCGTCGCCCCACTGGGCGCCCAAAACCACCGCCGTCTTAGCTCGCATCACTGTCCGTTCCTGCAAAAGTCAAACCTGCAAATACAGCCGAATTCTTCATTTAAGCTGTCATCCTGACGCTGAGCGAAGAGAAGCGGAAGGATCTGCGGTTGCCTGTCCGCCGCCCGCCCAACACACAAAAAGGGCGCAGCCTTCACGCCACACCCTCACCAATGATAAACCGCTCCGGGAAAGTCGTCGGACAATCCAAACAATACCGCGGCGCTTGTTAACCACCACCCCCCCTCATTCGTTCTCTACCCAGACCAACGAACGAGGTACACCCCATGTCCACGAGATCCGCCCTGATCCTCTCCGCTGCCCTGGCCCTTCCGCTCGCCGTCGCCGCTGCTCAAGCCCACCCGGCCCCGCCAGTTCGCCCCGCGCCGGCAAGCGAGCCCACGCCCGCTCTCAGCAGCCAGGACGAGCACTCCATTCAGCACCAGCTCATTCAGTTGCTCCGCCTAAGCCCCACCCTCACCACCGTCGTCGCCCACGATCCGTCGCTCCTCTCTGACACCGACTATGTCGCCCGCAACAACCCTCAGCTCGCCGACTTCCTCAAGGTCCACCCCGAGGTCGTCCGCAACCCCGACTTCTACCTCTTTACCCACATGAATCCGCAGGACGGCAGCCCTGACGAAGCCCTGCAGCGCGAGGTCTGGCCTGACGTCTACCAGGCACAATATCGCCGCACCGGCTTTGACGAGCTCCTCTCCGACGCCCCTCCACTGCTCGCATTTGTCGCCTTTCTCGTCGCCGCCCTCTGGGGCATCCGCGTCTTCATTGACAATCGTCGCTGGAGCCGCAGCTTCAAGCTCCAGTCCGATGTCCACGGCCGCCTCATCGATAAGTTCTCTACCAGCCAGGAGCTGGCCGCCTACATGGAAACCGACGCCGGCCGCCGCTTCCTTGAAGCCGCGCCCATCACGGTCCACTCCGCGGAATCGCCTCGTATCCCCAACGCACTCTCCCGCGTCCTCACTCCCATCCAGATCGGCGTGGTTCTCGTCCTGCTCGGCATCGGCTTCCTGCTCCTCCGTCATGCCGGCCCCGACTACGAAACTCCCATGCTCGTCCTTGGCGTCCTCATCCTCATGCCTGGCATCGGCTTCATCCTCTCCGCCGGCATCACCTGGGGCCTGGCCGCGCGCCTCGGCCTCATGCCTCCGCACGGCAACTCCAACCCTCCCTATTCCGAACCATAGTGCCCCCGGAAGCGTATCGTGAGAAAGCAGCGGCCCATGCCCTACGAATCCGCCATCTCGAACCCGCTTGCCGGCGATGCTTCAACGCTCGCTGGCACAGCCGGAGCGTGCGCCGGCATGGACAATGAAGCCTTCGCCGGTTTCTACGAGCGCTCCGCCCGCCCGCTCTGGGCCTATCTGGCGCGCGTCTCCGCCGATCCCGCGCTCGCCGACGATCTCCTCCAGGAAGCCTACATTCGCTTCCTCACCGCGGATTCGCCCCGCAGCGCGCAGATCGACGGCGAAGTGGCCGCCCGCCGCTACCTCTTCCGCATCGCCACCAACCTCCTCCGCGACCACTGGCGCCGCCCCCGTACCAGCTCCATCGAAGAAGTTCCCGAGCGTCACTTCGAAATCTCCGACACCTCCGCTCAGGCCGACTCTCGCGCCATTCTCGGACCCGCACTTCAACAATTGCGCCCCCGCGAGCGCCAGCTTCTCTGGCTCGCGTACGCCGAGGGCTACTCGCACCACGAGATCGCCCAGATCACCGGCCTCGCCTCCGCCAGCATCCGCCTGCTGCTCTTCCGCGCCCGCCGCAAGGCCGCCCGCCTGCTGGAGCCGAACCGGAGGCCCGCATGAACTTCCGTGCCTGCACCCGCGAGAAAGAACTGGCTGCGTTGCTCCACGGCGGCTACTGGCCTGACGCCAGCTCCGACGAGATGCGCGCTCATGTCGCCATCTGCGGTTCCTGCCGCGCCCTGGTCGCCGTTACCCAGGCCTTCCGCAGCGAACGCGGTCAGGCCATGGCCCAGCCCCGCCTTGAATCCCCCGGCGTCCTCTGGTGGCGCGCCCAGCTTCGCCGGCGCAATGCTGCCCTCGAGCGCCTCAGCCGCCCGCTGCTCAGCGCCCAGATCTTCGCCGTCGTCATTGCCCTCGCTGCCGCAGGCGCGTTTCTCGCCGTGCAGATCCGCCAGGGCTCATCGTGGCTGGCCGACCTGCCCCGTACCCTCCACTTCGCCGCCTTGCTCCCCGCCGCATGGCAGAGCGTCCCCGGCGCTGGCCTGGCCCTGGTTCTCTTCATGGTCATCGCCGCTCTCGCCGGCGGCGTCGCGCTTTACGTCGCCTCCGATAGATAAACCTCCGCGCAATTTCCGGGGAATCCTTCAGCGCTCCGCCGCAATCCAATCTCCTGCAGTCATTCCTCGCCCGGAGCCCTCCCCATGACTCTGTCTGCTGCGCAAGTCGACAACCTGAAGCACGCCCGCGTTTATCCCCGCATCCTTCCCGTCATCCTTGAGCGCTGGAGCCCGCGATCGTTCAGTGACCGCGACGTCAGCTCCGACGACCTGAAGACAGTCTTCGAAGCCGCCCGCTGGGCCGCTTCCTCTTACAATGAGCAGCCATGGCGCTTCTTCCTCGGCCGGCGCGGCTCTGAAACCTACCGCAAGATCTTCCAGTCGCTCGGCGAGTTCAATCAGGCATGGGCCGGCACCGCCCCCGTCCTCATGCTTGACATCGCCAGAACCACCTTCGCCCGCAACAGCTCGCCAAACCCCGTCGCGCTCTATGACCTTGGCGCTGCCGCCGCCACCCTGTGCTACCAGGCCGCGGCTCTCGGCCTACACGCCCATCAGATGGCCGGTTTCGATCGCGACCTCGCCCGCAAGCTCTTCAACGTCCCGGAGGATTTCATCTTCGGCGCAGCCATCGCCCTCGGCTACCAGGGCGATCCCTCCGCTCTCTCCGTCGACTCCCAGCGCGACCAGGAAATCTCTCCGCGCACCCGCAAGCCCATCGGCGAATTCGTCCTCTTCGAACTCGGCCAGCCCGCACCTTTCGACTGACCGACGCCATCGGGGCGTTCCTGAATCCTGACAACGCGCGTCCCTCGATTCCCCGTACCAACCACGCTATCCCCGCGCCAACAACCCCCACGGTACAGTGGAATCATCGTGCCCGCGCCTCCCAAGTCCCTTCGCCGGCAAGCACCCTCGCGGCGCCGCCGTCCCTCTGCGGGCCAGCTCCGCCGCGCTCCCTTCCGCCGCATCTCATCGCGCGCCCGCCTCATCCTCACTGCATTCGGCATTGTTTTTGTTTGCATCCTCTGGGCCGCCGTCGCCCGCGCCTGGGCGCCCACCGGCAACACTTTCGCCCCCCGTTTCGACGCCATCATCGTCCTCGGCGCCGGCGTCGATAGCGACGGCAATCCCTCGCCCACGTTGCTCGCCCGCGTCACCGAAGCCGTTCACGAGTACGAGCGCGGCGTCGCCCCCCGGCTCATCTTCACCGGCGGATCCGCGTTCGGCGATCACGGCTACATCGAAGCCGCCGTCATGTCCCGCATCGCCCAGTCCGAGGGCGTCCCTCCCTCCAGCCTCATCGCTGAGCCCCACGCCCGCAACACCATCCAGAACGCCTGCTTTTCCGTCCGCATCATGCAGCAGCACGGCTGGCATTCCGCTGAAGTCGTCACCAGCCCTGGCCATTTGCCCCGCGCCGGCATTATCTTTTCCGCCACTCCCATCCATTGGCAGGCCCACGCCGCCCCGCCGCTCGCGCCTCAATCAGCCTTTGCCGCCCGCGCCGCCTCCGCTGATGAGGTCCTCCATACCGCCTATTACCTCGTCTTCTCCCGCTGGGCCCAAAGCTGCTCACCCTGACTGCATCTGCCGCGTCCATCCTTCAGCACTCAAATTTCTACACCGGTCGCGTTTGTCCGCCCTCGGTTCGGTCCTGTAATCTTGAAAACGATGCGTTTCCCAGCAAGTCTTCCTTTGTCCCTCGCTGTTGCCGCGCTCTCGCTCTGCGCCGCCCTGCCCCTCTCTGCCCAGGAATCCTCCAGCCAGACCCAGACGCAGACCCCTCCCGTGCAGCAGCCCGCGCCCTCTTACGTCGTCATCGACCCCCTTGCCGGCGTTCGCTATGACAATCGCTACGACATCACCCTGGCCTTCGCCTATGACCACGCTAAGGCCGGCCCCAATCTCCTCCAGGGAGCCAATCTGGGCGGCCTCGATCTCTCCGCCTCTTACTGGCTCACCAGGCACTGGGGCGCCGAGGGCTCCGTCCGCCCCTATGTCGGTACCTCCGGCGCCGCCCCCAATACCTTCCTCAATTCCAAGGGAAGTCAGGACTCCATCCAGGGTCCCTTCGTCGCCCAGTACTTCTTTGTCGGCGGCCCTGAGTTCCTCGGCCCTCACAATAAGCACGGCGACCTCACCGCTCACGTCCTCGTTGGCGGCGTCTACGGCCAATTCGAGCGAGACCTCCGCGGCCAGTCCCCACAGCTCGTCGGTTTCTATAATGACCAGATAGCCCCCGCTGTCATCATGGGCGGTCACCTCGACCTCAACCGCTCCGCCCACTGGACCCTGCGCCTCACCCCCGACGCCATCCTCACCGACTACAGCACCAACTATGGCTCCAAGAACCGCCAGTTCGACGTCAACGCCGCCTTCTCCGTAGGCATCGAGTACAAATTCAAAAAAACGCGCTGAACCCGAAGTTCGTAATTCACAGTTCTCAGCTCTCAGTCACCGGCCCCTGTCCCATATCCCTTGTCCCTCGGTCCCTGCCTTTCTGTTCCCTGTTCCCTGATCCCTGATCCCTGTCTCATGTGCTATCCTTCGCCGTTCAGGGGTCCGCATGTGTTTGGCGCATGAGAACTTCCCGTACCGAATTCCGGCACCGAACAGTTCTTTTGCGCCGTACCCTCATCTGAGTGAACGAAGGCAGGACAAACCCATGGATATGAGAGACACACTTGGAGTCTTGCTTGCTGGCGGAGCCGGAGAACGCCTCTTCCCGCTCACCCGCGATCGCGCCAAGCCCGCCGTCCCGTTCGGCGGCCATTACCGCATTATCGATATCACCCTTTCCAATTGCATCAACTCCGGCCTGCGTAAAGTCTTCATCCTTACCCAGTACAAGGCGCTCTCCCTCAACCGTCACGTTCGCGAAGGCTGGACCGGCGTCGTCGCCTCCGAGCTCGGCGAATTCTTCGAGCTCCTCCCACCCATGCAGCGCACCGGAGCCAACTGGTACATGGGCACCGCTGACGCCGTCTACCAGAACATCTACTCCATCGGTTCCGAGCAGCCGAAGTACATGATCATCCTCTCCGGCGACCACATCTACAAAATGAATTACGCCCGCATGCTCGAGCACCACGCGGAGACCAAAGCCGAAGTCACCCTCGCCACTCTCCCCATCGCTCCCGACGAGGTCTCCCGATTCGGCGTCGTCGAAGTCGCCCCCAGCGGCGAGGTCGTCGGTTTCCAGGAAAAGCCCGCCTCCACTACCTTCCGATCCCCCTTCAACCCCAACTCCGTCGACGCCTCCATGGGCATCTATATCTTCAACACCGAAGTCCTCCTCAAAGCCCTCATCGCCGACTCCGAAGACCCCGACTCCAAGCACGACTTCGGCCACAATATCCTCCCTAACCTCCTCGGCAAGAAGCGCATGATGGCCTGGAGCTTCGTCGACGAAAACAAGCAGCAGGCCCTTTACTGGCGCGACGTCGGCACCCTCGACGCCTATTACGACGCCAATATGGACCTCTGCTCCGTCTCCCCAACCTTCAACCTGTATGACCGTAGCTGGCCGATCCGCACCCGCGTCCGCCAGTACCCCCCCGCCAAGTTCGTCTTCGGCGAGCCCGGCCGTACCGGCATGGCCGTCAACTCCGTCATCACCGCCGGCGTCATTATCTCCGGCGCCTCCGTCACCAACTCCGTCCTCTCCCAGGACGTGCGCGTCAACTCCTACACCGAGGTCGACTCGTCCATCATCTTTTCCCATGTCAACATCGGCCGCCACTGCCGCATCAAGCGCGCCATTATCGACCGCGACGTCCACATCCCGGAAGGCACCGTCATCGGCTACGACCAGGTCGAGGACAAACGCCGCTACTTCGTCACCCCCAGCGGCTTAACCATCGTCACCCGAGACGCCAGTCTCTTCGAAAACCCCGTAGAACCCGACTTCCTCAAACGCTACTGATTAATGAGCGGGTGGGGGTGGTGACAGCGGATAACCCGGACTGTCAGAGTTGACCGGCTGATCTGATTTCCTGAGGCGCGTCATAGAACGCGAATGGATTGAGAAACTGTCGGCCGTACAGGAACGCGCGATCTGCCACTGACAATTTCGCCTCATCGAAGATGACCTCCCAGTGTGCCCGGATGGTATCCACTTGCTGCAGAATGATGGCTCTCGCCTCCGGATCTGAAAGGAGAAACTGCGGAGCCGCCTGCAGACACAGGGCTAGCTGGCTTCTGTTGTTATTGCCAACAATCCGCATCCCCTGGCCGGCTTCTTCACCCGGTCGTGACTGCGGACACACATCAAAAGCAGGCGTGAGACGCAGATTCTTTCCATCCCAGAAAGCGGCATGGTTGCGTGCGTGATCATCGGTGTTCCCGCAGAGGATGTTAAAGGTAAGCCTCCCAAAGAGTTCGCGAAGGTCTTCCTGAGGGTTTTGAAAACGGAGCCGGATAACCTCGGCCAGCAACTCATAGCTGGCGTGCCTGGCCATCATCTCGTCGAGTTCGAACATTGTGAGGGCCGAGACGAACGCCTTTCTACCCCATCCATCTTTCAGAAGCTCGCGGTCAAAGCGTTCGACCAGTAACACATCCTTGCCGAGCGCCGTTTCCATTCGCACCCGCGAGACATTGAGCCCTGCCAGACCTGCCAGCCGCATCGCGACATACTCCGCTTTCACCACGTTGTAGATGTCGGTGCTCATGGAGAATTTGGCGATGAACTTCTTGTCGTTGGATGTGAGCAGTGCCTTGGGCCTTGCCCCTCCCAGAGATGTACCGTGCTGGAGAGCCTTGTCCAACTCTGGAGAGAGAGGAACTCCTTTCTCTACCTGCTCCGCTGCGCGCAGCAAGTCGTCCAGTAAGGCCTGGTCCATTCCTCGCGGCACATACCTGGAGGCCGAGGTTTGAAAGTCCAAAGCGCCAGCTCTGTCCGACCCGGATTCGAGCAAGTAGGTCAGCTCTCCCAGATCATGGCTCCCGGCCTCTTGCCCCTTCACGCTGAGCTTGCGATTGATCAGAACGCGCCGACCCCAGGCATCAGGGGATGCATCGCGGATAGATCCTGGCATCGAGAGGTCGTCTGCGAGTGGAATCTCACCTGGCTGGAGTGGAAGTTCCGGCTCGTAAATGGAAATTGCGTTTTCGCGCGCCAGATAACTCCGGCCGTAGTTGAACAGCAGCCGAGTTCCCACGCGCTGCAGGATGCCGGCGACGACGGGTTTTGTCTCACCGGGGAGCCAAATCCATACGTATGCCTCTTTGTAGCCGTCCTTAGAAGTCATCGTGGATGACCCTCCTCGGTTTGCGGGCCCTCCGGGGCAGGAGGCTGAGTTTTTCCGATATCGCGGAACGTTGTGTCTCGAGCCGTGCCGGCTCGCCCCCCCAAAGGGGAGCCCCCGCGATAACGGCAACCTCGAAGACGGACCCGATCGCACAACTCGGATCCGCGCTTTCGATCCGGCGCAGTAGCGGTCGAGAGATGCCCGCTCGGTCGGCCATCTCCTGTGCGCTTATTTTGCGTTCGATCCTGCCGGCGCGAATCATCTGGGCCAGCAATTCGAGGGCTTCGAGGTTCTGGCGGGAATAGGTGCGTTGTGCTGGCTTCGCCATAGTGTCACCGAGAACATAAATATTCCAATAAGTTGCTTAACGGAATATTTATGTGCCTAGCTTACATCGGATAGAATCCCGCGTCAAGGCTTTTTGGAACATAAATATTACATTAAACTGTTTAACGGAATATTTATGTTCCACAAACGACGTTTCAGGAGCCAGAACCTACTAAATCTTTCCCCTCAATGGCTCAATGGGTTGTCCGCCATCCTGGAGGGAATTCCTCTGTCCCTTGCCCCTGATCCCTTCATCCTCGCGCTGTATCCTGAAAGGTGCGGCGTTCGCGCCGCTTAAGCGCAAAGGAGTGAGCATCTTTGGCGAAGTACCTGGTCACCGGAGCGGCAGGATTCATCGGACGTTCGATCGCGGCGGCGCTGCTCTCCCGCGGCGAGCAAGTTCGCGGCGTCGACAACTTCATCGCCGGTAAGCCGCAAAACCTCGCCGGTCTTGAGGCCATGGAGTTCATCGAGGGCGACCTGCGCGACCCGGCCGTCTGCGCCCGCGCCTGCCAGGGCATCGAGATCGTCTTCCACGAGGCCGCACTCGCCTCCGTCCCGCGCTCTGTGGCCGACCCCGTTGCCACCCATGAGCATTGCGCCACTGCCACGCTCAACGTGCTCCAGGCCGCGCGCGATGCCGGCGTACGCCGCGTGGTCTACGCCGGCTCGTCCTCGGTCTACGGCAACTCCCCTAGCCTGCCCAAGCGCGAAGACATGCTCCCCGAACCCGTCTCGCCCTACGCTGTGGCCAAGCTGGCCGGCGAGCTCTACCTCCACTGCTTCACCAGTGTCTACGGCCTGGAAACCGTAACCCTCCGCTATTTCAATGTCTTCGGCCCGTTCCAGGACCCCACCTCGCACTACTCCGGCGTGCTGGCCATCTTCTGCCGGAAGATGCTCGCGGGCGAGCGGCCCATCATCTACGGCGACGGCGAACAGAGCCGCGACTTTACCTTTATTGAGAACATGGTCCACGCCAACCTGCTGGCCGCAGCGGCACCAGTGGAACGGGTTTCAGGCCGCACGATGAACGCCGCAACCGGCTCGCGCATTACGCTGAATGATGCATTCAACCTGCTTTGCGAGCTGACCGGCTATCAGGAACGCCCCGACTACGGGCCGCCGCGCGCCGGCGACGTCCATGACTCGCTGGCCGACATCAGCCTGGCCAAAGAACTGATCGGCTACGAGCCCAAAGTGGACTTCCGCGAAGGCCTGCGCCGCACTGTTGACTGGTACCGCAGCCTGTAGCAATCTCATACAGAACCATGAGCTTCCCCTCATCTGCGGCACTGCCCCAACCCGCGGCACTCGCCGCCTGGCTACGCCGCCTGTTTGGCCGCGGCGCTGCGGCTCAGCTGGCGCCGCGACCTCCTTTCGATGCACTGCACGGCGTTGACACCGCGGGCCTTATCTACGCCGCCGGCCTGCCCACCGGACACCCGCACGATCGCCACAACGAGGGCTATTACGCCACCGCTCCGTCGCTCTTTGCCGGAGCCATCGCCCACTGGCGGCAGACTCTTGTGGGCTGCTCACCGCAGGATTACGCCTTCATCGACCTTGGCTGCGGCAAGGGTCGCGTGCTGCTGCTCGCTTCGGAGCTGCCGTTCCGCTCCGTCGTCGGTATCGAGCTCGACCCGCAGCTGGCCCGCATTGCGCACCGCAATGTGCACCGGTGGCTGCGCCGCCCGCGCGCCTGCCGCCGCATCACTGTTGAGCGCGGGGACGTGCTCGACCTCCAGCTCCCCGCCGGCCCGGTTGTCCTCTTTCTTTTCAATTCATTCAGCGCGGATGTGCTCGCACCGCTGATGGAGCGGCTGGCCGCGGCGGCCCGCCAGCGCAGCGCGCCCATCGACCTGATCTACGTCCATCCCGACCACGACCGGCTCATCGCTCGGACACCGGGCGTCGAGATCCTGCGTCGGGCCGAGGTCCCGTTCAGCCAGGAAGACGTGGCAGCGGACGTCTTCGGCGTCTCCTCCGACTGCTTTTATCTCTACCGCTTCCTAACCAGGTCGCGCACAATCCGAATGGAACTGTGACCCAGGCCAAACTGCGCCGCGGCCCCGTAGTGAGAAGGGGCGCACCCCTCCGCTAGGTGTGTGCGCGAGAGAAATAAAAAACGGCGATGTCCATTGGATTCATGGGTTTCATCCTTATTATTCATCCAGTTAGATGATGAGAGATTGTGAATGCAGGAGCGCGGGGTGGGCTGCGGCATGCCTTCGCAGGTTTGATCCTGGAGGCTATTTCTCATCCGCTCCCTCCGGGAGCGGCGGTGCGGGAAGGACGCCTTCCCGCTGTCCGCGTTATGGGAATTGGGTAGCCCAGGCGGGAGGCGGGAGCGCAGAGGTGAATTCGGGGCTGTCGCGGCCCGCACGGGGACGCTGTTGCGGCCGGCTTCCCTCCCGGGTCCCCAAGTGCGAGGGACCCGGGGCACCCGGCAACTCCGTTAAAGCAACTACCCGGCCTATTTCCCGGGCGGATAAGAGGCGGGAGGCGCATTCGACGAAGGAGGCGCATCAGGCCCAGGCTGCCCAGGCGGCGGAGTGGTTACGCCATTCCTATAATAGGGCAGATAGCCTGTCGCATCTAAACCTGGTCCAACAGAGTCTCCTTGGTCGTTGACAACATGCTCTATCCCGGAATTTGCCATTGAGCTTAGGTTGTATGACAGGGCATCGATCACCGTCACTCCAGGAGTGATAGGAACGGTAACTGCACTATCCAAAAACACCGGCGCCGAAGTGAAATTGGAGTACACACCCAGGCCATACGCCTGATGACTTTTCACACCCTGCGAAACGAAATATGGCGAAAAGCCTCTGGCGGTTCCATCCATCCATGCGCTCTGACTTGGAACGTCGTAGGGCGGCTCATCTTGAAAGAAGATATCCTCACCCGCGTCTCCATTCCACACAACCTGGTTCTGCTCGTAGTGCTCGACTGCCAGACCGGTGGCAAGAACGTCGTCTCCATTCACAACCAAACCATGCAGTCCAACGTTTTTGATCCAGCCAACGCCGGTGCCATGGTCTGCCCGCCACAGCCATAAGTTGTCAAGAATGACATCGTTGCTATCCACTTCGAGACTCGTGGTCGCAGATCCAGCCACATAGCCGCCAACGCGAATGAAGATGTCGGAGAGAGTGATCGGATTGGGTACGTGGCGAGCCATCTTGCCGCCCGGGTTACCCACCTGAAACAGTACCGGCTGGTTCGCCGGAGTGGCATCGATCAGCAGGCCCGCAACTTGAACTCCGTCGACATCGGCAACCGTGATGGCTGGAGCCGCCGTCTGCGGGACAAGATCCGCATATCCAATGCCGAGTACAACGGTATTTGGCCTGATTACATTGATGGAACCCGAATAAGTGTAGATTCCGGGAGTTAGAATGAGGTTCTGGCCTGAAGCCAATGCCGCGTTGATTTGATCCAAAGTGCTTGAGGGCGTGGCGATGAAGAAGCTGCTGATCGGCAAAGAATAGCCGGTCCCGAGTGGTGTTTTGCTGGTCCATGATGTGCCCGACGAATTGTTCCTCATCGCCGGTACAAAGACGTTGAAGTTCTGGTTGCTGTCAGCATAAATGAAAGGCATCTCGCGGGATCGCGGAGTTCTGTCCAGGACGGTGTTGTCCGGAACTGAGCGCGGATCGGATGTGGCGAACGTATCGCGTGGCGCTCCGATCACGCCCGAGAAAACCATATTGTCGATGTGGCCTTGGGCCCACACGTTTAGTACATCGTCCCAACTGCCAATGTTGCTGTTGCGCGTGTACCACTGCTGCTGAGAGCAGGGGTCCATATAACCGGTAACCACGATATCGGCAACGAATCCGCCGCTGGCCCATCCGCAGATTCCGCTGGCCAGCTCCGAACCGTCCATTTGCAGGTTCCCATTCACCTGGACCCGCCGCAACGATGCGCCCTGCGAAACGCCCCATTGAAGGGTATTGGGGGGATTGTTCTGGCTGGCATTGTAACCTGGGTTGAAGCTCAGGTTCTGCATCGAGCGCCAGAACACCGTGGTCATGTTAGTGGAAATTCGGCTACCGTAGTTTGGCGTGATGTAGCCGTTGATAACAACGTCGTTGGGGCTCATGCCAAGACCATAGACACCTTCGTTATAGCCAATTTTGGCAGTTACAGCGTAGGTGCCCTGCATGAAAAAGATTGCGGTACGGCCGGTGCCGAACTGTGAGATTCCAGAGATTGAGGAAGAGTTCAGCTTGGCATTTACGTCACTAATTGGCATAGTGGTGTCGACTATCCAAACGTTAGGGCCGAAAATCGACGTGTTTATCTGCGCGTAACTTGTGCGAACTCCCCCGAGGAGCGTGACAAGCATCACACTCAGGCAAAAAACCCCTCTCCACTGAAAAGCTTTCATTGCGCTAATCCCTACCTAGGGCCACTGTCTGGTTGGACTGACCACAGGAGATAGAGGCCCCAGCTGCGCCCGTGCCAGTTGCCGATACGTAGTTCGGCTCCGTTAGAAGCGGGCCGAAGAGTAGCACTGTGGGCATAGCTTGTCAATTTTGGGAGATATCTGGTGACGTAAACTCGATTGGGTAAAAGGCAGGAGGATGTATGTTGGCTTTGAGCGGGTGGTCCGGATCTGGAACCGTAAGCGCCAATCGACTTTTGTGTGCCCCATATCTCCCAGTTTTGGAGGCCCGGCAAACGAGGACGCCATTCCACCGCGGATCCAGTGCCCCGTGCTTACGGAACCCTGATCCCTGGCCCATGATCCCGACCCTTGCCCTCCCGATGACTTCGAGGACGCTTCACCTCCCGCGCGGTAGAATGGCAGCGACCCGTCTGGCGACGGAACCGCGCGCTATGTGTCTGCGTATACGGCCCATATGGGATGCGCGGGCACATTGAGTTGGAGCGTGGTTGGACTGGACTGGGGAAGGCCGGCGGCGAAGCCTGAACGGGCTGCCGTCCCATCCCGCAAGCCGGTTGGCCAGGCATTCCACGCCGGCAGGGCCGAAGAAGGGGTCGGCGCAGGGCGCGGCGAAAGGCGCGGGGAGGTGAGACCGTTGGAAGTTGACTGGTCCCAGACCGTGCGCCGCTGCATGGACGGAGATTCCGGCGCCTGGGCGCAACTGGTCCGCGAACATCACAAGAGGGTGTATGGGCTGTGCTACCGGTTTACCGGATCGCCGGCCGACGCCGAGGACCTGACGCAGGACGTCTTCCTGAAGATCTACTCCAACCTGGCCAGCTTCGACATGGCTCGGGGCAGCCTCCAGGTGTGGATCACGACAATGACACGCAATCTGCTGGTGGACAACTTCCGGCGGACGAAGAACCAGCGCGCCACCAGCTCGCTGGACGATGGATGGGATCAGACTGAAGAATTGCGGCCGGTGGACCGCTTAGTGGGGCGGGAGCCTTCGCCCCACGAGATGGCGGCGCGCAAGGAGCTGGAGAAGATGGTGCAGGGAGCCCTGGCATGCGTCTCTCCGGAGCTGAGGGAAGCAGTGATTTTGAGGGATTTGCAGGATATGGACTACAAGGAGATCGCCCAGGTACTGGGTATACCCGAAGGGACAGTTAAGTCCCGCATCAGCAGGGGCAGAGCGGAACTTGCGCGCCTGCTGGAACGTAATAGACGGGAGGTGATGTAAATGGCCGAGCGTACAAACATTCCGGCATCCCCCGCCTGCGGGCAGTGGGAAACGCTTTTGGCCGACGCCCTGGACGGGACGCTGCGGACAGAGGACGAAGCAACGTTTTCGAGCCACATGGCGACTTGCACGGCGTGCACGGCGCTGTTTGAGGAGGCACGGCGAGGACAGGAGTGGCTGGATTTTTTATCCGCTGAGCCTGAATTGCCTGAAGGCCTTCTTGAAAAAATCCTGGCGCAGACGGGACCGGGACAGGCAGCGGGCTACGGGCTGGTGACCGAAGACGGAACCGCGGCGATTGCGGGTCTTCCGCTGGCGGTGGTAACGCCCAAGTGGCAGAGGCCCGGGTTCATGGGCTTTGTGAGGCGCTTTGCCGAGCCGCGGCTGATGATGACGGCGGCCATGGCCTTTTTCTCCATCGCGCTGACGCTGAACCTGACCGGGGTAAAGCTGAGCCGGCTGCACCTGGCGGACCTGAAGCCGACGGCGGTGCGGTCGTTTATGGAGCGGCGGATCACGATGGCGTCGACGCCGATTATCCGCTATTACGATCACCTGCGGGTGGTGTACGAGGTGCAGGCGCGGGTACGGGAACTGAAGCGGACGACCGAGAGCGAGCAGCAGCAGAGGCAGCCCTCCGGGGAATCGAAGCAGAACAACCATAAAGATGGGGGCTCGAAGGTGAGCCCACCGCAGCAGTCGGGTGCACCGGCGCTGATTGATCCTGACTTATTGGAGACATCGCTATCACTTCACGACCAGCCAGCGCATTCCGGCGGCTCCGCGAAGGAAGAAGAAGGGAGCAAAGTATGGACTGCGTAAATCATAGCGGTGTGACTGCTACATCTTTCTGCCAGAACTGCGGGAAGGCCCTGTGCACGACGTGTGTGCGCAACGGGGCGCAGGGGCAAGTCCTGTGCGAGCCGTGCTATATGGCGTGGCAGAACGTACCCAACCCATTTCCCCCGTTTGCGGCTCCGCCGTCGGGAGCACCGAACCCCTCGGCCGCGGCGGTACTGGGGCTCATCCCCGGCGTGGGCGCGATGTACAACGGACAGTTCTTCAAGGGACTGATCCACGTGGTAATTTTTGCGGTGCTGGTCAGCATCAGCGCGCACTACCCGATCTTCGGGCTGTTTATCGCGGCATGGATCCTTTACCAGTCGTTCGAGGCGTACCACACGGCGCGGGCGCGGCGAGACGGTACGGCGCTGCCTGATCCGCTGGGACTGAACGAGGTGGGCAACTGGCTGAATCTTGGCGCCAAGCCGCATGATCCGATGCAGGGTGCGGCTCCAGGGGCGCCACCGGGCGCCGGAGCGGGCGGCGCGTATCGGCCGCCCTACCAGACGCCCTACCAGGCGCCGTATCAGGCTCCGCCAACCCAAGGCGCTTACCAGGCGCCGCCATGGACGCCGGTGGGCGGATATGTCGATCCGAACATGCCGCCGGGTTCTCCTGTACCGCCTCCCGCCTATTGGCGGAGGGCGCCGATCGGGGCGGTCATCCTGATCGGACTGGGCATCCTGTTCCTGCTGGGACAGCTCGACCTCTTCAGCGGACGTTTCTGGGACTTCATGTGGCCGCTGTTCCTGATCGGACTGGGCGCGTGGCTCATCGTTAGCCGGGTTGGACCCTGGCATGGAGGGCAGAAATGAACCGCTATATCCTGATTCGCCGCTTGCGCGGTCCCGCGTTTCTTCTGCTGGTGGGCCTGATCGCCCTGCTGAACCAGATGGACATTCTTAGCTGGGGACACGCGTGGCCGTTGTTTCTGATCCTGGCCGGCGTGCTGCTGCTGGCCGAGCGCGCCGCTCTTCCAGGCGAGGACTATCTGACTAACCCCTACGGAGTTCCGGGCCCACCGCCGGCGCAGCCCGGAACGGCTCCGGCGCCAGGCACCGCGATTGTGCCCTCAGATGCTGACGATTACATCCATCGCGGAGGCCAGTCATGAGCAGCGTTCCTCCGAACACCCCTCCGGGCGGCGGCATGCCGCCCTACGATCCGCACACACAATGGCGAATTTACCGCGAACAGCAGCGCGCCGCGTGGCGGACGCAGCGGGATCAATGGCGGGCTCAGCGTCATGCGTGGAAGACCGCCGGCGGCTATGTGCCGCGCGTCCCCTCCATCGTGGGGCCGGTAATCCTGATCGGGATCGGCATCATCGCATTGTTGATTTACGCGGGCAGGATCGACGCCGGCAATTTCTGGGATTGGTACGGGCGCTGGTGGCCGCTGCTGCTGATCCTGGCCGGTGTGGCAATGCTGGGCGAGTGGGCGCTGGATATGAAGCGCGAAACGCCCGTCCGGCGCGGCGGAAGCTTTGTGGGGTTGCTGATTTTTCTGGCCGTGATCGGCGTCTTCACGGCGTGGGGTCACCACAACTGGGACTGGATGCGCAACGGCTTTGGCGACAACGACGACTTCTTCAACATGCTGGGACGGCCGCAGCACGATCTGGACCAGCAGGTGCTCAACACGCAGATTCCCTCGAACGGCGTGGTGAACATCGACAACCCGCGCGGCGATGTGAGCATTACCGCAGCCGATGGGCAGAACGTGCAGGTGCAGGCGCACGAGGTTGCGTACTCGGACTCGGATAGCGAAGCCAAGAAGGTCTTCGACTCAGAAGCGGCGCACGTAACGGTAAGCGGAAACACGGTGCTGGTGAAGTCGGCGGGGCACTCAAGCGGGCGGGTGAACCTGACCGTGATTGTGCCCAAATTGACCCTGGTGACGGTGAACGCGGGGCATGGCGACGTGACTGCCGCGGGGCTGGGCGATGGCGCCAACCTGACCGCAGGCCACGGCGACATTCACCTGAACACCATCACAGGCTCGGTGCAGGTGCACTTCTCCACGGACAAGGGAGATTTCTCCGCGCACCAGGTGACGGGCGACATCACGGCGGATGGGCGCTGCAACGACCTGACGCTCTCCGAGGTGAAGGGCAAGGTCACGGTGAACGGAGACATCTTCGGAGAGGTCCACATGGAGAGCCTGAGCGGTCCGGTTCATCTGCACACGTCGGTCACCGACCTGCAGTTTGGCGCGCTGCCCGGCGACATGACGCTGGACCAGGAGGACCTGAGGATCACCGAGGCGAAGGGTGAAGTGCGCATCGCGACGCACTCAAAGAACGTGGACCTGAGCCAGATCTACGGGGACACCTACGTGGACGACCGCGACGCCAACATCTCGATTGCGCCGGCGGGAGCGTACAGCATCCAGGCAACCAACTCGAGCGGCGAAGGGAACCTGGATATTACGCTGCCGCCGAATGCATCGGCGACCATTGACGGGCGCACGCACAACGGCGACATCGAGTCCGACTATCCGCTGGACATCAGCGGCGAGGAGAGCAAGACGATCACCGGGCGCATCGGCAGCGGTTCGGTGAAAGTCACGGTGAGCACGGAGGTGGGTGACGTGCACATCAAGAAGGGATCGGGATTCCCGGCGGAATCGGCTGCACCCGCCGCGCCGGAGGCTCCGGCACCGCCGAATGCGAAGCACCTGAAAGCGCCGAAGACGCCGCCGGTGCCGGTGGCGCAGTAAAGCAGGGACCAAGGATCAGGTGTCAGAAAGACTGGGACTGAGGGAACAAGAGAACAGGAAGACACAAGGGCGCGGATAAGATCCGCGCCCTTGCTGTTGCTGAAAGCTATTCCGTGCGGAGGGCCTGCATGGGGTCGACGCGCGAGGCGCGCCAGGCCGGCAGCAGGCACGCGATGGCGGCGACAGCGAGCAGAAGCGCGGCGACCGTGGCGAAGACCCATGGATCGAGCGGCCGGGTTTCATAGAGCATGTCGCGCAAAACGCGCGAAGCCTCCGCGCTGGCGGCCAGGCCGAGTACGAGACCGATGGCCGCGGGCCGCAGACCGTCGAGCAGCACCTGGCCCAGGACCTGCGAACGCGGCGCGCCAAGGGCCATGCGGATGCCGATCTCGCCCGTGCGCTGCGCCACGATGTAGGAAAGCACGCCGAAAAGCCCGACCGCGGCCAGAAGCAGCGACAGCGAGCCGAAGCCGACCAATAGCGTGGTGTTGAAGCTCTGATCGAGCATGGAACTGCCAAGGAGCTGCTGCATGGTGAGGATGTCGGACACGGGTACGTCGTGGTCCATCCCCTGAATGACGTTCTGCATCGGAAGCGCGAGCTGTTCCACGTCGTGACTGGAGCGAAGAACGAGGGTCGCGTAGTTTTCGTTTCCGTCGTTATAGGAGAAGTACATCATTTCCCTTGGCGGTTCGCCGATCGCATAGCGTGTGTCTCCCACCACGCCGACGATGGTGTAGACCTTACCGGTGAAGCCAATCTTGATGTGCTTGCCGATCGGCTCCTCGCCGGGGAAGTACTTCCTTACAAACATGTCGCTGACGACCATCTCGTCGGCCCGGTCGAGCCGCAGATTGGAGCTAAAGGTGCGGCCTCGCAGGAATGGGATCCCCATGGCCGCGAAGTAGCCCGGATCGGCGGCGCGGCTAAGCGCGATGATGCCGCTGCTGGGCGGTAAAGCCGGATGTTCGACGACGGTGAAACCGAAGTCTCCGCCGTAACCCTGGCCCGGCACAGACGTGACCAGGCCCGCAGCTTCTACTCCAGGCAGCGCACGGACGCGTTCGATCAGCGTGCGGAAGAAATCAACCGGGCCAGGTCCGGGAGTCTTGTAGCGCGCGCCTGGCAGTGTGATCTGCATGGTGAGGACATTGTCGGTGGCGCAGCCGATGTTGGCGGAGCGCATGCGTTCGTAGCTCTTGAGCAGCAGCCCCGCGCCGATAAGGAGGACAACGGTGAGTCCGACTTCCAGGACCAGTAGCGTGCGGCGGAGGCGGGTGCGCGCGGCGCCGCCGGAATGTGCGCGCGAGGATTCGTGCAGCACGGAGAGGATGTTTTTGTCGCCGGCGCTGAGCGCGGAGATGAGCCCGGCAAAGAGCGCACAGAGAGCAATGATGCCGAAGGTGAAAGCCGTGACCACCCAGTCGAGGTGGATGGAATCGATGCGGGCCATGTCGTGGCGCTCGCGCAGGAGCCACTGGATGGCGGCTGCGGCGAGCGCAAGGCCGAAAAGGCCGCCGGCGGCAGAAAGCAGGAAGGATTCCATGAGGCGCTCGCGAACCAGGCGCAGCCATCCGCCGCCCATGGCGGTGCGGACAGCCAGCTCTTTGCGGCGTGCGGCAGCGCGGGCTACGAGCAGATTGGCGACATTGAGACAAGCGATGAGCAGGACGCAGCCGGTGGCGGCCAACAGCACGTAGAGCGGACGCTGGATGTCGCCCACCATGTGCTCCAGCAGGGGGCGCGAGTTGGCGCGCCGATCGATGAAGGGATTCTCAGGGTGCGCGTTGTGGATCTGTCGTGAAATCACGCTGAGGTCGGCGCGGGCCTGGGTTTCCATCACACCGGGTTTGAGCCGGCCCACGACCCAGAACATGTGGAAGTCATACGGGGTCATCATTTTTGCCGGCATGTAGTGATAGACCGGCGTCCAGAGCTGCGTCATCGCGTCAGGAAAAACAAACCATGACGGCATGACGCCAATGACGGTGTAGGTGTGCGCGTCCAGGCTGATGGTTTGGTTGAGGATGTCCGGATTGGAGCCGAAGCGGCGCTTGAACAGGCTCCAGGAGAGGATGACGGTGCCGTTGGCGGCGGGCGTATCATCCGCGGCGGTGAAGTCGCGGCCCAGCGCCGGATGCACGCCGAGAGTGGAGAACAGATTCCAGGAGCACTCGGATCCGTGCAGCTTTTCCGGGAGCTGTCCGCTGGAACCGGCAAGCGAGAAATCGCCGTCCTGCTGGAGAGCAAGACTCTCAAAGCTGTGGTTGTGGTTCTTCCATTCCGAGAAGATTCCCGGCGATACGACGTTGTAGCTGGGAGGATCGTTCTCCTTCAGGCCAGTCTCGTACAACATGAGGAGGTGGTTGGGGTCCTTGAACGGCAGCGGACGGAGGAGCACGCCGCGGACCACGGTAAAGAGGGCCACGTTGGCGCCAATGCCGAGGGCCATGACGAGAATGGCGATGAGGGTGAAGCCCGGCGTGCGCCGGAGTGTGCGCGCGGGGTAGCGCAGGTCGCGGAGGAGCGACTCAAAGGCGGACCAGCTCCAGGTGGCGCGGGCCTGATCGCGCAGCACCGCGGGATTGCCGAAGAGGCGCAGCGCGGCGGTGCGGGCCTGTTGGGGGCTCATGCCGGCGGCGCGGTTCTCGCGGATTTGCTGCTCCAGATGGAACGCGAGTTCGTCGTCGAGGCGCGCGGTTGCGCGGCGGCGAGCGAAGAGCATCCGGATGCGCATCCAAAGGCGGTCGAGAGTGTGCATGGTTCGCTCCTGGGGAAGTGCGGATTTACGCGCCGGCGAGCACCAGTTCTATTGCGGAAGAGAGCCGGCTCCAATTGGCGTGTTCCGCCTCAAGGCGCTGGCGGCCCGCATCGGTCAGGCTGTAGTACTTCGCGACGCGCGCGTTTTCGCTCTGTTTCCACTGGGAACTGATCCAGGCCTGCTGCTCCAGGCGGTGCAGAGCGGGGTAGAGCGAGCCCTGCTGGACCTGGAGGACTTCGCCGGAAAGCTGCTGGATGCGCTTGGCGATGGCCCAGCCATGCATCGGCTCGTTGGCGATGGTTTTGAGGATGAGGAGGTCGAGAGTTCCCTGGACGAGATCGGACGGTTTGCCCATACCTAGATTATCTACAACGAGTATTGTAGATAGTCAAGGGGAAGGAGTTTATCTCACAATGCAGTATTTTTTGGCGACTTGTTGCTTAGTTAAGTGATTGATTTTATTTATAATATTCCATGCGTACCACATTGTGGACCGTCCTAGGGGGTATTGCGCCCTCTAAAGCCGAAAGGCCGAATGCATGCCCGTCAGGTACTGTTGTTTCTGGTCCGGGGTCAAATCTCCCGGTTGGCCTGACTCAAAGGACAAAGGAGACTTGAATAGCTGACCCGGAAGGCCATCCTGTTAAGGGATTTCCGCTATCGGGATCTGTTGATGGGTGTGTGTCGCATTGGCCAAATGAGACTTGGGAAAGGGAAATCAAAAGCACGGCACCGATGGCTATACGTGGCGCGGCCCCCAAATAGACGCACAGTGGAGCGCGGAGCCCCTTCATTTCGCACCCCCGTCGTGGGGTCGCAAATATGGAGTTTCGTCCTGAATGGATGAGTTGACGTCGCCCAGGAACGTATCGAGTGATTTCCCGTCATGTGCATGAAAATACCGAGGCTCGTCGGCGGCTGTGATGCCGTGGTCTGTGAGTTCATAGAAGGTAAGAATCTTGTAGTCATCGGTCATTGGGCGATAAACGAGAAAGAATGCGTATTCCTTATGGGCGGAAGGAAGTCTCTGCCCTTCTATGCCCTCGGACATTTTCTTGCTGTCAACTGAAACCGAACCTCCTTCTCGCGTAACTGTCACGATTGAGCCAGAGGCAATATTCTCTCCCGATTTGAGTACCCTGCCAATACTCAGCATGCACTCTGTGAAGACGGTCGTCTTATCCTTTGAAAGCTTAGAAATACAAGTGGAGATATCTCCAATCACGATGTGTGAACTTTGCTTACCGGGAAGGCTTGGAAGGCTTACCCACCAGTGATTGAAGCGAATGAAGTGACAGCCATCGGGGCACCTATCGAGAGGTCCTGTCAGATCTCCTGGCCCTGTCACACCTCCTCCATAAGATTCAGCGCGTCTTTCGGCCAGGTTCGGAGAGGATACTGAGTTTTGGGCACAGAGCGTGTGCAAAGCTGGCAGGAGAATCGCCAGCAATGTGACGCGGAACAGAATCGGCAGATTTCTGTGGTTCTGATTTTTCATAATCATCTCTCCTGAGGAATCGAGCGATAGAGGAGTGTCGTAGGTCGCCTCAGGATTTCGCGGCTTGTCAAGACTCTCGTTCTTGCGTTCGGGCGAAGTTCTTCAGAGAATCCGGTTGGCGACCAACCACTAACGGCGCCGTTGCTTTATGCTTCTTCGGTTCCTGACCGTCCAATGACCAGTTCGCACCAGTTCCAACAGCCGGAACTGTGAACTACTGCGGCGGCGGTAGGAGGGGGCGCTTGTTGTTGAGCTCGTCGCGCACCAGCGTGAGGCCGAGGATGCAGCGCTCGAACCAGTCGCTGAGGCGGCCGAAGAGCGGCGCCTCCTGCTCGTATTCGAACAGGTTGAACTGGCTCACGATGTAGTAGCTTTCCTTGCCGGCGCGGACCAGCTCAGGAAGCGAGGGATGATGGCGGCGGCGGCGCCAGGGCTCGACGGCCTGGGGGTACATGCCGGCGACGAAGAGGGCGTAGTCGCCGATGTGCTTGCGGATCATCCGCTCGGCGTCGAAGGAAGGCGCGGAGCCGTTGACGGGATCGGCGGCGGCGATCATGGCTTCGAGCTCGGCGACCGGGCGGCCCATCTCATCGCGCACCTTGTAGAGCTTGTCAGAGCGGGAGAACTCGCACAGCACATGGGCCACGTAGCTGGTTACATCCGGATCGTTCAGCCCCAGCTTGCCTTCGTAGCTGTCGCGCACGGCCTTGTGGAAGAACTGTTCGAGGGGATTTTTCACCGGCTGCATGGCTGCCTCCCACGAGCGCACTACGGGGAAGTCGCTCGTCTTGTTGCGCGCAAAGCCCGCCGTTGTGAGGCGGTGACGGTTTGTCCGCTGCGCGCAGCCGGAGTGCACCAGCCACTGCCTGAGCAGCTGCCGGGCTGTTGTTTCCGGCAGCGGCACCTTCTATGAATGTTTGAACAAGAGATTACCGGATATGTTGTGCCGGTCAAGAGGGGTTGTCGAAGTTTGTTGGCAGAGTGGACGCAAGATTGCAAACAGAGGGGCCGCGAGCGAGAACCCAGAAAAGTGGACGCGCGCCCCGATCCGAGGCGCGCAGGGATAGAGAACCAGAAGCAAAAGGAATCACGCCGAGGGGGGCGGCCCCATGGCCAGGCGTTTGCCCAGTTCCTCACGGACCAGCGCCAGGCCGAGAACATAGCGCTCGAATTGCTCAGAGAGCCGCGCGAACAGCGGTGCATCCTTTTTGTACTCGAAGACGGTGAACTGGCTGACGATGTAGTAGCTCTCTTTGCCGGCGCGGATGAGCTCGCCGATGGTGGGGCGGCGGTTCTGGCTGGCGGCATCGGAGCTGATGGCCTCCGGCAGCATACCTGCCACGAACAATGCGTAGTCGCCGATGTACTTGCGCATGGAGCGCTCCGCATCGAAAGAAGACGCGGCGCCATGGACCGGGTCAGCGGCCAACATCATGGCATTAAGCTCTTCCAGTGAGTGGCCGGCGAGGCCGCTGCGCAGAAACAGGCTGTCCGTCTCAGAAAAGCTGCAGAGAACCTTGGCGATATAGGCGGAGATTTCCGGATCGTTGAGGCCGAGCTTGCCCTCAAAGGCAGCGGTGACTTCATGGTGGAAGAAGGGTTCGAGCGGGTGAGCCTGGGCTGGCATGCACGTCTCCTCGGGGCGCAGATGTTTGGGTGCGAGCAGAACCCGGTGCAACGTGCGCAGCGTGGCGTATGCCCGGCCATGCTTTTAATTGCTTTCTATGGGAATCAGCTTAACGCATTTCCGGCGATATGCAGTGATATAAATCACCAGCCGGTACAACAAAAGTCGTATCGGCAAAGGAAAAGGCGGCCCGCGAAGGCCGCCTCTCTTGTTCGCCGCGATTTTGCCGGGCTCAAGCGTTCGTGGGAGTGCGCTGTTCCAACTGGCACAAGCGCTTTGCCAGCAGATTTTCCAGATTCACCAGCGCCGACGAGAAGCCTTCAATGCCTTCGCTGAGTTTGTCGTGCGCCATGCGGTCTTCGGCGTGCATGCGCGCGAAGGTGTCCTCGTCCATGGGGATCTTGTCGATCTGCATGTCCTTGGCTTTCGCTGGATCCAGTTTGCGGGGCAGCTCATCCATGGTGGATTCAAGCTCGCCAAGGAACTGCGGCGAGATGGTGAGCAGGTCGCAGCCGGCCAGTTCCCTGATCTCGCCGAGGTTACGGAAGCTGGCGCCCATCACCTGGGTCTTGTAGCCGAAGTGTTTGAAGTAGTTGTAGATTCGCGTGACCGACTGGACACCGGGATCGTCGGCGCCCTGGTAGTCCTTGCCGGTGTCCTTCTTGTACCAGTCCAGGATGCGCCCGACGAACGGCGAAACGAGGGTTACGCCGGCCTCGGCGCAGGCCACCGCCTGGTGCATGCCGAACAGCAGCGTCAGGTTGCAGTGAATGCCTTCCTTTTCCAGAACCTCGGCGGCGCGGATTCCGGGCCAGGTGGAAGCGATCTTGATGAGGATGTGCTTGCCGTAATCGATGCCCGCCTCGTGATACTGCTTGACGATGGCGCGGGCCTGCTCGATGGTCTTATCCGTGTCGTAGCTGAGTCGCGCATCCACTTCAGTGGAGACGCGGCCGGGCACGATCTCAAGGATGCGCCTGCCGAAGGCGACGGCCAGGCGCTGGAAAGCGAGGTTGGCGACGTCCTTGTCGCTGGCGTGCTCGCCCTTTTCGTCGCGAGCCTGCTTCAGCACCTCGTCCACAATGGGCTGATACTGCGGCATTTGCGCGGCCGTGGTGATGAGCGAAGGGTTGGTGGTGGCGTCAGTGGGCTTGAACTTCTTGATCGCCTCAAAGTCGCCGGTGTCGGCCACAACCGTGGTGTAACTGCGCAATTGCTCGAGCAAATTCTGCGGCATGATTCCTCCTGGGGGGGGCATTAGGCGGCCGGGAATGCACGTGGCGGGGAAACGCGCCCGCCTCCAGTCTATCTCTACTGATTCATCCGCATGGTGCGGGTTGCATTGCAGATCGATTAAAGCTTTCCCATCAGGGTATACTCCGGGGCAATGGCATTCGTTCCGATCATCGCTGGGTGGATTCGCCGGAATGACGACGAGGAATCGGCAGCGGACACGGAATCCGCAAGCGATTCTCCCGGCGAACTGATCGCGCTTGATTTGAGTGGCGCCCACACCGAAGCTGCAGCCCTCGCGCCAGAACCTCTGCATCACATACAAACTGCGCACGATTCCATGCCCGACGAAGAGTCGGATCTGACTGGATTGAATCTTGATCGAGAGCCGTAACCCCGATCAGCCCTGACGCCGCGCTCTCATTCCGGCTGAATGGTAATCGCCGGCTCTCCTATCCAAACTAGATGGTCGCGGGGGCAGGCACGAGTTCGGCGGCTTCCGCCTGGCGAATGCCAAAGATCCAGGAGAGAGCGCCGACCACGGCCACCGATGCTGCCAGGATGAATGCGGCGTGGAAATTGCCGGTAATGTCGATGAGGAAGCCGGTAAGGGCCGGTCCCACGACTCCGCCGAGGTTAGCTACACAGTTCTGAAGGCCGGTCCAGCGGCCGGCTAGCTGCGGGCCGGAAAGAGTCTGCGCCATGGCAAAGACTCCGGAGCCGGCAGCCCCGTTGCCGATGGCCACGCCCGCCAGGCAGGGTAGATACGTGGTGGGGCCCGCCGCGGCGCATGCGATCAGGGCCACGGTTGCAATGGAGAGACCCACCACCATACTCCATTTGCGGACGGCAATGGCGTCTCCGCCGGCGCCGATTCTGCGGTCGGCAATCCAGCCCGTAACGATGGAGGACAGCGAATCCAGGGCATAGAGGAGCCCGGCGGTTCCAGCCATCGCCTGCATCGAGATATTGCGCTCATGCACCAGGTAATAGGGAAGCCAGCTCATGAGGAAATAAAGAAGATAGTTGGCGGAGAAGTGGCCGACGGCAGCTCCCCAGAAACTGCGCCGGCGAAGAATGACGCCGACATTTACGGGAGCGTGCTTCCTCCGTTGCTGCGGGTTGACGGGCTGCGGCTTCCAACGCCACCACGCGGGGAGCCAGAGCAGGCCGCCGAGACCGATGAGAATGAAGGTGCGGCGCCATCCCCAATGCGCGATGAGGAGCCCACCGCCGAAGGTGCCGACGGCAGTTCCCCACCGGATGCCGGCGATCAGCAGGGCGTTGGCGAATCCGCGGCTGCGCTCCGGCAGGTACTGGCAGCAGATCCTGGAGCAGGCGGGGAACATCACGGCTTCTCCGGCGCCGAGGACAAGGCGAATGCAGAGCATCATGGCGAATCCGGAGGCCAGCCCGGATGCGGCGGTCGAAAGCGACCAGGTGAGGAAGCCGAGGGCAAGAACGATATTGACGTTGAAACGATCGACGAGCCAGCCCACCGGTATCTGGAGCGCCATGTACGACCAGAAAAAGACGGAGAGCAGGATGCCGAGCTGAGAGGCGGACAGATTCCATTCGGCCTGGAGAACGGGCGCGGCGAGCGCGAGGTTTCCGCGGTCGGCGTAGTTGATGAGCACAGCGATGACCAGCACCGCGAGGGTGGGGAAAAACGCCTTCAGCTCTTTTCCAGATCGCATGCGGAGTCGTGCACCTCGGCTTAGGGGTGTGCGTACTTTACACGGATCGGCAGAGGTTGAACAAAGGAAATCGAGGCGCTGGAGATGGAGAGCGGATGTTTTTCATCACGCTCTCCGGCCGTTATTCCGGCTGGAAGGTATTCGCGAGCACGCCCAGTCCGGCAATGGAAACTTCGACGCGATCCCCGGCTTTGAGCGGACCGACGCCCGACGGTGTGCCGGTCAGCACCAGGTCGCCAGGCTCCAGCGTCACCGCTTCAGTGATGTAGGCGAGCAACTGGGGAATGGTGAAGAGGAAGTCCGCGGTTGAGCCCTGCTGTTTCAGCTCTCCGTTCACGCGCGTCTCGAGGGTAACGCCGGCTGCCGGGTCGATCTCGTCGCTCACGAACGGGCCCGCCGGGCAGAAAGTGTCCCAGCCCTTGGGCCGCGTCCACTGCGCCTCTTTCTTTTGCAGATCGCGTGCGGTCACATCGTTGGCCAGGGTGTAGCCGCGGATCGCGCCGCGCCAATCGCCGTCCGCCTTGAAGCGCGCGGTGCGCCGGCCGATGACCAGCGCCAGCTCGCCCTCGAAATCGACGCGCTGCGAGGCCGCGGGCATGCGGACCACGCCGCCCGGAGCCAGCAGGGACGAAGGAGGCTTGGAGAAGATGAGCGGCTCCGCGGGAACCTCGTTGCCCAGCTCCTTGGCGTGCTCGCGGTAGTTGCGTCCGACGCAGAGGATCTTGGACGGCGTGACTGGCGGCAGCAGTTCGGCGGCGGCTAGCGGCATGGGCTCAAAGTCGAACGCAGCCGCATCGCTGACAATGCCGGCGGCCTCCGCGCGCAACCGCGCCAGGTGGAATGCGGCGTCATCTTCCGGCGCCGCGGCGAGGTCGACAATCCAGAACTCACCCGCGCGCGTTTCCACTTTCCCGTAGTGCGGCTTGCCTTCGAATAAAAAGCGGCAGTATCTCATGGCAATGTTCTGAGGATACAACCGGAGGCGCGGCCGCAAGGCGCGGGGTTCTTCTCGTGCGATGCGATTTCACGCGCCGCTACGGCGCTGTAAATGTTCCCGACTGCTGCACATAGGAGATGGATCCGCTTGACGGCGGAGCGGAGAGAAAGTCGAAGACTGGCGTTGTGCCGCCCCACATGCCAGCGACCCAGTAGATCTCAGAGCCGGCGGTTGCGGATGGGAGAAAGCCGGCCAGGGAGGTCAGGTTGGGAATGCCGAGGGTATTCGAACCGGCCTGGTAGTTGCTGGTGGCCGTGACCGTAATGGAGTAGAGCGAGTTGGTTGAGGGGATCCATTCAATCTCGGCTTGCTGTGCGACGGTCGACATGCCGCTGTAACCCGAGTAATTGAAGTCGAAGGACGGCAGCTGCGCCGGCGTTGGACCGGCATAAGTCCAGGGTGTGGGCAGGGAGAGCGTGGCTGCGCCGCCACCGCTGTCGTTCTGCGTGATGCCCACCGACCTGGAGTGAGTGTTGTTATCGCTGGTGTTGGCTTGGAAACTGTAGAAGTCGCCGCTTTCAACGTATGCGGCGGGAATGACCGGAAACTGCGTGGACGAGTTGCTGTCGAGGAGGAACGCCGTGCCTGCGGACGTGACGTACTCGACCGAGGCGGCGGCCGGGCTGGTGAATCCGCTGGGGATGTTCTGGATGTTGAGGGTTTGCGCAGTGGTCTGATCGCTGGCCTGGAAGGTGATCCTGTTGCCGCTGTTCAGCGAGCCGGGCACGGTCTGCGCGCGAAGAATCTTGACTGCGCGCACGTTGCCGAGGTCGTCGACAGCGATGAGGGCCACGTCGTTCGAGCCGGAGAGCAGGTTCACGCTGAAGCTTCCATTCGCGGAGCCGAGGGTGGCGCCGTAACCCTGGCTGCCGCGAATCAACACATTGGCTACGCCCGCGATCGCGGAGGTGTCCACGCTTCCCGTAGCGCTGCCGGTGTTGCCGGAAACCTCATTGCAGGATGTCGAAAAGGAGTTGCCGTCGGAAATGCTCGCCTCAATCACATACTCCGCTGTAACCAGATCGCCGAGTCCGGCGGCCTGCGGGCAGAGATAGGCGATGGCGTAGTTCGTGGTTCCGTTGGGAACGGAGAGGCTGAGCCTGCCGGACTGGAGCGAGGCCGCGGTGTAGCTGTCAGCGCCGATTTCGACTGCGACGGCGGTGGGAGCCTGCCCCTGAAAGCGGTAGACCACGGAAGTGGACGTGGGGCCTGGGCTCGGTGGGGCGCTACCGGAGCCGCCGCAACCGGCAAGGGAAATCGCAAAGACAGCAGCCAATCCAAGAGAAAGGTGTTTTGAACGCATAGGAACCTCTTCAAGCCCGAAAGACTTTATCGAGTGAAAACATCTGACGAGCGAGCCGAACCGACAGGAATCTCACCGATGCAAACCCTGACACCGGCAATTAGTTGCTGGAAAGCCGCAAGAGAAAGAAACCGGAGTTTGGTGGGGCCGAAGAGAATTTGGATACGGCGAGATAAAAAGCACGATCGGTTACTGCTGCGGCACCGTCTCCTCGGCATCCGCCGACCGCGTGCTCTCGTGGCCTTTCCGATCCACCGCGCTTACACCGTAGATGTACGCGTGCCCCGCCTCGACACTGGGGTCGTGGAATGCGGGCCCCGGCACGGGCTGCTCGCCGGAAATGCGCCGCCACGGTGTCTCGGCCTCGCGCCGGTAAACGTAATAACCGGCAAGGTCCGGCTCAGTGTTGGGCTGCCAGCTCAGGTCGATTGACGCCGCGCCACCGTTGACCGGCGCATTGGCCACCGCTGCCAGCCCCTCCGGAATCGCCGGCGGAAACACGTCCTCGGCCGCAATCCGCACCGGCGCGGACAGATCCCCGGCAAGCTCGAGCGTCCGGCCATCGGACTGCGAATGCGCCACGCGCTGGGCGCGGTATTCGTAGGTCCGGCTGAAGACGATCGCCTTGTCAATCGCCTCTCCCGCGTCGGAGGGCACATTGAGGATTTGCCTGACCGGCTCTGGCGGAGCGGCCAGCGCCCCCGCATGCGGATCTGCCGGAGGTGGATTCTCGAGCGTTCGCTCCAGGCGAATTGCGTCGCGCGGGTCCGCTGCTTTCCAGCGCAGCACGATGCCGTCTTTGCGCACCTCCGCGGCCAGATCGGCAACCGGCGGCGGCGCTTCTCCCGCCAGAACCACGGCCGCGTTCGACAATCCGGCTGAGCGGCCTCTGCGATTCCTTATCTCCACAAAATAGCCCAGAGGCCGCGCGGACCCTTCGCCAAGCGCGGCGGGCAGCGTCTCTGTAAACGTGCCCAATGCCATCGGTGCAAGGGTCAGGTCCGCCGCGGTCTCGCAGGCGTCCGAGCCTTCGCGCCGGCATATGCGCACCTGCAGCGGCGCCTTCAGGATCACCTTGTCCGTGGTCCGCCGCGGCATGGTCCAGGTCAGCGTGACCTTGTCTCCAGCGCGTACGGCGGCCAGGTTCGCCACCGGTTCCGGCAGGTTGAGCGACGGCGGCAGCGGCGCGCCGGGCGTGCCGCATCCAGACAACGAGGCCGCGGCGCAAATCGCGAGCGCAACAGCCGCGAGGCGCGCGCGCAATGCCAGCTTGTCCGGCGAGCTCATTGCATCCAGTCTAATGGGCGGATCGGCGGCCCGCATTCGTATGGACGTCGGCTACTCCACGCGCAACGCTTTCACCGGGTCAAGCCGCGATGCGCGCGCCGCCGGCAGCCACACTGCCGCGAGCGCCACGCAACCCAGAGTGATGGGAACCACGATGAACGCCATCGGGTCCCATGCCTTCACGCCGAAGAGAAAACTCGAAATCAGCCGCGTGAGACCGAACGCCGCCGCCACGCCCAGCACCAGGCCTACCAGCGCCAAGCACGAAAAGCATTTCGCGATTGGGCCGCCATCCTGTAAAAAGAACTCGGCCTCCGCGTTAGTGGTTTACGGTTCCAGGAAAGGACACATTCCTCGTGCTCATCTTCGCTGCCATCCTCGCCATCTTCGTTTACGGAATGATTGCCGCCATGCTGGGGACCATTCTGCCCGATCTCTCAGAGCGGTTCCACCTGTCGCCCACGCAGAACGGGACTATTGCATTTGCCCAGGCGCTGGGGCTCATGATCGCGTCGCTGGCGGTGGGACCGCTGCTCGATAACGAGGGCGACAAGATCGGCATCCTGCTGGGGCTGGCGTTCATCGCCATTGCCCTGATCGGGCTGCCGCGTGCGCGTGGGTTCTCGAGCATTGTGGTGCTGCTGTTCCTGCTGGGGGTGGGCGGCGGCATTGTGGTGACCGGCGCCAACGCGCTCACCAGCGGCGTAAGCGAGGCGCACCGGGCCACGGCGCTCAACCTGGTCAACCTGTTCTTCGGGCTGGGCGGGCTGGCCACGCCGTTTATCGCCGCCAACCTGTTCCATCGCAACTGGGTCCGGCTTTGCTACACCATCGTGGCGCTGACAGTGATAGCCGGCGCGGTGGAGGTGGCAGTGGCCATGCCCGCGCCCGCGCCCGGTTCGGGCTTTGTGCTGACGCAGGCCGGGCCCATCCTCGGCCGGCCGCTGCTGTTCCTGCTCGGCCTGTTCCTGTTCCTCTACATCTCGTGCGAAGTGGGTGTATGGAACTGGCTGGCGCGGCACCTGGTGGCCCAGGGGATTCCGGAGAAGAATGCGCTGAACATCCTCTCGCTGGGATTCGCGCTGGGACTGCTGCTGGGGCGCGTGGTGGTGTCGCAGATCCTGATCAGTGTCTCGCCGATGGCGGTGCTGATGGGCTCGTCGATCGCCATGGCGATCACCACGTTCCTGATGCTGAAGACGCACCGGCCAGGGATGGCGGCGGCGATGGTGTTCGTAGCGGGGCTGGCGATGGCGCCGGTGTTTCCCACCACGCTGGCGATTACCGGCGGGGCGTTTCCGCGCATGACGGGGACGGCGCTGGGCTTCGTGATCACCTGCGGGTGGGCGGGGCTGGCGGTTAGCTCGCGAATTATCGGGGCGATTGCGGGCGGCGATGCGACGCGGCTGCGCAAGGCGCTGCTGGTGATACCGGCGTTCAGCGTGGTGATGGTGGGGCTGAACGCGGCGATCTGGATGGTGCTCAAATAGTGAGCTGGATCACGCGAGTTGCGTAGAAATAAAAACGAGGATGTCCTGCAGAATGATGGGGTTACGCCCTATAACTGCAGTGAATTGCGCACCGGTCCGCGATTGGTTCGGGCTGCATCCCTGGGCTACCTGGGGGATCAACGAGAATGCCCGCCATGTGGCGGGCATTCTTCTGCGACCATCCCTAGTTTACCACGGATGCCCCGCATTGGGTTAGCGGAGTTAGTGGAGTTGGCATCCCGGGGTATCGCGACCTCTCGATCTGCACACAAATTGGTGCATCTGCGGGAAAATATAGCCAATATAGCCATATTGGCAGCTATCTGGTTGTCATATTGAGGTTTATGCATGTACTTGAAGGAACTGCGGCCATCCGCTTTAACAGCAAGATTCCCGCGGGGAACGACAGAAAGGGTACCGGTATACGTTGGCCAACCACCCTAGCCGCAAAAAGACGCGGCTAGGATGGGGCACCCGCTTCCGTGGGGGAATGACAGAAAGAAAAGTAAGGACAACGACCAAAAGCAGGGCAACGACAAAAGCAAGAGCAAGGACATCGACAAAAGCAAAAAACAAAGACAACTGGAATGGGCTTGACACACCTAGTTACCTAGGGGTAGTGTCTTCCATACCAAGTTGCCTAGGGGTGCCAGGAAATGGCGAAGACCGATTTACAGGGAACCATCGACCTGCTGGTTTTGAAGACACTGGCTTCGGCGGGAGCGATGCATGGGTACGGGATGGTGCTGCACATCCAACGAGTCTCAGAAGATCTGCTGCGAGTGGAAGAAGGGTCGCTGTACCCGGCGCTGCACCGGATGGAACAGAGCGGGTGGATCAAGAGCGAATGGGGCCTGACTGAGACCTCGCGCAAGGCGAAGTTCTACCAGTTGACCGATGCCGGAAAGCGGCAACTGGCGCAGGCCGAGGAGAGCTTCGACCAGCTGGTGAAGGGCGTGCGGGCGGTGCTGAAGTACGCGTGAACGCAGGGAACAAGGGGAACGAGGGACCAAGGGACTGTGGGAACAGGACTAACAGCCCGAAGGCGGAAGTCGAAGCGTCGGGAAACCCATCCCTCAGGGGCTAAAGCCCGAGTGGTTTTGCGGCACTTACGGCACGACTGAAGTCGTGCCCTTTCAAAACCAGACTTCCACCACCGGCTGCAAAGAGGTCGTGGGAGGCAGTTTCTGCAAAGAGATGGTGGGAGGCAGTTTCTGCAAAGAGATCGTGGGAGGCAGTTCAATGGCATTGATGAAGCGCATCGCGAATCTGTTTCGGCGGGAGCGGCTCAACGAGGAAATCGAGGCGGAGCTGCGCGCGCACATCGAGATGCGGACCGAAGAGAACATCGCGGCGGGGATGACGCCTGAGGCGGCGCGGCGGGATGCGCTGGTGCGGTTTGGGAATCCGGGAGCGATGAAGGAGCGCGTGGCGGCACGCGACGTGAACCTGGTTCTGGACGGCGTCTGGAGGGATCTTCACTATGCGGCGCGGCAGTTGCGGCGCTCGCCCGCGTTTGCGTTGACGGCGATCGCCACGCTGGCGCTGGGCATCGGGGCGAATGTGGCGGTGTTCGGCGTGCTGAGCGCGGTGCTGCTGCGGCCGCTGCCGTTTCCCTATGCGGACCGGCTGGTGCGGGTGTATTCGGTCAAGGGCGGGCAGCAGATCGGGCCGTCGCCATTGGACGCGCGGGACTTTGCCGCGGCGAGCCATACGCTTCAGTACCTGGCCGCTTACGATCAGTGGCGGAAGAACGTGGTGACGACGAGGGCCGGGGATGTTCCGCAGCAGACGAAGGTGGGTCTGGCGCCGGCGGAACTATTTGAAGCACTGAGCGTGCGGCCGCTGATGGGGCGGCTCTTTCTGCCAGAGGAGAACCAGGAGGGGCGGAACCGGGAGGCGCTGATCACGGCGCGCTACTGGAAGCTGCACTATGGTGGGCGCAGCGACATTCTTAACCAGTCGTTGATCGTCAACGACATCCGTTACCGGATTATCGGGGTGCTGCCGGAGACGATTCCGGCGTGGGTGAACGAGGCAGAGACGCAGATCGACGTGTGGGAGCCATTCTTTCCCACGCCGGGATTCTGGGAGGAGAGCAACCGCCCGGGCCGGGGATACCAGGCAGTAGGGTTGCTGAGGCCGGGCGTGACACTGGGCCAGGCGCAGGCGGAGTTGGAGACGCTGGCGCAGGGGCTGGCGGCGGCGTACCCGGTGGATCGCGGTTATGGTGTACGCGTGCAGCCGCTGGCGGAGACGCGGGCAGCGAACATGACGGGGGTGTTGTTGCTGCTGATGGGCGCGGTGGGATTGATCCTGCTGATTGCGTGCTCGAATTTGGCCGGGCTGCTTTTGGCGCGCAACACGGCGCGGCGGCGGGAGTTTGCCATGCGGGCAGCGCTGGGGGCGGGGCGCGGCGCGCTGGTGCGGCAGATTCTGACGGAGGCGTTGCTGCTTTCGGGCATCGGCGCGGGGTGCGGCATCGGCGTGGCGGGGGCGGGGCTGGCCGTGCTGCGGGCGCGATACGCCGAGATTCCGCAGCTGGTTGAGTCGGGGCTGGACTGGCGCGCGCTGGCCTTTACGCTGCTGGTCGCGGTACTGACGACGATCGGGTTTGGACTGGCTCCGGCGCTGCTGGAGAGCCGCGTGAACCTGTGCGATGCGTTGAAAGAGAGCGGGCGGACGGGCGGATCGATCCGGCAGCGGTTTCGCAAGGCGCTGGTGGTGGGACAGATCGCGTTGTCGCTGGTGCTGGTGATCGCAGCCGGCCTGCTGACGCAGACGATTGTGCGGCTGGAGGGGCAGGACCTGGGATTCCGTGTCGATCACTTGCTGCGGGCGCACTTTTACCTGCCGCCGGCGCGGTATGCGACGCCGGAATCGATCACGCAATTCTGCGCGCAGTTTTACCAGCGTGCGCAGGCGCTGCCGGGCGTGCGGGATGTATCGATCACGACGATCTATCCTCCGGCGGACCTGTGGCGGATGAACTTCTCAATTGACGGGCGGCCGGTTTCCACGGCAGAGGACATTCCGCAGGCGCGATTTGGCGTGACCGACGAGCACTACCTGAGCACGCTGGGGATTGCGCTGGTGCGCGGGAGGGATTTTGCTTCGACCGATACCGAAGGCTCGCCGGCGGTGGCGATTGTGAACCAGGCATTCGTGCGCCGGTTCTTTGCGGGTGGAGATCCGGTGGGGCATTCGTTGCTGATGGGAACGCCGCCGGGGCAGAGCGTGCCGGACGAGTGGATGGCGAACGAGCATGAGCGGGTGATGGTGGTGGGGGTGATGGCGGACGCGAAGAACAGCGGGCTCGAGGCCGATCCGGAGCCGCAGTTCATCACGCTGTACCGGCAGGCGCCGTTGGTGAACTTTGGATTCAAGGACATCGTGGTTCGATCCAGCGTGAAGCCGGAGACGCTGGGGCCGGAGCTGCGGAGGGAGATCGAGGCGCTGGACGCCACGCTGCCGCTGGCCGAGGTGCAATCGATGAAGGATCTCATCTCCGGGCAGACGTGGGACAAGCGGTTCACGGCTTCAGTGCTGGGAGGATTTGCGGCGCTGGGCCTGCTGCTGGCGGTGGTGGGGATGTACGGCGTGATCTCGTTCCTGGTGGCGCAGAGGACGCAGGAGATTGGAGTGCGGATGGCGCTGGGAGCGACGCGCGGATCGGTGTTGTGGATGGTGGTGCGCGAAGGGCTGGCGCTGGGCATCGTGGGAGTGGGGTTCGGACTGGCCGGGTCAGCGATGGCGGGGCGGAGCCTGTCTGGAATGTTATATGGAGTGCGAGCGTTTGACGCGGCGACGGTGCTGGCGAGCGCGGCGGCCCTGGTGGCGATTGCCGGAGCGGCGAGCTTTATACCGGCGAGGCGGGCGGCGGGAATCGATCCAGCGACGGTGCTGCGGAGCGAATAACGGAGATGGGGAGGTTGCCATGGCGGGGATGCGCCGCGTGATGAACCTGTTCCGCAGGGGGCGGGTGAACCGGGAGATCGAGGCGGAGCTGCGCGCGCATATTGAGATGCGGACGGAGGAGAACATCGCGGCGGGGATGACGTTGGCGGCGGCGCGGCGGGATGCGCTGGTGCGGTTTGGAAATGTGACGGCGATGGGCGAGCGCGTGGCGGAGCGGGACGTGAATCTGGACCTTGAGGGTGTTTGGCGGGACGTGCGCTACGCGGGGCGGCAGTTGCGGCGGTCGCCGGGGTTCGCGGCAACGGCGATCGTGATCCTGGCGCTGGGGATCGGCGCGAGCGCGGCGATCTTCAGCGCGGTGAACCCGATTCTGCTGGAGCCGCTGCCGTATCCGCATGCCGGGCGGATCGTGACCATCTGGGACGCCTACCAGGGCCAGCGGATTGAGACGACGTTCGGCACGTTTCGCGAGTTGAAGGCGCGGAGCCGGTCGCTGGAAGAGCTGGCTACGTTTGAGCCATGGCAGCCGGTGCTGACCGGCGAGCAGACGCCGGAGCGGCTGGATGGACAGTCAGTGAGCACGGAGTTTTTCAATGTGCTTGGGGTTGCGCCGGCGGTGGGGCGGGATTTCGAGGCGGAAGACAATGTGCCTCATGGGCCGAACGTGGTGGTCCTGAGCGACGGATTCTGGCGCAGACACTTCGGCGCGAACACTGTGGCGATCGGGCGCAACATCCGGCTGGATGACGATCTCTACACCGTCGTCGGCGTGATGCCGCGGGGATTTGAAGACGTACTCGACCCCGGGGCGGAGGTGTGGACCGCGATGCAATACGATCCGGCGACGCTGGGGGACTTTACCACCAGCGCGTGGGGACACCATTTCCGCCTGGCCGGCCGCATGAGAGCGGGAGCCAGTGTTGATGAGACGCGGCGTGAGCTGGAGCAGATTGCGCGCAATCCGCAAAGGGAATTTCCGCGGCCACGGTGGGCGGCGCTGCCCGCTGGGCTGATTGTGGACGGGCTGCAGCAGGACATGGTGCGGGGCGTGCGGCCGGCGTTGCTGGCGGTAATGGGCGCGGTGGGGTTACTGCTCATGATTGCGTGCGTGAACGTGACCAACCTGCTGCTGGCGCGGGGCGCGATGCGGCAGGGCGAGTTTGCCATGCGCGCGGCGCTGGGCGCGGCCAAAGCGCGGCTGATGCGGCAGTCGATTACTGAAAGCCTGTTGCTGACCTTGATGGGCGGAGCGCTGGGACTGGCGGTGGCGGCGGCCGGCGTGGGGATCCTGGTGGCGCTGAGCCCGCCGGGTTTGCCGCGCGCGGATGCGATCGCGCTGAACGGGCCGGCGTTTGCGTTTGCGCTGGCGGTGTCGGCGCTGGTGGGCGTGGCAGCGGGCCTGATGCCGGCGCTGGAGACGCAGCGCGCGCATTTGCAGGCCGGGTTGCGCCAGGCGACGCGCACCACGAGCCGTGCGGGGCAGAAGATGCGCAGCGTGCTGGTGGTGGCGGAAGTGGCGCTGGCGCTGATGCTGCTGGTGACGGCGGGGCTGCTGCTGCGCAGCATGCAGCGGCTGCTCAGCGTCGATCCGGGATTCAGATCGGCCAACGTCCTGACCATGCAGGTGCAGACAGCGGGGCACAAGTTCGACGACCTGGATTCGAATCCTGGGGCGGGAAACGCGATGCGGCGGCGGTTTTACGATGACGCGCTCGAGGAAGCGCGCAAGGTTCCCGGAGTGACGGCTGCGGGATACACCAGCCTTCTGCCTTTGAGCGGCGACCCATACTGGGTTGCGGTATACGGCTCGCACTTTGAGCAGGACCCGCCAGATGGTGGAGGAAATGTATATCGCTACGCGGTGAGCCCGGGATATTGCCAGGCAATGCAGATTCCGCTGTTGCGCGGGCGATACATTGATGACGGCGATACGGCGAAATCTCCGTTTGTGGCGCTCATCAGCGCCTCGCTGGCGCGGCGCGAGTTTGGCAAGGGCGATCCGTTGGGCAAGCGCCTCCACGCCGGCCCCACCAATTATCCGTGGTTCACGGTGGTGGGCGTGGTGGGGGATGTGCGGCAGAGCTCGCTGGCGCTGACCGACGCGGACGAGGTGTACCTTCCCGAATCGCAGTCGTGGTTTGCGGACAATGCGGTGTCATTTGCGGTGCGCACGCGGGGCGATGCAGCGGCGATGGCGGGCGCGGTGCGGGCAGCGATCTGGCGCGCCGACAAGGACCAGCCGGTGGTGCGGGTGGCGACCATGAGCCGGCTGCTGGACCTTTCAGTGGCCGAGCGGCGGTTCGTGCTGATTCTTTTTGAGGCATTTGCGCTGGTGGCGCTGGCCCTGGCGGGAACGGGTATCTATGGCATCCTGGCCAACAGCGTGGCGGAGCGGACGCGGGAAATGGGCGTGCGCGCCGCGCTGGGGGCCGGGCGCCGAGACTTGGTGGCGCTGGTGCTGCGGCGCGGGCTGGCGCTTACTGCGGTGGGGGTGGTGCTGGGATTGGGCGGGGCTGCCGTGGCCAGCCGGGCGGTGGCATCGCTGCTGTACGGGACGTCTCCGCTGGATCCGGCGACCTATGGCGCGGTGGCGGCGCTGCTGGTGGCGATTGCGGTGCTGGCGTGCGTGGCGCCGGCGCGGCGTGCCGCGAACGTGGATCCGATGGAGGCGTTGCGGAGCGAATAGCGGGAACCATATGGCGGGATCGCGAGCCGGATGCGGCCCGGAAACTTACGATTGCGGCGGGGGCGCGTCCAATCAGCACTCCCCGTTGGCCGGTGCGGGGCTGCGCCGGATACAATGGGACGAAGCTGCCACAACCGGGCAAAGCGCGATTTCTTCTGATTTGGAGCAGGTGGACGTGACGAGTTTCTTCTGCCGCGGAATGCGGTTTTCAGGTTTTGCGGCACTGGGGATGGCACTGGCCGTTCCGGTGTGGGCCGCGGCGCGTCCTACGGCAACGCAAACCATTTTGCGGGCGGAGACGCTGGACCGCAATGGGAGCACGCGGGCAACGCTCTCAGTGGCGGTGACGGGCGAGGACGGCCTTGCGGCGACCGGCGCGGTGGTGATTGAGGATGGCGGCAAGCCGCTGGCCGGTGCAGCCCTGAACGGCAACGGCGAGGCGCAGATCGTGGTGGGGCTGCTTCCGGGCGATCATGCGCTGCAGGCGAAGTATGTGGGCGACGCTTCGCACCAGGGATCGCAATCGGATCTGAAGGGCGTGAGCGCGCAGTCGGGAGGCGCACCGGACTTCCAGATCGCAGCGAACCCGGCGTCGATTTCGCTGACGGCGGGACAGTCAGGGGCGATCACCGTTTCTGTAACCCCGGTCAACGCCAGCGGACTTTCGGCGCCGATGTTCGTAACGCTTTCGTGCTCGGGAACGCCGGATCAGTCGACGTGCTCGTTTACTCCGGAAAACCTGGAGATTCTGCCCAACGCTACGGCGGCGGTGACGAGTTCGCTGGTGATCACGACGCAGGCGGCGCCGACGCACTATGGCGGATCGTCGGCGAATCATCCGCCGGCCCGTCCGGGATCGCACCGGATGGCGTTGGCCGTGCTGTTTCCCGGTGCGTTGGGGATGATTGGACTTGCGTTCTCGGCTGGCCGGCGACGCTGGCTGAGCCGGCTATCGCTGCTGGGACTGCTGGCGCTGATTACCTGCCTGGGAACAGCGGCGTGCAATCCCCTGTATAACTACCAGAACCACGGTCCCCCGTATAACCTGCCCACGCCCGCCGGCACTTACACGCTGCTGGTCACGGCGCAATCGAGCAACGGCGTGACGGCCACGACGCACACTACGAACCTGGTGCTGACGGTGAAGTGATCAGTGGTCCGTTCGGCGGGTTTGCCGATTCAGTAAGAAAATGACAAGGCCGCACATTCGTGGCAGAATGTGCGGCCCGGTTGTTTTTTGGAGTGACGCCGGACAGTCGCTCAGAATGACCGGGAAAGGCCGGCGATGACGGTATAGTCGGCGAAAGCCGCGTCGCCGTGGGTGTAGTTCTCCAGGTCGGTGACGCTGGTCTTGCGGTTGCGCTCCATGGCCCACGGGCCGGACGCCGAGAACATGTATGGGCCGCGCGCGTACATCAAGCCGGGCTCGATGGAGATGACGTAGCCCGGACGGCGGAAGCCGTTGCTCTTGCCGAACGCATCGCGCACAGGAACGCCTTCCATGCGGCCTCCCATGCTGAGGGCGAGCCCGCGAAGCAGCTTGACGCCGGTGACCGGCCGCGAGAATCCCCCGCGCCACAGGTACTGGTCGGTGGCTGAGACGACGCCTTCGCCGGGAGCGGGGCGGAAGGTGAGCACGCCGGTGGTGTCCTGCGGGCTGAAGAGCCAGTATCCGGTGAAGTAAGCGGTGGTCTGCAAGATCACAGGATGGAATGCCTCGGTGCCCAGGCTGAATCCCCAGGTGCCGTCGCCGGGCTGGACGGACTCATCGAAGGGCTCAACCATCGTCTTCCCATTGGAGAGCGTCTTGGTGCCCTTGGCGTCGTTAATGCCGGTGGGGAACTTGAGCTGCGCGGTCAGGGAGACATTGCCGTGGCTTTCGGTGGGCGGACGGAAGAGCCAGGTCTGCACGCCGGCGGTGAAGTCGCCGAAGCCGCCCGAACGGTACACGTTGAGCGGGCTGGATTCCCCGTGGCGGGTGGCTTCCATGCCAGGCAGCATGGCCACAAAGCTGAGGCGTGGGGTGAACTGATAGTTCAGATCCGTTTCGAACAGGTCAACGTGGTTCAGGACGGCGGAGTGCTGCGTCTGGCGCTGCACCTGGTAAACCGTGCCGATGTAGTGGCGGAAGGAGTTGTAGGTTCTGAAGCTGGTGGTGATGGTAAGGCCGTGCAGGATGTTGCTGCCGGCGTAGTGGCGGGCGCTCGATTCCGATCCTGGATCGAGGCCGGAGATAACCGGCTGGGGGGAGTGGGCGGCGACGCAACCCTGCGCGCGGCCGGCGGCGGGAACGAAAAGGATAGCGGCGATGGCGGCAGACACGGCCGCCGCGCGGCTGAGGAGAGTTCTCATTTTTGTCGATCTCCTTGGAACGGTGGGAATGGCCTCAAAAAACGCCGCTCAGCGCAGTTGAAGCACACTGAAAGGCGAGCAATGCTCATGAAGGTAGCAGGAGGAAGGGTGCGCGGTCGTGGATCGGGCGGAGGACGGAAAGCTCCACCTTTCGGTTGATGGCGGCGGGCTTTGCGGGACCGGTATAGTCGGAGGGCAAACATGCTTCCCCCTCGCCTGAGAGTCCTGTGCCTCCTGTTTTTGTGCCTTGTGACGCCACTGATGCTGGCGGCGCGCAAGACGCCCGACCCGGCGTTCAAGGGGTTGGATGGGCAGACGCACAAGCTCTCGTCGCTGCGCCCCCAGGTGGCGGTGGTCAATTTCTGGGCCACGTGGTGCGGTCCCTGCCAGGAGGAGTTGCCGCGGCTTGACCGCATTGCCGCGGACTATGCGGGCAAGCCGGTTGCGTTTGTGCTGATCTCGATCGACGAGCCGAAGAACCGGACGAAAATTCCGGCGGTGCTGGCGCGCCTGCACGTTGCGCGTGAGAGCTGGGTGGACGCGGACACGGACACCATGGCGCGCTTCGGGCTGGGCGATATTGTCCCGGGAACCGTGATCCTGGACGGCGAGGGCGAAGTGATTGCGCGCATCATGGGCGAAGCACGCGAAGAAGATGTACGCGGTGCAGTGGACTGGCTGCTGGGCGGGAAAGCAGGTCCGGCGCCGCCTGCGATGACGAAAAGGTATTGAGAGACCAGGGAGTAGCCAACCGGTTTTTCCGACCCGTGTTCCTTACTGCTGTTCCCTACTCTGAGTGGCCACGGCTTTTATAATCCAAACTGCGACGCGGATCTCTCGTGTGCGTGCACGCCGTGAGGTAACTCGATGAAGGCATTGGTAAAGAGCAGGAGCGAGCGCGGCCTGTGGCTGGAAGAAATCCCGACACCCACGATTGGGATCAACGACGTACTGATTCGAGTGCAAAAGACGGGCATCTGCGGCACCGACGTGCATATTTACCAGTGGGACGAGTGGGCGCAGAAGACGATCCCGGTTCCCATGGCAATCGGACATGAATTTGTGGGCGAGATCGTTCAGGTGGGCTCGAACGTCAACGACTTCCATCCGGGCGACATTGTGAGCGGCGAGGGGCACGTGACCTGCGGGCATTGCCGCAACTGCATGGCCGGCAGGCGTCATCTTTGCGCGCAGATTTTCGGATTGGGGGTCGACCGGCCAGGCGCCTTTGCGGAGTTCGTCTCCCTGCCCGTGGCGAACATCTGGCGCCATCATCCCGGGATCGACCGGGAGGTTGCCGCCATCTTCGATCCGTTCGGAAATTCCGTGCACACCGCGTTGTCCTTCAACGTCGTGGGCGAAGACATTCTCATCACTGGTGCGGGACCGATTGGCATTATGGCCATTCCGGTGGTGCGGCACGCGGGCGCGCGCCATGTCGTGATCACCGACATGAATCCATACCGCCTGGACCTGGCACGGAAGATGGGGGCGACGCTGGCCATCAATCCCAATGAGACGCCGCTGGCCGAAGTGCAGAAACAGTTGCACATGGCGGAGGGGTTCGATGTTGGCCTGGAGATGTCGGGCAATTCGGCTGCGCTGCGCGACATGATCGCCCATATGAGCCACGGAGGGAAGATCGCTCTCCTCGGCATCCCAGCCAGGGAATCACAGATGGACTGGCGCCAGGTGATCTTCAACATGATCACGATCAAGGGAATCTACGGCCGGGAGATGTACGAAACCTGGTACAAGATGTCGGTGCTGCTGGAATCGGGAGTGGATATTTCTCCGGTGATCACGCATCGGTTCGACCACACCGAGTTTGAGAAGGGATTCGAGGTCATGATGACCGGCATGGCGGGCAAGGTCATCCTGGATTGGACAACCTGCCGCTGAGAGCTTTCGCTCCCCGCGCGGGTTTCTACTCCCCGCTCCCTAATCCCGGCTGTATCAATGCTGAGGCTTCTGCGGCACGGGCGGCGGGGTGGGCTTGTTCTGATTGTCGTTCTGCACTTCCTGGCCGTCGTAGATGATCTTGGTGGTGGAGCCGAAGCGCTTGTAGTCGCTGTACTTGACGATGTCGCGGATGTGGACGTCCTCACCCATGTAGCCCGAGCCGCCGGAGAAGTGGAGCACCCCTTCGCCCTTGGTGTACACGGGGAACCAGAAGTGGCCGTCGACCTGCTGGCGCCAGGTCATGAAGGGCGGATGAAGGTCCTCGTTGTTCTTGCGGGTATCGTCGGGGACCATGCGGCCGTTGGTGACGACGATCTGGAGGTCGGTCGAATCCACCCATATGCGGCCGAGCAGGTAGCGGTGATTCTTGAGGATCTGCCTGGGGCTGACGTCGAAGGCGTAGCAATCCACCTGGTCCACCTTCTGCTTGCCGACGTAGGCGATGTTGTACGCGGGGACCTCGGAGGTGGTGAGGACGAAAGGGTACCCGTGCTGGATGTCCTGCATGTCGGACGGGCTCATGCCGATGCGGGTGAGTGAATTCTGCGGGGCGAAGACGGTTTTCTCAGTGCGGCGGCCATCGGGGTCGAAGATGACATCGTCGACTTCGTACCACTCGCCGTCCACCTTGTTGGTGTCGTCGTCGATGGTGTCAACCTTGGCGGAGCGGCGGTAGGTGTAGTGGTTGAGGGCGTCCTGAAACTCGGTTTCCTTGGCGGCGAACTGTTTGATGATGTCGTCAGGCGGGGTACTGGGGGGGCGGGTGTCCATGGGACCGAAGCCGGAATCGAGCGGCATGGGGGTAAAGGTGTCCTTATTCTGGCCGGAGGCGGTGGCGGGGCCGGCGACCAGGAGGGCGGCCGCCAAGGCCAGGAGAGCCGTAACCGGGGGAGCCAGGCGGGCGAGCGGGCTCAAACGATTCACTTCAGTCTGCACATTCAAGAAAATCCTGCTCCTTCGGGCAGCGGCGAGCCGGGGTCACCGATCCGTATAACACCTTAGACGCATGGACAGGAGCGCTGGCTGCGAAGACAATCGAGCCCGGGGCATCCTGATCTTTCCCGGGTTTCCACGGGTCCCCAACTTCCTGCTGGAATGCAACGAGGAGGCATCGGGCTCCATGCAAGATTGGTACCAGATGCCGGCGCTGGTTCTGACCACGCTCCTGCTCCCTGCCTTCGGGTATTTGTACGCGCGTACCCGCGACATCCGCAACCTGTTGTGGTTTCTGGCGTTTTTGTGCACGGTCGTCCGGATGGCGCTGTTGTATTCCACGGCCACGTGGGACATGGTGTACGGCAATGCGTCCTGGGCAGCGGCGTCGGGCCAGGCGTTGGCGATGCTCGCGGCGGGCCTGTTCCTGGGATCGTTGTCGCCGCTGTCGTTCCGGATAGGGAAGCGCCGGATTCTCTACGCCATCCCGTACACCGTTCCGCTGATCATCTATGCGGTCTTGAGCCACGGGCTGTACCACAGCGCGGCGCCCACCGGGATCATGTACTGGGTTTTCCCGGCGCTGGGCACGATGACGGTGGTGACAGGCGTTCTGTGGGACATGGAGAAGGGAACGCTGCCGACGTGGATGGGGACTATCATCTGCGTGGTTTTCGGCACGATGAGCCTCTGGCTTTACTTCAAGACGGGGCTGTACTGGCCGCTGATTCTGGCCGAGGCGGGGACACACCTTATCACGGCGTTGCTGGTGCTTTCGGTGTTCCGGCGGTTCTCGCCGGGGGTGGCGTTAAGCTACCTCGGGTTCCTGGTCTGGTCGCTTCCCATTCTGTTGATCGCTCCTTACTTCCATCATCCGGATCTCAACCTGTTCCTGTTGCGGACGATCGCATTGGGGAAGGTGGCGACGGCGCTGGGTTTGATCCTGCTGATGCTGGAGAACGAGTTGGCGGCGAACACGGCGGCGAGCCGGCGGGAGCGGCGGGCGCGCCAGGAGATGGAAGCGTACTCGCGGCTGACACTGTCGCGGCGAAGGGTGGAGGATTTCGACCGGCAATCCGGCGATATCTGCCGGACGGTGGTGCAGCATAGCCGGTTTGGCCAGGCGGCGCTGGTGTTATTGCAGCCGACGGGGTTATACCGCCTGGCGGGATCGGCGGGGCTGGACAGCGCGACGGCGCGAGCGCTCGATACGCTGACCGGGCGGATCCCCGTGGCGGAGTTTCTGGCGCTTTCTCCGCCGGTGGTGGAAGGAAACCAGGCTGTGAGGCTGGATTTGCGGCCCTGGCTGAAGCCGGGCGACGACCTGGAGCGGCTGGGATTCACGGCGACGATCGCGGTGCCGATGATGGGGCGCTCAGCGAACGAGGGAGGATTGCTGCTGGCCGGGCTGAAGCAGCCGGAGGATCCATTGCGGGCGGACGACCTGGTTCCCGTGGAGATGCTGACGGCGCGGATGCAATCCGTACGCAGCCAGACACGGATGCTGGAGAAGCTGATCGACTCAGAGAAGTTTGCGGGGCTGGGGCAGCTCGCGGGGAACGTGACGCAGCAGCTCAACAACCCGCTGACGGTAATTCTGGGCTATGCGGCTCTGCTGGAAGAAACGCAGGGGCTGGACCCGCAGGCGCGCAGGGGGGTAGAGGCGATCCTGTCTTCGGCGCGCAGCATGCGGTCGACGCTGGAGAGCCTGCAGCGGGTGGCGCGTGCGCCGAGCGGCCATTTTACCGTGATCTCGGTGGCGGAGATGCTGGGGGACATGGAGCGGCTGCATCGGCCGGAGTTTCTGCAACGGTCGATCGAGTTTCGGCTGAAGATTGAGCCGGGGCTGCCGCAGGTGCGCGCGCACGGACAGCAGTTGCGGCAGGCGGTACTGCACTGCCTGCAATACGCGATGGACGCAGTGGAGGGCCTGCCGGCGGCGAGTGAGCGGTCAGTGCGGCTGGAGGCTGCCGTTGAGGCCGGGCGCGTGCAGATTATGGTGGTGCACACCGGCCCCGGATTCGAGCATCCGGAGCGGGCGTTCGATCCGTTTGTGCCGGCGCAGCCAGCAGGGGGAGACACGGCGGGGCTGGGGCTGAGCCTGTGTGCGACGATCCTGAGGGACAATCGTGGACGGGCGTCGGCGATGAACCTGAACCCGCAGGGCGCGACGATTGTGCTGGAGCTGGAAGCGGCGTAAACGCAGGGAACGAGGGAACGGAAAAGCGTCGCTCAGTCCAGGTCGTTAAGCTGAACGTATTTGAGAACTGCGCCGGTTTGCAGAGCCTGGTCGATGGCGCCGGCATTCGGGACGTAGATAAACGGCCGGCGAGGATACAGCCTGTCGTTGATCCAGTACTGGTTCCAGCCAGACGTGGTGCGAATGAATTCCTGGGTGAAGCCGGGAGCCGTGCGATAGAGCGCTTCGATTTCCAGGCAGCCGTTGACACAGATGTCAACATAGGATTCGACCATTGGGAACTCCGGTGTTGGCTCTTTGGTCTCGGAAATGTCCTTCGCGTTGCTTACAAAGAGCCACACTGCCTCTCCGCTCCAGGGTGCTCCTCCATCCAGCATTTCGATCTTCCCGCTGACGAGGGTCGCCGTATAGCCGGTTTCCCGGTCTTTGGTTTTCTCAAAGTCATTGACCTTGTAAATGACGCCGTTGATGGTTGCGGCGTCCTCTGCCGTCGCTCCCAGGTAGGTGCAGGTGCTGCCGACGTTGTCGGCAAACCGGTGGAACCAGCCGCGCCGGTAGCCGGTGACTCGCGCCGGCCAGGCCGCGAGGGCCTCCGGATTGGTGCGAGTTCGGGATGCCCTTTCCAAAAGTGAGCCATAGCCGAAAATAAAAGCGCTTTGCGCCATACGATTCCTCCTGATCCCTTATGTGAATTCACCGTGCGTTTCGACGATGAAAGCGCCGCCAACTTCAGGTTGTAGCGTTCGGAAGGGAACTTCCTGCTTCCGCTCCGCGAACGGTCTGCGGAGAAGGTTCAAGAACGCCTGTCAATGTTCTTACGCAGTGGAGGTCCTCAGGGGAGCAGTGAAACATCAGAGTCCGGTCTTTTCAGAAATGGTCCTACTAGTTCGCGACCTATGTCAAGAAGAGTCTGGATAAATTGTTCGCTAAGTCAAGCCGGGCGGCAACGAGGATATGTGGGTCTCCTCAGCTTGCGAGCGCTTATGGGCACGACTGAACAGCTTGGTGAAAGAGGGAAAACTTCATCGAAACGCGAGCCAAGAACCTCAGGGGCTGAGGCTCAAATCCTTTAATTGAGCGGCTGGCGGCGGTACTGAAGTACCGCCCTTACGTAATTTTTAAACCCGGCCAGTACTCTTTCACCAAGCTGTGAAGTCATGCCCCGTTGCAAAGCATCGTGGAGGGGAGTTACGGAGGGCAGTTATTTGCCGCTATCAGTCCAGGCGGGTAACTCCGCCGGTTAGTGGTTCTTCCAGAAGAACCAGGCGGCCATGCCGAAGCCGATGACGATGACCGTGGTGCGGAGGAGGGACTGAGGGAGCAGGCGGGCGAAGCGGGCCGAGGAGTAGCCGCCGACGGCGCAGGCAACCATCGCCAGCAGGCAGTAGCGCCATTCCACCTGGCCGCCGATGACGAAGATGAGGAAGGCGATGCCGTTGGCGAGGGTGGTGGCGACGACCTTGAGGGCGTTGATTTCGTTCAGGTCTTCAAAGCCGAAGATGGAAAGCAGGGTGATGATGAGGAAGCCGGCGCCGGCGCCGAAGTAGCCGATGTAAAAGCAGACCACGATGGTGGAGAGAAAGACGCCGAGGCGGTGGGGGTGATGGGGTGCGGCCGCGGCGGGGGGCTGGGTGTGGCGAGCGGCTTTCACGCTGTCGAGCCAGCGGGTGATGGGGCGGCTGAGGGCGAAGATGGTGGCGGCGACGAGCAGCAGCCAGGGGACCAGCGCCATGAAGGTCCGCTGAGGCGTCGAGAGCAGGACCAAGGCTCCGGCAGTGCCGCCGATGAGGCCCGAGAGACCCATGAGCAAAGCGAGGTGGGGATGCTTGCGGATATCGTCGCGGTAAGCGGCGATGGAAGTGAGTTGGCCGGGCCAGAGGGCGACGGTGTTGGTGGCGTTGGCGTGGACCGGGAGCATGCCGGTTCCGAGCATGGCGGGAAAGAGGAGGAAGGAGCCGCCGCCGGCAACAGCATTGAGGACACCGGCAAGAAAGGCCGCCAGCACGAGACCCAAGGACTGCCAGTGAACGAGAGGGTGGGCGGCCATCAGGAGCATCTGCTTCTTATTGTAGAGAAAGGAAATGGAAGCTGAAGGCGGGCGCGGGCGGAGGAAGCCCGGAGGTTTGACGCTCCCCTGCACCGCCCCTATAATCCTCCGTAGTTCCTGGTGTTGTCTCCTTCCGCGTCTTCTTTCTCTCCGGCTCCATTTCTGGGCCGGAATCCCCAAAAGGCGAGAGAAGCAGTCAAAGGAGGAGGCACGGGTTTGCTCCGGCAGAAGTGGCGGGGCGAGAGCGAAAAGGAACGGGTTAAGGAGTATCAAAGCACGCAATGAAACGTTCGATTTGGATTGCTCTCGCGATGGTTACCGCATTCACCGTTGGGTTGGCGGCACAGACGCCGTCGGCTCCCGCGCCCTCGGCGCCGGCCCGGGCAGGAACGTCCGCGGCGACCGCGCCGTCGAGCGTTGGCCCGGCGAAGATTGCCGTGATCGCGTTCCAGGTGGCGGTTTCGTCCACGAACGAGTTCCAGCGGTCGTTTCTGGATCTGCAGAAGAAGTTCGAGCCCAAGCGGCAGGCGCTGCATGCGCTCAGCGACGAGATCGATGCGTTGACCAAGCAACTGAAGGCGACGGACAGCAAGCTGACCGACCAGGAAAAAGCCGCCAAGGCGAAGCAACTGGACGACAAGCAGAAGCAGTTCGACCGGGAACAGCAGGAAGACCAGACCGATTTCTCGCAAGAAGTGCAGGAACTGTTCTCAGGGACGGCATCGAAGGTCTATGACGTGCTGTCTGCCTACGCGCAGCAGCATGGCTACACCCTCGTGCTGGATGTTGCCAGCCAGCAGACTCCCGTGATGTACGCGCACGATTCCACCAACCTCACCAAGGAAGTGATTGCAGCGTACAACACTAAGTCGGGAGTTCCCCCGCCGCCGGCTGGGACCCCAGCGCCGCAGGTGCCAAAACCGGCTGCGAAGCCGGCGCCAAAGCCGCCTGCGCAGTAGTCCGCAGACGGGTCAACCTGTGGAAAATTTTGTGGAATACTGCGGACAACCTGTTACAGATTGTTGAATTTCCTCTCTTGCCAACCCGGGGAGGATTCTGGTAGGGAACGTAAGTGCTTGGGATTCAGGCATAAGCGGACAGCAAGCGTGTCCCGATTCCAGTAGCCCTCCGGCAGGTGCAGAGAGATCGCTGCAGGCAGCTTTCCACATTCTGATGTGAACAACTGATGACGAGGCACCAGCATCCAATCACGCGCAAGGCGCGTTATTTCTGCTGGTCTTCGCCTACGCGAAGCACCGCGAGGAAGGCTTCCTGGGGGATGTCGACCTTGCCGATGCGCTTCATCCGCTTCTTGCCTTCCTTCTGTTTCTCCAGCAATTTCCGCTTGCGCGAAATGTCGCCTCCGTAGCATTTTGCCAGGACGTTCTTGCGCAGGGCGGAGACGGTTTCGCGGGCGATGACCTTGGCGCCGATGGCGGCCTGGATGGCGACCTCAAACTGCTGGCGCGGGATGAGCTGGCGCATCTTGGAAACGAGAGCCTTGCCGCGCTCGAAGGCGTGGTCGTGATGGACGATGACGGAGAGCGCGTCGACGGGCTCGCCGGAGACGAGGATGTCCATCTTGACCATGGGCGACTCCCACTCGCCGGTGAGTTGGTAGTCGAGGGAGGCATATCCGCGGGAGATGGACTTGAGGCGGTCGTAGAAGTCGAGGACGATTTCGTTCAGCGGGAGCTCGTAAGTGAGCAGGACGCGGGTGGGCGTGACGTATTCAAAGTTGACTTGCTTGCCGCGTTTTTCTTCCACGAGCTTGAGGATGCCGCCGACGTACTCCTCGTTGGTGAGAATTTTGGCGTTGATGACGGGCTCGCGAATGAAATCGATGTTGGTGACTTCAGGCCAGCGCGATGGATTGTCGACTTCGACGACTGAGCCATCGGTCATGGTGATGTGGTAGCGCACGCTGGGCGCGGTGGTGATGAGTTCGAGCTCGTACTCACGTTCCAGGCGCTCCTGGATGATTTCCATGTGGAGCAGGCCGAGGAAGCCGCAGCGGAAGCCGAAGCCGAGGGCCTCAGAGCTTTCCGGCTCGAAGAAGAAGGAGGAGTCGTTGAGGCGGAGTTTTTCGAGGGCATCGCGCAGCAGCGTGTGTTCGTGGGAGTCGACTGTATAGAGTCCGGCGAAGACCATGGGTTTGATGTCTTCGAATCCGGGAAGCTGAGTGGTGGCGGGATTGGCGTCGTCGGTGACGGTGTCGCCGATGCGGGTGTCGCTGACGGTTTTGATGGTGGCGGCGAAGAAGCCGACTTCACCGGCCGAGAGCTCGCCGATTTCCACGGGTTTGGGCATGAGCACGCCGAGCGATTCGACATCGAAGGCCTTGGCGATGGACATGAGGCGGATGCGCTGGCCCTTGCGCAGGGTGCCCTGCATGACGCGAACGAGCACGATGACGCCGCGATAGGGATCGAACCAGGAGTCGAAGATGAGGGCCTGGAGAGGGGCGTTCGGATCGCCCTTGGGCGCGGGGAGGCGATGCACGATGGCTTCAAGAACGTCGGCCACGCCCTGGCCGGTCTTGGCGCTTACCGGAATGGCGTCTGTTGCGTCAAGGCCGACAGCCTGCTCGATGGCCTCCTGGGTACGGAGAATGTCGGCTGAGGGCAGGTCGATCTTGTTGATGACGGGAATGATCTCGAGGCCATGGTTGATGGCGAGATAGGCGTTGGCCAGGGTCTGGGCTTCCACTCCCTGGCTGGCGTCGACCACCAGGAGGGCGCCCTCGCAGGAGGCCAGCGATCGGGAGACTTCGTAGCTGAAGTCGACGTGGCCGGGGGTGTCAATGAGGTTGAGCTGGTAGGTTTCGCCGTCCTTTGCCTTGTACATCATGCGGACGGCATGCGCCTTGATGGTGATGCCGCGCTCGCGCTCCAGGTCCATGTCGTCGAGGATCTGGGCCTGCATTTCGCGTCCGGTGACGGAGCCGGTGAGTTCGAGGAGACGGTCGCTCAACGTCGACTTGCCGTGGTCGATGTGGGCGATGATGGCGAAGTTGCGGATGAGGCGAACGTCCATTTGGGAGGCGAAAGTATCTTGTCCGGCGCTTTCGTGCGGAGTTAAGGGCAGCGCTCGAAGGCGCGAAAAGGGGCGATTCTGCGCGCGGTGCCTCTAAGGGATAGATTACCATTCGCGCGACTGAACCGATGGCGAGGCGCTTGGCCGCTGGTCTTGCCGGAGGCCGGCGCGAGCGATGAATTACCATCGTTCAAGGGTTCGACTTGACCGTCTGGAGTGGTATTGCCGCGTGAGCACGAAGCGCGGATGCGTGAGCATGGTCTTTATCCGATATCGATGGTTCGCATGCGCCGCGCTGGCGGTGGGTCTGACAGGATGCCCCGGGCCGGGCGCCAAGGGTCCGACAGTGGCGCAGCAGCCGCAGGCCACGGCTCCAGTGCAGACTCCGGCGCCGGCAGCACCCGCGCCGGCGGGTCCCTCAGAGCAGGCGGTGCGCCAGCAGCAGATCCAGAAGCTGATTGAACAGGTGAACGCGGCCTATGCCGCGGGCGACGCGGACTACCGCCGAGGCCGTCTGCCGGAGGCCAAGGCAGCGTTCGACCACGCCGTGGACCTGATGCTGACGAGCGGGATCGACATCCGGACCGAACCGGCGCTGGAAGACGAATTCAACCGGATCATCGACCAGGTAAACGCGCTGGAGATGGAAGCGCTGAAGGTCGGCAACGGGTTTGCGCCCAAGGTGGAAGAGACGCCGGCGGAAGTGGCCAGCGACGTGACGTTCGCGGCCAACCCGGACATCGAAGCCAAAGCGCGGGCGGAACTGGCCACCACGCACTCGGACCTTCCGCTGATGGTGAACGAGTACGTCTCGAGCTTCATCAATTTTTTCGCCAACTCGCAGCGGGGCCACAACACGCTGCTGCACTCGTTTCAGCGAGCGGGCCGGTACAAGGCGATGATTCAGCGGGTGATGGCGGAAGAGGGCGTGCCGCAGGACCTGATCTACCTGGCAGTTGCCGAGTCGAGCTTCCAGCCGCGAGCGGTGAATCGGCGGTCGGGCGCGGGCGGCATGTGGCAGTTTATGCCGCACGGGCAGTACGGGCTGGCGCGCAACGGTTTTGTGGACGAGCGCTTCGACCCGGAGAAATCGACGCGATCGTACGCGCGGTACATGAAGTTTCTCTACGACCAGCTGGGTGACTGGTACCTGGCGATGGCGGCCTACGACTGGGGCGCGGGGAACGTGCAGCGGGCGGTGGAGAAGACCGGGTACGCGGACTTCTGGGAGTTGTACAAGCGGCACAACCTGCCCGGCGAAACACAGAATTACGTGCCAGAGATTCTGGCGGCGATCATCATTGCCAACAATCCACACCAGTACGGGTTCGACGAGATCACCCTGGACCCTCCGGTGCTGACCGATACGGTGAGCATCAACTACTCGGTGGAGCTGCGCCTGGTGAGCGACCTGGTGAATGCTCCCGTGGACGAGCTGGAGGCGCTGAACCCGAGCCTGCTGCGGATGGTTACGCCGCCGGACGCTCCGTTCGATCTGCATCTGCCGGCGGGGACGGCCACCATGTTCCAGGAGCGTATCGCGGCCATTCCGGAGAGCCACCGGAACTCCTGGCGATATCACCGGGTGGCGGCAGACGACACGCTGGAGAGCGTGGCGCGGACTTATCACGTGAGCGAATCGGACCTGGCCGCGGCAAACCAGCTGAGTGCGGGCGAAAGCGTGGCTGGGATTGAGGCGCTGGTGGTGCCGGTGGCTCCGGCTGCCGCGCCCTCGGCACATACCGTCATGTACACGGCGCGGCGGGGAGACACACTGGTGTCGATCGCGGATCGCTTCGGGCTGTCTCTGGATCAGTTGCGGCGATGGAACCATCTGGAGGCGGGAATTACGCGAGTCACGGCGGGGGAGCGTCTGCACGTGGCGGAGACGGCCACGCCGCAGCGCAAGGGAAAGCGCGCCCGAACCACGATTACGGCCGCAGACCTTCATCCGCACAAAGGCGCGGAAAAGGGAACTTCGCATACGAGCAAGAAGAAGCAATCGAGCTCTTCGCACGCCGCCACTGACACAACAAAACAAAAATAGCGATGAGGCGAAGCCGAGTTGTGTTTTAATGGCATTTGCGTGCGAGCTATTGCTACAATGGCTTCCGCACGCGGAGCGGAATCCGCAACACGAGAAGGAACAGCGCCGAATCGCTGGAGGAATGCGATGGATGAAGTGTTGAAAATGTACGCAATGAGTGCAGCCAACAACAACGAGCCCGCAGAGGTGGATCCGGAGCACGACGAAGGGATGGACGAGGACGAGGAGGTGGAAACCTCCAGCGTGCTGACCTCATCGGACGACGACGAGGGCGTAGTGGAAGAGGCCATCCTTGTGGTGGAAGTGCCCGCGGCCCCGCCGGCGAAGAAGGCAGCCAAGAAGGCTCCTGCCAAGAAGGCAGCGGCGAAAAAGGCAGCCAAAAAGGCTCCCGCAAAGAAAGCTCCCGCGAAAAAAGCTGTGGCCAAAAAGGCCGCAAAGAAGTCCGCCGCGAAGAAAAGCAGTGCAGGCGCAAAGGGCGGAAAGACCGCAGCAAAGAAATCTGCGGCCAAAAAGAGCGCCGGCAAAACCACCAAACGAGGTAAAAAATTGGCAGTGAAAAAGGCAGCAAAGAAGGCGCCCGCAAAGAAGGCCGCGAAGAAGGCAGTCAAGAAGGCGCCGGCGAAGAAAGCAGCCAAGAAGGCCCCTGCAAAGAAGGCCGCGAAGAAGGCTGCTAAGAAGAAGTAGTCATCCCCCAACCCAAGGCAAGCAAAAAAGCCCGGCATTGCGCCGGGCTTTTTTGCGTCTGGACTCTCGTGCTGAAGCGGGTGGGGGCTACTTGTGCTGGGCTTCGTTCAGCGCGGCCAGCACCTCTTCGGAATGGACCTGGGGATTGACCTTGGTCCACACCTTGACGATCTTGCCCCGGGGATTGATGAGGAACGTGTTGCGCAGGGCGATGGCCGCATCTCCGAAATGGCCCAGCGAGCCGTACTGATTCACCACGTTGTGTTCGGTGTCGGAGAGCAGATGGAAGGTGAGGCTCTCCTTGGCACAGAACTGCTTGTGGCTGTCAGTTGAGTCTACGCTGACCCCGACGATGACCGCGTGGGCAGCCTTGTACTTGTCCAGATCGCGCTGGAAGTTGTGGGCCTCGATGGTGCAGCCCTGGGTCATGTCCCTGGGATAGAAGTACAGGACCACCCACTGGCCGTGGAAGCTGTCCAGCGATGTAGCGACGCCGTCCTGCGAGGGGAGGGTGAAGGTGGGTGCGGACTGGCCGACCTCAGGCATGGCGCCGTTGTCGGCTGCGCGGACAGTGACGAAAGCGCCGGCAAGCAGCAGCATCGCGGCGCCGGCAAGAAAGGCAGTGCGTTTCACGGGTAGGACCTCCTGAATGCAATGAACAGCGGTCAGGGAACGGGCGCGCGCGGCACCGAGGGGTGTAGACAAGGGAAGGTGCCGACCCTGAACCTGGCTCATCCAGTATCGAACCGGAGCCGCACTGAAGGCAATCCCCTCGCCGGCAGGAGCCCGGGCGAGAGGAGCGCGAGTAGAAAGGGATGAGCGGCGCTTTTGAGCTGCGCGGCAACTCCGGTCAGAAAGCGGTAGGCGGCTTGAGCGAGCCGTCGGCAACTTCGCCGGCAGAGGAAATCTCCACGGACTCTTCGACAGAAACTTCAAACTCTACGGTGGGCGGTTTCAGAGACTCCGCATCCTCCTGCGAGAGTTCCGATTCGGAATTGAAAGTAGGCGGCTTGAGCGACACGAGTTCACCTCTGCTGAGATATACGGGATCCTATTGGGGGAAAGGGAAGGCCGTGCACCCAGTATCAGCGCGGAACACCAATTATGGCAATGTTTTCTTGATTCGCGCGCGCGAGGAGGGCATCGCGGTCGAAGAGGAGAGCGCGGCCAGCCTCAAGCGAGAGGCAGGTGGCGCCGGCGCGAAGCATGGTGTCAATGGTGTGAATGCCGACGACCGGCACATCGAAGCGCATGTCCTGGTTCGGCTTGGCCACCTTGACTACGGTGAGACGGCGATGGAGCGTGGAAGCGGGTCCCTCGGCATCCTCTTCGAGAGACTTCATCAGCGCTCCGGCGCGTTCGATGGCGGCGTCTGTTCCCTCCATGGCTTCCACGGCGACGCAGGCCTGCGCGGCCACCACCACGGTCTGCCCGATATCGAATGCGGCCAGCGCGCGGGCCACGCCCAGCCCATACTCGATGTCCTTGCGCTCGTTTTCATCGGGAGCCCGCTCGGTCAGAACGCCTTCCGTGGCCAGCAGTGGCTCAAGAAACGCCGTGGAACTGATCAGCTCGATGCCCTCGTCGGCCAGGACCCTGGCCACCGCGCCGAGCAGCATGTCGGTATTGCGCGTGCGCAGGTTCAGGAGCAGCTTGGCCAGGCGCCAGTCGGGACGGATGGAGGAGAAGATCTGCTTGTGCTTCACCTGGCCGGCCATTACGGCCTGGGTTACGCCTTCTTTTTGGAAGACTTCGATCAGCCGGGAGAGCTCGCCCAGCGAAAGCCAGTGGACGGTGATTTTGGGATCGGCGGCGGCGCGGTGGTTGATCTCTGGATCGGTCTCCTCGCGGATGGCGGCGACGGCGACCGCCAGGCCCTGGGCGCGCGCTGCGTCGAGCAGCAGGAAGGGGAAGCGGCCGTTGCCGGCGATGAGGCCGAGGGTCATCGGAGCCCTCGGCGGAAGAACGGGGCGAGCGGGTATCGCATCAGCGCAGGACCCATTCGCCGGATCGTTTGATCTCGAGATACATGGCGTCTGGAGCCAGGTCGATTTCCCCCGGCCAGGTAACCGCACCCATATCTACCCGAACCTGGCGGAAGATTTCCGGATCTTTCAGTGCCTCGAAGACGCCGCTGAGGTAGCTCGGCTCGAAGCGAACGGTCCCCTCCGTGCCGTCGAGAAAACGGACTGCGAGCGCCAGAGGCGGCTTGGGGTCGACCGAGATGATTGACCACTTCATTGGCTTTGTCCGTCAGTTGATTATTCTCTCTCGAAACACTCCCAATGGAAGCCTCCCCGCTCGTCGTCCAGAAATAGGCCGTCGTTCTCGATCCGCGTGACAACGCCACACTCCCCAGGATGCAAACGTAGCCGATCCCATGAGGACCATGACCAGCCGGCCGAATGCTCGTTGGGTCTGAACCGAACTCGGTCGCCAATCCTGAACGGGTTTGCCTTCTGATTGTCCAAGGTTGAATAGAGTCTCCGAGATGAAATCTACTTGATCACGCCTCGCTGGCTGCGCTCGATGAAGTCCGCCACGATCTTTGCGTCCTCGCCTTCGAGCTCGCGGATCTTTTCGACGGCTTGCGACGTGTTCATGTGCGAGCTCAACAGCAGCCGAAAGGCCCTTTGCAGCGTGTTCAACCGCTCCGGCGAGAAGCCCCGCCGCACCAGGCCAACCTTGTTGATCCCGAATGCCTTGTTCTCGCGCCGCGCCGAGGTCAGCGAAAACGGCAGCACGTCCTGGGTCACGATTGTCCCCCCGCCGATGAACGCGTATTGGCCCACAGTGCAGAACTGGTGGATGGGCGAAAAGGCGCCGACGCTGGCATAGTCCTCGATGACGACGTGGCCGGCGAGCGTGGCGGCATTGGCCAGGATGCAGTGGCTGCCCACATGGCTGTCGTGGCCGATGTGCGCATAGGCCATGAGCAGGTTGCCGGAACCGATGCGCGTGATGCCGCCGCCTTTCGCGGTTCCGCGGCTCACCGTCACGCACTCGCGGATGGTGTTGTCGTCGCCGATTTCAGTCAGGGTGGGCTCGCCCGCGTACTTCAGGTCCTGGGGCGGGACGCCAATCGAGGTGAAGGGATAGACGATGTTGCGGGCACCGATGCGGGTGCGGCCGTCGAGCACAACGTGAGACACAAGGTTGCATTCCTCGCCCAGCACCACCTCCGCCCCGATGGTGCAATACGGGCCGATGGTGCAGGAGGCGGGAATGACGGCCCCGGGCGCAACGATCGCGCTGGGATGAATGCTCACTCGGTTCCCGTAACGGCTGCTGCGGCCGCGGCTTCGGCTTCCACTTGGCCTCCGGTGGGTTGAGAGGTTTCTGGCTCAGGGGTTCTTTTTTCGCGGCTGCGCGGAACCACCTGGCAGGTCAGCGTAGCCTCGCAAGCCAGCTTGCCCTCCACAAAAGCGCGGCCCTCAATGCGCCCCGCGCGCGGGCGGAACGAGAGCACCTCTACCTCGATTCGGAGCTGGTCGCCGGGAGTAACAGGGCGGCGGAACTTGGCACGCTCAATGCCGGTGAAGACCACCAGCTTGCTCTCGCGATCCGGGGTCTCATGCATGATGATGATGCCGCCGGCCTGGGCCATGGCCTCCACCACCAGGACGCCGGGCATGATGGGATAGCCCGGAAAGTGGCCCTGGAAGAACGGCTCGTTGATGGTCACGTTCTTGATCGCGACCAGGCGGCGCGTAGGCTCGAATTCGACGATCCGGTCGATCAGAAGAAACGGGTAACGGTGAGGAAGGAAACCCAGGATCTCCTGGATATCGAAGGTCATGCTCAGGCTCCGGAACGCGCTGCGCTCGTTGGGATTATAAATGGCGATGCAGCGCGGTGAGGCTGGAGACGGCGGCTACTGCGGCCGCCGCTTGCCGAAAGAGCCGGGCTTGCCGCCGCGGCTGGGTCCGCCTCTGCCCGGACCACCCCTGCCTGGGCCGCTCGTGCGCGGTCCGCTGCCCGGTCTTCCGCCGCGGCCGCTGCTTGGCTTACCTTCGCGGCGCGGCCGGCTGTCGAATCGGGCTGGGCCTCTCTTGTCTGTGCCGCCAGCGGCCGGCCCGCTCCTCGCCGGCGCGCCGCGATCGGTCCTGCGCCACTCTGTTCCGCCGCGATCCTGGCGCGGGGGCCTCTCCGCTGGACGTTCAAAGCGGCGGGTAGAGGTTCCACCTTCGCCGCTAGTCTCTGCGGGACGCGGGGGCCTCACACCAGGCTTAAAGCCGGGCTTGAATCCGGCCTTGAATCCAGGCTTGAAATCGGGTTTGAACCCAGGCTTGAATCCAGGTTTGCCGGCGGGTTTGAATGCAGGCCTCGATCCGGTTCCTGATCCGGTTCCCGGGCCGGTCGCAGGGCGGTCGCGGAATGGACGAGAAGCGCTGGAACGCTGGCCCTCGAACCTTGCGCCCCGCTCTGGAGCTCTCTCGCGCTGCCCGGTGCCTTCGCTCCGTCGGTAGCTTCCTTGGCGCTCAGCTCCACGTGCAGCTCCGCGCGGGGGTGCAGCTCCGCGCTCTCCGCCGGCTCCCGCCTGCCCGCCGCGCACCTGCGGCCGGTCGCCGCGCGGTGGAAATCCGCCACGTTCCTCGCGTGGCCGAAACTCACGCCGCTCGTCTCTCGGTCCCGGCGCGGGTCTGGCCGCGAAGCCGCCCTGGGGACGGAATGCCGGCCGTCCCACGGCCCTCCGCGGCGGGCCGCCTTCGGCACGCCGCTCTGGCCGGCCCTCGAATCTGCCCTCGGCTGCACGACCTTTCGCTCCACCTTCGCGGCGATCTTCTCGCCTGACGAAAGGAGGCTTTTCTCCGCGCCGCTTGCCGGCTTCCAGGTCCTTGGTTCGCCCAGCCTCGCGCGGCAGCATCTCAGAGGTTTTGACCCGCTTTGGCTTCAGCTTCCCATCCGCGGCCAGGCGCAGCGCCTGCACCTCCTCCGGCTCAAGCTCGCGCATCTTGCCGGGCTCCTGGTCCAGCACCAGCGGTCCGTATCCCACGCGCCGGATCTTCTCCACGTGATGCCCGATCTCCTCGAACATCTTGCGCAACTCGCGGTTGCGGCCCTCGATCAGCCCCACCTCGAACCACGGATTCTCACCCTGGCGGATCTGTCGGATACGCGCCGGCGCCGTGCGCACGCTTCCTTCACCCGCGCGTCCGCGGTCGATGCGAACGCCCTCTCGCAGAGCTGCGATCTTGTTTTCGTCCGGCTTGCCGGCGACCTTTACCAGGTACACCTTCTCCACGCCTGAGGCGGCGCGGGTCAGCTTGTTGGCCAGCTCGCCGTCGTTGGTCATCAGCAGCAGGCCTTCGCTCAGGTAGTCGAGCCGGCCGACGGGGTAGAGCCGCTCGCTCATGCGCGCGAAGAACTCCATCACGGTGGGTCGGCCCTCGGGATCGCTCACCGTGGTCACGTAGCCGCGCGGCTTGTTCAGGACAAAGTACCGCAGGCGTTCGGCGCCGTGGAGCAGCTTGCCGTCCACGCGGATGTGGTCGCGGGCAGGGTCGGCCTTGGTGCCCAGCGTGGTTACCACCTGCCCGTTCACCTGAACGCGCCCTTCCACAATGAGCTCTTCGGCGTGCCGGCGACTGGCCACACCAGCCGCGGCGAGGATCTTTTGCAAACGCTCCTGGCGCGCCGGCGGCCGCTCGCGCTCTTTTTCTTCTCGATCGTCGCCGCTGCCGGATTCCCAGTCGCCTTCGAGTTCGTCGGCTTCGTCGGGCTGCTCCTGTCCGGGCGATTCCTCGTGCTTCTCGTCCGGTTCCGGCGCCGCCGCCGCTTCGGTCGTCGAGGAACGAGTCTCGCGCGAGTCGTTGGCTTCAAACGCGTCCTCGAAAGTGTCAGCGGCATGTGCCGCCGCTTCAGCCTCGGCCGGTTGCGGCGCTTCGGAGGCGGCTGCCGCTGCGGCCGCGGCTTCCAGCGCCGGCTCGATTACGAGTCCCGCCTTTGCGGCCTTCTTCGCCGGTGTTTTGGTGCGCTTCTTTGCCGCCGGCTTTTCCGCGGTCTTCAGCGGCATTTTGCGCCGCGCGCGGGGAAGATCGTCGCCAGGCTCGGTGGCCGCATTTGCAGCCGGTGTCAATTTCTGCGCCGGCGTCTCCGCCGCCGGCTCTGTCTCAGCGCTCGTCTTTTTCTTCCTGGGCATGGGGAACCGTCTCATTTTCTGCCGGCGAAAACTCCGCCCCGGCTGGCGCTGCTTCCGGTTGGTTAGATGATGCCGCAGCATTCGCGGGGAGGCTGGCCGGTTCTTCCCCGACGGCCTCGTCGAGCTTGGCATCCTCCGCGAGCTCCAGGGCCATCTCATCGCCGCTGGGAGAGTTGCCTTCGAGCATCGCGCGTTCGTCGTCGCCCCGGTTCTCGGCAGCCTCTTCCGCCATGTCACCCAGGGGCGCTTCGGCTGCATCGGCTGCCGCTGCCTCCGGCTCCATCTCGGCGATCTCCGCGGCCGCCATCTTCTCGAACTCCTCCATCGAAGGCAGCTCCGAGAGATCTTTCAGCCCGAATCGGAGCAGAAACTCCCTGGTTGTTTTATAGAGGATGGGCCGGCCGATGACCGGCTTGCGCCCGGCAGTGGCGATCAGCTTGCGCGAGAGCAGCGAGCCCAGCACGCCGCCCGACTCGACGCCGCGAATCTCGTTCACCTCGGGCGAGGTCACGGGCTGCTTGTAGGCCACCACGGCCAGCGTCTCCAGCGCCGGCAGCGACAGCTTCATCGGGGGTTTCAGGCTCTTTACGAAGAGCCGCACCGCGTCGTGGCACTCCGGCTTGGTGGCCATGCGGTAGCCTCCCGCGATCTCGCGGATCTCGATGCCGCGCTCATCGGAGGCGTAGGAAACGATCAGCTCATCGAGAAGCTGCTTGATCGTGCCTTTGATCTCGCGATCGCGCTGGCGAGCCAGGCGGCGCGCCTCGGATTCGGCGTCGACGGGCTCCGCGGCCACCGGCTCGGCCGCATCCGAATCGGCCGCCTCGATCGCCGGAGCCGTGTCGCCGGAAGGGGCCGCTTCCACCGCGGATTCGCTTTGCGGCTCGCTCTCCGGCACACGCATGCCGGCAGTGTTCTCCAGGCCGAGGTACTCCAGCCCTTCGGCCAGCAAAGGGGCAGATTCCGCACTCTCCGGCGGCTCTCCGGCCACTTCGGCAGCCTGCTCAGCCGCGGCGGCCTGCTGCGCAGCCTTCCACTCCATGGCATCGGCGGCGAACAGCGCGGCGAGCTGCGTCAACGTGACGGGCTCCTCCGCGGCGTAGATAACAGCTTCCAGCTTGGCTTTAAGGCTCATTGGGCAAGGGTCCTCCAGTATGGTAACGGAACTGGCCGCTTCCCATTCTGGCTCGACCGGCCCGAATTGGAAGTGCGGTGACCAATCTCACAGACGAAACTGTGGAAATCATCCGATAAGTGATTTATCCGTCACAGTAAGCAGGAACCGGCAGAGTGAACAGGTGGGCCTTTCTCCCGGTCATGCGGGAGACCCCTATGGCATTTCTGGCAGCTACTCAGGTTCGCAGCACTTCCTGGCCGATCACCGTGGGCGCCGAGGGCATCGCCGCCGCGCAATTCGCTCGATGCGGATTCGACGTGCTGGTGCAGGCCGGCCGCGACAAGCCCTGGTACGACCTGGTGGTGACCCGCGCCGGAAGCCTGTTGAAGGTTTCAGTAAAGGCGAGCGACGACAGCGAGTGGCGCCTGACCAGCGGCTACAGCCGCAGCGATCAGGCCACCGGCGGCATGCCCTTCGACATCCATAACGCCATCGACCGCTGGATGGCCAGCCACGGCTCGCGCACCGTATGCTGCCTGGTGCAATTCAACCGCGTGGCCATTGATGAAATGCCCCGCATCTACCTGGCCCTTCCCGCTGAAGTGGCGCAAGCCATGCGCGAGACCGCCGATCATATCGGCCGCTGCGTCGTATGCGAGAGCTATGAGTGGACTCGCCCCGACGGATCATCCGATATCGAGACGCTGCCGTCTTCCTGGCGATTCAGCCCGCAGCGCGTAGAGGAGTTGCTTGCTCACCATACGGGGCGGCTGGCAACGCCATTCGGCGCCGGAAAGAAGCCAGCGGCCCCGTCCCTTGTACCCCACATCGTTCTTCATTGAGTTGCGCTTGTGTCCGCGGAAGCCGTCAGGGAATCTGGCGGAACGCCAGGTACAGCAGCGCGGAGAGTAGCGCCGCCGCCGGCATCGTGAATACCCATCCCGCGGCGATGTTGCGGACCGTCCGCATGCGCAGCCCGCTGCCGTTCGCTGCCATGGTTCCCGCCACGCCGGAGCTGAGGATGTGCGTGGTGCTGACCGGCAGGCCGAACTGGTCGGCCACGAAGATGGTAGCCGCGGCAACCAGCTCTGCACTGGCGCCCTGCGCGTAGCTCAGGTGCTCCTTGCCGATCTTCTCGCCCACCGTAATTACGATCCGCTTCCAGCCCACCATGGTGCCCAGGCCCAGCGCCAGTGCGACGGCCACCTTGACCCAATCGGGAATGTACTTGATGGACTTGTCGACCCGGCTCTTGTAGTTGCTCAGCGCACTCCACTCGGCTGAAGTGAAAGCCGGCGTGTTGGTCTTCTTCATCAGCCGCAGCGCTTCGCTGGCCACGTACATGTTATTGCGGACATTGCCCTGATCCTCCGCCGGTACCGCTTTATACCCGTGATACTGAATCACTTCGCGGTCGATGTTGTCGACCAGCGAGCGCAGCGCCGGAATGGTAGCGGGCTCAAGTTTCCGGGTCCGGATATACGCGGTGATTTCAGCCTGCGGATTCGCGGCCACGGGCGCGGCGGGATCGATATGGCGGCTGAGGACGTGACTGGCCTGCTCGGATGCGACGATGAAGGTTTGGATTTCCGCCGGCCCCAGGGAATGGTTGAGCGCGTACGCTGTCGGTACAGTCCCAATAAGAATGAGCATGATCAGGCCCATGCCCTTCTGGCCGTCGTTTGATCCGTGGTAGAAACTGACGCCGGTGCAGGTGAGCACCAGGAGCGCGCGAATGGGCAACGGCGGTGGTTGGTTGCCGGCAGGAGCCTTGTAAAGGTCGGCGAATTTGAACAGGCGCTTGGAGATCAGGAGCAGCAAGCCTGCGAGCGCGAAGCCGATGAGGGGCGAGATGAGCAGCGCCTCGAGAACTTTTCGGCCCTGTTCCCAGTCGACACCCGATGCGCCGCTCTGCGCATTCAGCAACTGGTTGGCAATTCCCACACCGACGATGGAGCCGACCAGCGTGTGCGAGCTCGATGCGGGCAGGCCCAGCCACCACGTGCCCAGGTTCCACAGGATGGCCGCAATCAGCAGCGCGAACACCATGGCGAATCCCGCGTGCGAGCTTATCTGAAGGATCAGATCGACGGGTAGCAGCGCGACAATGGCATAGGCCACCGTCCCCGTTGAAACCAGCACCCCGCACAGATTACAGAGACCCGACCAGACCACCGCAACCTGCGGCTCCAGGGCATTGGTGTAAATCACGGTAGCGACGGCGTTTGCGGTGTCATGAAAACCGTTAACAAACTCAAATCCCAGCGCGATCAGCAGCGCTGTTCCGAGCAGGACGAAAGGCCACGAAGCCGCGCCCTTGGTCCCTTCAAGGTCGCGGGAAACGTGAACGGCGATGTAGGCGAGCCCCAGGGAGAGGGCCACCAGGAAGACAGCCCAGCCTCTGCGGCTGGTGCGCGCGCGCAGCACGGGATGAGTCCGCACCGCAACCGTGGGGAGATGTGGCGTAAGGGTCGCTAGGTCAGCCACTTAGCGATCTCCTGCGCAGGGGCCTGCAACGCAATAGAGACGTCGCACGGCGATGAAATGACGAGGAGAAATACTCCGCCGACCAATGCGGAAATCACACCGCGGGCCGGATAAGAAGGCATCCATACAGTCGTCAGCCACAACATGCAGCGGCTGGGGTGGCTGGAAAACCTGAAAACCAGGCAATCTCAACCGCGGCCATAGTACACCTCCCAGACGGCCCGCCGATGTGACGAATGCCGCACCACTGCACCCGATATACTCGAATTCTGGGCGTAATCGCGGCACAACCCCTTTCAAAACAGCGGCGCGCCCCGGAGCCATTCCTTGTCTTTTTCCCGTCGTGGATTCCTGAAGTCGCTCTCCCGGACCGCAATGGTGTTGTCGCTCGAAGACGTGCTGAGCCTTGCGCGTCCTCAGGCTCTGGGCGCGCAGGAGCAGAAACCCAAAGGCAGTTCGCGCCAGTCCTATGCGGCCGAATCGCGCCCCGCCCCCAAGGGGGTTTTCTCGCCGGTTGCCGGAACGCCACTCGGCGTGCAGTTCGTTGACGTGGCCAAACAAGCCGGCCTCAACATCGAAACCATCTTCGGCGGCGAGCACCGCAATAAATACCTGCTCGAAACCACCGGCTGCGGCGCGGCCTTTTTCGACTACGATCACGACGACTGGATCGACATTTTTCTGGTCAACGGATGGCGCCTCGAAGGCTTTTCCAAAGGGCATGAGCCCGTTTGCCATCTCTTCAAGAACAACCGCGACGGCACGTTCACCGACGTGACGCTGGGCTCGGGTCTCGAGCACCGGTCGGGCTGGGGCCAGGCCTGCTGCGTCGGCGACTACAACAACGACGGCTGGAACGATCTGTTTGTCTCGTACTACGGACAGAACGCACTCTATCGCAATCACGGGAATGGGAAGTTTACCGACGTGACGAAGGAAGCGGGCCTGCTCGCGGACCGGTTGCGCTGGGGCTCCGGCTGCGCGTTTGTCGACTACGACAAGGACGGCCGCCTCGATCTCTTCGTCGGCAACTACATTGACCTGGACCTGAAGACCACGCCCACTCCCGAAGAGGCCAACTGCACCTACAAGGGCATCACGGTGGCGTGCGGGCCGCCCGGTCTCGACGGCGGCAAGAATCTTCTCTATCACAACAACGGCGATGGCACCTTTCGCGACGTGAGCCAGAGGGCCGGCATGTGGGGCACGCTGGGCACCTACGCGCTGAGCTGTGCTGCCTGCGATCTCGATGGCGACGGCTGGCCCGATATCTACGTGGCCAACGACTCCACCAGCGCCGTGTTCTACGTGAACCAGAAAGACGGCACCTTCAAGGATGAGGCCATCGAAGCGGGCGTGGCCTACTCGCCCGACGGCAAGCCGCAGGCCGGCATGGGCGTCTCGGTGGGCGACTACAACCGCGACGGGCTCCCTGACATTGTGAAGAGCAACTTCGCCGGCGACACCGACTCGCTCTACCTGAACCTGGGAGACGGCTCCTTCGACGATCGAACCTACCAGGCCGGCCTCGGCATCAACACGCGCCTGCTCGGCTGGGGTATCAGCTTCATCGATTTCGACAACGACGGATGGCTCGACATTCTGGTTGCCAATGGCCATGTATATCCCGAGGTGGACGGCACCGAGGTGGACGCCGCATACGCCGAGCGCAAATACCTCTACCGCAACCTGCGGCAGGGACAGTTTGAAGATGTAAGCCTCACGGGCGGCACGGGCATTACTGCTGCGGCCAAGGCGCGCGGCTTCGCCCTGGGCGACTACGACAATGACGGCGACCTGGATGCCGTGGTCAACTGCGTGAACGCCCTGCCGCAACTGCTGCGCTGCGACTCCACGCTCAAGCGGAGTTGGATCAAGATCCGCCTGGTCGGCACCAAGTCGAACAAGACCGGCATCGGCGCGAAGATCAAAGTCGTGGCTCAAACCGGCACGCCGCTTCTTACCGCGAAGCCCGATACGCCGCTGACCCAGATTGAGGAAGTGAAGAGCTGCAACGGCTACTATTCCGCGAGCGACCTGCGCATCCACTTCGGTCTCGCCGATGCGAAGAAGGTAGATTTGGTCGAGGTTCGCTGGCCCTCCGGCGCGGTGGACACGCTGAAGGATCTCGGCGTCAATCGGCTGTATGTAATCGAAGAGGGTGGCAAGCTGCTCAAGAACGAAGCGCTGGTGGCGGCGAAGACGAAGTAAGCATACGGTTCGCTCGTCGCTCCGCTGCGCTAGAATTCGCACGCGAGGCAATCCCGGATATGACGGCAGAATCGACGCACCCACGGACCATCTTCCGAAACGCGCGCATTTTCGACGGCGACTCCGCAAAGCTGATCGAGAACGCGGACGTAATCGTTTCCGACAACACCATCTCGGACTTCGTCGAAGCCCGCCTTCCTGCCGGACCGGGCGACGAAGTCATCGACTGCGGCGGACGCGTGCTCATGCCCGGCCTCATCGATGCGCACGTGCACGTCTACGCCGCCGGCCTGAACATCACGCGTCTTTCCCAATCGCCCGTATCGTACCTCGCACACTTTGCCTCCATTTTTCTCCACGGCTGCCTGGAGCGCGGCTTCACTACGGTGCGCGACGTGGGCGGCGCGGATGTGGGCATCGCCAACGCCATCCGCGACGGCTTGCTCCGCGATGTGCCCCGCCTCTATTACGGCGGCCGCGTCATCACCCAGACAGGCGGACACGGCGACTTCCGTCCCGGCGATCACGCGCTGGACTCGGCCGTCTGCTGCGGATGCGGCTTCCACTCCGATCCCATGGCCGTGGTGGCCGATGGCGCCGATGCGGTCCGCCGCGCCGTTCGCGAGGAATTTCGCCGCGGCGCCGCGCACATCAAGGTGATGGGCTCGGGCGGCGTTGCCTCACCCACCGATCCGCTGGACCGTTGCCAGTACTCCGACGAAGAGATTCGCGCCGCCGTGGATGAGGCTGAACGCGCCGGCAAGTACGTCGCCTCGCATTGCCATCCTGCGGCGGCGGTCCATCGCGCCGCGGCGCTGGGCGTGCGCTCCATTGAGCACGCCACGCTGATCGACCAGGAGACTGCGGATTTCGTCGCCGAGCGCGGCGCCTTCACCGTGCCTACCATGGCGACAATCTTTGGACTCAAGGAAGAGGGCGCCGCGCTGGGATTGCCGCCGGCGAGCGTGGAGAAGCTGAAGATGATTGGCGACTCCGCGCTCGCGGGCCTTGAAATCATGAAGCGCGCGGGAGTGAAGATGGGCCTGGGCACTGACCTCCTCGGCCCGCAGCACGTGCGCCAGTGCACGGAATTCACCCTGCGCGGCCAGGTGCTGCCCGCCATCGACGTGCTGCGCGCCGCTTGCTCCATTAACGCAGAGCTGATGGGTGAAAGCCGCCGCCTGGGCTCTATCTGCAAGGGCGCTGCCGCCGACCTGCTGGTGGTTGACGGCAACCCGCTCGAAGACATCGGCGTGCTGGCCCGCAACGGCGATGCGCTTGCCGTAATCATGAAGGACGGCAAGTTCTGCAAGCGCACACTCTGAACGGCAGGCGGGTCGAGTGAAGGGCGTGAGACTTACATCACACGGTGCCCCACCCCGGATGGAGTATAAGTGAGAACCGAAGAATGTTCCTCTTCCGCCGGAGTTTCCAGCCGGCTTGAACCAGCGTTCTCCGTTTCCGCTCCCGCGCGCACCCGCTATCCTGGCCGCGACGAGCCTTGTTCCTGAGCTGAGGTTGAACCATGACAGCAGAACTGATCCATCGGCTGCACTTCGCCTTTACCGTTACCTTCCATTACCTCTTTCCCCAGCTCACCATGGGCCTGGCGCTGTTGATCGTAGTGCTCAAATCCGTGGCGCTGCGTACGGGAAGCGAGCAGTGGGACCGCGCCGCGCACTTCTGGGGCCGCATTTTCGGCATCAACTTCGTCTTCGGCGTGGTCACCGGCATTCCCATGGAGTTCCAGTTCGGCACCAACTGGGCGCAGTTCTCTCGCGTCTCTGGCGGCGTCATCGGCCAGCCGCTCGCCATGGAAGGCGTGTTCAGCTTCTTCCTCGAGTCGGCCTTCCTGGGCCTTTTCCTCTACGGCGGCAGCAGGCTCTCCAAGCGCATGCACTGGTTCTCTGCCGTCATGGTCTGGATTGGCTCGTGGATCTCCGGCTTCTTCATTATCGTGACCGACGCGTGGATGCAGCATCCCGTGGCCTACAACGTGGTTAACGGACACTATGAAGTGGAGAGCTTCTGGGGCCTGCTGCTGAATCCGTGGGGGCTGCTCCAATACGCGCACAACATGACTGGCGCCGTGGTGACGGGCTGCTTTGTGATGGCTGCCGTGGGCGCCTATTACCTGCTCGAAGGCCGTGACCACGACTTCGCGCGCATCTTCCTGAAGGTTGGCGTGATCGTGGGTGTGATCGCGTGCATCGCCATCATTTTCCCCACCGGCGATCTGCACGGCAAATACGTGGCGCGCCACCAGCCCGCGGCTATCGCCGCCATGGAAGGACTGTTCAAGACGGAAACCGGCGCGGGCATTGTGCTGATGGGCCAGCCCAACGAGGAGACCGGCTTGATCGACAATCCGCTGGTGGTCAACAACGTGCTTAGCTTCCTGATCTACGGAACGACGAAGGCGGAAGTTACTGGCCTCGACCGCATCCCGCACGACCAGTGGCCTACGGCGCTGCCGCTGCTCTATTACAGCTACCACATCATGGCAGGCCTGGGGACGTGGTTCGTGCTGCTGATGGTGGTGTCGGCGTTTCTGCTGTGGCGCGGCAAGCTCTACGGCGCGCGCTGGGCGCTGTGGGCACTGCTGTTGAGTTTTCCGCTGCCTTACATCGCCAACACGGCGGGCTGGATGACGGCCGAGCTGGGCCGCCAGCCTTGGCTGATTTACGGGTTGATGCGCACCAGCGAGGGATTCTCGAGAACGGTCTCGGCCAGCAACGGGCTGTTCACGCTCATCGGATTCATGGGCCTCTACACGTTGCTGGGCCTGCTGTTCACGGTGCTGGTGTACCGCGAGATCGCGCACGGTCCGGAGCCGAAGGACGCCACGGTTGAGCCGGTTCACGCGGCGGGGCAATAACAGGCGCACTCACGAATGAGGAGCGAGAGCAATGGGATTCATTTGGTTCTGGCTGGTTGCGGTGATGATCGTCGGGTACGTGGTGCTGGACGGCTTTGACATGGGCGTGGGCGTGCTGCACCTGTTCCTGGTGCGCAATGAGGCGGAGCGGCAGGCGTCGCTCAAATCCATTGGGCCGGTGTGGGACGGCAACGAGGTGTGGCTCCTCGCGGGCGGCGGCACGCTGTACTTTGCTTTCCCGCTACTCTATGCCTCGGCCTTCAGCGGCTTCTACCTGCCGCTGATGATTGTGCTGTGGCTGCTGATTGCGCGCGGCGTGAGCCTGGAGCTGCGCAATCATCTCGACATCGGCGTGTGGCGCACGCTGCTCGACGGGCTGTTCGGGATTGCCTCGGCGCTGCTGGCCATTTTCTACGGCGCGGCGCTGGCCAACGTGATCCGTGGAGTGCCTCTCCAGTCTGACGGCTACTTTTTCCTGCCGCTGTGGACCAATTGGAAACCCGGCATGAACCCGGGAATACTCGACTGGTACACAGTCATCGGCGGGCTCGTGGCACTGGTCGCGCTTACGCTGCACGGTGCGTTGTGGCTCTCGATCAAGGTTTCCGGTGATCTGGAGCAGCGCGCGCGGCGTATCGTCGGGCCGCTGTGGATCGCGCTGATCGCACTGACAGTCGTTAGTCTGGGCGCAACCATCGGAGTGCGGCCGGAGACGCTCGAGAATTACTACCGCTATCCGTTCACGTTCGTGGTGCCGGTTGGTGTGGTCGCGTCGCTCATTGGCGTCTGGCTCTGGAACCGCAATGGCGCGCCGGTAAAGGCGTTCCTGGCGTCGTCGGCGTACCTGTTCTTCATGCTTGCCGGAGCGTGCTGGGGACTGTATCCGACGCTGCTTCCGTCGTCGGCGCGATCCGGAACGGACATCACGCTCGACCGAGCGCTGAGCGGGCCGCACACGCTGGCTGTGGGCCTCGCCTGGTGGCTGTTCGGGATGGCGCTGGCGGTCGGCTATATCGTGTTCGTGTACAGCCGGTTTCGGGGCAAGGTGGATGCCGCTGGGCACTGAATTTTTCTGGAGACCGACTACCAGAAGTGCCTGATTCCGGAACTGAAGAGGCTATAGGAGACGCTAAAACCGCGCCGCAATGCGGTAACAATCATATTGCGGTATGAAATTGTATGTTGTTTATTGTTTAAGTTGTTGATTATTAACAGGAGATGTTCCGCATTTCCCACATTATGAACACGTGCTAGGGGGGTGGGGGGTACCCTGGGGTACCCCCCTTCCCTTAAAGCTGAAGGGCCGGATTCACGTTTCCGTGAACCGGCCCTTGAAGCTTCTTTGTACCACGATTGCTGACTGCGGGCAAGGAATTTCCGCGGCAGGTAGTGGCTCAATTTATGGCCGTATCAGGCGCGGGTGTCAGGCGCGACGCGGCGAGCGGCGGAAGAGGCGCGAAAGCCACGAGGGCGGCCGGGCAGTAGGCTGCTGTTCTGCTTCGCTCATGCGGGCCACGGCTTCCTTGACCTGCGCGCGAAGGCTTTCCACCTCAAAGGCGCAGGAGCGGAGGTAAGCGGAGATGGTGAGTCCGGCCTCAGCGGCGCGGGCGCGAAGCTGCTTGTCTTCCTCGGCAGTCAGGCGCACTGTGACGCTGGCGGATTTGCGCGGCGCGGACGCTGCCTGAGCGTGCAGCTGGGCTGCAGCCTGCGCCGGTTCGCGGGGAATCAGAGGAATCTGTTCAGGAAGCGGCGAGGAGACCTTGCGAAGCGGGACCGGATCGGGCTCAGGGCGATACCGCGCATGCGCTTTAAGGGCGTGCTCGTAGGTGAGCGTGGCCACGTCATCTTCGAGTCCGTCGATTCCGAGGCCGTCGAGATCGCGCGCCGGGGGGAATTTGGCAGGCGCCGCATACTCTTCCAGCATGCCCGCAAAGGTACGCGAGGTGCGGGGTGGAGTCGCGACTGCGGGCGATGCCATGGGGTTGAGGATAAGGGCGAGGCGGGGGAGCTTGAGGACAATTCCCTGGTTGCTGGTGGCTCCCTTCCGTCTTTGGGAAATCGCGTCAAAGCGGGAACGCTCCGCAGCGAGTCGTTTCGCATGACGCGAGAGGCGGGCGGGCGATTCGTCGGGGGCTGGCGGCGCAGGGGCCAGGCAGTCTTTGGTGAACGGAAGTTGCGGTGTCGCGTGAAGAAAAACGTTCCTCAGGGCCTAAACAAGCTGCGGAAAAAGTTGGGAACTGGGCAGAAGCAGTCGAAAACCCATCCCTCGGCGGCTAAAGCCGGGCCCAATTAATTGGTTTTAGCGGCACGACTGAAGTCGTGCCCCTTCAAAGCGAGCCCTCCATCGATTGACCAAACAGGGGCTAGTGTACTGAGTCATTAATTCGCTAAACTAATTCCGGCAAAGGGCGTCTAACATGACAGGAGCGAGTCATGAGACGAGGTCGCCGATTGCCGCAGCTTGAACTGAGTGTGGAGCAGCGCAGTACCTTGCAGGGTTGGA
>DASZLE010000058.1:0-7686 GCA_035552475.1 Occallatibacter sp.
CCGCGACCGCCAGGCGGCGCCCAGCACCTGGTTGCGTGAGGCGTAGGCGATCATGTGCGGCGTCATCTTGTCCCTCAGCGTCTGTCGATCCGCCGCGGGCTGATATTGAAGCTGCGCGATCAAATCGGCACGGAAATCGCCGGAATCGAAGATCGGCGGCTCCTCGTCCAAGCCATGCAGATACCCCATGACTTCGAGGCAAAGACTGTCCTTGTCCGCCCAGTGCTTGTAGATGGTGGCTTTGCTGACCTCCGAGGCTTCGGCGATGGCATCCATGCTGGTGGCATCGATGCCGCGCTCGGAAAACAACTGCACAGCCGCATCCACCACTTTCCTGTGTGCCTGCGCGCTTCGCTGTCTCGCCATTCCTACGCTTCGATTCTCGAAAACAGATACGCCCCGGCGCTCAGGAACGCTGCACCGATGGCCGCGAGCAGCGCCACATCCACGGTCAAACTGAATTGCCAGTGGTTGATCAACGCTCCGCGCAGTCCATCGACGCCGTACGACAGCGGATCGAGCTTGGTGATGATGCTCATCGCCAGCGGCAGATTGGCCAGGGGAAACAGCGCACCCGAAAGAAAGAAAATCGGCATCACCAGAAAGTTCATGACCAGTTGAAAGCCCTGCATGTCCTGAATGATCGAACCGATCGCGGTTCCCAGCGCAGCGAAGACAATGGCGATCATGACCACAAAGAGGCCGGCGGTGGGGAGGGCCAGCCAGCTATGCGGGCGAAAGCCGGCGATCAGACAGATGACCAGGATGAGCGTCCCCTGAATGATGGCCACCGTCGCGCCGCCGAGCGTGCGGCCGACCATGATCTGCATACGCGAGACCGGGGCGACCAGCGTCTCCTTGAGAAAGCCGAACTGCCGGTCCCACAGCATGGCAATGCCGGAGAAGACGGAGCTGAACAGCACCGTCATGCCGACCACGCCGGGCGCCATGAACTGGAGATAGCTGCCGTGGCCGGCCTGCCGGAAGACCGGCCCCAGCCCAAAGCCGAGCGCCAGCAGATAGAGGCACGGCTGGCCCAGCGACACGACAATCTGCACCCGCGAGCGCACATAGCGTTTGAGTTCCCGCAACCACAGGATATAAATCGCGCCCATTCCATCCTCCGTCCCTACTGCTTCCGCCTGTCATCCTGAACGAAAGAGCTTGCCCTGAACCTGTCGAAAAGGCCTGCATTATTCCGCTCGCCCACAACGTCACGCGTGAGCGGCCAAAGGAAGCGAACCCAACAACCCGCGCCGCAGGCGCGTGTGCCCGTGACGGCAAGTCACCGCCGCTGAAACATCTGCGCAACCTGGCGCAGGCGGTCCTTGGAATCCGCTGCCTCGTCGCGCAGCGAAGAGCCGGTCAGCGCCAGGAACGCGTCTTCGAGCGAATCGGTCTTGGTCTGCTCTCTCAGCTCCGCCGACGTGCCCTGGGCCACGATGCTTCCGTGATCCATGATGGCGATGCGATGGGCGACGCGGTCGGCCTCGTCCATGTAGTGCGTGGTCAGAAAGACCGTCGTCTTCTCGGTTTCGTTCAGGCTCTTCACATGCGTCCAGAGCTGGTTGCGGCTCTGCGGATCGAGACCCAGCGTCGGCTCATCCAGAAAGAGAATCTTCGGCGTGTGCAGGAAGCCGCGGGCAATCTCCAGCCGCCGCTTCATCCCACCGGAGAAGGTCTTTACGTAGTCATCCTTGCGCTCCCACAGCTCGAAGAGCTTCAGCAGCTCTTCCGTGCGCTCGGCGCGCAGCTTGCGCGGCACATGGTAAAGAACGCCGTGCAGGTCCATGTTCTCCCACGCGGTCTGCTCGCCGTCGAGGCTGGGATCCTGAAAGACGATGCCGAAGCGCTGGCGAGCTTGCTTCTGCTTTACCGTTGGATCGAGACCGTCGAGCTCGATCCGTCCGCTGCTGGGGCGCAGCAGCGTGGTGAGCATCTTGATGGTGGTTGTTTTGCCCGCGCCGTTGGGGCCGAGAAAAGCAAATATCTCTCCTTGAGCGACATCGAACGTGATGTCCTTGACCGCGGTGAAGTCGCCGAAGGTCTTGACCAGATTGCGAACGGAGATCATCCCGCTGGATTCCTCTTCGGGGAACAGTTCCCGAAATAAATACTGAACGGTTTAGTTTAGTCAGTCAAGACGAATGCAACGAACCAACGGCCCTGAGGGGGTAAGGAACCGAGCAAAGTCAGGATGCCCTTCGCTTCGCTCAGAATGACAACGGCGTGAACAAATCTCATCCTTGTAATCTTTCCCGCAACTTCCTCGTCTATGTGGTGTTTCGTTCCGGTACGCCGTTCTCTGCCGTACGACTTTCGTGATACGCACACACGCGCCTCACCAAGGCTGGCAGATACGCCGGGCACGTACAATTACAGCGACCCCTGGATGGTAGTGATATGACCCGGCTCTTTCGCTCGCTCTTTGCCTGCCTCGCTCCCGTTGTGCTCGTCATCGCCGGTTGCGGCGGCGGTCCCAGCTCCAATCCGTCGAACGGCACCCTGACCATCTCGCCGGCGACCACCACGATCGATACCAACGGCCAGGTCCAGTTCACCGCCACGCTTCCCGACGGCTCCCCGGCTACCGGTGTCAATTGGGTGGTCAGCACCGGCACCAACGACTCCACCACACTCGGCGAAGGCACCATCGACTCCACCGGTCTCTATTTTCCGCCCAGCGCGCTCTCCAAGGACTCCGTCCAGATTCAGATCCAGGCCAACCTGGCCTCGAACATTTACAAAAGCGTGACGTCGGTCGTCACCGTCACCCCCGGCTTTATCCAAACCGTCACGCCGGAAAACGCGACCCTTTCCAGCGGCGGAACGGTCCAGCTCAGCTCCACCCTGGCTGAGGTAGGCGGCGGATCGGTGAACTGGAGCCTCTCGACCAGCCCGTCCGGCGGCTCCAGCCCCGGCTCGGCGGGCGGCGCCATCAGCAGCACGAGTTGCCAGAAGAGCGGGAGCATCAGTTCCTCGAATCCCTACTACACCTATTGCACCGCCACCTATACGGCGCCGTCCTCCGTACCGACGCAGGCCATCTACGCCTTCGCCGCGGTGGCGGCCAATTCGGCGACCACCAGCTTCTCCAAACTGTTGCTGAATGGCGCCGGACTCAATACCTCGCCACTCGACAACCAGGCAGCGCAGACCGGGGCCGTTCCGATGGGCAGCTCCGGCGGCAATAACAACGACGTGGACATCGATTCCAATGGAAATATCACCGACTGCGCCAGCGGCACGCTCGGCGCATTGGTTCAAGACCAGTCCAGCAACCTCTACGTCCTCAGCAACAACCATGTGCTGGCTGAGTCCGACCAGGGCATCATCGGGAATTCCATCATCCAGCCCGGCCTGGTGGACACTGGCTGCACCCAATATCCCGGAAATGTGCCCACGCCTACCAATGGCACTGGCGCCGCCATCCGCTCGATCGGCACGCTGCAATACTGGGTGCCCCTCAACACCACCTCGACCAATGTGGACGCGGCCCTGGCGAACACGAGTGCCACCAGCGTCGATGCCTCCGGCGCGGTGATCGCGCTCGGTGCAGCAGGCGGCGGCAACAATCAGATCGCCGCTGCAGCGCCGGTCGCCGGCACCGGCGAGGTTCTCACCGCCGCCAACATGAGCAATATCCGCGTCGCGAAGAGCGGGCGTACGACCGGCCTGACCTGCACCACCGTGGACACGATCGACTCCACCATAAAGGTTTCCTACTACAAGGACGCCGCAGAGACACAGCCCTACTATTCCAAGACATACACCGGCCAGATCGGTATGCCCGGCAACTACTTCTCCGACGCAGGCGACTCCGGCTCGCTGGTCGTCGACACCGCGAACGCGCAGCCGATCGCCCTGTTCTACGCCGGTTCCGCCGGCACTGCGACGCAGCCCGGTGAGAGCTTCGCCCAGCCCATCGGCGAAGTCCTCACCCAGTTGGCTCAGTTCAGTACCGCTCCTCAGGGCACGACCTTCACCATCGTGGGTGGCTCGCCCCATACCGTGAACTGCCTCGACTACGACGCCAACACCGCCACACCCAGTTCAGTGGTCTCGGCCTCCCGCATGAGTGCGGCGAAAACCGCCGCCAGCCAACAGGGCGCCGCTATCGTTGACGCTTCCAAGGGCATCCTCGGCGTTGCTGCGGGCAAGAGCCTCGACCAGCCAGGTCAGGCCGCGGTGCTGGTCTACACCGACCAAAACCACGCCGGTCCGGTCGCAGTGCCCCAGACCATCGGTGGGCTGCCGACACGCGTGATCGGCACCACGGCGGGCGCGGTCGCCAGCGGACAAGCCCCGAAATCCGCCGCTGTTCTCCCCGGCATTCACCTGCCGCAGGCAACGCTGGACGCAGCCAGGACCGTCCAGAAGCAGCAAGCCGCCCAGCTCATGGGCGACCCTGCCTTCTTCGGCGTGGGCGTCACCCAGAGCCAGGACAACCCCTCCGAAGCCGCCCTAATCGTCTTCATCGATCGGACGCGCACTCCGCGCTCGCAACCCGCAACCGTCGGCGGACTCCGCGTGCGCTACCGCACCATGAACCCGATCAAGATCAACTACAGCTCGGCAGCGCGTAAGTAGTCACAGCACGCGATCAAGCAAGAGAATGGGCGGCCACACCGCCGCTCATTCAATCCCCCGTCATCCTGAACGAAGCGCCAACGGCGCAATCGAAGGGTCTGCTGTTTGCTCGGCCCGCCGAAAACTCAAAAGCAGAAAGGCAGTCGCTGCAGGTCTGATCAGCTGCCCGAAGTCCCGACCGGTCAGGCCATCTGCTCTGAGGTCACCGTGGATGCGCTCGATTCACCGGCCTCCGCCGCGGGCTGCCCTACGCCGCGGTCCGGGAAGAAGAGCATGAAGACCGTACCCGAGGGGCCCTTCGGCGACTCGCACCGGCTGCGCGCCACAATGGTGCCCTGGTGTTTGCCCATGATGTCCTGCGTGACCCAAAGCCCCAGCCCGGTTCCCGTGGCCAGCTTGGTGGTAAAGAACGGCTCAAAGATGCGCGCACGTACCTCCGCGGGCATGCCCGAGCCAGTGTCCGCCACCACGACCCGCACACCCGGCTGGCCATCCTTCCAGCAGTGGGAGCGCCCCGCGCGGATCAGCAATCGCCCGCCGCCGTTCAGCGCATCCAGCGCGTTGGTGATCAGGTTGGCGAAGACCTGCCGCAGCGCACCGGAGAGGCAGTACAGTTCGATGTCGTTGCCATAACGGCGCGTCACGTCCACCCGCAGGGTATGAACCCGGCCGCTGTGCAGGGTCAGGATGGAGTCCAGAATCTCTCCGACATTCGCTACCGCGGGCGAGGTGGACGGCCGATAGAAACGCAGCGTCTGCTGGGTGATCTCGGAGACGCGCGCGACTTCGTGCTGCGCCATCTCGGTAAAGCGCAATGCTTCCCCATCGAGCGTGGACTGAGTCCGCAATAGAAACAGCAGATTGGTCACGGCCTCCAGCGGGTTGTTGATCTCATGCGCAATCGACGCCGCCAGTTGTCCCGCCGCAGCCAGCTTCTCCGTGCGGCGCAGCGTGTCCTCGGAGCGGCGGCGCTCCGTGGTGTCGATCATCACCGCGCCCACCCACCGCACCTCCTGCCCGCTCTTTACCGGATACAGGTTTACCAGCCAGTGCCGCGCATCGCCCTTGGCGTCGGCCATCTCCAGCTCAAAGGTATCGACCGGCTGCGCTCCGGCAAAAATCGCCGCCAGCCGTGGTTCCAGCGTCGCGGCTTCCGAACTGCTGAAGAGCTCGTTCGCGGTGTGGCCCAGGAAGCGCGTCAGCTCGATACCCGTGCTGGCGGCGAGGAAGTTGTTCACTCGAATAAACCGTCCCTGCCGGTCGAGAAAGGCGAAGCCGATCGGCGCGTGCGCCAGCATGGAGTCCAGCAGGGCCAGTGTGTCGTTCAGGCCGGAACGCTGCTCCTCCATCGACAGCACCAGAAGATTGAAGGCCTGGGCCAGTTCCCCGGCTTCATTCGTTTCCGCCACTTCAATGGGAAACCCCTCCTTCGTCTCAGGGTCGCGAATGAGCCGCCGGGTCGCGTTCATCACAATGTGCAGCGGGCGGGTAATCGAGCGGGCCAGCATCGCCGAGGCCAGCAGGCAGCCCAGCGCGCCCAGTGCCCCGGCAAGCACCGTTACGCGCACCAGCGCTGTCACCTCGGCGCGCTCCGGTGTCGGGTTCTCGGCGACCCAGGCGTAACCCAGCAGAACATCGCCGTCGCGCACGGCCTGGACGGCCTCGCGATTCCCTTCCTCATTCTGAAAGACGTCTGCCCGGTCTAGCCACAGCCCAGGAGGCGGCAGTTGCTTGCGCTCCGTCGCGGTCAACGGACTTGTCTCGATATGGCCGGTGTTGGGCAACAGCGGCGCACCGTGGGGATCGGTAAGCCGGACAAAATGTACCGACGTGCTCGCCTCGAGGGCCTGCGACATCGGCACCAGCCGGTGGGTCTCCTGATCGATCATGGCATCGGTCGCCATCGTCGCCAGCAGATTCACCTGCTGCTCGATGCGGCGGAGTGCCCGCCCATGAATCTCCTGCACCTCGGTCTGCAGGATCAGCAGCGAAAAGCAGACGGTAAATGCCAGCTCCAGAACGATGAAGCCGATCGTCAATTGGCTGCGGATCGTGCGGTAACGGAACCAGGGCATCCATGTCCCTTCCTTCCGGAGGGCGGAGTGGGCCACATCTGTCTCTCGGAGAGGACGAGGTTACACACTCATATGACGCAAAAACATCTTCCCGAGGGGCCGGCGCGGATTTCGTATCGAAATTGGCTCCAGTCTACAGGCATCGTGATCGGTTGCGTTTCAGGGTACCAAGCCGCCCCGTGTGGTGAAAACCAACCTGGGGTGGGATCTGTACCGGAGCGGATGAGGACGAAGAGCCTTACTCGTCCCGCATCGCAGGAACAGCGGCATCTGCCAGCTTCGCCGCAATGTCCGCGGCGATCTGCCGCCCGTGGAAGCGGCCATTCTCGATGAAGATCTCATTGGTTCGCGACCCGGCAACGATGACGCCTGCCAGGTAGATTCCCGCGACATTGCTCTCCAGGCTCTCGGGATCGCACTCAGGGCAGCGATCCTTGTTGTCCATCCGCACACCGAGAGAAGTCAGCAGATCGAAGTCGGGATGGTAGCCGGTCAGTGCGAAGACGAAATCGTTGCGCAGTGTCTTCGCTCCCTTCGGCGTCTCCAGCTCCACGCTGTCCTCGCGGATCGCGGTCACGCGTGAGTCGAAGTACGCCTCCACCTCGCCTGCCTTGATGCGGTTTTCAATGTCGGGAAGGATCCAGTACTTCACGTGATGGTGGATCTTCGGCCCGCGATGCACGAGTGTCACGCGCGCGCCATGCCGCCACAGATCCAGCGCTGCAATCGCAGCGGAGTTCTTCCCGCCAATCACCACCACATCGGTGTCGAAGTAAGGGTGCGGCGCATCGTAGTAATGCATCACTTTCGGCAGCGCTTCGCCCGGAATCTTCAGATAATTCGGCAGATCGTAGTAGCCGGTGGCTACCACGATCTTCCGCGCCGCATAACTCTGCTCGCGGCCGAAGCGGTCCTGCACGCGCACACGGAACTCCTCGTCGCTCCCCTCGACACGCAGCACCGTCTCGTACTGGCGCACGTCGAGCTGGTAGTGCTCAGCCACTTTGCGGTAGTACTCCAG
>DASZLE010000059.1:0-41180 GCA_035552475.1 Occallatibacter sp.
CCAACTTCGATCCGAAATCAACCCTTCGCCACACCCGACGAGCCCATCGAGGAGACCAATGCCAGCCGATTAATCGCCCTCTACACCCTGCCAATGTCAACCGCTCCCACCAGAACCGATCCATGTGAGAAATGGCGGTTAGCCGTGCCATTCAGTCGCCCGAAATCGTCAGAGTGGAATTGCTTTGAAGGGGCACGGCTTTAGCCATGCCATTCAGTCGCCCGAAATCGTCAGAGCGGAATTGCTTTGAAGGGGCACGGTTTTAGCCGTGCCATTCAGTCGCCCGAAATCGTCGGAGTGGAATTGCTTTGAAGGGGCACGGTTTTAGCCGTGCCATTCAGTCGCCCGAAATCGTCAGAGCGGAATTGCTTTGAAGGGGCACGGTTTTAGCCGTGCCATTCAGTCGCCCGAAATCGTCAGAGCGGAATTGCTTTGAAGGGGCACGGCTTTAGCCGTGCCATTCAGTCGCCCGAAATCGTCAGAGCGGAATTGCTTTGAAGGGGCACGGCTTTAGCCGTGCCGTCAGGAGGCCCAACCTGGCCCGGGCTTTAGCCCCTGAGGGATGTCTTCCGCCGATAATCCAACGTGGCCTTTTTCCGCAAGCTCTTTAGCCCGCGCCCCTTCACCCGCGCGCATTCCCCGCGCCGCGGCCATCGGAACGATCCTGCTCCAGTTTCTTCACCGGTGTGCCCGGATTTACCGGAGGATCCGCCACCCGGGCCCCTGGCTCGCCGGGCAACTTCACGGTGAACGTCGCGCCGCATCTCTCGCCGTCGTTCCCAGCGTGTTGCACCTCAATCTGGCCTTTGTGACGTTCGATGATCTCCTTCGCAACCCAAAGCCCCAGTCCCGTTCCTGTCCCAACTTTGGTGGTGAAGAACGGTTCAAAGACGTGATCGAGGTGCTCGGCCGCAATCCCATGTCCATCATCCGCCACAATAAACTGGATCGCCCGCTCCTCGCCTGAGTCCACCGGCCGCGTCCCCAGCGAGATGGTGCCTCCATCCTTCACCGCTTCGATTGCGTTGGCCAGAAGGTTCGAAACCACTTGCCTGATTTCTCCCCTCACGCCGTAGACTGGCGCGCACTCCAGAAAACCCCGCACGATCTTGATTTTCTTTCCTGCAATCCTGCTCGAAAAAACCTTGAGAACAGACTCCATCAACTCCGGAATATCGATCCGCTCAGCCTTGTACGACTCACGGTAAAACCCGAGTGCCTGCCGTGCGGCATGAGCCACCCGTTCCAGCTCCTGTTCCGCCAGCTCGAGCTGTTCCACAATGGCCCCGGGAACCCCAGGAGCTTCCTTTGCCAGATAGATCAGGTTGGTAACCGCACTCAGCGGATTGTTGATCTCGTGCGCAATGGCCGCTGAGAGACGCGCTGCTGCTGACAGCTTTTCAAAATTGCGCAGCACCTGTTCGGCTCCCTTGCGCTCGGTGATTTCGACGAAAAGGCCGGAATAGTAAATGGGCAAGCCGGAATCATCGTATCTCGGAGTCCCGCGGCAGCTGATCCAGCGCTCTTTGCCATCCGCATTCAGGATCCTGAATTCATGGTTCATTGGCTGATGGTGGCCAATGTTTTCCCGCCAATACTGCATAAAGGGTTCCCTGTCTCCCGGATGAATCAGCGCTGCAAACGACTCCGGCGTCGGCTTAATATCCGGCGGATTCACGCCGAACAGGGAATAGGTTTCCGTCGACCACCAAAGAGTGTTTTCGATGGGGTTCACCTCGAATACGCCCATCTTTCCCGCGCTCAGCGCCAGCCCCAGACGCTCGCGTTCCCGATGCAGCTCGTCCTCCACCCGCTTGCGCTCGCTGATGTCGGAGTTCACTTCCAGAATGGCAACCGGATGGCCATCTGCATCGCGGTGCAGCGTCCAATGGCTCGTCACGATGATCCTGCTGCCATCGCGTTTGATGTGGGTCACTTCTCCATCCCATTCCCCTGTGCTCATCAGTTGCGCTTGAACGGCCTCCAGCGGCTCTGGGAATTGCGTCTTCAACAGGGAATGGCTGACTTGCCCAAGAGCTTCAAGGGCGGTGTACCCGTAGAGCTGTTCCGCGCCCCGATTCCAATAGCCGATGCGGTCGTCCATGTCTCGCACCAGCAATTGCGCGTGCTCCATGATTTCAGCTCTCCGGCGCAGTTCGGCAGCCTGCGCCGCCAGCAGATTCTCCGCCGTCCGCCTCACTGAGATGTCTCTGAAAACAAGCACGGCTCCAATCATTTCGCCGTCCGCGTCGCGAATCGGGGCGGCGCTGTCATCGATCGGCACTTCCGTTCCGTCCCGCGCAATGAGAACAGTGTGATTCGCCAGGGCGACGGCAGTTCCTTCCCGCAGCACACGGGTGACGGGATTTTCGACAGCCGCACGCGTGACTTCATTTTCGATGCGAAAGACCTCATCGAGCGGTTTGCCGGCGATTTCGCCATCCGTCCAGCCCACCAGCGACAACGCCACCTTGTTGGCGAACGCCACTCGTCCTTCTCCATCGGTGGCGATAACGGCATCTCCGATGCTCGCCAGGGTGATCTCAGATCGTTGCCGCTCATTGCGCTCGGAATCCTCTGCGCGCACGGCGCGGTCCACCGCGTTCCGCTGCGAGCGGCTCAGCAGGGCCATGCCAAAGCCCACCACCACCATCAACAACATGGCGATCTGATCGTCGTGCCCGCTTACCAGAAGCGATCGCGTGGGGGCAGCGAAAAACCAGGCGCCCGCCAGCACGGAGAGCACGGTGGACAGCACCGCGGGGCGAAAGCCGCCGAACCACGCCGCAAACGCGACTGCGCAGAAATACAGCGTGAAGGGCATCGCCATGGGCCCCATCAGGGGCGTCAGCGCCGCGCGGATCAGCGTAGTTGCAACCACCGCCAGGATGGCCGCACCGTATCTCAAGACCCACGATCTCTGCCACGCCCGGGGATCGGGACTCGCAAAGGGCTCCAACCCGAACGCGAAGAAGAAAAGAAGAACCAGCGATCCGGCCACCGTTACCAGGAGCGCGATTCCAGCGGCCGCTTGTCCATTGGCGGACGCCCGCGCCTGGTTGGCATTCTCATCGCGCTCCATCTGTGCGCAAAGTGCGCGAATCGAATCCATCGTACGTTTGCCCTCGTCGCTAAGGACAATCGCAAGCGCTGCCTGGGCGCCTCGCGCGCGGCGTACCTCGATGGTCTCGCGGAGTTCGTCCAGCTTCTTCTTTGCAAGAGAGTTGAGGTTGTCGAAGTCTTGTGCACCCCTGCGGTTCCCCCTCAGGAGTTCCTTGAGCGTCAAAAGATCGCTTGGGAGCTCCTGAACCGCCTGGTTGTAAGGTTGGAGATAACGGTTCTCCCCCGTGAGCAGGAAGCCGCGCTGCCCGGCTTCCGCTTCGGTAATACTCCCCAGGACGCCGTCAATCGCAGTCGAAATTTCGCGGCTGCGCTCCGCCTCTGCGTTCGCGCGGCGATACTGCTCCCATTGGCGATAGGACAGTCCGACAAACGCAATAAGAACCAGCGACGCAATACCCAGCATCGCCGTGGTCAATCTTCTTTGGCGAGAGAACGACATTCGTCCTTCCACGGGAGCCAACTCCTCGACAGGAAGAAACTCCAGCTACAAGAAGAAACTCCAGCTACGAGGATAATGAAACCTGAGCTTAGGAAAATTTAGATCGATTTTGCGCTTTCACAGCGGTGTCAGCCTGGGAAAGGGCTGATGCCTGATTCATGCGCGGTCAAGGCTTATGAAACGAATTCTAGTGTGCACTCATCGCGCCGTCAATTTGAGACAGGGAACGTATTGAGCCGGTTAGCACGTTGTGTCGGCCAGCGAACCATCGCCATCGCATTTGTCCATATTGTTATTCTTCGCTGGACCAGCCGTTATCTGCCGGACAGGTTTCAGCCGTTGCCGTTGCTTTTTGTTCTGACCCGAACAGGTTTCAATAGTTGTTCGCGCCCATCCATTTCGCTCCGGAGCGCGGCGAAGGACCGCGAGCGCAGCGAAGGACCCCGCGAAATTAGGTGGGAAGCAGATGGACAACAGCGCCCCGTGCCCCATCCATTTCACAGTTTCATCGTGAAATGGGTGGGAAGCGATACAGCCAGACGCGCTTTTGATTTTGCCTTTGGTTTTGTAGTGCCGACAGGCTGCAGGCCAGCATCCGCGATTACGGACCAACTAAGTCCGGTATGAAGCCAAGTGTCTCACCCTGTTAATAACGCTGCAGTACCAACAAAACAATAGAGAAAAAGTTTCCTGGCAATTATGCAGTCTTAATAAACAAAGGGAGTATACTTTTAAGTGTAAGGCGAATCCTGTCGGGGCCTCAAGGGGAACAGCCTCTCGCCTACGCAGGATTGCAACACGGCCTATGGCGAATATAAAGCGAAAACGCCCTGCAATTCTACTGCAGTTTGAGGACATAAGCCTATCATTCTGCAAGACATCGCCGTTTTTTTTTGCAACATTCTCCATTCCGCTGGTGGCTTTCCAGATTCCTTGGTCCCAAGCGCTGCAATTTACTGCAGTTTGAGGGCGTAAAGCCATCATTCCGCAAGACATCGCCGTTTTTTTTGCGCTTTTCCGGGAACTAGCGATTCACGCCGGACGCGGCAGTGAAGCCGGTGGCCTGGGCCGAGGAAACGGCTGCGGATGGCATCGACCCGGCGCCGCCGTTATTAGCCGCAACGTCCTTCGCATTGATCGCCGTCGAGTAGTCCGGACCCAAGCCCAGTGACTTCAGCGCGCGCGAATCGGGCATCAGCCGCGTCTGCCAGCCGTGATCGGCCTGGTACTTCTGCATTGCAGCCTGGGTGGTCGAGTCCCACTCGCCGTTCGGCTCCGCGCTCAGGTAGTGCTCGCGCGCCAGTGCCGTCTGGATCTGGGTAACCCGTTCGGAATCGATGGCCTGCTGTCCGTGCAGCTTGTGGGAGCGCTTGCCGGGGTGGGTAGACAGTCGATGGGCCGTCTTGGCGTGGCTGGACGCGGCGTGATGCGTCTTGGTGGTGGTGGCGGCGGACACCGGCAAACACGTTAGCAGCGCGGCCAGAGAGAGATAAAGACGAACTCGTAAGAATGACACTCGGAGAGCACCTCCAGGCATAAAGTAGTTTGTGGCGCGTCTCGTTCGGCCAGTATAGCGAAAGCTGTCCGGATACGCTACAACTTCCGTGGCGATGGGGCGTGCTCACGAACCCCCGGATCCTCGTTTGACCCCGAATCGGACTTTTCCCGGCTTCGGGAATGAAGTGCAGGCCAACCCCCGGCAGGGATGAAGCCCGTCATTCTAGCTTCGATGCAGGCGGGCGGGACCGCAGTCCCACCTGCCTGTAAAGATACCGTTATTGCAGTGTCCCCCCGATGTAATTGATGCCCAACTCGGGATGGTGCGGGTCGATGATCTCGAAGACCACGTCGTCGCCGGTCTTGAGCTTGCCGACTACGGCGTTGAATGCGGCCCGGTTCGGGGTGGCCTGCTTGTTCACCTTGGTAATAATCAGCCCGGGTTCCAGGCCCTGGAGGTCGGCGAAGGAACCGGTCCGGACGGACTGGATGACGACGCCTTGCTCCTTGATCTTGGCCGCGGTGTCCGGCGAAACGTCGCGGACGACAACGCCAAGCTTGGTCTCGCCGGCCTCGCCGCCCTCCTCCTGCTCCGGATTGGCCTGCGGGTTACCGGCCTCGGCAAAGACCTTATCGCGGTCGCCGATGGTGACGGTGGCATCCTGCTGGTTGCCGTTGCGCAGGAATCCGAGGCGGATGGTCGAGCCGGGATGGCGGCTGGCAATCTCGTTCACCAGGTCGTCGCCGTCCTTGATCTGGCGGCCGTCGATGGTGGTGATGATGTCCCCGGGCTTGAGGCCGGCCCTGTCGGCGGGGCCGTTGGGCTGCACCTGCTGCACCAGCACGCCGTTCTTGAAGCCGTAGACGCGATTGACGGCGCCGGAGAGGCCGTTGCGGAACTGGATGCCGATGGAGCCGCGGGTGACCTTGTGGCTGGGGCTGATCAGGTCGTTGTAGATGTCGACGACGGTGTTGGAGGGCATGGCAAATCCGATGCCCTGGTATCCGGCCGACTGGGTATAGATGGCGGTGTTGACGCCGATGACCTCACCGTTCATGTTGAGGAGCGGGCCGCCGGAGTTGCCGGGATTGATGGCGGCATCAGTCTGGATAAAGTGCTGGAACTGGCCCGAGGCGCCAGGCTCGATGGTGCGGTTCTTGGCGGAGACGATGCCGGCGGTGACGGTCTGGGCGAGGGCAAAGGGGCTGCCGATCGCTTCAACCCAGTCGCCGACCTGGGTCATGTCGCTGTTGCCCATCCTGACGGTGGGCAAGGGGGCGCTGGTGTCGATCTTGATCACTGCCAGGTCCGTAGCCTTGTCGATGCCGATGACGCGCGCGGGCCGGCCGAGGTCCTGGCTGTCGGGATCGGTGGAGAGCTTGACGTAGATCTTGTCGGCCTTGTCAATGACGTGGTCGTTGGTGATGATGTAGCCCTTGGCATCGACGATGAAGCCGGAGCCGAGGGACTCGCGGACCTGGCCGTCATCCTGGTCGCCCTGATCGGGGTTCTGGCCGCCGAAGAAGCGGTTGAAGAAGTCCTGGAAGCCCTGATCGCCGCCCTGGCCACCGCCCGGGCCGCTCTGGCCGGGCTGGCCGTCGTTGTCCTGGTTGTCGTCAGGATTCTGGTCGTCAGGATTCTGCTGATTGGGCTGCACGCGGCGGTTGGGGAACCGCTTGCGGTTCATGGACTGCTTGGGCAGGGTCTGGGTATTGATATTGACGACCGCGGGACCCACCTCTTTGGCTATCTTCACAAAGGAGTTAGGCGGAACAGCGGTGCTGAGAACCTTGAGAGGCGTGGCATCGATGCTGGCGTTCTGCTTCTCCTGCCCCCGCACTCCGTGGGCGGCGTAGGAGCCCGCCACAATCGCGACGGAGAGGGTGCCGAGCAGGATAAAGACCGAAGCGAGACGGCGCGAGCGCAGCCGTTCGAAGAGCGATTTCATGAATTTACGTGACCTCGTCAGTCCGGTAGCTTTCTTAGGCCCAAGTATCAGTATAGCGGCTGGCCGAACCCTTTCGTATTTAGACGTAGATGCGGGTGGGCCGGTCGCAGTTCGTGCAGAGGCAGGGAACTGAAAGGCAGGGAACAGGGAACAGGGAGTAGGGTCGTTTTGTTCGGTGAGCTACGTCACGCGAAATTGAGTTGCGGCTGCGCTATCGTGCGAAGGAATGACGACCACGGTTGAGGGGATTTCCGAGGGCTCTGGGACGCGGCTGGATGAGGAGCGGCTGGCCTGGCTGGCGCTGGTTCTGACGCCGGGGCTGGGGCCGCGGCGGGTGATTGAAGCCGCCCGGGCGATCGGCGCGGCGTCGCGGGTCTTCGAGCTGGAGCTGACGGACCTGGAGGCGCTGAGGTTGCCGGCGGAGGCAGCGCAGTACATTTTTGACGGCAAGGCGCGCAAAGCCGCGGAGGCGGAGTGGGCGGCGATCCAGGCGCTGGGCGCGACCATGGTGACCTATGGCTGCGCGGCGTATCCGGAGCGGCTGAAAGAGATCTATGATCCGCCGCCGGTGCTTTGGGCGCGAGGGGATACGAGCCTGCTGGCGCGGCCGGGAATCGCGGTGGTGGGGACGCGGCATCCTTCGCCCTATGGCACGGGCGTGGCGGAGAAGCTGTCGCGGGATCTGGCGGTGCGGCGCCTCCTTATTATCAGCGGCATGGCGCGGGGGATCGACAGCTGCGCGCATAAGGGAGCGCTGGCGGCGCGGATGCCCACGCTGGCGGTATGGGGAACGGGAATCGATGTCGTCTATCCCAAAGAAAACAGGAAGCTGGCGGAGGACATCCTGGCCGCGGGCGGCCTGATTGTGAGCGAAGTGCCACTGGGGACGTTTCCGGCGCCGCAGAATTTTCCGCGGCGCAACCGGATCCTGAGCGGGCTGAGTGTGGCTGTGCTGGTGGTGGAGGCTGCGGAGAACTCCGGCACGCGCGTAACGGCGCGCTGCGCGGCGGAGCAGAATCGGGACTTGTTTGCAGTGCCGGGGAACGTGACCAGCAAGAACTCGTGGACTCCCAACACGCTGATAAAACAGGGCGCAAAGCTGACGGCAACGTGGGAGGACGTGTGGGAGGATCTGCCCTCTCAGGTGCGGCTGGAACTGGAGGCGGAGGCGGGAACTGCATCGAAACCGGATGCACAAGCATCTCTCTTGCCTGATCCGGTTCTAAGGCCCGAAGAGGCGATTGTGCTCGAGATCTTGCGCGCGGATGAGTCGCTGCAGATTGACGATATTCTCGAAGCACTGGATACGCAACTGACCTCTTCCGAGGTATTTACGGCGCTGTTTGAGCTGGAAATGGCGGGTCGCGTGCGGTGTTTGCCGGGAAAGAATTACGTGCGGGTGCTGTGATGTTGTAATGCCGCGCGGATCGGCCCTGATCCCCATCGGAAATAAGGGAGCGAGAAATTATTTTCATGCCACGCAGGTGAACGGAAACGCTTGTGTGCACGTAGACTTCCGGCAAGGAGCGGGAAACGGAGCGCAGTGGAAAAGTGGAAACGGACTGGCAATCCGTGATAGGTTGCAAGTTTCGTGGACAATTCACAGATGAGTTGGGCGGCTGCCCACCGTTGAAACCTTTGGTCACGATGCGGAATCGGTAGTAGACGGAATTCCCGACGGCGAGTCCAATGACCGCAAGCGGGGTCTAGTTAATAAGGATGGCAATGAGCAAATCACTGGTGATCGTCGAGTCGCCGGCCAAGGCGAAGACGATTGGGAAATACCTCGGCAAGGACTATGAAGTGCTGGCCTCAGTAGGCCACATCATGGACCTGCCCAAAAACGACATTGGCGTGGAGCTGAAGAAGCGCACGTTTGAGCCGACGCTGGTTGTGTCTCCGGGCAAGGAAAAGGTTGTTGGCCAGTTGAAGAAGGCGGCGGCCAAGGCGGACCATATTTTCCTGGCGCCTGACCCCGATCGCGAAGGCGAAGCCATCGCGTACCACCTGGCGCTTCAGCTTGGCACTTCTGCTGCGGAAAGGAAGAAGATTCAGCGCGTCACGTTCAACGAGATTACCAAGAAAGCCGTGCAGGACGCATTCCAGCATGCGCGTAGCGTCGATCAAAATCTGGTGGACGCGCAGCAGACGCGCCGCGTTCTCGACCGCCTGGTGGGGTACCAGATTTCGCCGCTGCTGTGGGACAAGGTGCGGCGCGGCTTGTCAGCGGGGCGCGTGCAGACGGTGGCGGTGCGCCTGATTGTGGAGCGGGAGCGCGAGATTGGCGCGTTCAAGCCGGTGGAGTACTGGACGCTGGATGCGTTGCTCCATCCGGAAAAGCAAACCGGTGCGAGTTTTAAGGCGAAGTTTGTCGGCGTCGACGGCGATCCGGTGCGCGTGGCCAACGGCAAGGACAAGGACGGCAAGGATCAGTTCATCGCCAACGCGCTGCCGGACAAGGCGGCGATGGACGAGGTGAAAGCGGCGCTGGAGCAGGCGCAGTGGTCGCTGGTTTCAGTGGAGTCGCGGCAGCAGCAGCGACGGCCGATGTCGCCGTTCATCACCAGCCAGTTGCAGCGCGAAGCGGCGGGCAAGCTGGGATTCAACGTGCGCCGCACCATGGGCGTGGCGCAGCGTTTGTATGAGGGCATCGATCTGGGGCCGGAAGGCACGACAGGCCTGATCACGTACATGCGTACCGATTCACCGCGTGTGGCGCCGGAGGCGAAGGTGATGGTGCGCGAGTGGATCGCCGCCAATCTCGGACCGCAGTATTTGCCGGCGACGCCCAACGAGTACAAAGGCAAGAAGGATGCGCAGGACGCGCACGAGGCAATCCGGCCGACAGATGCGGCGAGGACGCCGGACTCGGTTGCGAAGTATCTGAGCGACGAGCAACTCAAGTTGTACCGGCTGATCTGGCAGCGTTTTGTGGCGTCGCAGATACCGCCGGCGGTGTTTGACGTGACCACGGCGAAGATTGCAGCGGTATCGCAGAAGACGCGCAAGACGTACGATTTTCGCGTGTCGGGCTCGGTGCTGCGGTTTGACGGATTTCTCAAGGTCTATGAGTCCGTTGAAGACAAGGGCGACGACGACGATGACGCGAAGAACAAGCTGCCGAATCTCGATGGCGTGAAGGCGCTGGAACTGGAGAAGCTGGTGGATGAAGACCACTTCACTTCGCCGCCGCCGCGGTACAACGAAGCCTCGCTGGTGAAGGTGCTGGAGGAGCGCGGCATCGGGCGGCCTTCGACCTATGCGTCGATCATCAGCACCATCCAGGACCGCGAGTACGTGACCAAGATCAGCGGGCGGTTCTATCCAACCGAGATCGGCATGGTGGTCTGCGATCTGCTTGTCGAGAGCTTCCCTTACATTTTCGACATGCAGTACACCGCGCGCCTCGAAGAGGAGCTCGACGACATTGAAGAGGGTAAAGAGAAGTGGACCGACCTGCTCAACGGCTTCTACGACCACTTCGAAGATGAACTGAAAGACGCCGGCAATACGATGCGCGACGTCAAGCGCATGGAGCAGAAGACGGGCGAGAAGTGCGACTTGTGTGGATCGCCGCTGTTGCTGAAGTGGGGCAAGTTCGGCAGCTTTTACGCGTGCTCGGCATACAACAAGAAGGATCCGGCGAGCTGCACATTTACCAAGGAGAACACGGCCAACAAGCCGGATCTGAATACGCCCGAAGCACAGGACGCAGCGGAACAGGACGAGTATTGCGAGAACTGCGGCAAGGTGATGGTGCTGCGCCGCGGGCCGTTTGGAATGTTCCTGGCGTGCCCGGATTACAACGCCGATCCGCCGTGCAAGACGTTCCGCAAGCTGAGCCAGAAGCAGCAGCAAAAGCAGAGCGCGCCGCAGCCCACGGGCGAGATGTGTCCGCAGTGCGGCAAGCCGCTGGTGCTGAGGCAGGGCGCGTATGGGGAGTTTGTGTCATGCTCGGGCTACCCGAAGTGCAAGTACATCAAGCAGAACATTATTGAGGGGATGAAGTGCCCCAAGTGCGGCACTGGCGACCTGGCCGAGCGGAAGGCGAAGCGCGGGAATCTCTTCTGGGGCTGCACCAATTATCCCAAGTGCGACTTCACGTCGAACCTGAAGCCGGTGGCGCAGAAGTGCCCGGAGTGCGGCAGCCCGTACCTGGTGGAGAAGACGCTGAAGAGCGGTATTTACCTGGAATGCCCGAACAAGAAGAAGGGCGCGGAAGAAGAGGCTGCGCCGGCGAAGAAGGGGCGCGGCCGGAAGAGCGCTGCCGCCGCTGAGCCGCATGCGCACACCGTGTGCCACTACTCGAAGCGCATTGGCGATGCGCCGCCTCCGCCGACCGCCGAGACGCATGGGCCGGTCGCAGAAAAGGAAGAAAAGAAGCGGGAACTGCAGCCGGCGTAGGATAATTGCTCCCGGAATAAAAAGGGGGCAAGTGTGGCGGCAACACGTAGAAGGCTTTTAGGGTCGATGGTGGGCGCGGGCGCGCTGCTGGGGTTGAATGCGGCGGGCGCTGCGGCTGGCGAAGCGGGACCTGAGGCCGGACCTGAATCTGGACCGGGCGCTGGGCAGGAACTGCTTTCGATGGCGCGGCTGCGCAGCTACAAGGCGCGGCGCTCGTCAAGCTGGGACCGCACGGGGGCGAATGCCGACGCGGTTCGTGTGGAACCCGGGCAGGCAGCCACGCTGCTTGATGTGCAAGGCGCGGGCGTGGTGACGCACATCTGGTTCACCATTGATTCGAACGACCCGCATCACCTGAAAAACCTGGTCCTGCGCGCTTGGTGGGACGGCGAGAGCTCGCCGTCGATCGAGACGCCCATTGGGGACTTCTACGGGCTGGGACTGGGCGAGTACTACATCTATCAATCGGCGCTGACCGCGGTGGCGCCGCAGAAGGCGCTGAATGCGTACTTCAAGATGCCGTTCGCCACGGCAGCGAAGATCACGCTGACAAACGAGGGGCCGGAGCGCACCAATAGCCTCTACTATGCCGTCGACTACGTCACGCTGGCATCGCTGCCCGAGGACGTGGGACGCTTCCATGCGCAGTATCGCCAGGCTGCGCCGTGCAAAGGCTGGACCGGAGACTGGAAGAGCAATGGCGATCCGCTGGTGAATGACAAAAAGAACCTGGACGGGGCAGGGAATTATGTGTTTCTGGAGGCGGAGGGGCGCGGGCATTTTCTGGGGGTGACGCACGCGGTGCAGCAGAATCAGGACGGATGGTTCGGCGAAGGCGACGACATGATCTTCATCGACGGCGACCGCATGCCGACGATCAACGGCACCGGGTCGGAGGACTACTACAACGGCGCGTGGGATTTCGGTGGAGAGCCATTCGCGTATCTGCACAACGGCGCGCCGTACATCGTGGATCCGGAGCGGATCGGCGGGCGCTATTGCCTGTACCGCTGGCACACGGAGAGCCCGATCGCGTTCGAGAAGTCGATCCGCGTGACCATCGAGCACGGACACGCAAACTGCCGCTCTGACAACTTCTACACGGTCGCTTACTGGTATCAGACCGAGCCGCATGCGGCGTTTCCGGCGCTGCCACCGGCGAAGGAGCGGCTGCCGAGGGTGGTGGCGGTGAATGGGCCGGGAGCGGCGAAAGAAGGCCGGTAGCCGGAAGCCTGTAGCCAGTAGCCAGTAGCTAGAAGCCTCACGCTCCAAGCTATGGGCTACGAGCTACAGGCTCACTCGCCCAGCATGATGCGCTGGATGGAGGTGGCACGGCCGGTTTGCGGATTGCAGCCGATGAGCGCAGCGCACATCTTGGGATTGCCCCTGGCGGCTTCAAACTTGCCGGGCAGGCCGGTGAGGAAGCGGTGCAGCACCAGCTCGGTCTGCACGCCGATGACGCTGTCATAGGGGCCGCTCATGCCCACGTCGGTCTGGTAGGCTGTGCCGCCGGGAAGGACGCGCTCATCGGCGGTGGGGACGTGGGTGTGGGTGCCCAGGACGGCGGTGACGCGGCCATCGAGGTGCCAGCCCATGGCGACTTTCTCGCTGGTAGCTTCACCGTGGAAGTCGACCACGATGACTTTGGCCGTGATGGTCTTGAGGACGTCATCGATGGCGTGGAACGGGTCGTTAGTGCCGGTCATGAAGACCTTGCCCATCAGGTCGACTACCGCATAAGGAATGCCGCCGGGGGTGGCGCCCTGATAGACGCCGAAGCCTGGCACGCCGGGGTACATGTTGATGGGGCGCAGGATGCGGCGGGGCCGCTCGTGGCTGCCGGCGGGGACGGCGAGATAGTCCATCAGCTCTTTCTTGTCCCAGACGTGGTTGCCGGTGGTGAGCACGTCGGCGCCCAGGTTGAAGATATCGTCGGCAATCTGCGGGGTGACGCCAAAGCCGCCGGCGGCGTTCTCGACGTTGACGATGGTGAGGTCGACTGCGTGGGCCTCGCGGATGTGGCCGATGTGCTCGGCGACGATCTTGCGTCCCGCGCTGCCGAAGATGTCGCCGACGAAAAGGATGTTCAAATAGCAGCTCCTGGGCGCGCTGGCCTGTAGCTGGTAGCTCGTAGCCAGTAGCTAAAGGCTACAAGGCTACTGGCCTTCGCGTTCTTCCTGATCTTTGTTCTCTGATCCCTGATCCCTGCTTCTCATGAGCGGGAAGAGGATCACGTCGCGGATGGATTTGGAGCCGGTGAGGAGCATTACCAGGCGGTCGATGCCGATGCCTTCGCCGCCGGTGGGGGGAAGGCCGTACATAAGCGCGCGGACGTAGTCCTCGTCCATCTGGTGGGCCTCGTCGTCCCCGTGGGCGCGCTCGGCGATTTGCTGCTCAAAGCGCTTGTGCTGCTCCACTGGATCGTTGAGCTCGCTGAAGGCGTTGCCGATCTCGAAGCCGCCGACGTACACCTCGAAGCGCTCTACGTAATCGGGGTTTTTCGGGTCCTGCTTCGACAGCGGTGAGATCGCGGTGGGGAATTCGTAAATGATCGTGGGCTGGACGAGTTTTTCCTCGGCGACGTGCTCGAAAAGCTCAGCAATTACCTTTTCGTGCAGTGCCCCCCCCTCGATCCGCGCTGCCGCATCGCCGCACCACTCGCCTAGGAAGAATGCCCGGTTTCGAACACGCTCGTTGTTCTCGGGTGCGCCCCCCGATGGAGCATTTGCACGTAAGAACGCAACCAGAGATTCCTTGTTGGCAAGGTCAGCCAGACGAGGGTCCCGCGCCATGCCGGGCCACCACCACTTGATAATCGCCTCACGCATTGTCAGCCGCTCGAACTTGCCCAGGTCGATCTCCACGCCCCTGAACGTGGTCAGCGTCGTCCCGTTCACCTCCATGGCAACGAACTTGATCAGCTCTTCGGTGAGGTCCATCAGGTCGTGGTAATTCGCGTAGGCCTGGTAGAACTCCAGCATGGTGAACTCGGGGTTGTGCTGCGTGCTGATGCCCTCGTTGCGGAAGTTGCGGTTGATCTCGTAGACGCGGTCGAGGCCGCCCACGGTGAGGCGCTTCAGGTAGAGCTCCGGCGCAATGCGCAAAAACAGGTCCATGTCCAGCGCGTTGTGATGCGTCGTGAAAGGGCGTGCCGCCGCGCCACCGGCGATGGGCTGCATCATCGGTGTTTCCACTTCGAGGTAGCCGCGGTCATCGAAGAACTTGCGGATGGCCCGCAGCACCTTGGCGCGCTTGACGAAGACCTCGCGGCTGTCGAGGTTGGCGAAGAGATCGACGTAGCGCTGGCGGTATCGCAGTTCGACATCGGAGAGGCCGTGGAATTTCTCCGGTAAGGCCAGCATGGCTTTGGCCAGGAATGTGATGGTTTCCACGTGCACGGTGAGCTCGCCGGTGCGGGTGCGGAAAAGATAGCCGGTGACGCCGATGTGGTCGCCCAGGTCAAGCAGCTTGTAGAGCGCGAAACCCTGCTCGCCCACCGCGTCCAGCCGCACGTAAATCTGCAGCCGCGCGCCGTCCTGCTGGAGGGTGGCAAACCCGGCCTTGCCCTGCGCGCGGATGGCCATGATGCGGCCGGCGATGGCCACATTCACGCGCTCGGCCTCGAGCGTTTCGCCGGTGGCAGCATCGTATTGCGCGCGGATCTGCGCGATTGCGGTCGCCGTTTCGTTTTGCGCCAGCGGGAACCGGTTGGGGTACGCGGCCTGCCCCAGCTTTTCGATCTCGGTCAGCTTCTGCCGGCGCAACTCAAAAAGGCTGCGCTCAAATTCGGATTCGAACGGAATGTCCATTTTTCCTGCCGTTGGTCTAACCGTCAGTATATCGGCTTTCAATTCGGGCTATGCTGTGCAGATCGCGATAAGGGAGGATGCAATGCGACTTGTTTTCCGTGCTGTTTTGTTTGTGGTCACGCTTTGCGCCCTGGTTCCGGCCGGCTGGGCGCAGTGCAACGATAACTGCCCCGAGCGGCGCACCATCTCCACCAGCGGCACGGGCGCGGTGACGGCCGATGCCGATATGGCCGTTGTGCGCGTGGGGTACAAGCTCTATGGGCCGGACGCGAAAACCGTGTATGCGGCGGCTTTGGAGGCGTCCAACAGCATCATGTCGGCGCTCACCTCTTCCGGCGTGCCCAAAGACTCGATTGAGAGCACCAGCCAGGTGCTTCAGCACACGCAGCCATACGAGTACCAGCAGTACTCTGCCGGCAGCGCGGAATTCGCGCAGCGGCAGTTCACGGCCACGCAGAGCTGGACCATCCGCGTAAAGCCCGATGACGCCGCAAAGACGCTGAATACCGCCATTACCGCCGGCGCCAATGAGAGCGGATGGATCCAGTGGATCGTGAACAATCCGGGAGTGCTGGAAGCGGCCGCGGCGGCAAAGGCTATGGAGGATGCGCGCCACATTGCTGCGCAGCTTGCGGACAGCTCGAACGTTCACCTGGGCCATCTGGTGACGGTGACGCAAAACCAGACCTGGGGCATGAACGGGAACTCCGGAGGCGGTTACGGGATGGGCACCGCGCTGGCAATCGGGGGTCTCGTGGCCAACACGAACGAGCAGCTCGCCATCAATTCGCGCCGCGTGGAGTTCAAGGCGAATGTATACGCGGTGTTCGCGATTGAATGACACATTTCGCTCGCAACGGCAACGATCGTGTATAACGGCGAAGGATGCCATTCAACAAGCCCATTCCGGATGACAAGGGGAAGCCGAGGGATACCGGCGGGCTGGCCACGCTGATCCAGGCCGAAAAGCTTTTTCAGATTGCCTTGCTGCTGCCCTCTGCGGCGTTTGTGGGATGGCTGCTGGGCGCGTGGGCTGACAAGGCTTTCCATACCGAATGGATCGGCATTGCCGGCATCGTATTTGGCGGAATCTCGGGGCTGGTCTACGTCATCCGATTGGTTATCACGACCGGGACCGGCGATGGCAAGCCCGGCGGCCTGATTTGAAACCGCATGAGCGATGACATGAGCCCCGATATGGGTCCCAAAACGGACCCCGATACGCATTCGATTGCGGCCCTGACCGATGCCGCGCTCGACGCGATGATGAAGCGCGCCATGCGCGTCACGCTGATTCTGGGCGTGATTCCGGCTGGAATTCTCTGGATTGTCTCGGGCTGGCGCAATGCGGCCATGCTGGCGACGGGCGCCGCCATCTCCGCGGCCAGCGTGCTGGAGTGGCAACGCCTGATCCGGCTCTTTAACTCGCGGATGGACCGGCAAAAATCCCCCCGCGGAGCCGTGACGGTCGTCACCTTCTTTCTCCTGCGCCTGCTTATCTTTGCAGGGGTCATTTATGGTAGCCTGATATGTTTCAGAGGGTCGGTCATTGCGCTTCTCTGCGGCTTGGCGCTGGCAGTTGTCGCCATAGCATGGGAGGCGCTGAAATTGCTTCGGGATTGACGCTCCCGGACGCGCCCAACCGTTCGACCCGGGGACAGAAAGACCTAGATTTCGGATGCCACATCTGCTCTGGATTACTCGCCTCTTGAATACACTCTTTGGGGCCGCGGTGACCGCGCTGCTGAACCTGGTGGGGATGCATCCCGCCAATCCGGCCGTGCCCATCAATGACACTTTTGCCCTCGAGGTTCTGATCGCCTTCTGCCTGGTAGTCTTCTTCCTCGTCGTGCGGTTCACGCTCTCGGTGGAGAATCCCAATCCGGCCCAGCAGCTTGCCGAGCTGATCCACGAGTTCACGGGGACCCACGCCGACCAGATCATCGGGCACGGCTACGAGCGATTCCAGGCTTTCGTCACCTGCGTATTCCTGTTCATCCTCCTCAACAACCTGATTGGGCTGCTCCCGGGCGTGGTCACGCCCACCAGCGTCCCGGTAGTGCCGCTGGGGATTGCGATGTGCACGTTCCTTTACTACAATTTCTACGGGTTCAAGGAGCAGGGAATCGTCGGTTACATCAAGCACCATGCCGGGCCCATCTGGTGGATTGCGCCGCTGCTGTTACCCATCGAGATCGTTTCCAACTGCGCCCGCGTCATGTCGCTCACCATCCGTCTTTACGCCAACATGTTTGCCTCAGACCTGGTGACGCTGGTGTTCTTCTCACTGGTGCCGGTGGCGGTTCCCGCGCTCTTTCTGGGTCTCCACGCGGGCGTTTCGCTGATCCAGGCCTACGTGTTCATGCTGCTGTCGATGATCTACCTGGGCATCGCTACCGCCCACGAGCATTGAGAGACAGCCCTCAGCTTTCAGCCGGCAGCTCGCTCGTTATCCACTGAAGGCTGATGGCTAAGAGCTTTAAGAGTTTCTGCCGGGGAGCGCTTCCGCCCCGGACCAACAGGCGGCCGCAAGCGTGAGGGTGCCAGCACGGTGATCATCAACCACCCACTGGCGGCCAATCTCAGGGAAGCTGGAGAACTATGAAGAAACTGCAGTACTTTTTTATGACGCTGTCGGCGTTGTGCTTTGCCATACCGGCGTTCGCGGATGGGGGTGCTTCGGCCCCGATCAACCTGGTGCCGATCGGCGCCGGCCTTGGCATGGGTCTCGCGGCCGGCCTTTGCGGTCTCGGGCAGGGCAAAGCTACGTCTTCGGCCACTGAGGCGCTGGCGCGCAACCCCGGCGCGCGCGCGGGCATTCAGCTTCTGCTGGTGCTTGGACTTGCGTTTATCGAGTCGTTGACCTTGTTCACGCTGGTCATCGTCTTCGCCAGAGTCAAGAACCTTTAACCTCTAAGAAGGCGCGAGCGGCCTCGCCTCCGGGCGGGGCCGCTCGCTTTAGCGCGTCGCTGTCTCCGTGGCGCCGGAACGCAGGATTCCGATGCCCTCGCGATAGCTGAGTGCCGGCGGTACCGGCGCATACCGCGATTCGATCTCGGTGGTATCGAAGTTCCGCGTCTTGATGACCACGCGCGCGGACATCGCCATCTGGAACTTCACGATCCTCCACACGCCGCCGCCCACATCGGCCTGGTCGATGGTGATCCAGCCGCCCTTGTAAAGGCGGCCCAGGATGCCCCAGCCAAAGTCCACGTCCTGCTGGATGCGGCCTTCGAGCCTCACCACGCGCGCCTTGGCCGGGTCGATCCAAAGCTCGCCGCTCATCGAGGTCAGCACCTGCGTTTCCAGGTCGGGAGGCGAATATTTCGGATTGGGCGTGAAGGTGAAGCGCTCCACCGGACCGGTGCCGGCGGACCACGGTCCTGCGTCCCTGTAGACAAATGCCGCCGGCAGAGCCCGCAGCACCTTGAGCGCCCGCGCGGTGTCGTCATCCTCGGCCTGCTTGCGGTGGCGCTGTTTGCCCGGGTCTGATAGTAACCCGTCGAGGCGAGCCTGCTCGCGGGCCTGGTCCTGGGGCCTGAGCGGCTGATCATTCACGGAGACCAGCATGGCCACAATCCCGTCGCGGGTCTCCACCATGTTCTTTGTGGTGGTCAGGCGGGGGCTGGATTTGTGCAGGACGTAACGCATGGGGTGGGCCGCATCCTGAACGGCCGCAACCTCATTGGCCAGCGCGCGCTCCACCAGGGCAGGTTCGGGCGCGGATTGTGCCGGCGCCATTGCAACCATCGCCAGCCAAAGCGGAATCAGCTTGAGAGTCGTGCGCAAGCGCTTCAGCCCATCCTCTTTGCCAAGGTGAGTTCCCAGTTCGTTAGACGCCCGACGCACCGCAGCGGTGCAAATTGTCGTCGGGGGGCCACTTGACCTCGAGAAAACAGGAGCAGGCGCCACGCTGGCAAACCTTGCAGGAACGAGCTGCCGGTGCGATTTTCCACCCGACGGCGCGTTGGCCCCTAAACCCGCTACACTGATAGAGAACCGTTTTAGATCAGCCGGGAAGGATTAAGAACCCATGGCCACAGAGAACAATGTTGCGCGAATCGGCAAGTCCATCGTTATCAAAGGCGAACTGAAGGGCGGCGAGGATCTTGTGATCGATGGTCGCGTGGAGGGGACCGTTCAGTTGTCTGAGCATCGCCTCACCATCGGGCCCAATGCCGATGTGGCTGCCGATCTAACCGCCCAGGATGTGCTGATTCTGGGGAAGGTTCACGGCAACCTGGTCGCTACCGGGCGCGTGGAGTTGCGCGCCGGGTGCGTGGTGGAGGGCGACGTACGCGCCTATCGCCTTGCGATTGAGGACAACGCTGTGCTGCGCGGCAAGGTGGAACTGACACAGTCTGCGCAGAGGACCCCCGACCATGCACCCGCTGCGGCCGCGGGAGCCTGATGCGGTCTGGACTGGGCGCACCCGGCACATAAAGGTAGTCGACCCTCATGAAACATTGGTTGGAAAGGAAGCAGGCTGGAGGCAAAGCGGCCTCTGCGCAAAGCTCCGCACCCCGATTCAAGCGGTATTCGGGAGCCTGGTCCACGTTGCGCAAGCGCCTGCTGGGCGAAGCGGGACTGCGCGTCATCGATGCGGGAGCCACGTCGCCGACCAATATCAATTACCTGACCGGCCTGGGCCACAGCGTGTACATGGCCGACCTGGTCCACGACGGATGCGCCGGTCACTGGACGAGCGGCGACGACGAGGATGGCAATCCCATCTGGGACGCGGATGCGTTCCTCACCTCCTGCCTGAATTTCTCCGGCAAGAAGTTCGACATCGTGCTGCTGTGGACCACGCTCGACTATCTGCCGGAGCCGCTGGTTGCGCCGGTGGTGCAGCGCCTGCATGAATCCATGAATCCCGGCGGTCTGGTGCTGGCGTTTTTCCATACGCGGACGCAGGGCGAGGAGACGGTCAACTGCCGTTTCCACATCACCGACACCGACGAGGTGGAGGTGCAGGTGAGCGAACCGTTTCCGATCCAGCGCGCGTTTACGAATCGCAGCATCGAACGCCTGTTCTCCGGCTGGAGCGGCCATCGCCAGTTCCTGGCCAAGGACTCGCTGTCGGAAGTGCTGATGACGCGGTGAAAAGACAGCCCTCAGCCGTCAGCAATGCGGTCGCCCCGCTACCTATTGGACCGCGCGGGGAATAAATCTGAACAGGAGTCGATCGGCTGTCGATTGGACCGAGATTCCCTCGTCATGAGAGTGAGGCGATCAAACGCCTACAATCCAACCCGGAGGACTCTCATGCAATATCTGCTTGCACTTTATCTGGACGAATCGGCCTGGCCCAAAATGACGCCGGAACAGCAGCAACAGGGAAGCGCTGCGTACAACGATTACACCGAGGCGCTGAAGGCGGCGGGCGCTTATGTCGGCGGTAACCGGCTACGTCCTTCTCCCACGGCCACCACCCTGCGCACAACCGGCGGAAAGACCCAGGTTTTGGATGGGCCTTATGCGGAGTCGAAAGAGCAGTTGGCCGGCTACTACCTGATCGAAGCGCCGGATCTGGATGCTGCCTTATCGTGGGCGGGCAGGTGCCCTGCCTCTCAGCACGGCATCGTTGAAGTTCGGGCCATCTGGTCAATGTAAGCTGGCATGGGCCGGAATCAGCGGTATGTCGATAGGTCACTGTGACCGGCCCTTCCCGGTGTTTTTGCCACGGATTACGTGATGGAGTTCGTTCCCTACAGCGATTGCACGCAGGCCGCCACGGAGATAGTGGCGCGACGCAGCCGTGGCAAGCTGGTTGCGCTGCTGGCCGCACGCTCGGGTGACCTGGAATCCGCCGAGGATGCGCTGTCGGAGGCGTTCGCGACGGCATTGGCCACGTGGCCGCGCGACGGTTGCCCGGCGAATCCTGAAGCATGGCTGCTGACCGTGGCGCGCCGCAAGCTAATTGACCGCCATCGCGGCCAGCGCGAGGACGCGGCATCGGACGAGCTGGAGCAGCTTGCCGCCACGCTGGATCGGGCGCCCGAGGATGAGCTGCCCGACCGCCGCCTCGGCCTGCTGTTTGCGTGCGCGCATCCCGCCATCGATCCGGCGGTGCGGGCGCCGCTGATGCTGCAGGCGGTGCTGGGGCTGGAGGCGGCGCGGATTGCGTCGGCGTTCCTGGTGTCGCCGGCGGCCATGGCGCAGCGGCTGGTGCGCGCCAAGGCCAAGATCCGCGAAGCCGGCATCCCATTTCGCATTCCGGTGCGCGAGGAGCTTCCCGGGAGGCTGGAGGCAGTGCTTGATGCGGTATATGCCGGTTTCTCAGAGGGCTGGCTGGACGCCGCTGGAACCGACGCCGCGAGGCGAGAGCTGGCCGGCGAAGCCATCTTTCTGGCTCGATTATTAGAGGGCTTGCTGCCCGGTGAGCCAGAGGTTCTGGGCCTGCTCGCGCTGATGCTCTATGCGGAGGCGCGCAGGCCGGCGCGCCGCGGGCCGGAGGGCGAGTTTGTTCCACTGGCGCAGCAGGATTCTTCGCTTTGGGATGCCGCAATGATCGAAGAGGCTGAGGCCGCGTTGCGCACAGCTAGCCGCGCCGGACTGATTGGGCGCTATCAACTTGAAGCCGCTATCCAGTCAGCGCATGTGGAGCGCCGCCGCACGGTCGCGATCAACTGGCGAGCGATTGTGCTGCTCTACGATGCGCTCCTGGCGCTCACAGGATCGCCGGTTGGCTCAATCAACCGCGCGGTTGCGCTGGCAGAAGTGGAGGGCGCCGCCGCCGGTCTCGAAGCACTGACCGCGCTTGCAAATGACGCACGGGTGCGCTCGTATCAGCCGTATTGGGCTGCGCGCGCAGAGCTTCTCGCCCGCACCGGTGCAATGGACGAAGCGCTCCACGCATATGAAATCGCGGCCGGTATGGAGCGCGATCCTGCCTTGCGGCGGTATTTGGAGCAGCAGCGCGTTGCCAGATGCAGTGGACAGTGATCGGAAATTGAGAAGTTGAAACAGTGAACAAAAGATCGCGGCCCGAATACTGCCCACCAACCACGGACTACTGAGAAGGTTCAAAGCCTCACCCGCTACATTGGAGAGATGAGCCCGGAGGTCGCCGCATCAGCCAGCTGGAGAAGGGAACTGCGCGCCATGGTTGCGCTGGCGATCCCTGTTGTCCTGAGCGAGCTTGGCTGGATGCTGCAAGGCGTGGTTGACACCATCATGGTGGGCAAGCTGGGCCCGTCGGCCATCGGCGCGGTTGCCGTGGGCAATGCCGTCTACTACACGCCATCGCTCTTCGGCATCGGCCTGGTGCTGGGGCTGGACACGCTGGTTTCGCAAGCCTACGGACGCGGCGATCACGAGGCCTGCCATCACTGGCTGGCGCAGGGCGTGTACCTGGCATGCGTTGCCGGCGTGCCTCTGATGGTTCTGGCCGGCGCGGTCAGCTATGCGTTGATGCACGTCGGCATCGCGCCGGAGGTGGCGGGGCCGGCGGGCAGCTACCTGCGGATTCTTGTTCTGGGCACGCTGCCGCTGTTGCTGTATGGCGCGGCGCGCCGCTACCTGCAGGGAGTGGGGCAGGTCCGCGTCATCACCGTCACGTTTATCGTGGCCAACCTGGTCAACTGGTTCTTCAACTGGGTCTTTATCTACGGCAGACTGGGAATGCCCGTTATGGGCGTGAACGGCTCAGCATTCTCGACAGTGCTGGCCCGCGTTGGCATGGCTGTGTGCCTCATCGCTTTCGCCTGGCGTTACGAACGCAAACGCGGGCATCCGCTGTTTCGCCATTGGGCGCGGCCGAGCTTCCTGAAAATCCGCCAGTTAGCGCGGCTGGGTGCGCCGGCAGCGGGGCAGATTTTGCTTGAGGTAGGCGCGTGGAACCTGGGCACTTTCTCCGCTGGCTGGCTCAGCCCGGTGCAGCTTGCCACGCACCAGATCGCCTTGAATTATGCCGCGCTGACGTACATGGTGCCGCTGGGAATCTCCGCGGCCGCCGCGGTCAGCGTGGGCCATGCCATCGGCGGCGGCGATCCGGCGCGGGCGCGGCGGGCGGGATGGTTGGCGCTGGCGCTTGGCACCGGATTCATGCTCTCGGCGGCGGTGGTGTTCCTGGTGGCGCCGCGGCCACTCATCGCGCTCTACACGCGCGATCCGCGCGTGATGGCGGTGGGGCCCAGCCTGCTCTGGATCGCCGCGGCGTTCCAGATCTTCGACGGTATCCAGACCGTTTCTACCGGCGCGCTGCGCGGCCTGGGAGAAACGCGCGCACCCATGGTGGCCAACTTCGTCGGCTACTGGATACTGGGCCTGCCGCTGGGATTCTTCCTGTGCTTTGCGCTGCATTGGGGGATTTACGGGCTGTGGATTGGGCTGACGCTGGCGCTGGTGGTGATTGCCACTTCGCTGCTGGTGCGGTGGAAACAGGATTCAGAGCGTGTGGGGAAGAGCGACAGCTTGGCAAGCTCGTAAATGCCTTTGCAAGTTGCAATATTCGGTATTATGTCTTGCAATGTGGGATGTAGAGGGGTTACCCGAGGGGTTCGATAAACGACGCGCAACCTGACAAGTGACTATAATCACAAGGGAGCATTACGAACCCTCCGCAACGACATTCGAACTGGAAGGATCCCGCCAAATGGCGACTGGTGACCTAGCCCTGGGTCAGGAACAGGGCGCATTCAGCGCGCGCTCGCGAGTGGTTAACGACTTCAGCATTAACGTAGCAACGGTGAACGGGTCCGGCTCGCAATCCGCCAATAGCGTTCTGCTGAAAAGCATCTTCGGAATGGGTGTTCCCGTCAGCGGCAAGAACCTCTTCCCGTCGAACATCGCCGGATTACCCACCTGGTACACCATTCGCGCCAGCAAGGACGGCTACGTGGCCCGCCGGCGCGACAGCGAGGTGCTGGTGGCTCTGAACCCGGAGACGGCGAAGGACGACATGCTCGCGCTTCCCGCCGGCGCGGCCGCAATCTACGAAGAGAACTTCAATCTCAAGCAGTATCGCGACGACGTGGTCTGCTATCCGGTTCCCTTTGACAAGATCACCGCCGCCGTTTGCCCCGAAGCCAAGCTGCGCAAGCTGGTGAAGAACATGGTGTTCGTGGGGGTGGTGGCGAACCTGCTGAAATTCGATCTTTCCATCGTTGAGAGCAGCGTCAAGAGGCAGTTCGCCAAAAAGCAGAAGGTATTCGATCTGAACTTCGGCGCGGTCAAAGCAGGATTCGATTTTGCCCAGGAGAAGCTGGTCAAGCAGGATCCGTTCGTGATCGAAGCGATGGATCGGACCAAGGGCAAAATCATCATCGACGGGAACGCGGCCGCGGGCATGGGCGCGGTGTTCGCCGGCGTCACGGTGGTGGCGTGGTATCCCATTACGCCGTCCACGTCGTTGATTGAGGCGACGACTGACTTGCTGAAGAAGTATCGCGTGACCCCTGAAGGCAAGGCCACCTTCGCCGTGGTGCAGGCCGAGGACGAGCTTGCCGCCGTTGGCATGGTGCTGGGCGCCGGATGGGCCGGTGCGCGCTCCATGACCTCGACGTCGGGGCCGGGCATCTCGCTCATGTCAGAGTTTGCCGGGCTTGGCTACTACGCCGAGATACCCGGTGTCATCTTCGACGTGCAGCGCACGGGGCCCTCGACGGGCATGCCGACGCGGACGCAGCAGGGCGACATTCTTTCCACGGCATTCCTGTCGCACGGAGACACCAAGCACGTGTTGCTGATCCCGGGATCGGTGAAGGAGTGCTTCGATTTCGGCGGCGGCGCATTCGACCTGGCGGAGCGTTTGCAGACGCCGGTGTTTGTACTGAGCGATCTCGACCTGGGCATGAATAACTGGATGTCCGAGCCGTTCTCCTATCCGGAAAAGCCGCTGGATCGCGGCAAGGTGCTGACGGCCGAGGATCTGAACCGGCTGGGCAGCTTTGCGCGCTACAAGGATGTGGACGGCGACGCGATCGGCTGGCGCACGCTGCCGGGGACAAATCATCCCAAGGGTGCGTACTTTACCCGCGGCTCCGGCCACAACGCCAGCGCGGGCTATACGGAAAAGCCTGACGAGTACCAGGAAGTGATGGACCGGCTCTCGCGGAAGTTTGAAAATGCGCGCAAGCTGGTGCCGGCGCCCGTGATCGAGAAGAACGGCACGTCGAAGATCGGCTTCATCGCCTTCGGCAGCTCCGACTTCGCGGTTCGCGAGAGCCTGGATGAAATCAAGAAGGAGTACAAGGCGGACGTGGATTACCTGCGCATCCGGGCCTATCCTTTCGCGCATGAGATCCACGACTTTGTAGCCTCGCACGAGCGCGTGTACGTGATTGAGCAGAATCGCGATGCACAGATGCAGAGCCTGCTGAAGCTGGATCTGCCCGCGGACCAGGCGGTGAAGCTGCGCAGCATTCTGCACTATAGCGGCCTGCCCCTGGATGCGCGCAGCGTCACCGAGGAATTTGCCACGAAGGAGGGCCTCTAAATCATGGCAGCCACAGCAACACCAACCCCTAAAGTGAATCGCATTGGCCTTCCCATCGTGGAGTACCGCGGCGGCAAGTCTACGCTCTGCGCCGGCTGCGGCCACAACGCCATCTCCGAGCGCATCATCGACGCCATGTACGAGATGGGCGTTCAGCCAGAGCGCGTCTTGAAGATGAGCGGCATCGGTTGCTCCTCCAAGAGCCCGGCCTACTTCATGAGCCGCGCGCACTCGTTCAACAGCGTTCACGGCCGCATGCCTTCGGTCACCACCGGTGCTGTTCTGGCCAACCACACTATGACCGCTCTTGGCGTCTCCGGCGACGGCGACACCGCCTCCATCGGGATGGGGCAGTTCGTGCACCTGCTGCGCCGCAATCTGCCGATGATCTACATCATCGAGGACAACGGCGTGTATGGGCTGACCAAGGGCCAGTTCTCGGCGACAGCCGATATCGGCTCGAAGCTCAAGACCGGTGTGATCAACGATCTTCCGGCCATCGACACGTGTGCGCTGGCCATCCAGCTTGGTGCTACGTTTGTGGGCCGGTCGTTCAGCGGCGACAAGAAACAACTGCTGGCCATGCTGAAGGCGGCGCTTGCGCACAAGGGCACGGTGATGCTCGACGTGATCAGCCCCTGCGTGACCTTTAACGACCACGAGGGATCGACCAAGAGCTACCGCTTCATGCAGGACCATGACGAACCGGTGAACGAGATCGGTTTCGTGGCCAGCTTTGACGACATCGAGGTCGACTACGACTCCGGCCAGGTGTACGACGTGACGATGCACGACGGGTCCAGCCTGCGTTTGCGCAAGCTGAAGGAGGACTACGACCCGACCGACAAGGCCAACGCCGTGCGCACGCTGATGGAAGCGCACGAGAACGGGGAAGTGCTGACCGGCGTGTTCTACATCGACACGCAGAAGCCCACGTTCACTGATCTGCTCAACATTGTGGACGAGCCGCTGGGCACGCTGCCGGAATCGTTGACCCGGCCGCCCAAGGCCGCGCTGGAGCAGTTGATGGCGAGCCTGCAGTAAGGCAGGAAGTAGGGAGTAGAAAACAAAAGCCCCGTCGCCGCGGGGCTTTTGTTATTGGTGCTGGAAAGGACAAGCGTGTTTAGCGGCGGGCGGAATCCGTGACCCGCACGCCCAGGCCATTGAGTTTGCTGCGCGCCTGCTGCGCCTCCGGCGATTGCGGATGCTTCTGGATGAGTGTACGAAGTTCCTGGATTCCGGGCGCGCGCCGGTTCATGGCAAGCAAGGACATGCCCTTGTGAAGCTGTGCCGCCGCCGCCTTCGAACTGTTGGGAAAATTCTCCAACACCGCGTTGTAGGCTTTCACGGCATCGGGGTAGTTCTGCTGCCGATAAGCGATCTCGCCCAGGTAAAACTGCGCGGCGCCGGCCAGATCGTCTTGCGGATAATACTGGATCACGTCCTGGAACTCACCCTGGGCCACGGAGTAGCGTGCGCCGTTGAAGTCGCGGACGCCGGCCTGGTACGTGTCCTGGAGCGGCGGGGCAGCGCTCATGCCCGGGCCCGCAGGCGCGCCGTTTCCGCCGGTACCGGGACCGCCGCCAGGACCTGGCGCACCACCGGGGGCCGCTCCCGGCTGCGTCTGCGGCGGCGTCTGCATGTTCTGCAGCTGGCTTTGCAGCGCCTGCATGGACTGTTGCAGCTTATCGATGCGGGACTTTAACTCGTCCACCGAATCGCTGACCGACTGCACCTGGCCGGAGGTCGAGTCGACCTTGCCGCCGATGGCCTCATTCTGCGCAGCCAGTTTCTGCTGCAGGGCATCCATGGACTGGCTGATATGGCTGCTGTTGTCAGCGGCCTGCTGCACCAGGCCCTGGAGCGCTCCGAAGCGCGAATCCAGCGTGGACTGCAGCCGCTGCACCATGTCGAGCAACTGCTGCACCTGCGTCTGCAGCTCGATGATCTCCTTGGACGCTGCGTGGGCGCGGATCGGAGCAAAGTTGAGGACGGCGGCCAGCAGGGCCACGGCCAGAAATCGACGGCGAAATGTACGTGCATGAGTCATGAAGTCACCTGAACAGTTGTCAGTGAGCAGTTGTCAGTAAAGCCGTAAACCCGCAAGGGAGCGAAAGACAGCGGCCGTTCACGCTCCAGGGAGCGTGAACGGCGTCCATCATTCTTCACTGCCATTTTACCGGTCCATCGTGAAGCCGGCGCGGCGGTTCTGCTGCCAGCAGTCCTCGGTGGATTCGGAGCAGAACGGCTTCTCCTTGCCGTAGCTGATGACGCGGACGCGAGTCGCAGCGACGCCGGCGCTGACCAGGGCATTCCTGGCGGATTCGGCGCGGTTCTGGCCAAGGGCAAGGTTGTATTCGTTGGAGCCGCGCTCGTCGCAGTAGCCGCCGATCACGATCTTGATGTCGGGATGGCTGTTCAGGTAGGCCGCGTCCTTTGACAGCGTGGCCTGGGCGTCGTTGCGCAGGTCGGCGGTGTCGTAGTCGAAGAAGATGTCCTGCACGTTGGCCTTGAACTCCTCTTCCGCGCTCATCGTGGTAGACGGCACGCTGACCGCCGGCTGCTGACCTACCGTGACCGATGCCGAAGCGTCCGCCGAGCCACCCTCGCCGCGCGCCACCAGGTGATAGGTGGTGGAAGCGCTCGGGGTTACTGACTTGACGCCGGACGTGGGCACGTCGCCAATGCCGTCAATCGACACATTGGTGGCGTCGGTGGTCCGCCAGGTCAGAACCACCTGGTCGCCAGCCGAAATCGTGGAAGGCGTCGCGGTCAACTGCGCTGTGGGAGCGGGCGCTGTCGGAGGCGGCGCGGTCTCCGATGGCGGCAACGGCTTTTCCTTTTTCTTACAACCTGCAATGGCAACCAGGGCGGCCAGGAGTACAAGCGGCACGAGGGAACGATGAAGTTTCTTCAAGATGGAATCTCCTTCTGCATGTGGGTAGCAGCAAAGTCCTCGAAGCAACCGAACATTCTATTCCTATATTGGCGAATGCAAACGGTACGCCTCATACATTCAGCGGGACGGTACACGCCTCGTAGTTTTCGGAGACTTGACCGTCGGGTTGTGCCGGGTCTCGACAGAATTTCAGGACTACGGTTCCATGATAGCGCTCTCGAAAGGGAAGGTGTTGCACGAAATGGTGCGGAAAACCAAGGTGCCCGAGTCTCGTTCTTCTCCACTCCCCGATTTCCGCTTTTGGAACAACGGCGCTGTGCCTGCTTACTTCCAGCTCCAATTGGGCATGAAGTTCTGCCCGTCGCGAGTCAGCTCCTGCTGCTGAGTTCCGTCCGCCAGCATGGACCAGATCTCGGCACGGTGGCCGATGGTGCGCTCGAACACAATATGCCGCCCGTCCGGCGACCACGATGGAAAGTCATTCGATCCGGAATCATGGGTGAGCTGCATCCAGCGCTTGCTGGCGATGTCCATGATGTAAATGTCCTGGCCGCCGGGCGCGCCGGGCCCGTACTTGCGGTTCCAACTGAAGGTGAGCATGCCGCCGTCCGGCGACCACGAGGGGGAGATGGCATAGCCGCCATCGGTCAGGCGCTGGATGTTGGCGCCGTCCTGATCCATGACGTAAATCTGGGGCAGGCCGGTGCGGCCGCTTTCCCACGCTATCTGGGCGTTGGTGCGTGGGTTCCAGGTGGGACCGACATCGGGTCCGCGGAAAGCCGTGAGCTTACGCAAGTTTCCCCCGTTCGCGTCGGCAATCCAAATCTCAGGATCTCCGGATCGCGCCGAGGAGAAGGCGATTTTGGTTCCGTCACCCGACCACGCTGGCGAGAAATTCGAGCCACCTGCAGATCCCCCCGGGAAGCTGACCAGTCGTCCAAGGTCCAGCGAATACATTCGGATTGCCCACCCGTCCTTGCCCAGCGATGAGAATGCAATTCGGCTGTTGTCCGGTGAGATGCGGGGCGAGAGCGAAGTGCTGCCCAGATGTGTGATCTGGTGCTGGTTCTGGCCGTCGTAGTCCATCGCCCAGATTTCTTTGGTTCCGGAGCGGCTGCTGACAAAGTAGATCTTGGTTTCGGCAATCCCGTTCAGGCCGCCGCCCAGCCGGGAGATGATCTCGTCGGCAAACCGGTGCGCAACGGTGCGGGCCATGTCCTGGCTGGCCGCTTCGTTGTACTGCTTGGCTAGGACCTGCGGGCTGGTGGGGCTCCGGGTGTCAAACAGCCAGCCGTAGACGACGAGGCGCCCGTTCTGCGCCTGCAGCGCGCCGAAAGCGACCATCTCCGCGTTGGCGGGCGGCTCGGCCCACTGCGGCAGGTTGATCTCCTGCGGCGAGCCCGGAGTCGCTTGCGGGGAAAGGCTCTTGGAAACCATGTCGAAGATGCCCGCGTTCTGCAGATCGCTCGAGAGCGTCGCGTCGAAAGTAGCCTTCAATGGCGGCGTCTGGGGATCGGCGCCCGTCGGCTTGAAGTCCGACGCCGCGAGGCGGATGCGCGTGTTGCCGAGGTGGGTGCCGGTGTGGACCCAGTCCTGTGCGCGCGCGGACAGAGAAGGGAAGCAGGCCAGGGCAACGACGATCGAAACAAAGAAAGAGGATTTTGCCTTCATGCGGTTAGCGATCCTTCCTGAGGAAGAGTTTGGGATTGGCCTGAAAGGAGCTGCCGAACATGATTCGATAAAGATGCGGATCTCCTGAAGCTTCAATACTCACAATAATAAGAGACATTCAACGTGCTCCCGTTGTAACCCGGCGGCAGCGGACCAAATGTGTCTACGCGCTGCGCCGCGCGCAGGCAGGATCGATCCAGTGTGGGGCTCCCGCTGGACTTCTCGATGACCCCATTGGACGGCGATCCGTCGCGATGGATCGTGAAATCCATGTAGACGCGCGTCCCCCCCGGCGTGTGCGGATCGACCTCGAACTTGTTCCATACCTGCCCCATCTTGTTGTTGATCTGCTGCACGTACCACGGGAACTTGCTGCCGAAGTCGCCTTGAGTAATGGAAGTGGGACCGGGATTGTTCTGGCCCTGTACCGCGCGCGGCATATTGTTGGCCTGTTCTTCGCCATACTGCGCGCGATTGTCCGGCTTGGGCTGGACCACGCGGGGCGGTGTGCGCTTCACGGTCTGCGGTTTGGGCTGCTCCTTGGGCCCCTGAATGGGAATGGCAGTCTCGTCGATCTTCTGCGTAGGCTTGGGCGTAGGCGGAGCCGGCGCAGGGCTGGGCGTTTGCGTGGCCAGCACGTTCTCATTCGGCGGCTGATCGGAGGGCAGCGGAATCGCGCTCGACACCAGGTTAACGCGAATCGCTCCGCCGTTCGTAGCGCCGCCCCAAAGGTTCGAGTGGAAGAACCCGCCAAGGACGTAATAGGACACGATGGCCGCGGCCAGCCCCAGGTGCAGCAACACTGAGCCAGTCGCCGGAGCGGCCACACGCTCGCCCCCGAGCTCGCGTTCCAGTTGCTCTTCGTGTTCGAGGAGGCTGCTCATCCGCGTTGCTATGGCGTCCCACCGCCGCCCGCCTTGGTTTCCACCGGCTGGGTAATGATGGAGATGTTCGTGATCCCCGACTGTTTGACGGCATCCATCACGCTGGCGAAAGCGCCGAACGGCACGCGCTCATCCGCCCGCAGATAAATGATCTGCTTCGAGGGGTCGGACGTGTGCAGCCGTTCCGGCAGCTCGTGAATGTTGATGGGCTTGTCGTCCATGTAAATGGTCTGGTCCTTGGCGATCGTCAGCACAATGCGCTGCTCGGTAATCTCCTTCACCGTGCGCGTTTTGGGAACATTCACTTCAATGCCCGACTGCAGCACCGGCGCGGTGATCATGAAGATGACCAGCAGCACCAGCACCACGTCCACCAGCGGAGTGATGTTGATGTCTGCCAGCGATGTCTGCGTACGGCCGCTTGCGGTGGTAAAAGCCACAGTTCAACCTCGCGTGGGAAGCTCGCGGCCGGCCTCTGCCAGCGTTCGCGGTTGCGCTTGCGCGACGGGACGGGCCTGGAACTCTTCCATCGTGTTCAACAATTCGCGCGAGAAATCGTCCAGCGCGGCAGCAAAGACGCGGATCCGCGCGGTGAACTGGTTGTAAGCCACCACGGCGGGCACCGCGACAAAAAGGCCGGCGGCCGTCGTAATCAGAGCATCAGCCATGCCCGGAGCCACCGCGCGCAGCGTGGCAGCGCCGGCCGTCCCCAGGCCGTGGAAGGCTTCCACCACGCCCATAACCGTTCCGAACAGCCCTACAAACGGGCTCGTCGCCGCGATCGTGGCCAGCCAGGTCATGCGCCGCTCCAGGCTGGTGATGGCCTCGCTGGCGGCCGTCTGCGCCGAGCGCTCCAGCGGCACCAGGTTGCGCGGCGGTCCCGCTCCCCCCGTCTGCCGCTTGTAGGTCTCGTACACGTCTTCAAATACCTGGGCCAGGGGGCTGTCCTTGTAGTCGCCTGTGATGGCCGCGATCTCCTGCAGCCGGCCGGCTTTGCGGAAGGTGCGGATAAAGCGGCGGCTGGCGCCGGTGGCCCGGCGGAAGCTGGCCCACTTGCCGAGGATCACGGTCCACGAATACAGGCTGGCAATCAGCAGAACCGCCAGTACGCCGACAGCCACGGGACTGAGCTGGCTCGCCATATCCATCAGCCCGCTCATGCCGTGGGCAATCCCGCCGCTATCCGGCGGAGCCGCGGCGGGCGCATTTTGCAGCAGGAATGCAAGCGTTGCAGCGGTAAAAATGGGGCTCACCTCACTTTTTACGGTATCAGACACCGGGGTGCGGTCCAAGTTACAGGGCGGATGCCTCTTGATAGATGGGATGCATCTGAGAGGGCCCGCGCATGTGCCGCTCATGCTATGCTGCGCTCGGATTCCTCCTTCAGGGGGCCGCCGGGCCGAAACCAACCATGCTTATAGAGTTGCGCGCGGAAAATTATGCGGTTATCGACCACGCCATCGCGGTCTTCGGGCCGGGATTGAACCTGCTCACCGGCGAAACCGGGGCAGGGAAGTCGATCCTGGTGGATGCGCTTGCCCTCCTGATGGGTGGCAAGTCGTCGGCCGAGATCGTCCGCCATGGCTCGGAGAAGGCCGTCGTCGCCTGCGTGTTCGAGTCCACTCCCGGCGCCGAAGCCATCCTGGAAGAAAACGGCATCGACGCCGATGGAACCGAAATCATCATCCGGCGCGAGATCCTTTCCAATGGCAAAGGCAGGGTCTTCGTCAACAACCAGCCCGCCACGATTGGCGTTCTCAAGCAGCTTGCCCCGGATCTGGCGCTGGTCCACGCCCAGACCGAGACTCTGACCAGCTTTGACCAGGGCCAGCAGCGGCACTTGCTGGACCGGTTCGGCGGCATCTCCACCGACGCGGTAAGCGAAACGTATGCACGCTGGAAGGCCGCCGCGGAGAAGCTGGACGATCTGCTCCAGGGCGAACAGGATCGCCTGAGGATGGTGGACCTTTGGAGCTATCAGCAGAAGGAGATCGAAGCAGCGCAGCTCAAGCCCGGCGAGGACGAGGCGCTGGAGACTGAAAAGCGCGTGCTTGCCAATGCGGAAAAGCTCTACGCCGCGGCCATGGGCGCATTCGACCAGTTGTACGAAGGAGGCGCTTCCGCTGAGGTCTGCCTCCGCGCGGCACTCAAGCAGGTGCAGGAGCTGGCGCGCTATGATGCGAAATTCACAGAGCCGGCGCAGCAACTCGAGTCGGCGCGCGCCGTGGTGGGCGACGTGGCCGCGAGCCTGCGCGATTACGCCGAGCGCATTGATGCCAGCCCCGAGCGACTGGCGGAGATCGAAGACCGCCTGGCGCTGCTGGATCGGCTGAAGCGAAAATACGGCAAGACTGTGGCGGAGGTGATCGCTTTCAGCGAGGACGTCGCACGCCAGTTGGCCGAGGTTGAAGACCGCGACGAGATTCTGAAACAGCTGCGCACGGAGGTCGATGCCTCAGCCGCCGATTACAGTAAGCACGCCGGCGCCCTGGGCGACCAGCGCCGGACCGCCGCCGCAAAGCTCGCCAAACTTGCCGAGCAGCAGATCAACTCGCTCGCCATGAAGGTGAAGTTCGAGATCGCCGTGAACAGCGCGGCGCACGAAGATCACTGGGCCGCCTCGGGCTGGGACGAGGTTGAATATCGCATCGCCACCAACCCTGGCGAGCCCCTCAAGCCGCTGCATGAAATCGCCTCTGGCGGCGAAATGAGCCGGGTCATGCTGGCGCTCAAAGTCGCGGTCGAAGAGACCTCAGCCAAATCCAGGAAAAAACCCACGCCCCGCACTCTGGTCTTTGACGAAATCGACATCGGCATCGGCGGGCGCGCTGCCGAAGCCGTGGGCCAGAAGCTGAAGGCACTGGGCCGCGGCCAGCAGGTGCTCTGCGTAACCCACCTGCCGCAGATCGCCGCCTTCGCCGACCAGCACTTCTTGATAGAGAAGCGCGAATCATCCGGCCGCACCAAGATGCAGATCCGCCTGCTCGATCAGCGCGCCAGCACCCATGAAGTGGCAAGAATGTTGAGTGGCGCGACGGTCACCGAAACCAGCCTCCAGCACGCCGCGCAGATGATCGCCGCGAGCAAGTAAACGATTCGCGTAAAACTCCCGCCACATCTCCAGCGGCCATAATTGAGCAGCCGAGCGTGGCGAGCCGCTCTGCCCTGCTGAAAACTGACAACTGAAAACTGCGAACTCTTCAGTTCGGCAACTGGCTCATATCCAGCGGCGGCGAGCTCAGCATATTCGCCACCGTGGCCAGCATGAACGTGGGGTGCAGCGGCTTGGCCAGGATCTCGAACAGGTGCCCCTTCCTCTTCGCTTCTTCCAGCAAACCTCCGGTGCCGGGCTGCCCGCTGAACAGCAGGAAATGAATGTTGGGATAGCTCGCCTTCAGGAAGATGGCGAACTCGATCCCATTCATCCCCGGCAGCACCACGTCGATGATGGCCAGATCCGGCTGCCACGACTCCAGCATCTCCAGCGCCTGCTCCGCGGAGTAAGCCGTCTTCGCGTCGTAGCCGTTGGAGCGGAAGATCAGCGCCAGCGTATCGGCGATCGTCTCTTCGTCGTCGACGACCAGTATCCTGCGGCTTCCTGGAAGCCCCGCCATAATCACAGTGGTCCTTTACCGCGATCGCTGCTCTTGCAGCCAATCCCTCACTCAGCAGGGCCCGGCGCGAGTAGCGACGCAAAAACTCTCAATTTACGTCCCCATATCTACGTCCCCATATAGTCATTACCCGCGGGGAGATCGGCGCTTCGCTGCCCTACGCGTCATTGCGCTTGCATACGGCCCCGTTCCTTCTGTTAGATGCCGCCAGAATCCCGATAGGATACCTGCACGGATTGCTGCACCACGCACGAAATATTGCGGAAAACGGCCCGGCTGAAATTATTTATGGCGTTCCTCGGCGGCCCCTCTACGGGGTCGCGGAAATCGCTTCCTTCGGAGTCCCGGCAAGCTCGGCGTCGACCAGGCGGGCCGCCGCTATTGCACGTCGACCCTGCGAAAACCCAGAGCATACAGAAGCCCGGTAACAGCTGCTCGTGTGTTCTGCCGCGCCTTGTCCAGAATTCCATCCGCCAGTGCGGCCTTGGTGATCTCCTGCTCGGCCGTCGCACGGGCCTCTGACTCCAGGTTCGGGTCGGCCGCCACCAGCAGTCCCGTCTCACGCGAGTAAACCCGCGTCTGTGCATTGTCCAGGCGAGCCACCAGCACCTGCGGCGGGGGCAGCGTTACGTGCACACTATCTCCCTCCACCCGCACCCGCTTGCCATCCATCTGGTCCAGATCCACGCCGGCAATCACTTCGCCATGCGCCACCAGCAGAAGCCTGTCGCCCGCAAGGAAATTCGGCATCAGCTGGCTTTGACGGTCGCCCTCCACAATCTTGTCGATGGTGTAGTCCACTGCCTCGAGCCGCGAGAGTTGGCGGATTTTGTCCACCACGGCAGGCGCCGAAGTGTCCATGACCGTGGAACGCCCCGTTAGCAGCCGGGCAAGATTTGAGATGCCGGCCACCGCGGCGATTACCAGCACCAACCCCAGCGCCGCGCCCGCCATCAGCGAGCCGGCCACCAGTCCCCACCCGGAGATGATCGGCTTTCGGGGTGGGGGTGTTACTGCCGGTATGTATTCCATGTCTACTTGGATGCCGGCAGCCCGCCTGTACAGGTGTCGAAGTCCGCGCCCCTTGCGCACCCTTGCTCCACGCGTCGCGATCCACCGTCACCGCTACGCCGTTCTACAAAGTCCTCAACCCATGGCGCCCCACAAAAAGCTGACAACTGACAACTGAAAACTGTGAACTGTATACTGTTTCTGTGACCACTACTGCCCTCGAACCCACTTCCAGCGACACTCAATCGGCAGCTTCCTCGGCCACCAAGCGCGTCCTCCTGCTCAAGCCGCGAGGCTTTTGCGCCGGCGTGGTGCGTGCCATCGACGTCGTCAGGATTGCCCTCGAGACTTTCGGTGCGCCAATCTATGTCCGCCGCGAGATCGTCCACAACCGCTATGTTGTGAACGAGTTGGCGGACAAGGGCGCCATCTTTGTCCACGAGATCGACGATGTCCCAAACGGCCAGCGCGTGATTTATTCCGCCCACGGCGTTTCACCGGCGGTTCGCGAGCGCTCCAAAGGCCGTGGCCTCAAGGTAATTGACGCCACCTGCCCCCTGGTCACCAAGGTTCACATCGAGGCGGTAAAGTTCGCCAAGCAGGGCTACTCGCTCATCCTCATAGGCCACCGCGACCACGACGAGATCGAAGGCACCCTCGGCGAGGCGCCTGACGTTACCCAGGTGGTTTCCAGCGCCAAGGAAGTAGCGACGCTCCAGGTCCCTGATCCCAACCGCGTCGCCTACTTGACCCAGACCACGCTCTCCCTTGACGAGGCCCGCGACATCATCCACGCCCTCAAGGAGAAGTTCCCCAACATTGTCGGGCCCCATTCGCAGGACATCTGCTATGCCACGGAAAACCGGCAGGTGGCCGTGCGCAATGTAGCCCACAACGCCGGCCTGGTCCTCGTGGTTGGTTCCACCAACAGCTCCAACTCCAACCGCCTGGTCGAAGTCTCCCGCAATCTGGGAACCAAGGGTTATCTTATCGACGACTCCCGGGCGATCGACCCAAAATGGCTGGAAGGGGTTGATAACGTGGCAGTTACAGCCGGTGCCTCAGCCCCAGAGGTCCTCGTCGAAGACGTGGTGAATTATTTGCGTCAAAACGGATTCGCCAGCGTCGAAGAGGTTGAGGTTATGCCTGAAAATGTGCGTTTTGGCCTGCCTGCCGAAATCATCCAGGCGATCGGTGGTGCCGGCGGCGGTGAAACCGTGCCCGTGCGCTGACCAGGGCTTGTGTTGCGCATAACCAAATGGACCACCAGGCATGCCCTTCAGCTTCAAAGAAGTGCGCGCCTGAGAAAACTTTGGCCGCTCGTCGGAGTTAGAGTAGCGGTTAGCCCGGATGACCCTTGCTGTTCGTGCTCGGTTTCGGGGGCATTCCGGCCGTAAAGCCGAGGCATCTTTATCCGCATGGATGTACCGCAACAGAAAGCCCAGGCCGCAACTCCCCGGTTCGGAAGAATCGACGCCGACCTCGCTGACGTCAGAAATGCAATCGATCGGTCCGCCGGCTATATCCTCACCCGCCAGCATCCTGACGGCTACTGGAGCGGTGAGCTTGAAGCCGATTCCATGCTGGAGGCCGATTACATCTTCCTCCACACCCTGCTCGAATCCGGAGACGCTTCTCGCCTCCGCCGCGCGTTCACTGAGATGATGCGCTTCCAGAATGACGATGGAAGCTGGAGCCTCTATCCCGGCGGCCCGGGCAACATCTCCCTCACCGTCAAGTGCTATTTCTCCGCCAAGCTCATGGGGCTCGGCCCCGATGACGCGCGCATGGTGAAAGCGCGCAAATGGGCACTGGCTAACGGCGGCGTCGTCGCCTGCAACACCTTCACCAAAATGTACCTCTGCGCCCTTGGCCAGTACGACTACGACGCTGTCCCTGCTATCCCGCCGGAAATCGTCCTCTTCCCCAACTGGTTTTACTTCAATATTTACGAGATATCCTCCTGGTCGCGTTCCATCATCGTTCCCCTGGCCATCATCTACGCAAAAAAACCCTTCAAGAAGATTCCAGCCGAACAGAGCATCGACGAGCTCTACGTCGGCGGCCGCCAGAATGCCATCCTCCGCCTGCGCATGGATCGCGGGAACCTCTTCTCCTGGCGCAATTTCTTCCTGGCGCTGGATCGCATGACTCACTGGTTTGAGGCCGTCCACATCCGCCCGCTCCGCAAGCTGGCCCTCAAGCGCGCGGAAAAATGGATGCTGGAACGCCTGGAAATGACCGACGGCCTCGGCGCCATCTACCCCGCCATGATGAACGCCATCCTCGCGCTGCGCTGCCTTGGCTTCTCCGAGGACGACCCCCAGGTCATCCGCGCCCGCGACGAGTTCGAAAAGCTCGGCATTGAGGAGCCTGCCAGCGACGTCATGCCGGAGCCCACCTTCCGCATGCAGCCCTGCCTGTCGCCCGTGTGGGACACCGGTCAGGCCCTATACGCTCTCGGCGAAGCCGGCGTGCCCAAGGACGATCCCCGCATGCTCAAAGCCGCCGACTGGCTGCTCTCGAAAGAGGTCCGCCACATCGGCGACTGGGCCGTTAAGGTTCCCAACACCGCGCCCGGCGGCTGGTACTTCGAGTTCAACAACGAGTTCTATCCCGACACCGACGATACCGCCCAGGTCCTCCTCGCCCTCAGCAAGGTCGAAAATCCCCGCGAGCGCTACCAATATGACGTCTGCCAGCGCGCCATCGACTGGGAATGGGCTATGCAGTGCCGCAACGGCGGCTGGGGCAGCTTCGACAAAGACAACACCAAGATGATCTTCCAGTACATCCCCTTTGCCGACCACAACGCGATGCTCGATCCGCCGTCGGTCGACATCACGGGGCGCATGCTGGAGATGCTCGCCTGTTACGGCTACACCAGCGACGACAAGCGCGTTCAAAAAGCCATCCAGTTCATCCTCAAGGAACAGGAGCCCGACGGAAGCTGGTTCGGCCGCTGGGGAGTCAACTATATTTACGGCACTTTCCTTGTCCTTCGCGGCCTTGACGCCATCGGCTTTGACCACAACGAGCCCCAGGTGCAGCAGGCCGCCGAGTGGATCCGCATGGTGCAGAACTCCGACGGCGGATGGGGCGAGACCTGCGGCAGCTATGACGATCCCGACACGCGCGGCATCGGCCCCAGCACCCCCTCGCAAACGGCGTGGGCGCTCCTCGGCCTGCTCGCAGCCGGCGACGACCGCTCCGACTCCATCGCCAAAGGTGTCCGCTGGCTCCTCGAACGCCAGCGCGCTGACGGCGGCTGGGACGAATGCCTGGGCGAATGCGCGAGCAGGCAGAGTATCATCACCGGAACTGGCTTCCCCAAGGTCTTTTACCTGGCATACACCATGTACCGGCATTACTTCCCGTTGATGGCGTTGACAGCCTACCGCCGTGCCATGGAACCCGCCGCATGAGGTCAGGCTGGGTAGGCCAGGGCGGTAGGCCAGGGCGATAGGGCAGGGCTGGTAGGGCAGGGCTTCAGCCCTGCCGCACGGAAGCAAACGTTTTGAAAGGGCACGACTTTAGTCGTGCCGTATGAGGCGGATAACAACTTCGGGGCTTTAGCCGCTGCGCGATGCCTCGAACCGGTACCACGAATCCAACGGCAATCGATCCCTGCCCATACCGCCGGCATCGAAAGCCTGAGACAATAGGAACTGGGGGATTTTATCCCCGCCGCTGGAAGCTGACGGCTGAAAGCTGAAGGCTGTTTTACGGGGCCACCGCCCCTGAGGGAAAACGAATTTATGGCTATTCCCATCTCCCAGGTGTGGACCGTCGTCAAGTACGTCTGGAAGCAGAAGCTCAAGGGCAACAAGCGCTACCCGCTGGTGCTCATGCTGGAGCCGCTCTTCCGCTGCAACCTGGCCTGTGCCGGCTGCGGCAAAGTGCAATATCCGCCCCACATCCTCAAAAAGCAGCTCACTCCGGAGGAGTGCTTCGCCGCCGTCGAGGAGTGCAGTGTCCCCATGGTCTCCATCCCCGGCGGCGAACCCCTGCTCCATCCGCAGATCGTCGAGATCGTCAACGGCCTCATCGCGCGCAAAAAGTACATTTACCTTTGCACCAACGCGCTCGAGCTCAAGCGCCGCCTGCCTGAGTTCACGCCCTCCAAGTACCTCACCTTCTCCGTCCACCTCGACGGCCAGCGCGACCACCACGACTTCTCCGTTTGCCGCGAAGGCGGCTGGGACATCGCCGTCGAAGGCATCAAGGAAGCGGTCCGGCGCGGATTCCGCGTCACCCCCAACTCCACCTTCTTTGACGGCGCCGATCCTAACTCCGTCCGCGCCTACTTCGACGAGGTCATGGCCATGGGCGTCGAGGGCATGGTGCTCTCGCCCGGCTACAGCTACGACAAGGCCCCCGACCAGACCCACTTCATGGGCCGCGCCCGCGTCCGCAAGCTCTTCCGCGCCATCCTCTCCAATCGCAAAAAGTCGTGGAAGTTCAACATGTCGCCCCTCTTTCTCGAATTCCTCATGGGCGACCGCAACTATGACTGCACCCCATGGGGCTCGCCGGCATTCAACATTTTCGGCTGGCAGAAACCCTGCTACCTGCTTCAGGACGGCTATGCCGAAACCTTCAAGGAACTGATGGAAACCACCCGATGGGAGGAATACGGTGTCGGCAGCGGCAATCCCAAGTGCGCCAACTGCATGGTCAGTTGCGGCTATGAGCCGACAGCCGTCATCGACGGATTCCTCTCTCTGAAGGGCTTCTGGGGCATGGTCAAGGGCAACTTCTCCAGCTATAAAAACCAGCACGCCCTCAAGCAGCTCAACGAGTGGCCCAGCCATTCTTCCTCGCCGCTGGTTCAGATTGCGGATCCCGCCCGCACGCTCGAGGAGACCAACGCATGAGCGCCGAAGTCCTGAAGTATACCCGCGAGCAAATTGAGGCGCTCGAAGTCGCCCCCGGATTCGCCCACGACAATCTCGAAGGTATCGTCCCTTCGCTCGCTTCCGACGAGGAAGTCCGCCAGGCCCTCGAAAAAGCCTTCGACTACCGCGGCGACGTCACCCTCACCACCAAATCGGGTGAGAAGATCGAAGCCTACATCTTCAATCGCCAGACCGGCGCCACCCTCGCCGATTCGTGGGTCGACTACTTTGCTCCCAACGTCGCAGCCAAGCGGCGCCTCAGCTATGCCGACATCGCCCGCATCGAGTTCACCGGCAAGGACCGCGCCGCCGGCAAGCACTGGGAAGACTGGGTCAAGGCTTACAACGACAAGAAAGCCGCCGGCGAAAAGAACATCGCCCTCCATCCCGATAAGATCGACTAGTGTCCTGAGTCATTAATTCGTTTACAAAACCTGGCTAGGGAATCGAGGATCTGGTCGGCGGTTTTGTGCCAGATGAAGGGTTTCGGGTCGCTGTTGTGGTGCTCGATGAAGTCGTTGATGGCCGCTTTCAGTTCTTT
>DASZLE010000060.1:0-139658 GCA_035552475.1 Occallatibacter sp.
TTGTTCATCGGCCCGCAGATTCGATCCACGCTTCCTCCCCACACTCGGTCGCCCTCATGCAGTTGCGCTTCACTTCGCTCATTGTGACCAACTCGCGACGGGACTTACACCCGTAAGAGTGCGCCCATGCTGGGCGCACAAGTAAAAGGGCAGCCCGTAGTGGGCTGCCCTTCAGGCCGATGCCGATAAGCCGGCGCGTTACGGCAGGTAGTAGCGGAACGACGTCCAGAACATATTGTCGATGCCCTTGGCGCCGCCGCTCGGGTTGAGAGGGCCGCCAGCGCCGGACCAGAGGTCACGCTCGAAGCGGGCATACTGCAGGCCGAAGCGAAGTCCGCCCTGCGGTCCACGGTAGAGGTAGTACCAGTCTCCTGCCGCGAACTCCTGCACGTCCTTGTTCTGGTTGCCGCACCCGGCCGGATTGGCTCCGTTGAATCCGCCCTGCCCCGCAAACGGGTTGCCGGAGTTGCTGGGGCTGGGAGGAACTTCAGTGTTGCACCCGGTCATGCTGGTCAACCGGCTACCATAGCCCACCTTGCCCACGTAGTTACGGGAGACATAATCGCCGCCGTAGTTGAAGTAGACGTTGAGCCGCGGATTGGGGTTCAGTTCCACCGTGCTGAGCGCGGAGAAAGCGTGCAGAGGCGAAATCTGAGCGTCGGGGCGAAGTGTAACGTCGGCGATGGTCGAGGAGCCGTAGCGGCCTACACCCTGGCCCCACAAGCCCTTCAGGCCAACTACGAGTTTCTTGTTCGCCAACGGAACGCGGAAGCCGCCGCCGATGCCGCCGGCATAGCTGGAGTCGTTATAGGCGCCGGTGGTATTGGTGCACGATACCGTACCGGTCGCAGAGGTCGTGCAGGTTTCATTGGGATAGATCCGATTGCGGAATGTGCGGCCGATCCCGAAGAGTTCCCAGTGACCCCAACCGGGCTCAAAAGCCAGCTTGGCCACAAAATCCGGCGCGTAGTTGAACGAATAGTTCGTGGTCGCGTTATACAGACCGCCGCCGGTACCGGCAGAGCCCATTACGTAGTTGGTGGGCAGACCGCTCCCTGCCGGATTCAAAGTCTGCGCGTTCTCAGCCGAAGCGCCCAGGAAGAACTTCTTGCCAAAGTTTTTGGAGATGCGGAAGCTTTCCTGGCGCCCCCATACGAAGCCGGCGGTATACTGCGCGTCGATGGTGCCGGGCAGCACTTCCGTTCCGCGGGTCAGACCCTGCGTAGTTTCCGTCACCAGCGACCATCCCTGGCCGCCGGAGAAATCCCATCCCGTATTAGTCTTGGCGTCGGCCCACAACTGCCGCTGGCGCATGGTGTAGCTGTTGCTCTGGTTGTTATTGGAGGTGACGCCGGCGCTCAGCCAGTCAGCCTCGTAGTAGCCGGTCATGGTCCAGTTGGGCAGCTTGCCCACCGCCTTCATCGCGAAGCGCGACTGACGGCCCGAACCGTAGAACTCGGTGAGTTGAGCGTTGTCGGCGAATTGCAGCGGCACGCTGGTAAACGGCGTGTTGACGTCGCCGCCCGTCGCCCCCTGGCGCCACACCGTTTCAGCCGCCACGAAGCTGCCGGTAAACGAGATGGTCGATCCCTTGAAGTGAATCGCATCGGGATTCGCGATCTGCTTCTTGATGTTCGCAGTCTCGTCGGAAAGGTTCACCGCCAGCGATGTCTGGTTGGCCTTCAGGTCGGTTACCGTGGATTGAAGTGTGGAAACGGCAGACATGTTCTGTGAGGTGGCCTGTTCCTGCGCCGTGGCATCCTGCTCTGCCTTGGTGGCCGCTGCTTGTGCATCGACGGCTTGCTGCTGCGCCTGCCTCAGTTGCTCATCTTTGGTGGCAAGATTCGATTTCAAGGCGTCGATCTGGCCCTGCTGTCCCTGCAGCTGTTGGCGTAAAACGTCAATCTGCTCTTCCACCGTTGGGCCCTTTTCGACCTTCTTGTGAACGGTGTGTTTCTTCGCGGGTGGATCGCCAGCGTACGAATACGAGCTGGCGATACAGGCTGCCAGGACGATAGCGGCAGCCGCCTTCATGCGTGAGTTCATTGCGCCTCTCTTCTCCCTTAAACGAATCTTCATGGTTTGGCTCGCGATTGACGTGATTTGAACCCGGAGACCAATCGCACGCCTGGAACAGTGCACGATAGGTGAGCTGTTCCGGATAAAGGTTGACACTTAAAGCATTGACAAAAACGCCGCAGATGCGGGGGCGATCCTCGGCTTAGTTCCGATGCAAGGTTCTCAGAATTCGATGAATATTTGACGAATTCACGGGTTTTTAATGATTGCGGATCATGCAGTAAACAAGGCACTTACGCGAAAGTAATTGGATTTAGTCAGCGAATTCACCGCACTTTAACGATTTGCGGCTGTGGAACACCGCGGAACTAACTCCGCAGACGCGATTCGCTTCTACCGCGTCTGTGCAGAACCGTCGGAAGCGGCGCCCGCGCTCAGAAGATTGGCCAGAATGCGATACGCTCCGGGAACCAGCTCCGGGAGCTGCCGGTAGAGCGCATAGGCGGCATAAATAAATGTGCCTTTGCCGGGATGAGCCACGAGGAGCCCGCCAAGCTGCGGATCCTGGCCCGGGTCGGCAGTCTCCGTCAGGGCGGCGTAGCCGGGATCCCAGGTGGACATGAAGGAGTGGCCGCGCTCCTCCACCCAGCCGTCGAAATCGGCTGAAGTGATGGTGTTGGGAAACGTCAGCAGGCGGTTGGAGGAGTCGAGCAGCTTGACCGCGGACTGCTCGTCGACCACCCGCTCCGGGAAGCGGGACAGGCTCAACGGCAGCGGGGCAGGGAAGTTCGCGCTCTGGTACTGCACGATAAGGGTGCCGCCATTGCGAACGAACTGGTCCAGGCGTGGCTGGGCGGAGGAGAGTTCGGGGCGCGTGGAATAGGCGCGGATGCCGATCACGATCACGTTCCAAGCGGAAAGATTGCCGGAAGTCAGCTCCTCCGCGGAGAGCAGGTGGGGCGTGATGCCCATCGCCTCAATGGCCTCTGGAACCAGGTCGCCCGGGCCCATGACATAGCCAATGCGGAGGCCCGGTTCCAGCTTCACGTCTACGCGGCGGGTCTTCAGCTCGGCTTCTTTGTACATGTTGTACGGGCGCAGGCCGGCATAGCCCACGCTGCGCCAACCGCTGGAATAGACCTTGCCGCCGGATTGGGCTACCGCTTCAATCTGGAACTCGCCGCTCTTGTGATCCGCAGGCGTGACGGAAAAAAGCATGGGTTCGGTATCGCCGGCGGCCGTGCGATGGAAGTGGGCCTCGGCGGGGTCGGAGCGCCAGCCTTCGGGCAGCTTCAGGGTCACGGCGCCATCCGCCGCTCCCAGCGTGTGAACGGTAACGCGAACGGGAAGTGCGCTGCCGTCAAGAGGAAGGATGCGCGCTTCCGGCGACATGCTAACGCCAATCGCGGGAGTAACCACGAGTGGTTCGTAAAAACCGCCGGGGCCGCTCAAACGCTGCAGTGTCTGCACCACTTCGCCGATGCGAATGGGCATGCCGTCGAAGCTAAACTCGGCCCATGCACTCAACGGCCACGGCGCAAAGGACCGCCCGCGCCATGCGGGATTCGACACATCGTAATACGGCTGCTCGATGTTGGGGCGAGTGAAATAGGGGCGCGTTGGCTCAACATCCTCGGGGACCTTCAAGTTGAAAATAGCGTCGGAGACAGGAGATGCGCCGCCCTTGCTGACGGCCTCGCCCTGCTGCCAATTCCCGCCGAACGGGCTCTCAAACCACGTTCTGCTCAGGTGAACCTCAGCGCTGAGTCCCGACGCATGGATCCGCGCCTTGAACGTCTCTCCGGGCGAGACGCTGGCAGCCGTCTCGTCGGCGGAATTCCCGCGAAAGCCGCCCCCGGATATCCCGGACTCGTTGGTGCGGAACGCGATCACATCGAGTCCAAGAAGCTCGCGCAGCGCGGCTTGAAACTCGGCGATCTTCGCGTCAAGCTCGAACAGGATGCTGGATTTGGCGAAAGACGATAGACCGGTGTTGGCGTCCACCTGCTTGCGCAGATCGAGCGTGAGGCCATAGACGGCGGCCAGCTTGTGCGCAGACTGGATCGAAGTTTCCATGTGGCGAGCCGAGTCGAACTCGCCAAGGCGCTGAGCAATCTGGCCGAGGTTGTCGCTCAACCACGCCGGAGGGTTATCGCCGGCGATGCGCGCCAGCGCGGCGAGCGAGGTGTCGATGGTGACCTTGCGATTCTGGAAGAGGCCGCCCACTTCCGGTCCTTCGTTCGGCTTCTGCTCGGCGCTCTCCACCACCGCCCACAGGTGATAGCGGGCGTCCCCTGGCCCACTTAGAACCGGGTTGGCCCCGCCGTTCTGCGATTTCTGCTGGCCCCAGCCCTCCCGCGAGATTTGCGTATAGCTCAGTCCCAGCAGCGGATCGCGATCGCCGGTCGGTATGATGGCGTCCGCGGAAATCTCCCCGTGGATCACTTCGCCGGTTACATAATTGTGGAACTCCGCCGGCGCCAGCTTGCCTGTCGCGTAGTCAAAGGCCTTGCCGTTGCTGATGGGAGCGAACGGCACCATGCTGTAGACGGCAAGCGGCTGCCACGGAGTCAGGCCGTCTTTGAGCTGGTCGGGGAAGACCTTGGGATCGCCCGCGGCCTTGAATACCTCCTGGGCAATCTCGCCGGAGACCTGGTGCTGCCCATGACCGTCGCTCACCGCGCCCACAAACGTGGCCACAATGACCTGCGGACGCGCGCGCCGCACCGCCAGAACAGCATCGTAGAGGACGCGCTCGTGTCCCCACTGGGAGAATGCTTCTTCCATGGTCTTTGAGAATCCAAAATCGGCCTGCGTACCCCAGAGCTGCTGCGCGCCAGAGTACTGGTCGGACTTCAGCAGCTCGTTGGTGCGGATAATGCCAAGCGCATCGTAGGCGTCGCCGGTCATCACGTTCTGCCCGCCCTCGCCCCGCGTCAGTGTGTACAGCGTGGCCCGCGCGCCCAGGTTGCGGCTCAGATACGTCAGCAGCGGGCCATCTTCATCGTCCGGATGAGCCACAATCATCATCACGCTGGCAATGGTGTGCAGCTTTTTGAGCGACTGCTCCAGCGCGTTGCGGCCGCGGTCCTCCGGCATGCCGAGCGCGATCGACGTAGGCTCGCCCGCGGAGACTGTGGATGGATCGGGAGCCTGCGCGCGCATGGAAAGCGGTGCGACACCGGCAACGATTAGCCCCGCGAGCGAAACAAAACCCGGAATGGCTGAGGATAGGAGTGACGTCTTTGTGCCCGTGAACATGGTTGCCGTCAGTGTACAATCCGCCAGAGTGCTCTCAAAAACGAACTCGCGTCTCGCATGACTTCGTCCACCCCTAACGGCAGCCCTGCGCACCTGGAGCGCCGCCTGGGCCTGCGCTCTGCGGTGCTGTTCAACATGCTGGAGATGATCGGGGTGGGACCCTTCATCACCCTGCCTCTGGTCATCGCCGCCGCGGGCGTTCGCCTCTCCGTTTGGGCGTGGCTGCTGGGTGCGGCCATCGCCGTCGCCGACGGCCTGGTGTGGGCGGAGCTGGGCGCCGCCTTCCCGCGCGCCGGCGGCTCCTATGCGTTCCTGCGGGAGATTTACGGCCCCGAGCGCGCCGGCAACTGGCTCAGCTTCCTCTACGTCTGGCAACTCAGCTTCTCCGCTCCGCTCTCCATCGCCTCCGGCTGCATCGGCCTCGCCAGCTTTCTCGGCTGGTTCTGGCCTGGCCTCGATGCGGCGCCGATTGCCGCGCTTCCAGCGTTGCACTATGCCAGCTTTGCTGCCGCCGCCGCGTGCCTGCTGGTGACCGCGCTCCTCTATCGCAACCTGAGCGCCGTCACGCGTCTCGCCTGGATCCTCTTCGCCGGGGTGCTGACTGCCATTGCCGGCGTCATCGTCTCGGGCTTTGCGCGCGGCGGATGGCACATGCCCTCATCCCCCGCACACTCCGCCGCCCTGGCCGCGGCGGGACTGGCGCAGGCCACGCTCATCACCACCTACGACTACTGGGGCTACTACAACATCACTTTTCTCGGCAGCGAGGTGCGCAACCCGGAAAAAACCATCCCCCGCGCCATCCTGCTCTCCGTCCTGTTTGTCTCCGCAATGTACGTGGCCATGAACATGGCCGCGCTGCCGGCCGCCAGCGCCGTCGCCGCCCAGGCCGCGCAATCGGCGGCCGCGCACCTGCAGCTTGTGGCAGAGATTGGGCAATCGGCATTCGGCGCGTGGGCAGGCCGCGTCATCGCCGCGCTCGTCGTCTGGACCGCCTTTGCTTCCGTCTTCTCGCTGCTGCTCGGCTATTCGCGTGTCCCTTATGCCGCCGCGCGCGACGGCAACTACTTCCGCTTTCTCGCCGCCATCCATCCCCGCCACCACATCCCGCACCGCTCGCTGATCGCTCTTGGGGTCACCGCTTCGGCCTTCTGCTTCTTCTCGCTCTCGCAGGTCATCACCATGCTGGTCATCACCCGCATCCTCTTGCAGTTCTTCCTGCAGCAGGTCGGCGTCATGGTCCTGCGCGTTCAGCGGCCCCAGCTCGAGCGGCCCTTCCGCATCCCGCTCTACCCGCTGCCGCCCCTTGCTGCCATGGCCGGCTTCCTCTTCATCCTCGTCAACCGCGTACACGCATTTGAAGGACTGGCCGTAGCCGCCGCCATCGGCATTTCCGGTACGCTCATCTATGGCTTTCGCGCCAGGAAGCTGGGCCAATGGCCATTCGCCCGCGTGCCGCTGGCGCTTCCACCCGATGAAAGCGAAATCCTGTAACGTCCATCGACCCATTCGTGTCTAATATCTGTTGAGCTTCCCCATGAGGTCTACATGCTGATTCGCAAACCTTCTGACATCCCATCTTCCCTGATCACCAGCAAAGACAAGTACCTGAACCGCCGCCGCTTTCTCCGCGGAGCCGCGGCCGGCAGCCTCATCGCCGGCGGCGCGGCGCTCGGCGTCAACCGCCTGGCGGAGCTCATCGACCCCGGCACGCGCGTGTTGGCCGACGACACCAAGCTGCAGACCGTGAAGAGCCCGCTCACCACCACCGGCGAGCAGCTCACCAGCTTCCAGGACGTTACCCACTACAACAATTACTACGAGTTCGGCGTGGAAAAAGACCAGCCGGCAAAGAATGCCGGCGCGCTGCCCACGCGCCCCTGGACGGTGAAGGTGGAAGGCCTGGTCAAGAAGGAAAAGACCTTCGACGTCGACGCGCTGCTCAAATTGCGCCCGCTGGAAGACCGCGTCTACCGCCATCGCTGCGTGGAAGCCTGGAGCATGGTGATCCCCTGGGTCGGCTACTCGCTCTCTGAGTTCATCAACCAGTGCGAGCCGCTCAGCAAGGCAAAATACGTCCAGTTCCTCTCCTACTACGACAAGCACGTCGAAGGAAAATGGGCGGATCAGTCCACCATCTTCTGGCCCTACTCCGAAGGCCTGCGCATGGACGAAGCGATGCACCCGCTCGCGCTGCTCACCTTCGGCCTTTACGGGCAGGTGCTGCCCAACCAGGACGGCGCTCCCATTCGCATCGTGGTGCCCTGGAAGTACGGGTTCAAGTCAGCCAAATCCATCGTCGCCGTGCGTTTCATCGATAAGGAGCCGCACACCACCTGGAACGACCAGGCCGCAAACGAATATGGCTTTTACTCCAACGTGAATCCCAACGTGGACCATCCCCGCTGGAGCCAGAAAACGGAGCGGCGCATCGGGTTGCCTTTCTACCAGCAGCGCCGCACCACGCTCATGTTCAACGGCTACGCCGACCAGGTTGCGTCCCTGTACACGGGAATGGACCTGCGCAAGAATTTTTGACACCGACAGCCACACCATCGGAGAAAAGCCGCATGTCGGATTGCGAAAGACAGCTTGCGTCGTTCCTCGATAAGTACGCTCCTGACGTTGCCGCGCTGGCGCGCGCCACCCGCGCCAGGATGCGGGCGCTCTATCCATCGGCACTTGAGCTGGTCTACGACAATTACAACGCCCTCGCCATCGGCTACGCTCCCTCCGAGAAAACATCGGAAGCCATCTTCTCCGTCGCGCTCTTTCCCCGCTGGGTAAGCCTGTTCTTCCTGCAGGCGCAGGGGCTTCCCGATCCCACCAAGCTGTTGAAAGGCAGCGGCAACGTGGCCAAACACGTGGTGTTGCCGTCGGTTGAGGCGCTTGACCACCCGGCTCTGCGCCAGTTGATGGCGGAAGCCGTGTCCCGAGCCAAAGTCCCGTTTCCCGCGGACAGCGAGCATCGCCTCATCATCAAGTCCATCTCAGCCAAGCAGCGCCCGCGCCGGCCCGCGGCAACCATAAAAAGCAGCCACGCAAAGCGCACCACGGCCCCGCGCACAAGGCAAGTGAGCGCCCGCGGATGAAGCGTCCCGTCCTGATTCTCCTCAAAACCCTCACGTGGATCGCCTGCCTCTGCCCGCTCGCCATCCTGGTCCTCGGCGCCCTGGTGCCCAACGGCCTCGGCCCCGATCCCACCTCGCACATCGCGCTCACCACCGGCTACACCACGCTGATGCTGCTCACCATCACCCTGGCCATTTCGCCCGTCCGGCGCCTCTCCCCGCGCCTCAGCTGGCTCATCCGTTTTCGCCGCCTGCTCGGCCTGTTCGCCTTCTTTTACGCCACCGTACACATGCTCACCTACGTGGCCTTGTACTCCAACTTCAGCATTCAGGCCATGCTCGATGACATCGCCAAGCGCCGCTTCATCACCATGGGCGTCGCCGCATATCTGCTGCTGATCCCGCTCGCCCTCACGTCCACCACCTGGGCCATCCGCAAGCTCGGCGGAAAGCGCTGGAACCGCCTCCACAGCCTCATTTATCTGGCCATCCTTTGCGGCATCATCCATTACTGGTGGCAGGTCAAAACCGGCGTCCTCCTGCCGCTGCCGTTTACCATCGTCATCGCCGTCTTGCTCCTGGTCCGTCCCGTGCTCGCCTGGCGCGATCGCCGCCGCCGCGCGACCGCCGCCGTTTGAAATTCGCTCGAATTCGGATAACCCTCATCGCGTTTTGAGTATCATTGCAGTGCAGGATGCCCTGCGCCTGGCAATTGCGGGTTGCGCGGCCAGCGTCCGCGCAGGAAGCCATCCTCATCCGGGCTCGTTCGTCCCGCAACCTTATGGCGAAACGCATTCTCATCGCCGACGATCACACCCTCATGATGGAGGGCCTTACGAGGCTGTTGGCCGACGATTTCGACATCGTGGGCACCGCCTCCGATGGCCGCACGCTCCTCGCGGAAGCGGATCGCCTGCACCCTGACGTGGTCGTCCTCGACATCGGTATGCCTGAAATGAACGGCATTGAAGCCGCGCGCCGCCTGTCCAAAACTTACCCGGAAATGAAAATCGTCTTCATTACTCAGCAGCTCGATCACGCATACCTGCACGCCGCGTTCAGCGCCGGCGCCATCGGATACGTAGCCAAGCAGTCGGCCGCCAATGAACTGGTCCGCGCGATTCGCATGGCGCTCAAGGACGCCTACTACGTGACTCCCCTTGCCGGCGGCGACAAATTCAAGCGTCCGCGCTCCAATCCCGCCGAGATGTTCGGCACTGAGCTGACGCCTCGCCAACGCGAGGTCCTCCAGCTTGTCGCCGAGGGCAAGTCCACCAAGGATATCTCCGCGGCCCTCAAAATCTCCACCAAGACCGTGGAGTTTCATCGCAATAGCCTCATGGACGAGCTCGGCCTGCGCACCACCGCAGAGCTGACGCGTTACGCCCTCGCCCACGGCATCGTCGTTCCCTGAACGGGCTTGGCAAAAACTCAATGTTGGGCGAAAGAACGGGAGTTTGTAGGAAAAAGCGCGTAGGGGCGCGACTTCAGTCCCGCCGATATCCATGCAAATAATGGTCCCGGGCTTTACAGGCTGCGGAAAAACGCTAACGATTGCGCAAAAAACGTGTCAGGGCACGACTTGAGTCGTGCCCCAAAGGCGCAAACAAAGAACTTGGGCTTTAGCCCCAGAGGTCTTTCGCTGCAAATCAGCCCGCTTCTCCAGTTTTTCCGCAGCCTCTTTAGCCCCCGTAGACCGGCGCACAAAAGCATTGCGCCGCTCGTCGTGGAACGCCGCGCAAAAATCAATCCTCCGCCAAGGGTTTTTCCTAGTTCCGCAGGCTATCTCTTTGCGCATACTCTCGCTTCAGAGCATTTCCTCGCAAAGAAATCCGGTAGACACCTTAGTCCCCCGGTTTGCAGTCAAGGTGTTGCCATGCCGTTGTCCGAAAAGCTTTCCTCCGTCCGAGTTCGCGAGCTCCAGCTCCGCAGAGAAACCCTCGCCGCCATGAAGATGCGCGGATCTCTCCCGGATCGCGGCCGAACCTGCTATGTCCGCTCCGACCTCCTCGCTCAAGCCACCGGCTCCCGTGCCGGCCAACCGCTCGCCCTTCGCGTTCTCTCCATCAGCGACTACGACGGTCTCCGCCTCTCTCGGGAGCTGTTGCTCACGCAGGCCGGCTACAGCGCCGAGTCTCACTCCAGCTCAAGTTGTCTCGACGTGCTCGCCACACAGAGTTTTCAGATCGCGATCCTGTGCCATTCCGTCGCGCCGGAACTCGCTGCCCGTATCGCGGAGATGCTGCATTGCTATCATCCGCGTATCCGCGTTTTGCGCCTGCATTCATCGGAGCGTAACGCTTCGCTGTACTTCGATCGCGAGTTGGATTGCTTCTCCTCCCCTGAAGAGCTTCTGCGCGTCCTCAGCGAAGAAACTCATCTCATCGCCGGCCGCGATGGCGTCCTCCGGTGATCCGCTGAATTCACAAAACCTGGCCCCCAAGCCGCTTTGTCCCAAGGTCACGGCCCCAGCCGCACTACAAATCGCCGAAAACTATGTCTCGGCCAGATTTTTTCTCTGGTTTCTCGGGCCCCGTTTCAGGCATAATGTCGCTACAGCAGCAGAGCGTTGGAAACAAACGGCGCCGCTCACCTTTTACCCCCCCCCGTCTGCGACCAAGGGGTCGCTATGCTACAGTCCGAAAGAATTGATTCCCTCCTTGCTCGTGAACTCGAGCTGCGCAGAAAAATCTCCGCGGCCGCTAGGTTCCATGGCGCATTTGAAGGCCGGGGTCGCGCGTATCGTCCCCGCCCGGAAACTCCCGCACCGGTTGCCTTGCTGGATACCGCTCCGATCGACACCCTCGGTTTCGCACCGATCGCCATGCTGCCTACCGCGCCGATCGCCATGCTGGATGTCGTACCGGTAACCATGCCGGATGCCGCTTCGTGTGCCGGTAATCGCTCATCCAGAGCAAATGTGCGGCGCCAGGATCGCATTCTCTCCATTTGCGATTACGAAACGCAGAGGAGGTCGAGAGAGATTCTGCTCAAGGGGCAAGGCTTCCATGTCGAATCCTTCGCCAGCTCTGACGTCCTTGATGCGCTCTTCGTGCGCGGCTCTCAGATTGCGATTCTGTGCTACTCGGTTGCGCAGGCGCGTGCCGTGCGGCTCGCTGATACACTGCACCGCTATCACCCGCACATTTGCGTCGTGCGCCTGCAGAGAATGGAACGAAGCACCGACCCATGCTTCGATCAGGAGATCGACAGCCAGGCCGGCTCCGATCAACTGGTGCGCGTCATTCGCCAAGTGGCCAGCCGCTTGTCCGGCGCCAATCAGTCGCCCTGGTAGCCAGGCGGCATGCGGTCCGTAACATCCGGAGTCCGTGCGCTTTCCCAATCGACCCCGTTATCATCCAAGTATCTTGGGGTCTCTTCGCACTCCCTAAGATTCTGCTCGTGACCCGGACCCATACGCAATTCGTCGCTTTGCTCCTCCTCGTGGCCTGCGGGTCCGCCTTCGCCCAGGCCAATCGCGGTGAGCTGCGCATTGACGTCGCCGATCCCACTGGCGCTGCCGTTCCCGCCACTATCGAAATCGCATCCGCTGCCAACGGCTACGACCGTTTCTTCCTTTGTGACCCGCACGGCCGCCTCGCCGTCCAGCTTCTTCCTTTTGGCGCCTACCAGCTCCGCGTCCGCCAGCCCGGCTTCAGCCCCTATAACGCCCTCATTGAAGTCCGCTCCGCAGTGCCCCAGGAGCAGCACGTCCGCCTCGCGCTCGCCTCCGTCCGCACCCAGATCACCGTTAACGCCGATGCCACCCTCCTCGATCCCGGCAGCCCCTCATCCGCCGTCCAGATCGGCTCGCAACAGATCGGCCAGCGCCTCACATCGCTCCCCGGCCGCTCCGTGCAGGACCTCGTCGTTGTCCAGCCCGGCTGGCTCTATGAAGGCAATGCCGTCCTCCATCCCCGCGGCTCCGAGTATCAAACTCAGTTTGTCGTCGATGGCATCCCCCTCACTGACAATCGCTCGCCCGGCACCGGCCCCGAGATCGAAGCCGACGACCTCGATTCCGTCAGCATCTATACCGCCGGCTACCCCGCCGAGTACGGCCGCAAGCTCGGCGGCGTGGTCGAGCTCAACACTCGCCGCCAGACCGACCCCGGCCTCCACGGCAGCATGGTTCTTTCCGGTGGCAGTTATGACACTGCCAATGGATACGGCAGCCTTCAGGAAACTACGCACAACACCACCCTCGAGGCCACGGCTGCGGGCGCACACACTCTTCACTTCCTCAACCCTGTCGTTCCGCAGAACTTCACCAACACTGGAACCTCCGGCGATTTCTCAGGCCGTTTCGAGCGCGACATCGATTCGAACGACCGCATCGACATCAACCTCCGCCACGAGCTCGCCCGCTACCTCATCCCAAATGAGCTTGTCCAACAGCAGGCCGGGCAGATCCAGAACGGCGGCAACTCTGAAACCCTCGGCATGGCCGCGTGGCAGCGCATCCTCTCTCCCGATAGCCTTCTCCACATCTCCGGCATGCTGCGCGGCAACCGGAGCCAGCTCGCGTCCAACACCAACCCCACGCCCATCGCTGCCTTCCTGCACAACTCCTTCAGCGAGGGCTACGTCAAAGCCGCGTACGCACTCCACCACGGCCCTCACGAATTCAAGACCGGTGTAGAGTCAGACTCCACCTTCCTCCACGAGCGCTTCAACTACGCGATCACCGACCCTGGCCAGTTCGACCCCGGCACGCCGCCATCGATCGCATTCGCCGGCTCGCGTCCCGACCTCGAGCAGGGCGCGTTCGCCCAGGATCTCCTGCACATCCATCACTGGACCATTGCCGCCGGTCTCCGCTGGGACCACTACCAGCTCCTGCTCAACCAGAACGCCTTCAGCCCGCGCATCGCGGTCTCGCGCTACCTTCCCGCAGCCAATCTCGTCCTCCACGCCTCGTACGACCGCATCTTCCAGACGCCAGCGTTCGAGAACATCCTTCTTTCCAGCTCCCCCCAGGTGCAGGCGCTCAGTCCCGAGTTTCTGCGTCTCCCCGTCCAGCCCTCGCGCGGCAACTACTTTGAGGTCGGCCTCGCCCAGGCCATCGCCGGGCGCACCCGTCTCGACCTGAACCTCTACCGCCGCCAAGCCGCCAACTTCGCCGACGACAACCAGCTCCTCAATACCGGCGTCAGCTATCCAATCGCCTTCCACAAAGCCGTTATCTACGGCGCGGAAATCAGGCTGCAGCTTGTCGGCCGCGGCCCGTTCTCCGGCTTCGCCAGCTATTCGGACATGCTCGGCAACGTCTGGTTTCCCGTCACCGGCGGACTCTTTCTCGGCCAGGACGCCGCCGCCGCGCTCTCCCAGCTCAGCGGCCACTTCCCCAATTCGCAGGACCAGCGCAACACTCTCGCCACGCGCTGGCAATGGAAGTTCGCGCCCCGCGCCAGCCTTGCCGCGGGCGCCGCCTACGGCTCCGGCCTGCCGTTCGACTACGGCGGCACCGAAGATCAGGCGCTCGCCATCTACGGCCCTCAAATCGTCAGCCGCCTCAACTTCGACCGTGGCCGCATCCGACCCTCGCTCGACGTCAACTCCTCGCTCGCCGTCGACCTCTATCGGCATGAGAACGTCGCCATGACCCTCCGCGTCGACGGCGAGAACCTCAACAACCGCCTCAATGTCCTCGACTTCGGCGGCCTTTTTTCCGGCAACGCCATCGCCCCAGCAAGAAGCGTCCAGGCTCGCTACGACCTCCGCTTCTGAAACGCCAGCTCCCGCCCGCGCCGCCAAGAGACGCGCCCGATCATTCCATAGGACCTCGTCGATTTATTTTTCGCGCATTCATCCCGCGGCGGCTCTTTCTTTCTCGTTCCCTGGCTCCGTCGGTCTCTTGTTCCCTGCTTTCTTGCGTTGACCGGTGCCGCTTGCCGGCGCTAAGGTGAACCTAACAGCGCATTCGCCAATTCCCGCTGACATTCTTTCCCATATCAAAGGAGGTCGCTATGATCCTGCGTATCAACGATTTGGCCCCCGATTTCGAGGCCGCCACCACCCATGGCCCCATCCGCTTCCACCAGTGGATCGGCGACTCTTGGTGCGTGCTTTTTTCGCACCCCAAGGACTTTACCCCGGTATGCACCACTGAGCTGGGTTACATGGCCGGCATGGAGGCCGATTTCGCCAGCCGCAACACCAAGATTCTCGGCCTCAGCGTTGACCCGGTCGAAGACCATGCCAGGTGGAAAGCCGACATCGAGAAAGCCAAGGGCCACCCGGTGAACTACCCTATGATCGGCGATTCCGACCTGAACGTGGCCAAGCTCTACGGCATGTTGCCCGCCGACGCCGGTGAATCCAGCTCCGGCCGGACCGCCGCCACCAACGCCACCGTCCGCACCGTCTACGTGATCGGCCCCGACAAGAAGATCAAGATGATGCTGATGTATCCCATGAGCACGGGCCGCAATTTCGACGAGATTCTGCGGGTCATCGATTCCGTCCAGTTGACGGCGAAGCATTCGGTTTCAACGCCCGTGAACTGGAAACCGGGTGAGGACGTCATCATCCCGGCCGCGCTGTCCGATGAGGACGCCCAGAAGAAGTATCCCGGGGGCTTTAAAAAGGTTCTCCCGTATTTGCGCACGGTATCCCAACCCTCCTGAACGGAACACAATGAGGAGGAATCGGTATGGAACCGGTTCAGTTTGAGCGTTTCTATCTGGGCTGCCTGGCCCACGCGTCCTACATGGTGGCGTCGGAAGGAATCGCCGCGGTCATCGATCCCCAGCGCGATGTGGACATCTACGTCCATGCCGCGGCGGACAAAGGATGGAAGATCGAGCACATCATCGAGACGCACCTCCACGCCGACTTCGTGTCGGGCCACCACGAGCTTGCGGAGCGAACGGGCGCGCGAATTTATCTGGGCGCCGGTTCGGGAGCCCAGTTCGAGCATGTGCCTGTCGTGGATGGAGACGAGATCCGCTTCGGCAGTTGCAGTCTTCGCTTCCTGCAAACTCCCGGTCACACCCTGGAGAGCACCTGCATCCTGCTCAAGGATGCAGGTGCTCCGGACCGGCCGGCAGACCTGTTCACCGGCGACACGCTGTTTGTGGGCGATGTAGGGCGGCCCGACCTTTCCGGCACGTACACGCCGCAGGAACTGGCGGAGATGCTGTTCCACAGCCTGCATGAAAAGCTGCTGACGCTGCCGGACGACACGAGGATCTTCCCCGCGCATGGGGCGGGCTCCCTCTGCGGCCGCCAGTTGGGCACCGAGAGCTTTTCCACCATCGGCGACCAGAAGCGCACGAATTACGCACTGATGGCGCGCACCAGCGAGGACTTCATCCACCTTCTCACCGACAACCTTGCCGCGGCGCCCGAGTATTTTGCGCAGGATGTGGACCTGAATCGGAGAGGCGCCGCACCGCTGACCGGCCTGCCTGGGTTGGTAGCCCTGAGCGCGGCGGCAACGGCCCGCATGCAGGACAGCGGCGCGATTGTGCTGGACACGCGGCCGGCAGCCGGGTTTGCAGCCGGGCACGTCCCCGGGTCGGTCCACATTTCTCTTACGGGGCAGTACGCCTCATGGGCGGCGCGGATCCTCGGTCTCAGCCCGACGATCGTTGTTGTCAGCGAGGACGTGGATGGAGCGCGCGAATCGCAACTGCGCCTGGCGCGCGTGGGCATTGAGCATGTGGCAGGCTACCTGGATGGCGGAATCTCCGGCTGGATTGGAGGCGGCTATGCCCTTGAGTCGATCCCGCAGCTCACCGCTTCGGATCTGGCCACACTGTGCCAGACCGATGCGAATCACGTGACGGTGCTGGACGTGCGCGAGAGCCTGGAGCGGGAAGGTGGAGTGATCGACGGGTCGCAATGGATTCCACTGGGCATGCTCACGTCAAAAACGGCGGAACTCGATCGCGGCAAGCTGCTGGTGGTTCATTGCAAGGGCGGATACCGCAGCTCGATTGCCGCAAGCCTGCTGCGGCGATCCGGATTCAACGAAGTCGCTAACCTGATCGGTGGCTTCGACGCATGGAAAGCTGCGGGCTTGCCCGCTGCGTCGCCACCAGTGAATCAGCCGGCCTGAGGTGCCAGATCTTTCAGGATCGCCATGGCGGCGTTGCGGCCGTTGGCGCCGATGACGCTTCCGCCCGGGTGGGTACAGGCACCACAGAGATAAAAGCCGCTCATGGGCGTGCGCGCGGTCAGGCGCTTCTCCCACATAAACGGCGGCAGGCACTCCCCCTGGAAGATGTGGCCGCCGGTGAGCCCCACTTTCTTTTCGATATCAGGCGGCCCCAGCACCTGCGCATCAATCACGGCGGCGGGAATGTTGGAGCAGAAGCGCGCGAGCGAGTTGAGGGCGAGATGGCGCACCTCCTCGCGGCGCGAGTCCCAATCACCCTGAGTAAAGGTGTACGGCACGTACTGGGCGAAAACGCTCATGGTGTGTGTGCCGGGCGGGCAGATGGAGGCATCGTGCGCGCTCTGGAAGTACAGCTCGCACCAGAGATCCTCCGGCAGCTCGCCGCGCCTGGCCGCAGCGAAACCCGCCTTCCATTCATCTTTGGACAGAGGCGCGTTGATCTGGCCGTAGTGGTGCGGCGCGTCGGTTCCCGGCCGGGCGGTGAAGTTGGGCAGCTCGCTCAGGTGAATGTTGAGCTTGACGGTGCAGCCCTGGATGGGAACCTGCTCGACGCGTGCGCGCCACGCTGAGTCGGCAGCAGGGCCAAGCAGGCGGAGGGCGGTGCGCGGGTCGGCGTTCGAGACAACGGTGCGTGCGGCGATGCGCTCGCCGCCTTCGAGCAGGACGCCCTCGCCGGGAAGAATCTGCGCGACGGGAACGCCGGAGGCGACCGTTGCGCCGGCCTCGCGCGCGGCGTCACAGAAGTAGAACGAGACCATGCCCATCCCGCCACGAACGTAGCCCCACATGCCGGGCATTCCGCCGAGGCGGCCGGAGGCGTGATGGAAACGGATGGATGCGGTGCCTTTGTCGAATGGGCTGGCGTTGGTGCCGATAACGCCCTGGCCAAGATACGCGACGTGCAGCCGCTCGTCCATTAGATAGCGCTCGACGAACTCGGCCATCGACCAGTCGAAGAGCAGCGAGCGGGCCTCATCGTCGTTGCCGAGCCGGTCTTCGATCTCCTCGCGCGTGGGCGCTTCGTTGAGCCAGAGATCGCGATTGTTGGGCGGGCGCAGCGCGTCGCGCAGGCGGCGGAGGACGTCGTTCATTGCTTTCCAGCCTTCCACGTCGCCGGGCGAAAACGCGCGGACTTCGGCTTCGCAGCGCTCGTCATCATCCCAGAGCTGAATGCTGGAGCCATCGAGGAAGGGAACGAAGAGGCCATTGACGGCGGGAGTCCATGTAAAGCCGCGACGGGGCAGATCGAGTTCCTCAACCACGAGGGGATGGAGCAGGCCTGCAAGATACGCGCAGGGCGACATGCGGACGCCGGAGAACGGCTCTTCAATGGTGCAGGCGCCGCCAACGCGCGTGCGGCTCTCAAGAACGAGGACGCGTTGTCCGGCGCGAGCAAGATAGGCGGCGCAGGCGAGGCCATTGTGGCCGGCGCCAACGATGATCACGTCCCAGGTGCGGGAGGCGAGCTCGCGGATGGGTACTGGGAGGCCGATTTCACCGAGGACGTCGGCGGTCGGGGAGGGCATGTTTCTCAACATACCATCCGATGGGGGTGCTGATTGCTAGCCCACGCGGTGAGGCTATGAAAAGGATGGGGCGCCAGCGAGTGCGGGCCTGGAGGCCCGCACCACAGCCGGTCTGGAGACCGGCGCTACTTGATCCCGAGCTACGCGGTGACGCGGTGACGGTGAGCGACGGGCTCCGGCTTGGCTGCGAGGTATTTGTTCACTGCTTCGGCGGCTTTGCGGCCCTCTGAGATGGCCCACACCACAAGCGATTGTCCCCGGCGCATATCACCGGCGGCGAAGATGCTTTCCACGGAAGTCTGGAAATTGGTGGTGGCAACGTTGCCGCGCGGATCGAGCGCGAGACCGAGCTGCTCAATCATTCCATTGCGCACGGGACCGAGGAAGCCCATGGCGAGCAGGACTAGATCGACGTCGAGGGTGAACTCGCTCGCTTCGACGGCCTCGAACTTCGGCGGCGGCCCCACGCGGACTGCGTGCACCTGCTTCACGTTGCCGTGCTCGTCGCCGGTGAACCGGACGGAATTGATAGCCCAGTCGCGGTTGCCGCCTTCCTCGTGCGCGCCTTCAGTGCGGAGTTGCATGGGCCATAGCGGCCACGGAGTTGAGGCAGCGCGCGACTCCGGTGGTTTGGGCATGATCTCCCATTGGTGTACGGAGAGCGGGCCGTGGCGGTGGCTGGTGCCGAGGCAGTCGGCGCCGGTGTCGCCGCCGCCGATGATGAGAACGCGCTTGCCCTTTGCGCTGATGGCGATCCGCTCGTCGATTTTGTCGCCTTCATTGCGGCGGTTCTGCTGGGGCAGGAACTCCATGGCGAAGTGGATGCCCTTGAGCTCGCGGCCGGGGATGGGGAGGTCGCGGGGATGTTCTGCGCCGCCACAGAGAAGGATGGCCTCGTAGTGGCCGGTAAGCTCAGCCACGGGCACGTTGACGCCCACGTGGGCGTTGGCAAGGAAGGTGACGCCCTCCGCCTTCATCTGCGCGATGCGGCGGTCGATGATGTGCTTTTCAAGCTTGAAGTTGGGGATGCCGTAGCGCAGGAGGCCGCCGATGCGGTCGGCTTTCTCGTAGACCGTGACGGAGTGGCCGGCGCGGCGAAGCTGCTGCGCGGCGGCCAGGCCGGCAGGGCCGCTGCCGACGACAGCGACGCGGCGGCCGGTGTTCTGCTCCGGCGGCTCGGGATGAATCCAGCCCTCGTCCCAGGCGCGGTCGACGATGCTGCGCTCGATGACCTTGATGGAGACGGGAGGCTGATCGATGCCGAGGACGCACGCGGCTTCGCAAGGAGCGGGACAGATGCGGCCGGTGAACTCGGGAAAGTTGTTGGTGGCGTGCAGGCGGCGAATGGCCGCTTCCCACCGGCCGGAATAGACCAGGTCATTCCAGTCAGGAATGATGTTATTGACCGGGCAGCCGGTATGGCAGAAGGGCACGCCGCAATCCATGCAGCGCGCAGCCTGCTCCTTCTGCTTTTCTTCGGGGAACGGCTCGTAAATTTCGAACCAGTCCTTGACGCGCTCTTCCGCCTTGCGGCGGGTGGGCTGCTCGCGATCGATCTCAAGGAATCCTGTGACCTTACCCATGGTGCACCTCCTGGCTCCCTGCTACCGCCACCAGGGGCGACGCATTGGATGAAGTGGGTGACGCGCTATGCTCGGGATCCGTACGGGCAATACCGAGGACTCGCTTGTATTCGTGCGGGAAGACCTTGATGAAGTGCTCGCGGGCGATCGTCCAGTTATCGAGAATCCATGCGGCGCGCGGGCTTCCGGTAAGGTCGCGGTGCCTCTCCAGCAAGCCGCGCAGCGTGGCGATGTCCTCTTCATGCTCCAGCGGCTCGAGATCCACGCTCGCCTTGTTGCAGCGGCGCGCGGCGAAGTCGCCGGCGTCGTCATAGACGTAGGCGATGCCGCCGCTCATGCCGGCAGCGAAGTTGCGGCCGGTGGACCCGATGACGGCGACGAGGCCGCGTGTCATGTACTCGCAGCCGTGGTCGCCCACGCCCTCAACCACAGCGGTGGCGCCGGAGTTGCGCACGGCGAAGCGCTCGCCGGCGATGCCGTTCAGGTAGGCTTCGCCGCTGGTGGCGCCGTAGAGAACAACGTTGCCGACGAGGATGCTTTCCTCGGGGAGGAACGGCGAGGTGCGGGGCGGATAGGCGATGATGCGGCCGCCGGAAAGGCCCTTGCCCAGATAATCGTTGCTGTCGCCTTCGAGCTCAAGCGTGACGCCGGAGGGGACGAACGCGCCGAAGCTCTGCCCCGCGGAGCCGTTGAATTTGAAGTGAATGGTTCCTTCCGGTAATCCAGCCGATCCGTAGCGGCGCGCGATCTCGCCGCCGAGCATGGCGCCGACCGTGCGATGCACGTTGCGGATTGGGAACGCGGCCTTGACTTGCTTTTTTGATTTGAGCGCGGGCGCGGCCTTCTCAATGAGCAGATGATCCAGCGCCTGCTCCAGGCCGTGATCCTGCGCCTTGATGCGGCGGCGGGCGACGCGCGATGGCAGCGTGGGCGAGTAGAGGATCGACGAAAGATCGATGCCCTTTGCCTTCCAGTGCGCGTCGACGAGCACGGAGTCGAGCTTGTCCACGCGGCCGATCATATCGTCCATGGTGCGGAAGCCGAGTTTCGCCATGTGCTGGCGAATCTGCTCGGCGAGGAAGAAGAAGAAGTTGATGACATGCTCAGGCTGGCCGGTGAAGCGCGCGCGGAGCACGGGGTCCTGTGTCGCGATGCCCACCGAGCAGGTGTTCAGGTGGCACTTCCTCATCATGATGCAGCCCATGGCGATGAGCGGCGTGGTGGCGAAGCCAAACTCTTCCGCGCCGAGCAGCGCGGCGATCACGACGTCACGGCCGGTCTGGAGCTTGCCGTCGGTCTGCACCTTGATGCGGCTGCGCAGGTCGTTGAGCAGCAGAACTTGCTGCGTTTCTGCCAGGCCGAGCTCCCATGGCAGGCCGGCGTGCTTAATGGAACTGAGCGGCGATGCGCCAGTGCCGCCGGTATCGCCGGAGATGAGGACCACGTCGGCGTGCGCTTTGCTGACGCCGGCGGCGACGGTGCCCACGCCGACTTCCGAGACCAGTTTGACCGCAATGCGCGCGCGGGGATTCACGTTTTTGAGGTCGTAAATGAGCTGCGCAAGATCTTCGATGGAGTAGATGTCGTGATGCGGCGGAGGCGAGATGAGGCCGACGCCGGGCGTGGAGTGGCGCGTTCTGGCGATGATCTCATCGACCTTGTGACCGGGGAGCTGGCCGCCCTCGCCGGGCTTGGCGCCCTGCGCCATCTTGATCTGGAGTTCGTCGGCGTTGATCAGGTAATTCGTGGTCACGCCGAAGCGGCCGCTGGCCACCTGCTTGACGGCCGAGCGGCGCGAGTCGCCGTTCGCGTCGGGCTTGAAGCGCGCTTCGTCCTCGCCACCCTCGCCGGTGTTCGACATGCCGCCGATGCGATTCATGGCGATGGCGAGGGTTTCGTGGGCCTCTTTGCTGATGGACCCGTAGCTCATGGCGCCGGTGGTGAAGCGCTTGACGATCTCCTTGGCCGGCTCGACCTCGTCGATGGAGATGGGGTTCTCAAGGTACTTGAGCTTGAGCAGGCCGCGCAGCGTGCAGAGGTTGCGGCTCTGGTCGTCGATGAGGTCGGTATATTCCTGGAAAGTGGCGGGGTTGTTCTGATGCACCGAGTGCTGGAGCTTGCTGATGGTGAGCGGATTCAGCAGGTGATACTCGCCACCCTCGCGATACTGGTAATGGCCGCCGACCACGAGTTCGGTCTCGGACTCGGTGAGCGGCTGAAACGCGTAGGCATGCTTCATCTGCGCTTCGCGGGCCAGCACGTCGAGGCCGATGCCTTCGACGCGCGATGCGGTGCCGGCAAAGTAGGCGTCGACCAGAGGCTTGCTCAGGCCGACGGCTTCAAATACCTGCGCGCCGCGATAGCTCTGCAGCGTGCTGATGCCCATTTTGGAGAAGGTTTTGAGCAGGCCTTTATTGATGGCCTTGATGAAGCTCTTCTCGGCCTGATTGCCGGTGATGCTGTGCGGCAGCAGGCCGCGGCGCTTCAGGTCGTGCAGCGTTTCGATAGCAAGATACGGGTTTACCGCGCTGGCGCCGTAGCCGATGAGCAGGGCGAAGTGCATCACTTCGCGGGGTTCGCCGCTCTCGATGATGAGGGCCACCTGGGTGCGGGTTTTCTCGCGCACCAGGCGGTTGTGCACGGCGGCCATGGCCAGCAGGCTGGGAACGGGCGCATAGGTGGGGTCCACGCCGCGATCGGAGATGATGAGCAGCGTGTAGCCGGAGGCGACGGCGTGAGCGGCGCGCGCGCTCAGATCGTCGAGAGCGTGCTTGAGGCCGCGCTCGCCATCTTCAGCGCGGAAAAGCGCCGGCAGCGTTGTGGCCAGCAGGTCGCCCGAGGAGACGCGGCGCAGCTTTTCCAGGTCGCGATTGGTGAGGATGGGATGCGGGAGCTTGAGGGTGTGACAGTTCTCCGGCGCCTCATCCAGGATGTTGCGCTCCGTGCCGATGTAGCTGATCAGCGACATCACCAGTTCTTCGCGGATGGGGTCGATGGGCGGATTGGTGACCTGCGCAAAGAGCTGGCGGAAGTAGTTGAACAGCGGCTGCGGGCGGTCGGAGAGGCAGGCCAGCGGCGTATCGGTGCCCATGGAGCCGACGGGCTCTTCGCCTTTTGCGCCCATCGGCGCCAGCAGGATGCGGAGATCCTCTTCACTGTAGCCGTAAGCGCGCTGACGGCGCAGCAGCGTTTCGGGATTGGAGGCGATGGTCCGCGAAGGCTCGGGGAGATGATCCAGCGTTACCTGCTGCTGCTCCAGCCAGGTGGCGTACGGCTGGCGCGCGGCCAGCAGCGTCTTGATCTCGGCGTCGGAGACGATGCGCTTCTGCACCGTATCGACGAGGAACATGCGGCCGGGCTGCAGGCGGCCTTTTTTGCGCACGTCTTCGGCAGGCACATCGATCACGCCGGCCTCTGACGCCAGAACCACCATGTCGTCCTTGGTCACGATGTAGCGGCCGGGCCTGAGGCCGTTGCGGTCCAGCGTTGCGCCAATCACGCGGCCGTCGGTAAACGCGATGGCCGCGGGGCCGTCCCACGGCTCCATCAGCGACGCATGGTACTCGTAGAAGGCGCGCTTGTCCTCGTCCATGTCGGGGTTGCCGGCCCACGCCTCGGGAATCAGCATGGCCATGACGTGCGCAAGCGAACGCCCGGATTGGTAGAGGAACTCGACCGCATTGTCCAGGGATGCAGAGTCGCTGCCGCCGGGAATGACGACGGGATACAAATCATCGATCTTGTCGCCGTGCAGCGGATGGTTCAGGATCGATTGGCGCGCGTTCATCCAGCTCACGTTGCCGCGGATGGTGTTGATTTCGCCGTTGTGCGCGACGTAGCGGTAGGGGTGGGCCAGCTTCCAGCTCGGAAACGTGTTGGTGGAGAAGCGCTGGTGCACCAGGGCAAGCGCGCTTGAGACCAGCGGGTTGGCCAGCTCGAAGTAGAACTTCTCGATCTGGGGCGCCAGCATCAGCCCCTTGTAGATGATGGTGCGGCAGGAGAACGAAGGAACATAAAAGTCCTCCTTGCCCTCAATATCCGACTCGGCGATCTCGTTTTCCGCGCGGCGCCGGATGTGGTACAGCAGCCGCTCAAAGGCCTCTTCGTCCAGGCCTTCGGGACGGCGAACAAAAAGCTGCTCAATGTACGGCTGGGAGTTGCGGGCTTCGCGGCCGATGGCGTCGCCATTCACCGGCGTATCGCGCCAGCCGATCGTCGCCGCGCCCTCCTGCTGCGCGATGCGTTCCATCGCGCCCTCGCACTGCAGCCGGCTGTGCTTATCCACGGGCAGAAACACCATGGCCACGCCGTACGCGCCGGCCTCCGGCAACTGCATGCCCAGCTCTCCGCACTCGCGCGCAAAAAAGACATGGGGAATCTGGATCAGGATTCCAGCGCCGTCTCCCGTCTCCGGGTCGCAGCCCGCGGCCCCGCGATGGGTGAGGTTGATCAGTACCTCAAGCCCTTTGCGAATGATGTCGTGGCTCTTCTCGCCCCGGATATTGGCAACGAAGCCCATGCCGCAGGCGTCGTGTTCGTTCTGCGGGTGGTAGAGGCCCTGCGCTGCAGGGACACCAATACGTCGATCCAATGAGGCCATGATCAATCCCCTTGAGGCAGATGGAAAAAAGGGCGATCGCTGAGCGGCCGCCGTGGGGTATAGCTTGAGTGTGCCCCGTGCGGTGTCCGCCGAGGCTTTTGTTTTTAACAGCTTGCCCGCTTGCGCGAACCGGCTCCAATGACTGGCTCGGAACTTTTTAGGATAACTTAAAAACCTGTCAAGACCAAATGTATTCCTGTGTATTCTGCTGAGGAAAAGCTGGATGGAAACTCAGCGGCGTGTGCAACGAAAGGGGTTCTCCGGGCGCGGTGCTCAATCGATGCCGGGTCAGGCGGCGCGCGGCTTGAGCTTGATGCCGAGGGCCTTCATGACGCCGAGGAGGGTGGAGAGGCGTGGATCGCCGCTGGGCGAAAGGGCTTTATAGAGCGCCTCGCGAGTAACGCCGGCTTCAGCGGCGAGTTGGGTCATTCCCCTGGCGCGAGCGATGTCTCCAAGGGCGGTCGCAATGAGCGAAGGATCGCCATCGTCGAAAGCGGCCTCAAGATAGGCGGCGATGCGGCCAGGAGTGGTGAGGAACTCCGCCGGGTCCCATGGTGCGGTTTTAATGGACACGTTCGACCTCCTTCATCATCGCTTTGGCGCCCTCAATGTCCTTTTGCTGCGTCTTCTTGGTTCCACCAGCAAGCAATAACACGACTGACGAGCCAATCCGTCCGAAATAGACGCGATAGCCGGGCCCGTAGTCAATTCTGAGCTCGCTAACGCCACTCCCGACGGATTTCGAATCGCCAAAATTGCCGAGCGAGAGTCGGTAGATGCGGGTGAGAATGCGGGCGATTGCCTGATCGTCGCGTAACTGGTCGAGCCACCGCGAAAAGACGTCCGTCCTGCGGACCTCGAACATATGTTAACTATAGTTCACAAATTCTCGCCCCGTCAATGGCAGGCAGGCAGGCGCGATTTGGTATTAGAACCAGTGTTCATGCATCCTTTCCAGGAACTCTCTTGTGATTGGATAGCCAGACGCAGAGCCTATCACTGCATCGACAGGGCACTCGGGACAGATTGCGGTCTGGCCGTCATCGATCCATTCGGTTATTTGTGATGGCGAGAAGATTGCCAAGCAATAGAAGCAGCCGCACCGCTCGCTCCTTTCCAATTCCGCGCGATGGATCGAGCAGTGTCCATGTGCAGCGACGCAATCAGGTTCGAAGGTCCGATGCTGGATTACCATCGCGTCCAGGTTCCTCCTGCGCGAGAGAGTTCGAGAATCTCGGATGCGCGGTTTCGCGGATTGCAAAGCGCGGTTCACGAAGCTTCCCTTTTAGAGCCCCAGCCCTTCACAAGCGGCAGATAAGCAACTCGCGCTCGTAAATCATCTCCGGCGGCAGATGGTCATGCAATTCAATAAAGAGACCCTCGTGCCCAATCACCTCCTGCTTCCACGCGGCGCGATCCACCTCCATCAGTTCGTCGAAGGTTGCGCGCGGAAAGTCCATGCCCGACCAGTCGAGGTCGTCGTAGCGCGGCACCCAGCCAATGGGAGTTTCGCGCCCGTGCGTCCGCCCCTGCACCCTCTCCACAATCCAGCGCAGCACGCGCATGTTGTCGCTGAAGCCCGGCCAGAGAAACTTCCCTTCGGCATTCTTGCGGAACCAGTTCACGTGGAAGACGCGCGGAGTGTGGTCCAGGCCGCGCTGCATCTTCAGCCAGTGGCGGAAATAATCGCCCATGTGGTAGCCACAGAAGGGCAGCATGGCCATGGGATCGCGGCGCACCTTGCCCACGGCGCCGGTGGCGGCGGCAGTGGTCTCAGAGCCCATGGTGGCTCCGGTGTAAACGCCGCTGGACCAGTTGAACGCCTGGTAGACCAGCGGCAGCGTGTGCGAGCGGCGGCCCCCGAAAATGATCGCCTGGATGGGCACTCCGTCAGGCGACTCCCACGCGGGGTCGAGGATGGGACATTGCGTCACCGGCGCGGTGAATCGGCCATTGGGATGCGAAGCGGTGCGGCCGGTTTCCTTCGCGATCTCCGGCGTCCAGCGCTCGCCGCGCCAGTCCTCGCACTCGGCCGGCGGAGTGTTCGTCATGCCTTCCCACCAGACGCCGCCTTCGGGGGTAAGCGCCACGTTGGTGAAGATGGAGTTGCGCGCAAGCGTTTCCATCGCCATGGGATTGGTCTTCTTGCTGGTGCCGGGCGCCACCCCGAAGAAGCCGGTCTCCGGATTGATTCCGCGCAGAATACCATTGGCGTCCGGGCGGATCCACGCAATGTCGTCGCCCACGGTCCACACCTTCCAGCCCTTCATCGCCTTGGGCGGGATAAGCATGGCGAAGTTCGTCTTGCCACAGGCCGAAGGGAATGCTGCCGCCACGTAGGTCTTCGTGCCGGTGGGATCCTCGACGCCGAGGATGAGCATGTGCTCGGCCATCCAGCCTTCGTCGCGGGCAATGTTCGAAGCAATGCGCAATGCGAAGCACTTCTTGCTGAGCAGCGCATTGCCCCCGTATCCGGAGCCATACGACCAGATCTCGCGTGTCTCAGGGAAGTGGACAATGTACTTGGTGTCGTTGCACGGCCAGGAAACGTCCTTCTCGCCGGACTTGAGCGGCATGCCGACAGAATGGACGCAGGGCACCACCCGGCGCTCGTCCTTGTCGATCTCCGCGAAGACCGGAGCGCCAATGCGCGCCATGATGCGCATGTTCACCACGACGTATGGCGAATCCGTGAGCTGCACGCCGATGCCGGACATGGGCGAGCCGATAGGCCCCATGCTGAACGGCAGCACGTACATCGTGCGGCCCTGCATGCAGCCGGTGAAAAGCTGCCTCAGCCGGCGGCGCATCGTGTGTGGATCTTCCCAGTTGTTGGTGGGGCCTGCCGCGTCCTTTGACAGCGAGCAAATAAAGGTGCGGTCTTCCACGCGAGCCACGTCGCTGGGCGAGGAGCGGGCGTAGTAGCAACCGGGCCAGAGATCGGGGTTCAGGCGCTTGAAGGTGCCGGAGTCGACCAGGCGGTCGCAGAGAAAATCATATTCCGCCTGGGAGCCATCCACCCAGTGGATCGCATCCGGACGGCACAGGTCGGCGATCTTCTCCACCCAGCGGATGAGGTGCTTGTTTTTGGTGAGGACTTTGTTTCCTGCATCGACCGCGGCGATAGATGATTTCATAGGAACGCGCGAACCCCTCTCCTGCATTCTAACCAGAAGTTTTCGTGATTGTTGGGATGGGACGCCGCCATCGGCCTGGGCGTGACGCTTGTCACTCGCGACGTGGCGGAACCGGCGAACACGCAGCGAATTGCAAGCCGCTTTGCATATCGCTTTATTGCGCCCCGGTCAACCGCGCACGATACCCACTGCATCTGATCCCGCATAGAGCGGTTCACTGTCTGGACGGCAGGCATAATCTATGTTCCGCAGGATCGAAAAGCACCCCCCGGGCATCCTGATTACCGGCGGCGCAGGGTTCATCGGAGCCAATCTCGCAGCGCACCTTCTGGCCACGAGTGACGCGCGCATCACCGTCTTCGACAATCTCTCGCATCCGGGAGCGGCGCTGAATCTCAGATGGCTGCAGGAGCAGGCTTGCGCGCACCGCCTGCGCTTTTGTCGCGGAGACGTGTGCAGCGAGGCCGCAGTGATCGATGCAGTGAAAGGGGCCGACGAAATCTTCCACCTTGCTGCGCGCTGCGAAGGCGCAGCGGAATCGAAGACCGACTTCGAGGTGAACGCGACCGGCACTTTGAATCTGCTGGAAGCTGTCCGCCGTTCCCCGCGACAGCCAATGGTGGTCTATGTTTCCACGGCAAAGGTCTATGCAGAGTTGAATTGGCTGCGGGTGCGGCCGCATGGGCTTTCCTATCAGCCGGTGGATCCGGAGTTTCGCGGAATATCCGAGCGCGCCCCGGTGGCTCAGAGCGCGCCGTGCGATTGCTCCAGGGGCGCGGCAGAGCGGTTTGTACTGGATTACGCGCATCTGTATGACGTGCCCGCGGTTTCGCTGCGCGTGGATACCGTCGCCGGGCCGCGGCAGATCGAGAACCATGGCCACGGTTGGGTGTCGCACCTTGTCTATTCAATCCTCGCCGGCCGCCCGGTGACCATCTACGGCAACGGCCTCCAGGTGCACGATGTGATGGATGTGACCGACATGGTGGAGGCGCTGATGGCTGCGCGCGCCTATATCGGTGCCGCCAGGGGGCACGTGTACAACGTGGGCGGCGGCAAGGGACACGCCGTTTCGGTCAACCAGATGATCGGGTTGATTGAGACCGTCTGTCACCGCTCGGCGGTGGTGCGCCGCGAGCCGCCCCGCCCGGGCGACCGGCCGTTCTACTACGCGGATAGTTCGGAATTTGCTGCTGCAACCGGATGGCGCGTGCGGCGGACGCTGGAGCAGACAGTGCGTAGCGTAGCCGCGTTCTGGTACGCGCAGCTTGCCGGGACCGAGATGGCGCAGCGGCCCCGTCCGAGGCGCATGGCACACTCCTTCCGGCAAGCGGCATGACATGAACCTCGGACACGTCCGCGCATCTAACCGATTGGGAAAGCGATTCTCTACGCTCGGGAGAGGATGTTTCATGCGCGGATTAAAGGGCAAAGTGGCGATTGTCACTGGCGCCGGTACGGGCATCGGGCAGCGCATTGCCCGCCGCCTTGGCTGCGAAGGCGCGAGGGTCATCGTCGATTACATCGGCACGCCCGAAGGCGCCGAGGAGACTGAGCGCGCCATCAAAGACGCTGGCGGCGAAGGCCGGATTGTTCACGCCGACGTGACCAGGATGGACGACGTCAACTGCCTGGTCAACGCGGCATGGGACACCTTCGGCGGTGCCGACATCCTCATCAACAACGCCGGCATAGAGAAGCGCTCCGACTTCTGGGATACGCCGGAAGAGGAGTATGACAAGGTGATGGCGGTCAATCTGCGCGGACCGTTCTTCCTCACACAGGCATTTGTGCGCCGGCTGCGCGATGCAAAAAAACCCGGCCGCATCGTCAACATCAGCTCCGTTCATGAAGACATGGTCTTTCCGGGCTTCACTACCTATTGCTGCAGCAAGGGCGGCCTGCGCATGCTCATGCGCAATCTATCGGTGGAATTGGGGCCGTTGGGCATCACCATCAACAACGTCGCTCCCGGCGCTATCGTCACGCCCATCAACAAAGCCCTGCTTGAGGACAGGCCCAAGCTGAACGCACTCCTCGCCAACATCCCGCTCGGCCGCATGGGAACTCCCGACGATGTCGCGGGGCTGGTCGCGTTCCTCGCCTCCGACGACGCTGCTTACATCACCGGCTCAACTTTCGTCATTGACGGCGGGTTGATGCGGAACTACCACGAGCAATAACCATGGCGGCCCGCATAGAGGATTACGCGTTCATCGGCGATTGTGAAACGGCGGCCCTGGTGGACAACCGCGGGTCCATCGACTGGCTCTGCTGGCCAAACTTTGCCTCGGAAGCCTGCTTCGCCGCGCTGCTCGGAACTGAGGAGAACGGATTCTGGCGCATCTGCCCCTGCGATGGTGATTGGAAGACCACGCGCCGGTATCGCGAGCACACGCTGATCCTCGAGACCATGTTCGAGCACCCGGACGGCGTCGTGCGGCTCATCGACTTCATGCCCGTCCGCGAGCGCCACTCCGATGTGGTGCGGATCGTCGAAGGCGTCAAAGGCAAAGTCCCCCTGCGCATGGAGCTCAAGCTGCGCTTCGACTACGGCCGCACCGTTCCCTGGGTTACGCGGATCGAGGACGGCGTCCGCGCTCTCGCCGGACCCCATCTCGCCATGTTGCACGCCTCGGTGCCGGTTCACGGCGAAAACCTTACCACCGTCGCCGATTTTGACGTCGCCAAAGGAGACCGCATCTGGTTCACGCTGACTTACGGCGAATCGTTTGAGCAGGACCCCGCGCCCATCGACGCCGGGCAGGCGCTCAAGGATACCGAGAATTTCTGGATTCCATGGTCCGAGAAGCTCAAATACCACGGTGAATACCGCGAACTCGTCGAGCGATCCATGATCACGCTCAAGGCGCTCACCTTCCGGCCCACTGGCGGTATTGTGGCCGCCCCCACTACTTCACTGCCGGAATGGCTCGGCGGCGTGCGTAATTGGGATTACCGCTACTGCTGGCTGCGCGACACAACCTTTACCCTGATGGCGCTCACCAGCGGCGGCTACTACGACGAAGCCGCGGCCTGGCAGGACTGGCTGCTGCGCGCCCTGGCCGGAAGCCCCGACCAGGTCCAGATCATGTACGGCCTCAAAGGCGAGCGCCAGCTGGTGGAATGGGAAGCCGAGTGGCTGCTCGGCTATGAGGGTTCGCGCCCGGTCCGCATCGGCAACGGCGCCGCAACCCAGGTGCAAATCGATATCTACGGGGAGATGCTCGACTGCTTCTTCCACGCCCAGAGGAGCATGTCGATTCACGGAGAAGCCGATTTCCGCGTCATGGCTCGGCTGCTCGATCGCCTGGAACAGATCTGGCAGGATCCCGACCAGGGCATCTGGGAGACGCGCGGCGGCAAGCGCCAGTTCACGTATTCCAAGATGATGGCCTGGGTGGCCTTCGATCGCGGCATTAAGCTGGCCGAGCAACTCAAATACCGCGCCCCCGTCGAGAAGTGGAAGACGATCCGGGACGAGATTCACGCGCAGATCTGCTCCAATGCCTTCAACGCGCAAAAGAACAGCTTTGTCCGGCACTATGACACCGATCAGCTCGACGCATCGTTGCTCCTCATGCCGCAGGTGGGATTTCTTCACGGCGACGATCCGCGAGTGCAGGGTACCGTCGAAGCCATCGAACGCGAGCTCATGAGGGATGGGTTCGTCATGCGCTATGACACTGCCAACGTCCAGGACGGACTCCCGCCCGGAGAAGGCGCATTCCTGGCGTGCAGCTTCTGGATGGTCAGCAGTCTGGTTGCTCTCGGCCGCAAGCGCGATGCCCGCGCTCTCTTCGAGCGGCTTATTGGCCTCTCCAACGATCTTGGCCTGCTGTCAGAGGAGTACGACACTAGCCAGAAGCGCCTGGTGGGCAACTTCCCGCAGGCGTTTTCCCACATCGCGCTGGTCATCGCCGCATTAGACCTGGAAGGACCAGAGGGAGGGACGCATCGTTCCGCGGCTCACACCGGGAGCCAATGAAATTGGCCATCCATGATCCTTCGGCTCACAACCACGCATGAAAATCGGCGGCGGTTCGGATCCGGACGCTCTTGGGCGCTTTTGCCTATTTTCGAAGGAGCCCCGGGGTGAAACCCGGGCAAGGCATGCCCCAATCAACCCGCCGTCCTAAAGGGACGGTGTGACTCAAATCCCGTGGCGGATCCTGGCGCATCGTTTCCACATCCACGTCCCGCCGGAACACTCCCTTCGCAATACCGCGCCGGAGAATATCCCCCAGCCGCTGATCCCGGAATTGGTCCCTCACGGCTCCTGCATCACCCGTCGCCTATCATCTATCTGGATGAATGATATAAACGACTCCCCTCTCAATTCGTTCCTTATCATCTATCTAGATGAATGATATGCGAAGAAAAAGAGCGATCACCGACCCTTTCGGGGTCTGGGGAATCCTTTCCCAACGCAGGAATTACAACCGTGACGGCGCGCGTTGCAGACCCGTGCTATAATAGATTTGTTGTAGGAACTGCGCCCGCCCCACCAGGCGGGCGTTGCCGTCTGCGGCCGCAGGAATCTCTGGCCACGGGGAAGGGAAGTTCCCTCCATGCAATCCGACGCCATGCTAACCCGCACCAGCGACCGCCTCCCAGGCAGCCCCCGGGGAACCGTGCGCAATTCACTGCATTTTGAGGTCGTAACTCCATCATTCCAATTGACATCGTCGTTTTTATTTTTCGCGCATTTCCGGCTTTCTCGCGCCCTGGTTCCCTTGCTCCCTGTCTCCCGGAACTGCTGACCATTCTGGCACTTCCGATAAAGTTTCACTGGACATTGGTGACCTTCGTGCATCGAACAATCTAAGGTCAGAGGTATGAACAGCCGGATTCCAGATTGGGCAGAAATGCAGACGCGGGCGCTGGGGTGGCTGCGGCAAGGCTTTTCGCCTGAGCGGCTGGCGCTGACGCTCGCGGTGGGATTTGTGCTCGGGTGCATTCCGGTAGTAGGCGTGCCGACAGGGCTTTGCCTGCTGGTGGCGGCGGCGTTCCGGCTGAACCATCCGGCCATCCAGGCTGCCAACTATGCCGCGATGCCGGTGCAGGTGGCGCTGATTGCGCCGCTGGTGAAACTGGGCGGCTGGCTGATGCCGGCCCTGACGCGCCCGCATATGGATATGGGGATGCTGGTGCACAGCCCGGTGGCGGCGGTGTGGCATATGCCGGGCCCGCTGCTGGAGCAGCTTGGGATGCTGGCGGGTCAGGCGCTGGTGGCGTGGCTGGTGATTGCGGCGCCGATGGCACTGGCGCTTACGCTGCTGCTGACCGGGGTGCTGCGGAGGGTGGCAGAGCGCACTCGACCGTTGACCGTGAACAGTGAATCCTAAACAGCGAAGTGTAAACCGTGAACGGAGACGCCGCCTTGCGCGGCGTTTGGCGTTTCAGGGTTCGTGGAGGACGGCGATGGGATCGACCCTTGCGGCGCGGGCGAGGGGGACGGCGGCGGCGAGAAGGACGATGAGCAGCGCTGCGATGGCGGCGCCGGAGAGCACGAGCGGGTCGTGGGCGGAGACGCCGTAGACGAGGCTCTTCATCCAGCGCGCGGCGGCCCAGCTACCGCCGAGACCGATGGCGAGGCCGATGAAGGCGAGGACGGCGGCCTGGCGGCCGGTGCGGCGCAGGATGGCCGCGGTACGCGCGCCCATGGCCTTGCGGATCGCGATCTCCTGGCGCCGGCTGCCGACCCAGGAATTGAGAACACCGAAGACGCCGATGGCGGCAAGCACCACAGCGATGGCGGCGAACACCGAGAGCAGCAGGGCGATGAACCGGCGCTGGAGGAGGGTTGCGCCGAGCCACTCATCCGCCGTTTTGAGCGACTGGATGGGGACATTTGGATCGATGGATGCCATGACGCGGCGAGCGGGATCCACCAGTGCCTCGGGGTTGCCGCTGGTGCGGATCATAACCACCATGGAGTGGTCTACATGCTGCGCGGCAGGATACAGGATTTCAGGCAGGGGGTCGGCATCGAGACCCATCTGGGAGACGTTTGCGGTGACGCCAACGATTTCGAGCAGGGGGCCCTTGGTGTACGGGCCGCCGATCTTGATGTGGCGGCCGATGGCCGCCTGGGGGTCAGGGAACCAGGTTTGGGCCAGGACCTGGTTGATGATAGCGACGGGCGGGGCTCCGGCGGTGTCCTGGGGAGATGGTCCGCGCCCGGCGAGGATGGGAATGCGCATGGTCTGGAAGTATCCCGGATCGGCCGTGTTGAGCAGGGTGAGGGGCATATTGTCGCGGGAGGGTGCGGGCTTTTCCTGGATGGAGTACCACCAGTCTTCGCAATCACCGGCGGCGGGCGGGCAGTTGACCGCGCCGACGGAAAGGACGCTGGGCTGAGCGCGGAGGGCGGATTCGAGGCGGCTGTAGAAATCGAGGATGGCCGGATCCGACTTGTAGCGGATGGGCGGGAGCTGGAGTTCGAGCGCGAGGACGCGGCTGGGATCGAAGCCGGGCGAGGCGGTTTCTGCGACGAAGAGGCTGCGCAGGAGCAGGCCGGAGGTGAAGAGGAGGACGACGGCGGCGGCGACTTCAGCGACGACGAGGCCGGTGCGGAGGGTGTGGCCGAGGCGGCCGGCGCCGGAGCCGGCGGAGCTTTCGCGCAGGACCACGTTGAGATTGACGCGGCCTGAGCTGAAGACGGGCACGAGCGCGCAGAGGAGTCCGACGGCCAGGGTGAGCGCGGTGGCGAACAGCAGCACCGGGATGTCCAGCGTGGCTTCAGAGAGGCGGGGGATATCGCGCGGGCCGAGGGCGACCATGGCGCGCAGGCCGAGCGCGGCGAGCAGCATGCCGAAAGCGCCGCCAATGGAGGCGAGCAGGAGAGTTTCCGTGACCAGCTGGCGGGCCAGGCGGGCACGGGCGGCGCCGAGGGCGGATCGGATGGCCATTTCGCGGGCGCGGGTGGTGACGCGCATGAGCAGAAGGCCGCCGACGTTGGCGCAGGAGAGCAGAAGGACGAAGGCGACGGCGCCCATGAGCAGCGCGAGGGCGTGGCTGACGTCGCCGGTGCGTTCCTGGGTGAGGAATTGCGCGTATGCGCGGTGTGTGTCTTCGGGACCGGGGTCGGCGTGCGCGAGTCGCTCCATGATGCTGTCGAGGTCGGAACGCGACTGGGCGAGGGTGACGCCGGGTTTGAGGAGCGCAAGGACACGCATAGAGCCGTGCGCGGAGCGCTTGGATAGCTGCTGGGGCGAGGGGCGGAAAGGAAGGTAGTAGTCGGGCGTGCGAAGGAAGAATCCGGGGTCGCGGGGTAAGACGCCAATGATTTCGTAGGAGGCGCCGTCGAGCATAAGGGGCTTGCCGACGATGCGAGGGTCAGCCCCGAGATTCTTTGACCAGAAGCCTTCGTTGACAACGACAGTAGCCGGGGAGTGGAGATCGTCGTCGGAGGCGGTAAACAGGCGGCCGAGCATGGCGCGTGAGCCGGTGAGCGCGAAGAACTGGCTGGTGACGACGCCGGCGTGGGTGAGGACGGCCTGCCCGCGGCCGGTCAGCGTGAGGTCGGCGGTCTGAAAGCCGGCCATGGTCTCGAAGGAGTGGTTCTCGTTCTGCCAGTGCTGGAAGTTGATCCAGGTTACGCTGATGCCTTCGGCCTTGGGAGCGGATTCACCGAGCCAGACTAAGCGCTGACCTGAAGGGAAAGGCAGCGGCTTGAGCAGGACGGTGTAGACGGCGCTGAAGATGGCGGTGTTTGCGCCCACTCCCACGGCGAGGGTGAGGATGACGATGAGCGCGAAAGCGGGCGCGCGGAAGATACCGCGGATGCCGTAGCGAATGTCCTGGAGGATGGTTTCAAAGGAGGGGAACTGCCAGGCGGTGTAGGCGCGCTCGCGGACAAGGGCCTGGTTGCCGAAGTGGCGATGGGCGGCGGCGCGGGCCTGTGCGGGCGTCATGCCGCGGGCCAGATTGTCCTCGATGAGGAACTGGAGATGCGCTTCCATCTCTTCGCCGAGCTCATCGGAGATGGAAGGGCGGGAGGAGAACAGGCTGCGGATTTTCGACCACCACTGGCGCATGATTCATCCTTCCGGCGCGAGGACCCGCGCCATGGCATCGACAAAGCGGCGCCACTTGCCGGTGGCGGTGGCGAGCTGTTTGCGCCCGGCGGGGGTGAGCCGGTAATAGCGGGCGCGGCGGGCGTTGGGCGAGGTCTTCCACTGGGCGGCGATCCACTGGCGCTGGAGGAGGCGCTGGAGCGCGGGATAGAGGGAGCCGTTGTCGACGAGGAATTCGTCGTCGGACTGGTGCTGGATGAACTGGGAGATACCGTAGGCGTGATTGGGATGGAGCTGGAGACTGCGGAGGATGAGGACTTCGAGGGTTCCCTGGAGGAGGTCGAGCCGCTCGTCTTCGGGTAGATTGTCTACGGTAGACATGCTACTGGTATAGGACGGGACGGGCGGGCTGTCAAGAGGGATGGAGGGAACAGGGAACAGGGAACAGGGAACAGGGAATAGGTCTGTCCGATGGAACGGATTCGCTGCGACCGGGGATGGGACTGGTCATCCAATCACCGGAACATTATGAGAATTCTCTCTGTCAATTGCGGGCTGTCGCGGCTGGTTGAGTGGCACGGCACGAATGTGACCACGTCCATTTACAAAGAGCCGGTGGAAGGGCGGATTGCGCTGCGGACGCTGAACCTGGATGGGGACAGGCAATCCGATCTGACCGTGCACGGCGGGAAAGACAAGGCTGTTTACTGCTATCCGATCGAGCATTACTCCTATTGGAAAGCGGAGTTGGCCGGCCGTTCGTTGCCGATGGGAGTGTTCGGCGAGAACTTCACGGTTGAGGGATTTTCAGAGGAATCCGTTTATATCGGCGACCGGTTCTCGGTTGGGTCGGCGGAAGTGGTGGTCACGCAGCCGCGGATGCCGTGCTACAAACTTGGCATTCGATTCGGGTCGGACGAGATGGTGAAGCGGTTTCTCCGCAGCCGGCGCACGGGGTTTTACGTGGCGGTGACGCGCGAGGGCGATGTGGGCGCCGGCGACGATATGACCCTGGTCAGCCGCGATCCAGATTCTGTTTCCGTCTCCGATATCACTCGTTTGCACGTGACGGGGAGGTACGGTCTTGAGGATGTTCGCCAGGTGAGGCGAGCCATCGCGGTGGATGCGCTGCCCGAGAGTTGGAAGGGGTACTTTCGGGAGAGATTGGTGCGTTTGGGTGCGTGAGGCGGTCCGGTTTCGGTCTTTCCAGTCTGAGAATTAAGAGCTGGAGCACGCCGGCTCCTGTTCTTATGAGTGGTTCAGCTCTCCCGCTCACCCACGATGCGCTTCAGGTCCTTGAGGAGCACGAAGAGATGGAGCGGGTCGGTCGGAGATGGCGCGAAATCGAATCGTTCGTACCATTGGCGCGCTCGATCATCCTTGGCGTGAACGGCGAGGGCCCGAATGCCAGCGATGTCCGCGGCCTGAAGTGTACGCAAGACCGCGTCTAGAAGGAGCGCCTGGCCAATGCCGTGGCCTTGCCATCGCAGGTCCACCGCCAGGCGAGCGAGCAGCATGACAGGGATTGGATGATGGGCGAGGCCCTTGCGGAGGCGTTCCGGTGCGTCCGCGAACTCGATTTGCCCGACGGCGAGGCTGTAGAAGCCGGTGACGGAGCCATTCACCAAACCGACATAAGTTTGTGCTGAGTTTGAGAACTGATTCTGAAGAGCGTGCCGGACAAGCCACAAGTTGAGGTCGGACTGACCGCAGTCGAAGTAGTCCAGACGATGTTCCGTACGGAGCTTCTCGATGACGCGGGTTTCGCTCACTTGCACATGCCTGTCTAGTAAGAACTCCAGCGCGCGGTTGGTGGATTGTCCTACTCTGCTTCCGGCCCGGAGTTAAAGAAGCCGGGCTTTTCCAGTAGTGCCTTGAGCCGAGGGAGTGGGCGCGGCGGGGCGTCGAGCGCTTCGAGGAACTCTGTCCAATGCTCCGCGTCCAGGCCGAAGATGCGGCGGTCGGCTAGCGTCTCCTCGGCTCGGGCGAGTGCACTTTCCATGACGAAATCGGTCATGGAGCGGCGCGCAGCCGCAGCCGCAGCCTGAAGCTTGGCTTTGGCCGAGGGCGATACTCGAACGTCGAGTTTCTCAGTGCGGCGCTCGGTTGAGATGGGCTGGGTGGCCATGGGATAAGCCTCTGAGCGTCATAATAGGATGATGTCTTGACAATGTCAAGACATCGACGGGGCGCCGCTTGCGCTTAGAGCGGATTTTTCGCGCGCAGTTCGGCGACGATTTCTTGTGCGGCGGCGCGAGCTTTTTCTTCCTGGTCAGGAGGGAAGCTGATGGCGCCTACCCTGGCGTGGCCGCCGCCGCCGTAGCGCTCGCAGATCTGGGCGAGGTTCACCATTTTGGCGGGGTCGGCCTTGGTCCAGGGGTTGGAACCCACGGCGACCTTGGTGCGGAAGCTGGATTTGGAGAGGCCGATGGAGTAGGTGGCCTCCGGATGAAGGTAGTAGGGGATGAACTTGTTAAAGCCCTCGGTGGGGTGGTCAGTGATGTCGAAGAAGATGGTGCCGTCGCGCTCTTCGGCGCGGGAGCGGATGAGCTCGAGGGCCTGGTGGTGGCGCTCGAGCAGCGGAGGCAGAAGCTGGGCGACGAAGGGCAGGGTGAGGACATCGGCCAGGGGAATCTCAGTGAGCAGCGGGATGAGGCGCGGGACAAAGGCGGGGTCCTGGGTGGACTCGATGACGAGGGTGAGCTTCATGGCGGGCGCGGCCATTTCGACGGCGGCCTCGGGGCTCTCGTAGAGCGCGCCGTCAACGATGTTGGCCCAATGGATGAGTTCGGCGACTGGCTTGGTGTCAAAGCCGAAGCGGGCGGCGGCGATGTCAGCCAGGAAGCTGGTGCACGAGGTGTAGTTGGGGTCGAAGAACTTGCGCGCGGCGCAGGCAGGGTCTTGCTGGCAGGCCTGAAAGTTGGCCTGGTCGGCGGGGGTGAGGAAGGCGGAAAGGTGGTGATCAAACCACCAGGTGATGCACGGCGAGGCGGAGTACTTGAAGTCGACGATGGCGTTCTCGTCGCCGGTGAACTCGGACTCGTCAAAGAGCGCGCCGGCGCGGTGAACGAGACCATGGAAAGAGTACGTGGCGGGCTGGCCTGCGGCGATGCACTCGCGGTGGAACCGGGCAAAGAGCGAGGCCGAGCAGGCGCCGTCGAAACATTTGTCGTGGTAAAAGACGCGAACCTGCAAGACGAGCGATTCCTTCCGGAAAAAAGCGTAAGAACCAGAACTTTTAAGAATCGCGGTCGGCGGCGATTGTGTCAAGCGCCGGAACCCGCGACCAAGGCCCCGAGGGCCAGGAGGCGGCGTGGCCAGGGAAGGAAGGTGCAGGTGTCCGGTAGCGGACAGGGTGGCCAGTTGCGAACAGTCCTGCACTTGTAAGAAGGGAAAGCCGCCGCGCCAAGCTGCTGACTCTATTCATGTTTCGCTTGGAGCGTTTTGGAGGCCGGGGTGCTTAAAAAGAGTGTGAAAGAGCCAAACAGCCTAACTCCGGGTTCTTGGGAGCATGTTATGTCGGCGTTATTCAATGACTTGCGCTATGCCCTGCGTCAACTGGCCAAATCGCCTGGCTTCACGCTGGCGGCAGTGGTCACGATTGCCTTTGGGATCGGAGCCAACACGGCGATGTTCAGCAGCATGGACGCCGTGGTTCTGCGTCCACTGGCGGTGCCGCAGATGGATCGCGTGGTGACCATGGCGGAGGAACGCGATCGGGGCGATAACGTGTTTTTTACGACAGTGACGCTGGCCGACTATGAGGACTGGAGCCGGCAGAGCCGGTCGTTCCAGCAGACGGGCGTTCTGTTGAGCTTGAACATGACGCTGACCGGCGCGGGCGATGCCGCACGGGTGCAAACGGCGGAGAGTTCGGCAAGCTTCTTCAGTGTGCTCAGGGAGCAGCCTTTGCTGGGGCGTGTCTTTACTGACAGCGAATGCCAGCCTGGGCGCGACGACGTGGTGGTTCTGAACTACGCCTTCTGGCAGCAGCATTTCGGTGCCGATCCGGGCGTTCTGGGCAAGACCATTCAGCTCGACCAGAGAGCGTACACGGTTGTTGGCGTGATGCCGAAGACGACGCAATATCCCTCGCAGATGGATGTCTTTGTTCCGTTTGCGCCCACGCCGCGGCAACAAAGCGACCGCGCGGGTCATTACTACCTCGTGATCGGGAGGCTGCGCGATGGCGTGACTGTCGAGCAGGCTCAGGCGGAGATGAGGATCATCGGGCAGGGGCTGGCCAAGGCGTATCCGGCGACCAACGAGGGATGGAACGTCAAGGTGGAGACGCTGCTGGATGGCGTCAATGGACCGTACACGCCACGGTATTACAAGCTGCTGATGGGGGCCACGCTGTTTGTGCTGCTGGTGGTGTGCGCCAACGTGGCTAATCTCCAGTTTGCGCGCGGGATCGCCCGGCGGCCGGAAATTGCGTTGCGCTCGGCGCTGGGCGCCAGCCGGACGCGGGTGATCCGGCAGTTGCTGACGGAGAACGTGGTGCTGGGGCTTGCCGGAGCGTTGGGGGGCCTGGCGTTCGCGAGCCTTTATCTGCACATGATCCTGGTGACCATGCCGCCACAGGTGGCGCGCTATATGCCGGGGTGGTCCAACACGTCGCTGAACGGAAGAGCGCTGGCATTCTCGCTGCTGCTGGCGGTGGGCACCGGAGTGGTTTCAGGGTTTGCGCCGGCGCTGGAAGCGCTGCGGGTGAAGCTGGTGGATCAGCTGCGGGCGGGTTCGCGTGGAACCACGGGTTCGCGGCGCTCGCACCGGCTGCGGAGCATCTTCGCGGTCGCGCAGATATCGCTTGCGGTGGCGCTGGTGATTGGCGCCGCGCTCATGTCGAAGGGCATGAATGCGCTGCTGCATGTGGCCGATGCTTACAATCCGAGCCACGTGCTCACGTTCCGGGTGGCTTTGCCGGACAAGCGCTACAACACGCCGCAGAAGATGGCTGCATGGTACGTGGACAGCCTGGCGAAGCTGCGCGCGCTACCCGGGGTGAGTCATGCGGAAGTCGTGGGTGCACTGCCCTATAGCGACTTCGGCTGGGTGCAGGATACGGCGATCGAGAACCGGCCGGTGATGCCAGGGAAGTTCCAGAGCGCGATACGGGAAACCGTCAGCGGCGGGTATTTTTCGGCGTTTCACATCCCTATCGTGGCTGGCCGCGGCTTCAGCGCCAGCGACGCGCTGGGAGCGCAGCCGGCGGCGGTGGTGAGCCGGCGGTATGCGGAGCGGTACTTCCCGAATCAGAATCCGATGGGGCAGCACATCCGGATGGGCGCCGCCGCAGACACGCAAACGCCCTGGCTGACGATTGTGGGTGTGGCGGAGGAGACGAACTACTCGCTGTGGGACGAGCACATCCAGCCGGCGGTGTACGTGAACGCGGCGCAGGTGCCGACGCACGAGGAATCCTACGCGCTGATGACGGACGGCAACCCCATGGCACTGGCTGCTCCGGCGCGCAAGGCGCTTGCCGGCCTCGATGCCACGCTGCCGCTGGACACGGTGCAGACATGGGAGAAACAGTTGCAGGTGCAGCTGACGGGGCTGATCTACGCCGCGGTGCTGCTGGGGGTGGACGCCCTGATCGCGATGCTGTTGGCGGCGATCGGCATTTTCGGTGTGATGGCGAATCTTGTGGGAGAGCGGACGCGGGAGATCGGAGTGCGGCTGGCGATGGGCGCGCGGCGGGAAGATGTGCTGGGTATGATCATGGGCCGCGCGGGCCGGCTGATGACGGCCGGGGTTTTGATTGGACTGGCGATGGCGTTCGGACTGTCTCACCTGGTGGCCAGCCTGTTGCGCGGAGTGAGCCCGAATGATCCGGTGGTGTTTACGACGATTACGGCCGCGGTAGTGGGTACGGCGCTGCTGGCTAGCTGGATTCCGGCGCGGCGCGCTGCCGGCGTGGACCCGATGGAGGCGCTGCGGGACGAGTAGGGCAGGGATAAGGGAAAAGGGACAAGGGACAAGGGACAAGAAAAGCAGGGCGGCGCAGTTCGGCTGATTGCGCCGCCTTTTCTTTTTGCCGGTGCCTTCTCCGCGAACAGGAACCTTGGAACGACATTAGCGATGCGCGCCTAGACCTTGTTCGAGTAAGATTCCCCACGAGGATTCCGGAAATAGGAGGCTTCATGGAGCCGGAGAACCCGACGCCCGTACCGGAGGTCCCCGGGGATCGTGATGTCGGCCTGAAATGGGGTGACACGGTGCGCGCGTCGAGGATCGCAGGACCGGACAGCTCGGACCGTGGGGACTTTCTTCTATGGGCCTTCATTGGGCCGCAGGGGCTTCGATGCGGCTGGTCGGCTGGGCTTTTTATTGCGGCGTTCAAGATTCTCTTACCGGTCGCCGGCACACTGGCGATGATTCTGGTTCCGTGGCTCTTCAGGGATCGGACTTCGCCGATGGGAATGCTGGTGGGGGAGACGATTCCGCTGGCTGCGGTGGTTGCAGCGGGCTTCTTACTGGCACTGGTCGAAGGGCGGCGGATCAGGGAATACAACCTGGTTGGTCCGAGAAGAGTGAGACATTCGCTGGCAGGAGCGCTGACCGGATTCGGGGCTGTTTCCGCGCTTCTGGGGCTGCTTGAACTTGGCGGGTGGGTCCGAGTGACGCCTGGCGCCGAGGGCATGCGAGCCATCCTGGCATCAGGAGCAGTTTGGGCGGCTGTCTTTCTGATGGTTGGATTGGTAGAGGAAGGCTCATTCCGGTGCTTTCTGTTCGCAAGCCTGACGCGCGGGGTGAATTTCTGGTGGGCCGTGGCGGCAGAAGCGGGGATTTGCGCATACGCGGTATTTTCGGCGAACCACGTGACGGCATTGGGCGTCTTCTTGTTTGCGTTGGCAGGAATTCTGCCCTGCGCATGGCTTGCATGGCGCAGAAATTCGCAGGCAGGATTGTGGCAGGCCGCATGGGTCACTTCGACCTTGTTTGGCGCGATTCACACCGGTAATAGGGGCGAGAACTGGATTGGGATCTTCGCGGCAGCCGGGATCGGATTCGTGTTCTGCGTCAGCGTGAAGGTGACGGGTTCAGTGTGGTGGGCGATTGGGTGCCATGCGGCGTGGGATTGGGCGGAGACGTACTTCTACGGCACGCCGGACTCGGGGATGATTGCGAAGGGACACTTGATGACGGCGACCTCCTCCGGTCCGGCGATCTGGAGCGGAGGATTGGACGGGCCGGAGGGAAGCCTGCTGGTGATTCCGATTATGCTGCTGATCCTGCTGGTGCTGGTGGTGCAGTACGGACGCCGGCGACAGGCTGAAGCGCCGGGCGCGATGATGCATCAGGCGGCAGGCTGAGGGCGCGCCGATGCGGCTCTGGTTGAACCGGACGGGCGAGGTGAGCCTGCGTGAACAACTGACCACGCAGGTGCGGCTGGGGATCCTGTGCCGGGAGCTGAAGGCGGGCGAGCGGCTGCCGAGCACACGGGAGCTGGCGCGACGGTTCGGAATCCACGCCAACACGGCCAGCGCGGCCTACAAGGAGCTGGAAGCGGCGGGGTGGCTGGAGTTCCGGCACGGAAGCGGTGTGTACGTGAGCGCGGCGCGGCCCAGGCTGCCGCAGAGCCCAGAGCTTGCAGTCGATGAACTGATCGGTGAGTTGGTGGCGCGGGCGCGAAAGGCCGGTGCGACGCCGGAGTTGGTGCGCGAACGCGTGCGGCGCTGGCTGCAGATTGCGCCGCCGGGCAGATGGGTGGTGATCGAGCCGGACGCGGAACTGCGGAGGATCGTGATTGCCGAAATGGAGGGGACCGCGGAACTGCCCGTGACAGGCTGTGCGCCGGACGAATGCGCCGAAACCGCCGTGCTGGACGGAGCGATGGCGGTGGTGCTTCCCAGCAAGGCGGCTACGGTGCGAAAGCTGCTGCCAGGCGGGACTGAGCTGACGGTGCTGGAGGTGCATCCGGTGGCGCCGGCGCTGGGTGGATACCTTCCACCTCCGGTGGGAGTGCTGGTGGCAATCGCGTCGCGGTGGGGGGATTTCCAGCGCATCGCGCGGACCATGCTGATTGCGGCAGGGCTGTCTCCGGAGGGTCTGCTTGTGCGCGACGCGGCGCAGCCGGGATGGAAGCGCGGCCTGAGCACGGCTGCGGCGGTGGTGTGCGACGTGTGCACGGCGCGAGAGCTTCCGCGGGGATGCCGGGCGATCGTCTTCCGGCTGCTGGCAGAGCAGGCGCAGGCGCAGGTGAAGGCGGCGGAAGCGGCGGTGCGCGCTGGAGCCGAAGCGGCGCTAAGCACCGGGAACGCATTGTGACAGCGGCGAAAGTGTCCTGAGCGGGCGACCGCGCGGGCCGCCGGCCTGCCACGATGGCAGGCATGAGACAGATTGGATTCACGCTCACGCTGTTCGTCCTCGTTCTGTCGCCACTGGCGGCGGTGTGCCAGGGATTGCCGGACGGTCCGGCTCCGGCCGAAAGTTCTGGCGGGACTCAATCAACCTCACGGCCGAGCGAATCTGTACCGGCCAATCCGCAGATCTCCGATCGGGACTGGAAGAAGATTCAGCACATCGCATATGGCGAGCCGATTGTGGTGGCGAGCACATATGGGCCGCCGCTGCAATGCCGATTCGCGAGCTCTACGGATGCGGCTCTCTTTTGCGATGCCGCCGGAAGCCCGGACGGGACCGGATTTCGCTTCGAGCGCGCGACGTTGCTCTACGTGGAGCTGACGATGCCCCAACCGAGACCGGACCACCACCCCGCCTGGATCTCGTCGATGATCGCCGGCGGAATCCTGGTGGGGCTATGTGCGACCGCGACGACGAGCGACGGGAGAGCCGCGGCGGATGGAGCGATCGGGGCGCTGATCGTCGGTGCCATCGGCGCGCCGCTCGCCTATATGAACCGAGACAACGGTTCGCCCCCGGGACCCGTGGTGTACGGCAGGCGGGCTCTCGTAAGCGTGCCGCCGGGAAAGCTCCGGCCCTGGAAGTGGAGGCTCCCGGCGAGCCGCTGATGACGCTGTTCGATTCGAGAACTGCACCGAATGGAGGGTCCAGTGAAGCGAGCATGGAGCTTGGCAATGTTTGCAGGTTTTGCAGTTTCTGCGAGCGCTTTCTCGGCGGCGCAGCAAATTGCTTCGCCTCCTCCAGCGCCGGCAGCGACAGAAGTTGTGATTCCGCAGGACACGCAGGTGAAGCTGCGGCTCATGGAAGGACTGAGCACCGCAACTGACCACAAGGGATATGTCGTTCAGCTTGAAGTGGCGTCGGATGTGGTGGCGGATGGGGTTGTGGTGGCGCCGGCCGGGATGCGGACGACGGTGAAGATCACTCATGCAGGGAGCATGATCCAGTTCTCGGATCCGAAGCTGATGGCCGGTGGATGCGACCTTCGACTTTCCGAGCACACCGCTGCCGAAAGAGGCGAGTTGGGCGCTGAGGAAGGTGCAGCGATCGGGATGGCAATCGTTGATGCTCCGCTGGTTGCCATCCAACTTCCCATCTCTGCTGTGTGGGCTGCGGTCCATGCTGCTCGCAGTAATAACAAGAAGATCCCCAAGGATTACGTGACGATGGAGAAAGGCGAGACGTTCCTCTATTACGTGCGCAACAGCACCCGCGCGAAGGTAGATGCTCGCTGTTCCCAGTTTGGAGATCGGTTGCGCCCTCATATGGCGTTATCCTGTCATTGACCGATGGCCGACTCCGACGCAATCGCTTCCTCATTTTCCAGAACGCTCCGGATGGCGCCGCAGAAGCGGCGGTGGCGCTGGCTTCGTGTGGTGCTGTACACGCTGCTGGTGCTGGTGCTGCTGGTGTGTGCGCTGGTGGTGGGGTGGGTACTGTGGCTGCGCGCGGCGGAGAAGGCCTCGCTACCGCAACTGGACGGCACGATTCGGCTGCCGGGATTGTCCGCGCCGGTGACGGTTCGGCGCGATGCGCACGGCGTGCCCTACATTGAGGCGGCAACGCAGGACGACCTGTTCACAGCGCAGGGCTACGTGACGGCACAGGACCGGCTGTGGCAGATGGACATTTACCGGCGCAACGCCAACGGCGAGCTGGCGGAGATCCTGGGACCGGCGTTGGTGAAGCACGACCGGATGCAGCGGGTGCTGGGCTTCCGGCGGGCGGCGGAGCACATCTACGTGAGCCTGAGCGCGGAGGAGAAGCACCGCCTGGATGAATACGCGGGCGGCGTGAACCTCTACATCCAGCAGCACCGGAACAATCTGCCCGGGGAGTTCCGCATGCTGATGTACACACCCAAGCCGTGGCGAGGCGCGGACTCGCTCAGCGTGGGGACGATGATGATCGACATGCTGGATACCCACTGGGATGTGAAGGTGGAGCGGGCGCGGATCCGGGCTAGGCTGAATAATCCGCAGCTCGAGGCGGAGTTGTATCCGGTGGGGTCGTGGCGGGACAAGCCGCCGACGGGCGAGTTGATTGACTGGTCAAAGCCGCAGGCGGCACCGGCTGCGACGGGGGATGAGGACGACGATACGGCGGTGGCGGCGAGTCCGTCAGGGGCTAAAGCCCGACCGGTTGCTGGGGTGACTGACGTACGGGCTGAAGCCCGTACCCTACGCGGAGGCAGTGAAGCCCGTATCTTGTTCGGAGCCGCGCATGCCTCAGGGGCTAAAGCCCCGTCCGTTTTGGCCGGCGTTTACGGCACGGCTAAAGCCGTGCCCCTTCAAAGCCCGTCAATCTCACCCTCGCGCGATAAAGCCGCGCAAGGATGGGGCACCCACGCTCGCGAGAATGACGAGCCGGGCCCAATCCCACCCACCCACGCTGCCGAAAATGACGAGCCGGTGCGGGCCGGGATGAACGCGCTGCTGGCGGAGTTGGCATTGCCGGACTGCGACGGCTGCGCGCCAGGCTCGAATAACTGGGTCATCAGCGGCAAGCACACCGCCAGCGGGCGGCCGCTGCTTGCCAACGACATGCACCTTCCCATCCAGGTTCCCAATATCTGGTTCATGGCGGAGATGAAGGCGCCGGGGTATCACGCTGCCGGGGTGACGCTGCCGGGAATCCCGGGTGTGATTGCCGGACACAACGATCACGTTGCGTGGGGCTTTACGGCGTTGTATGCGGACGTGCAGGACGTCTACGCAGAGAAGCTGGACGGCAAAGGCAATTACCAGGCGGCGGATGGAAGCTGGAAGCCGCTGGCGGTGGACCACGAGACGATCGTTGTGCGCGGCTCCAAAGATCTGACTGTGGATGTGGAGTCGACGGACCACGGGCCGATCGTGACGCCCCTTATCCCCGACGAGACACAGGCGCTGGCGCTCAAGTGGACGCTGCACGATCCCGCGCTGCACGGGTTGCCCATCTACGAGATGAACACGGCGTCCAACTGGACTGAATTCTCCGCGGCGCTGGGCAACTGGTGCTGGCCCACGCAGAACGTGGTGTATGCCGATGACCAGGGTCACATTGCGTATCATGCGGTGGGCCGGGTGCCGCTGCGGCCGGCCGGGCTGCAAGGCGTGCCCATTGCGGACAACGCGCACGAGTGGCAGGGCTATATTCCCTTCGATGGGATGCCGAATGCGTTCGATCCGCCGTCGGGATTCCTGGCAACCGCAAATTCGCGCGTGACCACGGACAAGTCGCCGTACCCTTTGGCGCTGGAGTGGATCGATCCCTACCGCGCGGAGCGGATTTACAAGGCGCTGCAGGGGCGCGACGGGCTGAAGCCGAAGGATATGCTGGCGGTGCAGACCGACATCTACAGCGAGGTGGACCAGGAACTGGGGCATCGCTTCGCGTACGCCATCGACCATGCCAGCAAGGTGGACGACCGGCTGAAGAAGGCAGCGGATCTGATGCGGAGCTGGGATGGGCGGCTGACCACGGATTCTGTCGCGGCATCGATTGTGGAGCAGGCGCGGCAGCAGCTCTGGCCGCTGATTCTGGAGCCCAAGCTGGGCAAGCTGATGGACGAGTATCGCTGGGCCGAGAAGGATTTTGCCGAGGAAGAGATCGTCATGCATGGTACTGGCGAGTGGATGCCGCCGGGATACAAGACATGGGATGACGTGCTGGCGGAGGCGGTGCGGCGGGGCATGGACAAGGCAAAAGCGCCGGCGGACCTGGGCAAGTGGACCTACGGCAGCTGGCACGTGGTGATCGCTGAACATCCGCTGGCCGGGGTGATTCCGCTGGTGACGCGCGTGGCGCAGACGGGCCCCGCTCCGCAGAGCGGCGACGTAACCACGGTGAAGCAGGTAGGGCGGAGCTTTGGGCCGTCGCAACGATTCACCATGGACTGGAGCAACGTGGACGGCTCAACAGAGAACATTGTGCTGGGGGAGAGCGGCAATCCGTACAGCCCGTATTTCCGCGACCAGTGGAAGGACTGGCTCGGTGGGACCACGTTTGCGATGCCGTTCAGTGATGCGGCGATTGCCGGGCAGACGGCGCATACACTCACGCTGGAACCGTGAGAAGCAGGGAACAAGAGAACAAGGGAACTGAAAGGCACGGAGGCTGGGTGGCGCAGCTGGTTACGTCTGCGAATGGCGGAGCGCCGGTGAGTGCGGCGGTCGGTCGCGCATGGGCCGGACGCGCGGTGGTTCTGGCGGCCGCGGTACTGGCCACTGCGCCGCTCATGATGCGCGGAGTATCCTGCGGAAACGATTTTGATTTTCACCTTGTCTCATGGATTGACGCGCTTCAGTGCTGGCGCCACGGGATCCTCTACCCGCATTGGGCGGCAAGCCCTAACTTCAACGCCGGGGAGCCGCGATTCGTCTTTTACCCGCCGCTGGAGTGGATGCTGGGCGCTGTTCTGGGCGCGATAATGCCCTGGGCCGCGGTGCCTGCGGTGCTGGTGTTTATGCTGCTGGCCGCGAGCGGGCTGGCAACACGGGCGTTGGCGCGCCAGGCCCTGGAGGAAGGGCCGGCGGCATTGGCAGGATCCCTGGCGATCTTCTCCGGTTACGCACTGTTTACCGCCTACGAGCGTGCAGCCTATGCGGAGCTGGCCGGGGGGATCTGGATTCCGCTGCTGCTGTTGCTGGCGCTGCGAGATCGGACGGCCGCCTCGAGATGGCACTGCGTGCAGAACGGCTTGCCCGCGCTGGCGCTGGTGACGGCCTGTGCGTGGCTCTCGAACACGCCGCTGGGCGTGATGGCGAGTTACCTGCTGGCGGCAGTGGCGTTGGCGCGTGCGGCGGCCGAGCGGAGCTGGATGCCGGTGGCGCGTGCGGCGGCGGGATTGATCCTGGGGATAGCGCTCGCGGCCGTCTACCTGGTTCCCGCGGTGATGGAGCAGCGGTGGGTGGATGTCAGCCAGGCGCTGAACGATCCGGGCGAGCGCGTTGAGAATGGGTTCCTTTTTGTCCATCTTGCAGGCACAAGCCCCGATCCGGACATGGCCCTGCATGACGCGGAGTTGAACCGGGTCTCGTGGATCGCGTTGGCGACGATCGGCGCGGCTGTGGCTGGAGTGGTAGTGTGCCTGCGGCGCCGAAGGCTACCCGGGGCGCGGCGTTGGTGGATGCCGCTGGCGCTGATCCCGGTGGGCGTCCTGGTGCTTCTTCTGCCGGTATCGCTGCCGGTATGGAACGTGCTCCCGAAAATGCGATTCCTGCAGTTCCCGTGGCGATGGCTGGTTGTGGTGGAAGCGCCGTTCGCTATCTTTGTGGCGCAGGCGGTATGGACGCGGGCGTGGCGCTGGGTCGTGGCAGTGGCGTGCGCCATAGCCTGCGTGGGGATGACGGTGCTCGCAGGACGCGTATTCTTCACGCCGTGCTACGTGGAAGATTCGGTTCCCGGCATGCTTGCGGCATACAGAGCGGGCGCGGGATTTGAAGGCGCTGATGAATACTCGCCGGAGTATGCGGATAGCTCACTGATCGCGATGGGCCTGCCGGGGGCGTGCCTGGTCACGGACCCGCAGGCAAAGCTCGGTGAAGGCGAGGGAGACCAGCAGCCGCAATGGTCGCCAGGGCAGGGAAGTTGTGTGCAGGCGTTCGCATTCGAGGCCAGCGGGCATGCGGAGCACTGGCGCGTGCGTGGCGCCACCGCGCGTGCCGGCTGGCTGGTGCTGCGCCTGCGCGCCTATCCGGCATGGAGGGTGCGCCTCAATGAGAATGTGGTGTCCAATCTGCCGCGGCGCGAGGATGGATTGATCGTCATGCCGGTGACGCCGGGCCCGGTGGACGTCAAGGTGGACTGGATGGCGACGTCCGATGCGTGGGCGGGGCGGGGAATCAGCCTCCTGGCCCTGGCGTTTGTCACAGTCCTGTGTGTGCTTGAGCGGAAGCGGAGTGGCGCTCAGTTATCATGAAAGCTAATGTCTGTCGATGTAGAGTCGTTAAGAAAAACAGGGATAGAACTGACGGATGCCGCTCTGACAGCGCTGCTGCCGGACATCGAGACAGTGCCGTCTTCGATTCACGCGGCCATGCGGCACTCCACGTTTGCCGGGGGCAAGCGGCTACGGCCGCTGCTGGCATACCAGGCCGCGTCGACAATCAGCGGCGAGCTTCCGAGAGGTATTGAAGAGCTTGGCGCCGCAATTGAAATGCTCCATACCTACTCGCTGATCCATGACGACCTGCCCGCGCTGGATAACGACGACTTGCGGCGCGGCAAGCCGACGTGCCACGTGGTTTTCGGCGAGGCGCTCGCGATCCTGGCTGGAGACGCGCTGCAGACGCGGGCGTTCGAGGTGCTGGCCAATCTGAAGTGTCCGCCGCCGGCGACGGTGCGCATCATTCAGCTGGTGGCTAACGCCGTGGGTACGGTTGAGGGGATGATCGGCGGCCAGGTGCTGGATCTCGAAAGCGAGCATCAGAAACCGACCGCCGAGCTGGTTGAGGCGATTCACCGCGCCAAGACCGGGGCGCTGATCCGCGTGAGCGTGGTGGCGGGCGGAGTGTATGCCGGCGCAACCGCGGAGGATGAGGCGCGGCTGGACCGGTTCGGTCGCAAGGCCGGGTTGGCGTTCCAGATCGTTGACGACGTGCTCGACATGACGGTGGACTCTCTGCATCTGGGCAAGACCGCAGGCAAGGACCTGGCCACGGAAAAAGCGACATGGCCTGCGGTGTACGGGATTGATCAGAGCCGGCTGGACGCGGCGCGCCTGATTGACGAGGCGTTTGCGGAGCTTGCGCCCTACGGCGAAAGGGCGGAGGGATTGAAGGCCGTGGCGTGGTACCTCGTTGAGCGCAAGAATTGACTCCAGATGCTTTCCCAAGCCGAAATTCTGACAGCATTGCGCGACTGTTTCGACCCCGAAGTGAAGCTGAACCTCGTCGATCTGGGTTTGATCTACGCCGTCGAGACCGGCCCCGATCCGGATTCCACGCCTGCATGGCCCCGGCAATGGGTGAAAGTTCAGATGACGCTAACCACGCCGCAGTGCCCGGCCAGCGGGCTGATCTTTGAACAGGTGCAGAACCGGCTCCGGGGAATTCCGGATATTTCCAGGGTTGACGTGGATCTGGTGTGGGAGCCGAAATGGACGCCGCACCGGATTAGTGAGGCGGGGCGCCGCCAACTAGGAATCTGAGCGCGGGTGGTATCGCCGGAACGGCTTCAGTTGCCGCCGTTCTGCTTGCCCAGGATCGACATGATCTTGTCGTGTTTGGAAGCCACGTCGTTGACGATTTCCTGGGCCTGGTCCAGCATGCGCTGGGTAGTGTCGAGATAGCCGGGCAGGGCGTCCCACACCTGCTTGACTAGTTCGTTTTCCTCCACCATAGCCAGGGCTGCGCCCGCAGCGCTCACCACCATGCCGGCGCGGCGCTTTCCAGTGAGCAGCAGAATGGCGCCGGTGAGCAGAGTGCCGGCGGCGCCGAGGCGCATCCAGTCCGGCGGAGGCCGGAATTCACGGCGCGTTTCAAAGCCGCCCTGCGGAATGTTCGTCGGTGTAAGCGGTACAGCGGCCATGGTTCTCTCCTTTGGCTGATGTCCCGTTCAGGATGAAACGGAACGTGCCTTTGTTGCATAAGGCCCGCCGGAGATGCGGATCGGCGCCTGCACTAAACAGATGCGCCGGAGCCGCGGCCGGATGGTCCGGGCGGGTCAGTCCAGGTCGAACTCGCGCAGTGGCTTGACGTCCGGGGCGTCTTTGGCCTTCTTGAGCGCATCGGCAAACTTCTTCTCCAGCAGGTCGGCCTTGTTGCGTTCCGCGTCCACGCTCTGGCGGAAGATGGATTCCTTGCGCTCGTCATGCTCCCGCATGGCCTTGGCCGCGGTTTCCAGATCCTCAAACATGCGCTTGCGCGGCGCCGGAGTGTGGCTGATGACCCCGCCGGAGGCCGCGTCGATCTTGATCAGGGCCCCGCAGTCAGGGCAGGTCACTTCGAAAGTCTGTTCGGTGTTGTTCGCCATTTCACTCAGAATTGTAGGCTCCGGGCCACGGGTTTGGGTAGGGAGGGGTGGTCCTGGTGGCGGACGTGGCCGCGCGGAATCGTCGTGGCGCGTTGAGTTGACGATGCGGCTGAACTTTCCCCGTCCTGGAAACGTAATCGGGAAGAAGATGTCCCCCTGTTCTGGGTTCAGCGATGAACGAATTCAGACCGATTGTTGTGCGAGGAGGATGCGATGATCCGTTTCAGGATGGCTGTGATGCTGGTGCAGGGGATGGCTTTTGCGCTGCCGGGTGCTGCCCGAACAACCGGTGGAACTGAAACTGAAGCTCGTGGAACCCGGCGCGCAGGTCGGCACAAATCCCTGTCCGGCGTTGTACGAACCTGATAGTGTTTTGGGTATCGGAAGAACTGACCCGCGCGAGGTGCAGAGTGGAGCCAGTTGAGGCCGGGCTCATTCAGCGGATAGAGGACGAGTTTCAAATCAGCATCGCCGAAGAGGAGATGCCGCTGGTGCGCACTGCGGGCGACCTGCACCGGCTCGTAATGAGCAAATTGGTCCAGGAACGCTTGCTGATCCCGTCGAGGGCCTTGTACCTGATCCGGCGGGCTCTGGCGGAGCTAGCGGGCGTGCTCCGGCGCACGATCTGCCCAGCCACATTCCTGGAAACAGTGGTTCCGGCCGACGACCGCGCCGGGCAGTGGATCCGGATCGCCCGCAGCACCGGCGTGCGCCTTCCCCTCCTACGGCATTCCGCCAGGTGGAAGCGTCGCATGATCCTGGCCAGCATGGCCATTTCGTTTTTGCCTGTTGTCGCGATATGGTGGGCGCTGTACGCACTGGATTGGATCCGCGGTATTTTTATTCTCCTGTTTTGCCTGCCGGCGGCCGTGGCGTTCTTGCTTCTGGAAAGCCGGGTGAATGAGTATTTGCTTGAAGTCACGCGGAACCGGGCCACCCAGCTGCCGTACGAGACGGTGCAAGAACTGGTTGAGGCGGTGGAGGAGATGAATGCGGCGCGGCTGCTCTCGGCTCAGGGCACAGGAAAGGCTCCCTCCGGCGATATTGTATGGGCGAAGGTGGCTGAGCTGATCCGGCAGACGGGTATGGCGCAAGACGAGATCGTTCCGGCAACGCCTATTCCGGAATTGCTGCAGGCGAACTGATGGAAAGAAAAAGCCCCGCTCGCGGGAGCGGGGCTTCTGGCTCTGCCTTCGGAGGCAGATGTCAGGGCTTTTCGGCTGCAGTGGCCAGCTTGGCTTCGGCTTCAGCGATGACTCGCAGAGCGTGGTCATACGCTTCTTCGCTATCCCCGGCCTCCTGCCACATCTTGTGTCCGCGGTCGAGTTGCTGCTGAGCCCGCGATGTGTCGATTTCGCTTGGCTTCAGCGCATCATTGGCCAGAATAGTCACGCGATCGGGCAGCACTTCAACAAAACCCCAGCTCACGTTGTAGATTTGTTCCCCCTGCGGGCCGCCGTGCGTGCGTACGTCGCCCGCGCCCAACTCGGCCAGCAGCGGCGCGTGGCCGTAGAGGACCTCCATGTAGCCGTTCTTGGCCGAAAGCTCCACGGCATCCGCGGCCGCATCAAAAAGCGTGCGCTCGGGAGTGACGAGCCGGACGCGAAGTTCGTTGGAAGTGTCTGCCATAACTCAGTTCTCAGTTGTCAGTTCTCAGCTGTCAGGTGATTCACGTCAGCGGCCAGTATGAAAACTGACAACTGAAGACTGACAACTGTCATTACACCGTCGCCTTCATCTTCTCCGCCGCCGCCAGCACTTCCTCAATGGCTCCCTGCATGTAGAACGCCTGCTCGGGAACTTCGTCATACTTGCCTTCGAGAATGCCCTTGAAGCTGCGGACCGTGTCTGCAATCTTGACGTAGCGCCCTGCGAAGCCGGTGAACTGCTCCGCCACGTGGAACGGCTGCGAGAGGAACTTCTGGATCTTGCGCGCACGGGCCACAGTGAGTTTGTCTTCTTCCGAGAGCTCGTCGATGCCCAGGATAGCGATGATGTCCTGCAGGTCCTTGTACCGCTGCAGGATTCGCTTGACGCCCTGCGCCACGTCGTAGTGCTCATCACCGACAACGCGCGCGGTAAGGATGCGCGAAGTGGAGGCCAGCGGATCGACGGCCGGGTAGATGCCGAGCTCTGACAGTGGACGGCTCAATACGGTAGTCGCATCCAGGTGCGCGAATGTGGTGGCCGGCGCGGGATCGGTGAGGTCGTCGGCGGGCACGTAAACCGCTTGCACCGAGGTCACCGAGCCCTTGCTCGTGGAGGTGATGCGTTCCTGAAGCTCGCCCATCTCCGTGGCCAGGTTGGGCTGGTAGCCCACTGCTGACGGCATGCGGCCGAGCAGCGTGGACACTTCAGACCCGGCCTGGGTGAACCGGAAAATGTTGTCGATGAAGAGCAGCGTGTCGGCGCCTTCGACATCGCGGAAGTACTCGGCCACGGTGAGGCCGGTGAGCGCCACGCGCAGACGCGCTCCGGGCGGTTCCGTCATCTGGCCGTACACCAGCGCGCATTTCGACTCTTCCCACTTGCCCGGTTTAATCACGCCGGACTCGGTCATCTCGATCCATAGATCGTTGCCCTCGCGGGTGCGCTCGCCCACGCCGGCGAACACGGAGTAGCCGCCGTGTTGCTGCGCGACGTTGTTGATGAGCTCCTGAATAATGACCGTCTTGCCCACGCCGGCGCCGCCGAACAGGCCGATCTTGCCGCCCTTCAAAAACGGCTGGATCAAGTCGATGACCTTGATGCCGGTCTCGAACATCTCCTCGTGCGTTGTCTGCTCGTCGAACAGCGGCGCTGGCCGATGGATGGGCATGCGCGTCTTTTCGCCAATGGGGCCGAGCTCGTCCACCGGCTCGCCGATCACGTTGATCACGCGGCCCAGCGTCTCCTTGCCCACGGGCACGCGGATGGGCCCGCCGAGATCGATCGCCTTCATGCCACGCACCATGCCGTTGGTGTCTTCCATGGCCACGGTGCGGACACGGCCTTCGCCCAGGTGCTGCTGCACCTCGAGGATGACGTTGATGGTCACCGGTGTGTTGAAGCCCTCGCTGGTGACGCGCAGCGCCTGGTAGATCGGCGGCATCGTCGCTTCTTCAAACTGCACGTCCACCGCGGGACCGGATATCTGAATTACCTTGCCTGTATTCTGTGCCATTCTTTTGCCTTTTCAAAAAAACTTGCCGTTAGCTCATCGCCTCTGGCGTAAGAGCTCTCTACTACACCGCGGCTGCGCCGGAGACGATCTCGATGATCTCCTTGGTGATGGCCGCCTGGCGTACGCGGTTCATCTGCAAGGTGTAGCTGTCGATCATGTCTGAAGCATTGTTGGTTGCCGAATCCATTGCTGTCATGCGCGCCGCATGCTCCGCCGCCACTGACTCCGCCATGGCGTGATACAGCATGGCCGAGATGTACTGCGGCAGCAGCCCATTGAACAGTTCCTCGGGCGGCTGCTCGTAAATGTAGTCCACGTTTGCGGTGCCGAACTTCTGCGCTTCGTCGTCAGCCTCGTGCGTGTCCGCAGGTTCCAGAGCAATGCCCGAAGTCAGAGCCGCCTCCGCAGCGCGCTCGCGCTCCGCCAGCGTGGGCTCCGCCGCCTCGGCCACCTGCTTTTCGCCGATTTTGATCAGCGGCAGCAGCTTCTCCACCACCACTCGCTGCGCGATCACCGACTTGAACTCGTTGTAGACGATGTAGGCGGCGTCGATTTCCTCGTGCACGTACCGTTCGATGATGCTCTGCGCCAGCTCGAAAACCCGGCTCGACTCCAGCTTCAGCAGCATGCCCGGATGGTCGCCGCTGATCTCAATGCGCCCTTTGCGCGCGCCGCGCTCCCTTGGCGCCTCCGCCTTCTCGCCGGAAGCTTCGCTATACTCCGCCACAGGGAAGCGTCGCCGCGTCGCGTCCCGCCCCTTGCGGCCCACCGCTTCAATGTCGAATTCCTTGTCGGCGCCGGCATCGATGAAATGGAATGCGGCCTTCAGGATGTTGGCGTTGAACGCGCCGGCAAAGCCCCTGTCGCCGCTCACCACCACCACCAGCACGCGCTTCTCTTCGCGCGTGGCAAACAGCGGATGGCGCAGATTGCCGGTCTCCGGATCGATAATCTCGATGCGCCGCGTCAGCGATTCCAGCACGCTGGTGATCATCTTTGCGTACGGACGCGCCGCCATCATGCGCTCCTGCGCGCGGCGCAGACGTGCCGCCGAGACCATCTTCATCGCCTTGGTGATCTGGCGCGTGTTCTTCACGCTGCGAATGCGCCGTCGGAGATCGAGTACGTTTGCCATTTTCCTTCCAGTGGACAGTGGTCAGTGAACAGTAATCAGTTTCCCTTTCCCGCTGATATGACTTCAATCCATCTTTGTTGAAGATATTGGCTACCGGTCCAAAATGCCCAATATCTTGTAAGTCTCAGATTCAGTCTTCTTGCCATCAAGACTCACAGGCCAAATCAGTTTGACATTCTTTCCTTTGAACTCCGCCGTTATTTCATCAACTATTGGCATCCTGCAACTACGCCTATTTATGTAATCCCCTTTCGGTGCATACTTGCTCACGCAATTGACGACTGCAATTCTTCCATCCAGAAGCAACAGAGAAAGAGTTGCACCGGTGACGCTATATGAAACCTGCCTTGGTGGAGTGATTGTTCCATAAGTTGTTGTGGTGCCGTTCACGGATGTGTTTGAGGTGGAATTATAGTTTCCCGAAGAAAGGTCAATGTTACCGTTCGTGTTTGTATTACCAGAAAGGTTGGTATTAGAAGTCGTGTTAATATGACCAGGCACAAAATTACTGTAGCCAGTCTCATTGTTCTGGCGCTGGACGATTTTCACTTTCGTCGTCTGCGCGAGACACACAACAGTAGAAAGGCCGGAGAAAACGGCAACAGCCGCGATGTATTTCAAACTGCTAGTGAGCATATTCTCCCTTCCTTTCCAAATTCTTCCGGAGCCACCAAACTGACCACTGACCACTGACCACTGTTCACTGACCACTGGCTTTGAAGTTCGCCGCATATTCCTTGAGAGCTGCATGCAGACGGTTGCGCAGGTCGTCGTCGAACTGCTTCTTCTCAGTCAGATCCGAAATCAAAGCCGACTGCTGATTCTCGAAATACTTGTGCAGCCCGTCCTCGAACGCGCGGATCTGCTCCACCTTCAAATCATCCAGGTAGCCCTGCGTGCCGGCAAACAGCACCACTGCCTGCTGCTGCCATGTCAGCGGCTGGAACTGCGGCTGCTTCAGCAGCTCGGTGAGACGCTGTCCGCGGTTGAGCTGCTTCTGTGTCAATGGATCCAGATCCGAGCCAAATTGCGCGAAGGCCGCCAGCTCGCGGTACTGAGCCAGATCCAGCTTCAGCGTCGAGCCCACCTGCTTCACCGCCTTGATAGCCGCTGAGAACCCCACGCGCGACACCGAAAGGCCCACGTTCACCGCCGGCCGCACGCCGGAGTTGAACAAGTCCGTTTCGAGGAAGATCTGCCCGTCCGTAATTGAAATCACGTTGGTTGGAATGTACGCCGAAACGTCGCCCGCCTGCGTCTCGATCACCGGCAGTGCCGTCAGCGATCCGCCGCCGCGTTCCTTGCTCAGCTTCGAAGCGCGCTCCAGCAACCGCGAGTGCAGGTAGAAGACGTCGCCCGGGTACGCCTCGCGGCCCGGCGGGCGGCGAAGCAGCAGCGAGATCTCGCGGTACGCCATGGCGTGCTTGGAGAGATCGTCGTACATCACCAGCGCATGCTTGCCTTTGTCGCGGAAGTACTCGCCCATGGCGCAAGCGGCATAGGGCGCCAGGTAGAGCATCGGTGCCGGCTCTGAGGCCGACGCCGCCACAATGATGGTGTGGCCCATCGCGCCGCGCTCGGTCAGCGTCTGCACTACCTGCGCAATTGACGACCTCTTCTGGCCGATGGCGCAGTAAATGCAAATCAGGTCGTTCTTGGCGTTGTTGATAATCGTGTCCAGCAGGACGGCGGTCTTGCCCGTCTGCCGGTCGCCGATGATCAATTCGCGCTGGCCGCGGCCAATCGGAATCATGGCATCAATCGCCTTGAGTCCGGTGGCCATGGGCTCGCGCACCGGTTGGCGGTCGATGATCCCCGGCGCGAGACGCTCCACCGGGTTCGAATCTGTGGTCGCGATGGGGCCCTTGTCGTCAATGGGTTGGCCGAGCGCGTTCACCACGCGGCCAACCATGGCCTCGCCCACGGGCACACTCAAAATCTTCCCCGTGCGCTTCACCTCGTCGCCCTCGCGGATCTCGGTGTAGTCGCCCATTACCACTGAGCCCACCTGGTCCTCTTCAAGCGACAGCGCCAGTCCGGCGATGCCATGCGGGAAGCTCAGCAACTCGCCGGCCATCACCTTATCGAGCCCATGGATGCGGGCGATGCCATCGCCCAGCGAGGTGATGGTTCCCACCTCGTCCACCTGGACCTTCGAGTCGTAGTTCGCGATCTGCTCGCGAAGAAGTTGCGTAATCTCGTCTGCCTTGATCTGCGCCATTTGCATTCCTTGCAGCTCTCAGTTTTCAGTTGCCAGATGTCAGATGCCGCCCCAGTGCGGTCCCTGACTTCTTAACCTCAAAAAACCAACTGCCGATGTCTATTCGTTCAATGATTGCTGACAACTGAACACTGACAACTGAAAACTCCGGCGGTCTTTACCCCGCCGCCAGCTCTTCCCTCAACCTCTCCAATCGGCCCTTTACCGAGCCGTCGTACACCATGGATCCGATGCGAACGATAGCCCCGCCCAGGATCGACTGGTCCAGCTTGAAACTGGCCTGGACCTGGGCTCCCGCCAGCTCGCCCACTCCGGCCAGCAACGCCGCGCGTTCATGCTCGCTCAGCTCGCGCGCCGTCACAATCTCAGCCTGGCGGATACCCTTGCGTTCTTCCAGCTCCGCCAGGAACGCATCGGCCACTTCGTGCACGTGCGCAATGCGGTCGTTCTTGATCAGCACGGCGATAAAGTTGCGCAGCTCCTGCTGCATGCCAAGCTTCGCGTTCATCTTGTCCAGGATCGCCACCTTTTGCTCCACCGCGATCGCCGGATTCTCAAAGACTTCGCGCAGTTCTTTGCTGCCGTCCCAGGTGGCCAGGAAATCGTTGAGCCGACGGTCGATGGCCGCCGCATCCAGCTTGGCCGAGGCCACCACATCGGCAAAAGCGCGTGCGTAATGGGAGACAAAGGCCGGCATTTAGCTGCGCCCTCCCGTCTTTGCGGAATTGGCCGAATGGGTAGCGCTGGCCACAAACTCGGCGATCAGCTCGCGATCGGTTTCCGGCGTCAGGATCAACTGCTTCGCCGCCTGCTCGATGGCCAGGTCCGCGGCAAACGCCTTCAGTCCGCGCTGTGCGTGCGCTGCGGCCGCCGCAATCTCCTGCTCCGCTGAAGCCACAATCCGCACGCTCTCTTCCTCAATGGAGGCTTTGACGCGCGCCTCGTCCTGCTTGCTTTCTTCCTCTACCTGGGAGCGAATCTTCCCAATTTCCTCGTCCAGCCGCGCCAGTTGCGCTTCCACAGCGCTCAGGCGCGCGTTCGCGTCCGCAGTCGTCTTCCGCGCCGTTTCCAGATTGGTCTTCAGCGTCTGCTCACGCTTGCGCAGCACCTTGGGCAGGATCCGCGAAATGGGCAGGACGATGGCAAGCAGGATGATAAGCGTGTTCACCCACTCGAAAGTCCGCGCCGTGATTTCGATGTGCTTTGCCCGGAGCTCCACCTTCTCCGGCTCCGTCGCACTGGCATTGTCGCGGAAGACGGTATCTGAGATGGAAGCCACCAGAGGAGTATGCCGGTAGACATTCTCCTCTTCCGCCTCCTCTTTTTTCACCTGGCCGGGCTGGGCGGGCAGAGCCGTCTGGCTGCTTGCCGCCGGCTCCGGCTTGACCGGTGCATTTGGATTCTCCGTCTGCCCCAGGGCGCGCGCAGGTGCCGCCGTCAACCCGGCTATGACTCCGGCCATCAGGGCAAGCGAAAACAACTGGCTCAGTATCTTGTGCTGCAAAGGTCTCAACGCGTCCCCCCGGCAGCCAGCGGCAGAACCGCGCGAACTATCCGGCTTGCCAGCTCGCCGGCGGAAGCCTGGATGGTCTGGCGCGCCTGTGCGGCCTCGGCATCCAGCTGCACCCTGGCCTCGCTCACCTTGGCTCCGGCTGCCTTGCGGGTGCCGTCCAGGGCAGCATCGCGCTCTGCGTTCCACTGCCGCAGCCGCTCTTCGCGCACCTTGTAAACTTCCACTCGCGCTTGCCGCAGCTTCGTCTCGTATTCGCGGGCTTTTTCCTCGGCCCGTCCAATCGCCTGGCGAGCTGCTTCCACCGCCCCATCCGTCCGGGCACGGCGCTCGTCCAGGGTGCGGCTCAGCGGCCGCTGTACCAGGAACTGGTACGATAAAACCAACAGAATGAATAACAAAGCCGTGGGTATTGCGCCCACCATCAGTTGCCCTACCTGGTCGGCAATACTAGGCTCTGGTTGCGCCACCGCCTCCTGGGCGGCGAGCAGAATAATCCCGGCTTGGTGTATTAGAAATTCCATGCTGATCTTGGTATTTCTTTCAGGCGGATGCTTTCAAATCAATTGGAGTAGAACACCTTTTTGTATCAGGCTGATGCCTTGATGGTCAACGCGTCGGGCCCTTGCGCACACCCGCCTGTGACTGCTGTCACGGTGCTCGGGTCCCGCGGTCACTGCCCCACCCAATTCACCAAGAATCCACTTGCTTTTCCAGCCCGACAGGCACACACTAGTCAATACCACCTAGACCCGGTTCAGGGTCCAGCGGGTTGTCGGTTTCGGGACCTCCTTCCACTCCCGATTCCGGCAGCCCGCTTCTTAATTTTCAGGCCGAATTTGAAACCGACGAGGGGCGGTTTCGCGCAACGATGCGCCGAATCGAATCCCGCGCATCACCGTCACCTGTAACCTGCCCCCTGCCTTACTTAAGCCGCGCCCCAAGCGGCACGTCTTCCAGGAACCCCGCCAGCACCGGCGCGCCATCCGGCGGCAGGCTCGCCGCCAGCAGCATCCCATTTGACTCAAGGCCGCGCATCTTCCTGGGCGCCAGGTTGGCCACAATTACAATCTTCCGCCCTACCAGCTTCTCCGGCTCGTAATACTGCGCGATCCCAGCCAGAATCTGCCGCTTCTCATAGCCAAGATCCACTTCCAGCCGCAGCAGCTTGTCGGCCTTGGGCACCCGCTCCGCCACCAGCACCTGCGCCACCCGCAGGTCCACCTTGATGAAATCGTCAATGGTAATGTGCGTCGGCTCCGCAGCCGTCTGCGCATCGGGACCGCTTGCCACCGTACCAGTCGCCGCAGAACCAGGCTGCGGAGCCGGATTAGGGTTTACGTTCTTCTCTCCCACATCCTTCGCCGAGGGTTCCGTCTTCAAGCGCGCCGATGTCACGTCTTCCGGCGCCTGATGCACCTTGGCCGTGTCCACCGGCTTCTCCGTGTCGTGCGGCACCGTCGTCGGTGTCGTGGCATGACCCTGTTGCGCGCCCCCTGCCGGATCCGTCGGCGATACCGAGGTCGAAGCCGGCGCGTGCGGCATTGCCTTGCCGGCATCTTTCGCCGAAGCCGCATCCACTGCGCTCGCGTTGTTTTCTTTCTCCAGATTCTCCATGCGTTCTGTCGCGTCCTTTTCTGCGCGGGGAAACAGCGGTGCCGGTTCGCCAAACTTCGTGCCCGGCCCCAGCCTTTCCGAACCTGTCCCGCCCCACGCCAGATCCTTCAGAAATGCTTCCTTTGCCGCAGCCTGCAGATCGCCTAACCCAAGCTGCTGCCATACCTTCGATGCCGACACCGGAAGAATGGGATAGACCAGCGCCGTGATCACGCGGATGGCCTCCGCCGCGTGGCTCAACACCCGTGCCTGCAGCGCCGCATGGTCCGCATCCGTCCGGTCCGCCGGCTTCTTCCACGGCGCGTGCGCGGTCAGGTAGCCATCCGTCTCCGCCACCAGCGCCCACAGGCTCTTCAGGGCATCGGAGAAGTTCATCTCGTCAAACAGCGGCCCAAAGTCGCCAATTGCCCGCTCCGCCGCAGCGCACAGCGCAACCTCAGCCGCGGTCTCGGCTCCAGCCTCCGGGAGTACCCCGCCGAAGTACTTGTGCATCATGTTCACAACCCGGCTCACCAGGTTGCCGTAGCCGTTGGCCAGATCGCCGTTGTAGCGCCGCACCAACGCGTCAAAGCTGAAGCTGCCATCCTGTCCGAAGGGAATCTCGCGCAGCAGGAAGTACCGCAGCGCATCCGCGCCCAGCACCGTGTCCACCGTCTCCGCGCGAACAATGTTCCCCAGCGACTTCGACATCTTGGTGTCGTCAAACAGCAGCCAGCCGTTCGCCTTTACACTTTTCGGCGGCGCAATCCCCGCCGCCATCAGGAATGCCGGCCAGTACACGCAGTGGAACCGGCTGATCTCCTTGCCGATCAGGTGCATGTCCGCCGGCCAGAATTTCTCGAAGCGCGCCTTGTCTGCGGGATCCTCCGAGCCGTAGCCAAGCGCCGTAATGTAGTTCGCCAGCGCGTCCAGCCACACATACACCACGTGCTTCTCATCGCCCGGAACCGGAATCCCCCAGTCGAACGTGGTCCGGCTCACCGAGAGGTCCTTCAAGCCGCTCCGCACAAAGCTGATCACTTCCTTGCGCGTCGACTCCGGCTGCATGAACCCCGGGTTCGCCTCGTAGAACTCCAGCAGCCGACGCTCAAACGCGCTCAGCTTGAAGAAATAATTCTCCTCGCTCACCGTCTCCGTCAGCCGGCCGCATGTCGGGCACAGCGTCCCCGGCGGTCCATCCACGTACGCCTCGTCGCTGACGCAGTACTGTCCCGTGTAGGTGCTCTTGTAGATGAACCCGCGCTCCCGCAGCGTGGCAAACAGCTTCTGCACGCCGCGCTTGTGCCGCTCCTCGGTGGTGCGGATAAAGTCGTCGTACGTCAGCCCCAGCCGGTCCCAAAGCCCGCGGAATTCGCCCGAAATCGCCGTGGCAAAGTCCATCGGCGTGCGTCCCGCCAGCTTCGCCGACCGCTCAATCTTCTGCCCGTGCTCGTCGGTCCCCGTCAAAAACCACGTCTCGACGCCCAGCGCGCGCTTCCGCCGCGCAATCGCGTCGCACACAATCGTCGAGTACGCATGGCCCAGGTGCGGCCGCGCGTTCACGTAGTAAATCGGCGTGGTCAGGTAAAAGTGCTCTATTCCCTTGTCGTTCATTGGCAATGTCAGTTTCGGTCCGCAGCTTCTGGCCGCATAAGCATGAAGCGAGGAACTTCCCTCTATCTTAAGGCTTGGGGTTGGCGAAGCCTACCAGATCGACTTCAGGTTGGAAGCCCGGATCTTCCGGTCGCGCGTGATCACCGGAACCCCGAGATGCAGAGCTGTAGCTGCGATGATGCGGTCTGGCATATCGGGGACCTGGTCTCGCGGCACCTGTGGGTATCGGCAACCGCGGCGATCATTGCAGGCTCTCGCCAAACCTGCCGAAAATCTCCGCTCGATTCGAATCAATCTCTTCGGCAGAAGGAGCGGGCCCATATCCTGCAAGAACTCCACGGTCAGTCTTGAACGGCGCGCCGTCTGATGGCTCGCGCTCATCCGCCGCCAACTGCCGCTCCACGACTCGCCGGACAAACACATCCACCGAAAGGCCACGAGCCGCTGCCTGGGCCTTCAATGCGGATTCGAGCTGGGCCGGGAGTTCGATGGTCATGAAAGCATTTTACGCCTTTCCGGCTCAACGCCTGTTTGTTCCTTCAAGCGCTTGCGGCCAACCACTCATGTAGGGGCGGCAAATCGATACGGTTGCGCTCTGTTAAAATCGCCTTGAAAATAAAGCTCTTTTGAGGATCGTTCCAGCGTGTATCTCGACCTCCAGCACCGCCTCGCGAACCACCTTCGCACCGTCCTCCAGGAAAAGTACTCGCTCGCCCTCGACACCATCCCCGTCGAGATTCCACCCGACCTCAAGTTCGGCGAGCTGGCCACACCCATCGCTCTTCAGCTAGCGCGCACCCTGCGCAAAGCGCCCAAAATCATCGCCCAGGAGATCGTCTCCGCCCTCGGCTCGATCCCCGGCTTCGCAGGTTTCGAAGTCGCCGGCGCCGGCTACATCAACGCCCGCCTCGACCGCGCGGCCGGAGTCCGCGAAGTCGCCATCGGCGAAGCCCGCCCGCCCGCAGCCCGCGACCACGTTCTCGTTGAGCACACCAGCATCAATCCCAACAAGGCCGCTCACATCGGCCACCTGCGCAATGCCATCCTCGGCGACACCTTCGTCCGCCTGCTCCGCGCCGCCGGCCACCAGGTCGATGTGCAGAACTACATCGACAACACCGGCGTCCAGGTCGCCGACGTTGTCGTCGGCTTCCTGCATCTTGGAAACATGGCGCCCGCCGAGGTCCGCGCGCTCCTCGACCGCCTCCCAGGTTTTTCGCGTGAGGGCTCCGCTTCGAACCGCCGTGCTTCAGAAACGCGTAGGGGCACGACTTCAGTCGTGCCGATGAACGCGCCAAAACAAGACCGGGCTTTAGCCCCTGCGGAAACCCAGCCCATCGACTATTACTGCTGGGATCTTTACGCCCGCACCTCCGCCTGGTACGACTCCGGCACTCCCGACGAAAACGCCCAGCGCAAAAAGTTCCGCTACGAAACCCTCCACCTCATCGAAGAAGGCAACAACGACACCGCCGAGATCGCCGACCTCATCTCCACCGCCGTCCTCCGCCGCCATCTTGAAACCATGCTCCGCCTCGACATCGAGTACGACTTCCTGCCCCGCGAGAGCGAAATCCTTCACCTTCATTTCTGGGACCTAGCATTCGAGCACCTCAAGCAGACTGGCGTCCTCTACTTTGAAACCGAAGGCAAGAACAAGGGCTGCTGGGTCATGCTCCGGCCCGGCGCGGAAGCCGTTGCCGAAGGCGACACCGACGAGGATGCGAAGGTCATCGTCCGCTCCAACGGCACCGTCACCTACGTCGGCAAGGACATTGCCTATCACCTCTGGAAGTTCGGCCTCCTCGGTCGCGATTTCGGCTACCACCGCTTCTTTGAGTACCCGGACCACGAGTGCTGGATCTCCACAGTCGACGGCGAGCCTAGCCACCCCAACTTCGGCGGCGCCACCGCCATATACAACGTCATCGACTCGCGCCAGGCCGATCCGCAGGCCAACGTCATCCAGGCCCTTCGCGGCATGGGCCACACCGCCCAGGCCGATCACTACACCCATTTCAGCTACGAGATGGTCGCGCTCACGCCTTCCTATGCCGAGAAGCTTGGATACCAGCTCTCTGAAGAAGACCGCGCCCGCCCCTATATCGAGATCAGCGGCCGCAAGGGCTTCGGCGTAAAAGCTGACGACCTCATGGACCTGATGATTGAGGCCGCCAAATCCGAAGTGGTCAAGCGCCATGCGGACTGGCCACCCGAACAAGTGACTTCGGTTGCTTCGAAAGTCGCCTACGGCGCGCTGCGCTATTACATGCTTCGCTTCACCCGCGGTTCCGTCATTGCCTTCGACCAGGACATGGCTCTCTCGCCTGAAGGCGAAACCGGCCCGTACCTGATGTACGCCATCGCCCGCATCCGCAGCATCTTCCGCAAAGGCTCGGTCACTCCCGAGGCCGTCCTCGCTGACTTCGCCAAGCTGTTCGACGAGCCGGAATCTGACACGCGTACGGGCACGACTTCGGTCGTGCCGATAGCCGCCAATGAAGAGTCCGGGGCTTTAGCCCCTGAGGTTTCTCCTCTGGCCGCCTTTCTTTCAGGCGACGCCAACGAAGACATCTGGGCCCTCTGGCTCCGCGCCGGCCGCCGTTCCATGGTTCTCGACCAGTGCATCGCCACCTCAGAGCCCGCGCACCTGGCCAAGCACGCCTTCCAGCTCGCCCAGGAATTCTCCAACTTCTACCACCACCACCACATCCTCACCGAGGAGGACCCCGCCCGCAAAACCTTCCTCCTCGCCACCGCCGCCGTCGTCCTGCGCGAGCTGGTCACGGCCCTCTCCTGGCTCGGCATCGAAAGCCCCGAAGCCATGTAGCCGATCGGAAGACAGGCAACGGATTGAGTAAGGGCCGCACTTCGCGGCTCCACTTCCTTCCTGTATCCTCTTAGGCGACTCATGAAAAGCCGTCTCAACGCTGCGCGCAACGGGCGGACTGCGCCCGTCAACGGAAACCGGCGCGAGGCCTTCGGCCTCTCCCCGGCCGACCTCCGCATCCTCCGCGCACTGAAGACTCCCGCCCGCATCCAGAAGTTCGTCGACGCCATCCAGTACGATTACTCGCACTCGGCGAGGTCACCGCAAACCGTTCTGCGCGAGCGCAAGGGCCACTGCATGGAAGGCGCGATGCTGGCTGCCGCCGCCCTCCGCATCAACGGCCATCCGCCCCTGCTCATGGATTTCGAAGCCGTCTTCGACGATGACCACGTCATCGCCCTCTACCGCGAGCACGGCCTCTGGGGCGCCATCGCCAAGTCCAACTTCGCCGGCCTCCTTTTTCGCGCCCCCGTTTACCGCACCCTCCGCGAGCTCGCGCTCAGCTACTTCGAGCACTATTACAACCTGCGCGGCCAGCGCACCCTGCGCAGCTACTCGCAGGCCGTGAACCTCTCGCGCCTGGACAACAAGCATTGGATGACTGCCGAAGACGATGTCTGGTGCGTGCCGGAACTGCTCATTGAAGCGCGCCACTATCCCATTGTTCCCGATCGCGTGGCCCGCTCTTTGCCGCGATTGGACCGCCGCAGCTTCGAAGCCGGCCTGCACGGCTCCGTCAAGCACTGAGGCATTGAAGCGGCTGCAGGCTTAACTGAGGGCTGACGGCTAAGGGCTGACGGCTGAAGGCAGAAGGCTAAGCTTGGTAGCTTCTCACCCATTCCAGGATCGATCGCACGCCCACGCCGCTTGGGCCTTTGGCGATGAATGCCTTGTTCTCGTCGTTCCACGCCAGGCCGGCGATGTCGAGGTGAATCCACGGCGTGTCCTCGGCGAAGACCTTCAGGAACTCCGCCGCCGTACTGGCCCCGCCGTACCGCCCGCCAGTGTTTTTGATGTCGCCGATGTCGCTCTTGATCATGTCCGCGTACTCGTCGCCCAGCGGCATGCGCCAGAACTTCTCCCCGCTCGTTTCGAGCGCCGACTGGAACTTCGCGAACGTGTCGTCGTCATTGGAGAATGCTCCGGCGTTGATCATGCCCAGTGCCACGCCGATGGCGCCGGTGAGCGTGGCCGCGTCGATCAGGTGCGTCGCGCCAAGCTGCCGCGCATAGGTGAGCCCATCGGCAAGCACCAGGCGGCCCTCCGCGTCGGTGTTGATGATCTCGATTGTCTTTCCCGGCTTGTCAGGAGACAGCGGCATGGCAGTCTGCACATCGCCGGGCTTCTGCGCCTTGCCGTCGGGCATGTTCTCGGTGGCGCAGACGATGGCGATGACGCGCACCTTCGGCTTAAGCAAGGCTATGGCGCGCATGGCGCCGATCATGGCCGCGCCACCGGCCATGTCGTACTTCATCTTCTCCATGTTGTCTGAGGGCTTGATGGAGATGCCGCCGGTGTCGAACGTGACGCCCTTGCCGACCAGCCCGAGCACCGGCCCGTCCTTCACGCCGGCAGGCTCGTAGCGAAGCACGATCAGCGCCGGCGGCTCTTCGGATCCCTGCGCCACGCTCCAGAAGGCGCCCATCTTCAGCTCGTGCAGCTTCGCCGTCGAGTGGACTTCGCACTGGAGGCCCACTTCCTTCGCCATGGCCGCGGCGCGCCGTCCAAACTCGGTCGGGGTGAGCTTGTTGCCTGGCTCATTCACCAGCGAGCGGGTAAAGTTCTGGCTCGCGCCCACAATCCAGCCTTCGCGGAAGGCGTCTTCCACTTTGGTTCTGTCGGAGGACGCAGGAGCGGCAACTGTGAACGCTTGAATGCTCAGGTCCTTGCGGTCGCTGCGGTAGGTGTCGGGGTCAAAGTCGCCCACGAAGGCGCCTTCCACCGCGGCTCGGACGCACGGGCCGGGCGGCAATTGTTCGGCGTCTGGCAGGGCGAAGGTCAGCTCGCGGATGCCGCGCGGCTTCGTGAAGCGGACGGCGGTTCCGGCGGCGCTGCGCACAGAGTGGACGGTCGCCTTGGCCTGCTTGCCCAGGCCAACGATGAGGAGGCGCGCGGCCTTGAGCCCGGCGGGCGCATGGATCAGCAGGGTCTCGTTGGCGCCGGCCTTGAACTCGCCGCCGGCGAGGATGGCGGCCGCGGCAGATTTAACCGCGGCGTCGGAGGTCAATAGCTCGAGCTTCGGCTTGGCGTCAGGGCCTTTGGCGGTCTGCGTGTCCACGGCAGTGACGGCCAGCAGCGGCGTTTCGAGGGAGGCGAGGGAGGCAAAGGTGAGCTCAGTGCGCATAGAAGCCATTATCCCGCAGCAGGGAGCACGGGCCGGGGAGCAGGGAGGAAAAGGTGGCGAGCCGGGCCGATATTGCTGAAAATAAAAACGAGGATGTCGAATGGAATGATGACGTTACACCCTCAAACTGCAGTGAATTGACACCCTTTGCGAAGGAGGCCGAAACGAACAAGAAAGAACCGGGACAAGGGTTCAAAATGCGCAAAAAATAAAATGGCGATGTCCAGCAGAATGATGAGTTTATGCCCTCAAACTGCAGTGAATTGCGCACCTCGTTGCCGGGGTTTCCGGGGATCCTTCGGGCTGCGCCGCAACTGTCATCTCTTCCATCGGGTCGAAAAGCCACAAACGTCAACGCCCGCCTTGCAGGGCGGGCGCACTTCTACCAATGATTAGACTCTAGCCTGGATTCTCCGCGATAGATGTGACGGCGGATACAGATGAATGTTTATCCAAATGCTTTCTGGTTAAGCCCTGGTCCCGGGAAATAACTTCGAGTGCTGTGGCTCATTGGCAGCACGGCTCCGGCGCGTTTGCCTGCGACAGCTCGGCAGGGGTTTTCCGCGGCCGCTGGAAGGCTGGAACCTCGATGGGGCAACGATCTTCAACTCCGTTCGCGGGACCGGTGTTTGCTGGCGTTGACGGCGGCGCGCGCCTCGCGATCGGCCTCGCGGCGGCGCTCGGTTTCGCGTTTATCCCAGTCCTGTTTGCCCTTGGCGAGAGCCAATTCGCACTTGACGCGGCCGTTTTTGAAATAGAGGCGGGTGGGGATGAGCGTGTGCCCCTTAACCTGCGTCTTAGTGAATAGCTTGCGCACCTCCTCGCGGTGCATCAGGAGCTTGCGCGTGCGCGTTTCGTCGTGATTGGCGATATTTCCGTGAGAATAAGGCCCGATATGGAGATTCAGAAGAAAGGCCTCGCCGTCCTTGATCAGGCCGTAGGCATCCTTGAGGTTCGCCTTGCCTTCGCGGATGGATTTGACCTCGGTTCCGCGGAGGGCGACGCCTGCCTCGTAGCGCTCGAGGAGGAAGTAGTCATGGCTGGCGCGGCGGTTCAGGGCGGCATCGCGCTCGCCGCTGGCCACCGGATCGCGGGGACGCGCGGCTTTCGGCGAATCGGCTTTGCCGGACGGCAGGATGTTGTGGCTGGACTGGCGGGGCATCTGGAAACGTCCTTGAATCTTCATGCTAGCACCGGGGCAGGTTATGAGCCCGGGGCTATAGGGCTTTGCTAAAATGAGGCAACGTCAGTGGGGTTTAGAGCCCCGCAACTATCGCGTCCCAGGCGACCGGATCGGCCACACCGCAGGGAACGAGGCGGGAGGCGGACTGGCTGGCTGGACGCCAGGGAGTTCGATGAATCGCGCTGGATACCTGGCTTCCTCCGGTAGGACCCTCCGGACGGCCTTCATTCTCCTTCTTATCCTGTCCTTTCCTTTTGCAGCGCTGCATGCCCAGTACGACACGGGCCCGCAACCGGCAAAGGAGAAGGGTGGGCCGTCGGCCGGCAGGCTTTACAAGATGGGCCAGGCAGCGGAGCAGCGCGGGGATTTCGATGCCGCCTACACGGACTACCAGCGGGCCTACCAGAAGAACTCGAAGGACCTGCGGTTTCGCACATCGATGAACCGGGTGCGGGTGACGGCGGCGGCGCAGCACATTGCCAAGGCGCGGCAACTGGAGCAATCGGGCGACAACCAGGGCGCGCTGACGGAGTACATGCGCGCGCAGGAGATCGACCCTTCCGACGAGGCGGCGGCCCAGGGCATCAACGCGCTGCGCACGCGCGAGAACCAGGCTCCGCCGGCGGCTGCGGAGGCGAATCCGGACGAGGCGCGCATCCAGCAGGAACTGAACTCGCTGGGGTCGCCGGTGGAACTGAAGCCGGTGGAGAACGAGCCGCTGACGCTGCACTATACAGAAGACTCGAAAGTGGTGTACCAGGCCATCGGCAAGGCGGCCGGGATCAATGTGCTGTTCGATCCGGACTACTCGTCGAAGCGGGTCACGGTGGATTTGAACAACAGCACGCTGCTGGATGCGTTGCGCATCGTGGGCGTGATCTCCAATACGTTCTGGCGCCCGATTACGCCGAACACGATTTTCGTGGCGCAGAACTCGCGCTCCAAGCGCACGGAGCTGGACGAGCAGGCGGTGCAGACCTTCTACCTGACCAACGCGTGGCAGCAGAACGACCTGAACGACGTGCAGACGGCGCTGCGCAATGTGCTGACGAACATCAAGGTGTACGGGCTGGCCAGCCAGAATGCCCTGGTTGTGCGCGGCACGCCGGACGAGCTGCTGCTGGCGCAGAAGCTGATCACGGATCTGGACAAGGCGCGGCCGGAAGTGGTGGTGGACATCGCGGTGCTGGAGGTAAGCAAGAACTGGCAGCGGACGCTGGGGATCGCATGGCCGCAGAGCGTGAGTGTGCAGTTGCAGTCGCCCACCAGCACCTCAACCACGACGACCTGTCCGACGGGCAGCACGACGTGTACGCCAACCACGGGGACCGGCACCACGAGCAGCAGCCCATCGCTCTATAACCTGGCGCACCTGAACTCAAATGATTTTGCGGTGACGGTGGGCGCGGCGACGGCGAACCTGCTGCTGACCGACTCCAACACGCGTATTCTGCAGAACCCTCGGCTGCGTGCTACGGACATGCAGAAGGCGACGATGAAGATCGGCGAGAAGATTCCGGAAGCGACGGGTTCGTTCCAGTCGGGAATCGGCGGAGCTTCGATCGGAGGCTTTCCTTCCGCGGAGACGCAGTTCCAGTACATCGACGTGGGCGTGAACATCGAGGTGACGCCGACGGTGCACTTTGACAATGACGTGACGCTGAAGATGAAGATCGAGGTGACCGCGGAATCCGGCTCGACCACCATCGAGGGCGTGACCGAGCCGATCATCGCGCAGAAGAGCACCGAAGAGGTGGTGCGGCTGCGGGAGGGAGAGGCGAACATTGTTTCCGGGATTCTGAACCAGCAGGACCAGCAGAGCTGGAGCGGTATACCGGGGCTGAGCTCGATTCCAATTCTCAAGTATCTCTTCGGATCGAAGGATCACACCATTACGGACGACGAGATCGTGTTTCTGGTGGTGCCGCACGTGGTGCGTGGCGTGGACATGACGCCGGCGAACATGCGGGCGATCGATACGGGCATAGGCACAAACGTGGAACTGCGGCGGATTGCGGCGGAGGGACCGGGCGCGAATATGCCGGCGCAGGTTCAGCCGGTAACGACGGCTTCGATTGCGCCTCGTGTGCCGACGGCGGCGGCGCAGCGCGTGGCCTCGGTGCCCGGGCAGCAGAGCGCGTCCACAGCGGCGCCCCAGGCGCTGGAGCAATTGAAGGCGACAGCCGGCGGAGCCACGGAGCACGTGCCGCAGCCGAATCTGAATCAACCGCCGGGGGCCACGCCGCCTCCGCCAGACCAGGGCGCGCAAGCTCCGCCGCCCACCGGAGGGCCGCCGCCGACTACGCCGCCCGCTGCGCAGGGGACGCAAACTCCGCCTCCTGCAACAGCTCCGGCAAGCGGCGCCCCAAGCGGGGCGGCGCAGCCGGAAGGACAAGCAGCGGCGAATCAGCCGGCGCCATCGGGTCCGGGGGTGAAGCTGATGATGAGCCCGCCGGGCCAGGTGGCCAACGGCGCCACGTTCCAGGTGCCGGTGGTGATCAGCAACGCCACGGATATCGGGAGCGTACCGATGCAGATCACGTACGATCCTGCGAAGCTGTCGCTGGTGAATGTGGGCTCGGGTGACTTTTTGACGCGGGACGGTCAGGCCGCAGCGCTGGTGCACCGCGACGACGGTCCGGGGACGATCACGATCAATGCATCGCGGCCGCCGGGCTCGCCGGGTGTGAATGGGGCGGGCGTGGTGTGCATGCTCAGCTTCCAGGCCAAGACGCCAGGGCAGACCACGGTCGCTATCAGCAAGCCCGGAGCGGTTTCAAGCGCGCAAAAGCCGATTCCCGCGCAGGGCACGGCGATCCTGGTGAACGTGAAGTAGGGCAGGGGGGATGTTGCGCAGAGCACAAACACGGAAAGCGGGCGAGCGGGGACTCACGCTGATCGAGCTGATCGTTACGGTGGCGATTCTGGCCATCCTGGCGTCTGCCGCCGCGCCCATCGCACGCTTCCAGGTGAAGCGCGAGAAGGAGCGCGAGCTACGCTACGACCTGTGGATGATGCGCGACGGGATCGACAAGTACAAGGACGCCGCGGACAAGGGCGCCTTCCAAACCAAGGTGGACAGCCAGAACTATCCGCCGGACCTGGACACGCTGGTGAAGGGCGTGGATATCCAGGGCAAGAAGGTGCGATTCCTGCGGCGCATTCCGGTGGACCCGATGACCGGCACCACCGAGTGGGGCATGCGCTCGATGCAGGACGACCCGGATTCGGACTCTTTCGGCGGGCAGAGCGTCTTCGACGTCTACTCGAAGTCGATGGGGACAGGGCTGGACGGGACGAAGTATTCGACGTGGTGAGAAAGACAGCTTTCAGCCATCAGCCTTCAGCTTCGATGGTGAGCAAGCGACAAGCTGAAGGCTGAGAGCTAACGGCTGAGGAAGAGAAAACTTGCAGATCAGGCGGCGCCAATCCGGATTTACGCTCATCGAGCTGATGATCGTGATGGCCATTATCGGCATTCTTGCCGTGGTGGCGATCCCCAGCTACCTGGGCGCGGTGCGGCAGGCGCGCGAGGCCGTGCTGAAGGAAGACCTGCACGTGCTGCGCAATGCCATCGATTCCTACACCGCGGACAAGCAGAAGGCGCCGCAATCGCTGGACGACCTGGTGCAGGAGGGTTACCTGAGGGCCATTCCGGAGGACCCGATGACGCACCAGACGGACTCATGGGTGACCGACACCAGCGACTCACTGCACTCGCTGGATCAGACCGATCCCGGCATTGACGACATCCACTCCGGTTCGCAGGAGCAGGGAAGCGACGGGCGGGCCTACTCGGAGTGGTGATGCGGCGCGGCGCAGGATGCTGCGGGCTGCGCAGATTGCGATAAGGTGGGATGAGCGATGAGTCCCACTCCCTCTGGTCAACTTGAAGAACTCAGGCCTGCGTTGGAGGCGGTGTACCGCCTTTACGCCGGGCTCACGCGCACTATGGATCCCGAGGCGGCCCTGGGCGGCAAGCTGGTGTATGCCGGAGAGCTGGACGCCGAGGGCTGCCGGCTGGTGCGCGCCGCGAATATCGCCGGTGCGGCGTCACTGGGCGCGACGGCCGATGCAGCCGCGCAGCGCCAGGCGATCCGCGACGGCGTGATCGACTTTCTTGTTAATTCACTGGAAGAGGCGCTGCGCATCCTCAAGAACGAGATCCGCAAGCACAATGCGGTGGCCGTGGGGGTGGGGCTTGCGCCTGCGCGCGTGGCGGCTGAAATGCGCGAGCGCGGGGTGTTGCCGGACCTGCTGCGGCCTTCGGCGCGGGCTGAGGAGCTTGCGGATTTTGTTGCGCAAGGCGCGCGATTTGTGGCGCCCGAGGAGATCCGGGCTGGACACGAATTTTGCATGATCGCCGATGCGCCGCCGGATTTTGAAGCGCGCGCGCTCGAGATGATCCCCGAATCCGATTACGCAGCTCGCCGCTGGCTCCGGCTATCGCCGCGTTTCCTGGGTCCGCAGATGCGGCGGGTGCGCTCACTAGCCTGCGCTGCTGACGCGGCGGCAGCGCTGATCACTCACCACTGAGCACTGTTCACTGCTGCTCAATTCTCGCCCACAGCTCCTTCAGTCCCGCGCCCGTCTTGGCTGATACGGGCAGAATCTCCTCAATCGCGAGGCCTTTGCGCAGAGCAGCCAGGTTGCGCGTGCGCTCGTTTCCGCTGAGCCGGTCGATCTTGGTGGCGACGACGACGAATACGCGATCGACGCTGCGCAGCCAATCGAGAAGCTGCGCATCGCGCGCCTGCGGCGGCACGTTCGAGTCGATAAGGCACACGCACAACTTCAGCGTTTCGCGGTCCTGGAGGTAGGGCTCAATGAACTTGGGCCACTCCGCGGAGATGGATTTGGAGATTTTGGCGTAGCCATAGCCGGGGAGATCGGAGAAGACGAGCTGCGGACGCTGCTTCTCGTCGCGCAGCGAGAAGAAGTTGATGGCGCGGGTGCGTCCGGGCGTGGAGGAGACCTTGGCTGCCTTGACGCCCACCAGGGCGTTCAGCAGGCTCGATTTGCCCACGTTGGAGCGGCCGAGGAACGCGATCTCCGGAACGGTGGGAGCAGGGAATTGCGCGGCCGATAAGGCGGAAAGCAGAAAGTGACTGGAGTAATGCATCAACTCCCAGCATAAAGGCCGCTCCTGGCCGGCGGGAGCGGCATCAGGCCTGGTTGGTAGCCGCCGGCCCGGAAAGTGCATTCTCCAGGCTCTGCAGCGTAGGCACGTTATACCTGCCGCTGGCGAACAGCCCGGCGCCTTGCTGATAGCCGCGCACGGCTGTCATCGTCATGTTGCCCCATTGTCCGTCCACCGAAAGCTGCGGGTTGGCGCCCAACTGGTTCAGGCTCGACTGCAACCAGCGGGTATCGCGCGGCACGCCGTCGGCGCCAATCAGGCTGGGTTGCGCAGGCGGCGCCGGCCACGCGTAATCCGTGGCAATCGTCGGATCCTGCTCCATCATGCTGGCCAACAGGGGTGCACAGCCTTGCTGCGAGTCAATCGTATTCGGGTCGAACTTGCCGTCGGCCACGTATTTGCCGGAAACATACGGGCTGGTGCGCGACCAGATATAGGGTGAAGGCAGGGAGGGGTTCCGGTTGGCATAGCCCAGCCCGTTGTACATCTCCAGCCGCGTCAGCACGCCGCCGGTCGAGTCCCACTGCGCCCACTGGTCCATGTGCTCGCAATTCGTGAGCGCGTCAATCGCCGCCTCTTCCCACGAGCCAAAGGGGCCCCGGCCCGACGGGACGTGCACCGATACCTGGTTCCACGGATCGCCCTGGGCAATGCTGAGCGCCCAGTTTTGCGAGCACTCGCGCTGGTGGATGAGTGCGATGACCGGCCACGGTACGCGGGTCTGCGCGTAGAGAGACTGGTAGCGCGCCTTGGCTGCGATGAGCCGCGCCGCCACCTGGTTCATTGTGGCCAACGCATCGAAGTCGATGACCATCTGCGGCCAGCGAGCAGTGTTGCTCTGGACAAGGCCGGAGACTTGAACGGTAGCCATGGGTGCAGCGTCCCATATCCGCGCCGCATTTTCAAGAAGAAGATGACAGAGGCCCACTGAGAATCGTGAATTTCTCCGGTGTGCTTCGCGCAAAAAACCAAGCCAGTTTCAGTATCCCGGTGTGGGAGCTACCATCTTTGGGGGGAATAAACGTGTTTACTCCACTTTCTATCGGTTTCATCCGCAGTCCTCATCGAGAGACATCCTCCATCCCCAAAGGCCTGGGCGTGAAGCACGATGCCGAGGGCGTGCTGGAAATCCTGCCGGAATTCGCCGACGGCCTGAAGGACGTTGAGGGCTTTTCGCACTTGTTTGTGCTGTGGGTCTTCGATCGCTCGGACGGGTTCGCGCTGGTGGGCAAGGGGCCGGCCGACAGCCGCCCCCACGGGGTTTTCGCCACGCGCTCGCCACGGCGGCCGAATCCCATCGGGCTTACGGTGGTGGAACTGCTGCGCCGCGAGGGAAACAAGCTCTATGTGCGCGGTGTGGACATGCTGGACGGCACGCCGATTCTCGACATCAAGCCCTACATGAGCAGTATTCCCGCGGAGAAGCTGCGACGGGGGTGGCTGGCGGAGGCGGAAGCGGCGCGCACAGAAAGCGCTGGATAACGAGCGGATCTGCTGGCACCATGCCTTCGCCGGCGCAAAAACAACTACTGCCGCGCCACCTGCCCCGTGATATCGGCCGGAGGCGGAGGAACGGGCAGGGCTGCAATCGCCTCAGCCGCTTCTTCCTTGGGCTTGGGCAGCGGTCTTTCCAGCGCCAGCGCCAGCACCTCGTCCATTGAATCCACAAAGTGCAGCTTCATGGCGTTCTTGATGTTGTCCGGCAGCTCCTGCAGGTCCTTTTCGTTGGAGCGCGGCAGGATCACTTCAAAAATCCCCGCACGCAACGCCGCCAGCAGCTTTTCTTTCAATCCGCCGATGGGCAGCACCTTGCCGCGCAGCGTGATCTCGCCGGTCATGGCTATGTCGCGCCGCACCGGGATCTTGGCCAGCGCGCTGGCGAGAGCCGTGGCCATGGTGATGCCGGCGCTCGGGCCGTCCTTGGGGATTGCGCCCTCCGGCACGTGCAAATGCAGGTCCACGTTGCGATAGAACTCGCGGGTGAGGCCCAGCATCTGCGCCTTGCTGCGGATATACGCCAGCGCGGCCTGCGCCGACTCCTGCATCACGTCGCCGAGCTGCCCGGTGATGGTGAGCTTGCCCTTGCCGTCCAGCACCTGCACTTCGGTGGTCAGGATGGAACCGCCCACTTCAGTCCACGCCAGGCCGGTCACCAGGCCCACTTCGCTCTTCTCGTGCACTTCGCTCTCGCGGAACCGGGGTACGCCGAGAAACTCCGCAAGATTGGCCGCGGTCAGCTCTTCCTTGTGTTTCACGCCGCCCTTCACCACCTTGCGCGCCACCTTGCGGCACACGTTGCCGATCTCGCGCTCCAGGTTGCGCACACCGGCTTCGCGCGTGTAGCTGCGGATGATTTCAAGGATCGCGTCGTCCTGGAAAACGATGTTCTTCTCGCTCAGGCCGGTCTGCTCGCGCTGCTTCTTCACCAGGTACTGCCGCGCGATCTCCAGCTTCTCATTCTCGGTGTAGCCCTGCAGCCGCAGAACTTCCATGCGGTCTTGCAACGCCGGCGGAACGGTGTGCAGCACGTTGGCCGTGGCCACAAAGAGCACCTGCGAGAGGTCGTAATCCACGTCGAGATAGTGGTCCTGGAAAGCGGTGTTCTGTTCCGGATCCAGCACCTCAAGCAGCGCCGATGCGGGATCGCCGCGGAAGTCGGAGGCCATCTTGTCCACTTCGTCCAGCAGGAACACCGGATTCTTGGTGCCGGCCTTCTTCATGTGCTGGATGATCTGCCCGGGCAGCGCGCCTATGTAGGTGCGCCGGTGGCCGCGGACTTCGGCCTCGTCGCGCACCCCGCCCAGCGAGAGCCGCACGAACTTGCGCCCGGTGGACTTTGCGATCGACATGCCCAGCGATGTTTTGCCCACGCCCGGAGGCCCGACAAAGCAAAGGATGGAGCCCTTGGGATTCTTCACCAGTTGCCGCACCGCCAGGAATTCGAGGATGCGCTCCTTGATCTTTTCCAGGCCGTAATGGTCCTCGTTCAGCACCTTCTCGGCGTACTCAATGGACCGCGTCTCCTTGGAGCGCTTCTTCCACGGCACCGCCAGCAGCCAGTCAATGTAATTACGGCTCACCGTGGACTCCGCCGACATGGGTGGCATGGCCTCGAGCTTTTTCAGCTCCTGGATCGCCTTCTCGAGAACTTCCTTAGGCATGCCCGCGGCTTCAATCTTCTTTTTCAGTTCGTCGAATTCGCTCTTCTCGCCGCGGCCCAGTTCCTTCTGGATGGCCTTGATCTTCTCGTTGAGGTAATACTCCTTCTGCGCCCGCTCCATCTGCCGCTTCACGCGCGACTGGATGTTGCGGTCCAGGTCCAGCTTTTCAATCTCGATATCGAGCACGTCCGCCACTCGCGCCAGCCGCGCCGCCGGATCGAAGATGCTCAGCAGTTCCTGCTTCTCCTCGATGCCCAGCTGCAGGTTGGCCGCGATCACGTCCGACAGGCGCGACGCTTCATCCATCTTCACGCTGGCGATAATGGTCTCGTAGTTCAAGCTCTGCTGCAGCTTCACGTATTGCTCAAAGAGCGAAGTGACGCGCTGCATCAGCTGCTCCACGGCGGGCGTCATCTCGAAATTCGACTTGCCCACGCGCACCGTGGCCACAAAGAAGCCGTCGCGGTCCGTCACTTCAATCGACTTGGCGCGCTCCACGCCCTCCACCAGGACCTTGATGTTGCCGTCCGGCATCTTGACGCTCTGCACGATATTGCAGATGGACCCGACCTGGTAGATTTCCTTGGCCTTGGGCTCGTCCACGGAGGCGTCATGCTGGGTGGCCAGAAAGATCTTGCGATCGCCGCTCAGCGCTTCTTCCAGCGCTCTCACGCTGGATTCGCGCCCCACTACGAACGGCGTCATCATGTAAGGGAAGATCACCATGTCCCGGATGGGCATCATGGGCAGCTTGTGAGGCTCGTTTTTATCGCGGGATGAATTCATAATCACCTGGCCATTCGACGCGCCGGCGCATGGGAAGATGCGCGAACCTCCCGAACAGCTTATGTTGGATTGTACAGCGAAAGGGCTTCCGTGCCAGAACCGGTGGGGCTTGACTAAAAGGCCGAGCCTGGTCCCTTGAGGCGCCGCTTTCCGGATGTGGGCGCAAATGCCCTTACGAGCAAATTGCACCGTGGTGACAGTTGCTATCTCGTCGGCAGCCGAAATTCAATACCAGGTTCTGTGAGAAGAACCCCAGGCTTCAGAGAGAAACCTGGGATTCTGAGGGCCGATGAGCGGAATCCGAAAGCCCCGGGGATTATCCCGCCTTCTCCAGCAGGCACAGCGACAGGTCGCGCCGATCCACCATCTCGCGGGTGATTTCGAGATCGCGCACGCGTTTGTTCGAGGGCAGGTGATACATCAGGTCGAGCATCAGCTCTTCCAGGATCATGCGCAGTCCGCGCGCGCCCACCTTGCGGGCCAGGGCCTCGCGTGCCACGGCCCCCACGGCTCCCTCTGAGAAGTGCAGCCGCACATTCTCGTATTCAAACAGCCGCTGGTATTGCTTCATGATGGCGTTGCGCGGCTTGGTCAGGATCTCCACCAGTGCCGCCTCGTCCAGCTCGTCCAGGATGCCCATCACCGGCAGGCGTCCCACAAACTCAGGAATCAGGCCATATTTGATCAGGTCCTGCGGCTCGGTTTTGCGCAGCAGCTCCGTGTCGCGATGACTCCGCGTGGTCGCTGCATCCGCCTCGGCGTCTACCGCCTTGAAGCCCAGCGCCTTCTTGCCCACCCTGCGCCCCACCACCCGCTCCAGGCCCACAAAAGCCCCGCCGCAGATGAACAGGATATTGGTGGTATCTACCGCCGTAAACTCCTGGTGCGGATGCTTGCGCCCGCCCTGCGGCGGCACGTTGGCCACCGTCCCTTCCAGGATCTTCAACAGCGCCTGCTGCACGCCCTCGCCGCTCACATCGCGGGTAATCGAGGGGTTCTCGTCCTTGCGCCCGATCTTGTCGATTTCGTCAATGTAAATAATGCCCTGCTGCGCCCGCGTCACATCGCCGTCGGCCGCCTGCAGCAGCTTCAGGATGATGTTTTCCACGTCCTCGCCTACGTAGCCGGCCTCGGTCAGCGTGGTCGCGTCCACAATTGCGAATGGCACGTCCAGCATCTTGGCCAGCGTGTGCGCCAGCAGCGTTTTGCCTGAGCCGGTCGGCCCGATCAGCAGAATGTTCGACTTCGAAAGCTCCACGTCGTTGTTGCGCATCCGGTTCATCTGGATGCGCTTGTAGTGGTTGTAAACCGATACCGCTAGCTTCTTCTTTGTCTGGTCCTGCCCGATGACGTAGTCGTCCAGAAAGCTCTTTACCTCCGACGGCTTGGGCAAATGCCCCGCTGTCGTCGAGGGATGCGCCTCGCCCCGATCGTCTTCCAGGATCGAGTTGCAAACCGCCACGCATTCGTCGCAGATGTAGGCGCGCGGATAGTCGCTTGGCGACGAGATCAACTTTGCGACCGCGTCCTGCGATTTGTGACAGAACGAGCAGCGCAACGCTTCTTCAGGCCCCGTGCGCGTTTTCATGTTGAACGGCTCCCTCCGGACTCCCGGTTCCCAATCCCCACGGTTCTTGGCCCCCGATTGGACCTTGCTTTCCCACCCTTAGGTGCCCCTAGGCCGATCGATAATCTCATCGATAATGCCGTATTCCTTGGCCTGCTGCGAGTTCATGATGAAATCTCGCTCCACGTCCCGCTCGATCCGGTCCAGCGGCTGCCCGGTGTGCCGCGCCATCAGGTTATTTGTAATTTCCCGGATGCGCAGAATCTCCCGTGCATGAATGTCGATATCCGTCGCCTGCCCGCTCAACCCGCCCATCGACGGCTGGTGGATCAGGATCCGCGAGTTGGGCAAGGCAAACCGCTTGCCCTTCGTCCCTGCCAGCAATAAGAATGCACCCATACTGGCCGCTTGTCCTATGCAGTACGTCACAACGTTGTTCTTGATGAACTGCATGGTGTCGTAGATCGCCAACCCCGCGGTGATCGACCCCCCAGGCGAATTGATGTACAGTTGAACGTCCTTTTCCGGGTCCTCGCCTGAAAGAAACAGCATCTGTGCCACGATCAGGTTTGCCACCTGGTCGTCGATCGGCGTTCCCAGAAAGATAATATTGTCGCGCAGCAGACGGCTGTAGATGTCGTAGGCGCGTTCGCCCCGGCTCGTCTGCTCAACCACCATGGGTACCAATGCCATCTTTTTCTCGCTCTTCGGTTGGGAAAATCTGCCCCTGTTGCCCGCCCGCAAGCCCCGCCGTCCCAGCCCGCGCTTTCCTGCCGGCTGCTCTTATCCCGGCAGCCTGTCATATAACAATTGGGCGGTTTTTTCGCGTTTCAGTTGTTCCCGGATTCTAGCCAGTCCGCCATCCTGCGTCAAACGCGAACGTAACGTCTCCAGTGGTTCCCGGCTCTGCAGCGCCGCCATCTGGATCTCCCGGTCCACCTCTTCGTCGGTTACCTCCACGTTTTCCTCGTGCGCAATCTTCGCCAGCAGCAGTCCCGACTTCACCTCGGCCACGGCGCTGCCGTGCTGTGCCTCCCTGAGCCGCGCAAAGTCCAGTTTGCGCATCGCTTCGGTGGTCATGCCCTGTGCCGCAAGCGCCCGCAGGCCCCGATCCAGCCGCGCATCCACCTGCTCCTGCACCAGCGACTCGGGCACCGCGAACGGGAACCGCTCAATCAGCGCCTGCATCAGCTTGTCCTTGGTCTCGCCTTCCACCCCACGCCGTTTGCGGTTCTCCAGGTGCTCGCGGACACGGTTCTCCAGCTCCGCCAGGTTCTCGTACTCGCCGCCCAGTTCCTTGGCAAAATCGTCGTTCAGCTCCGGAACCGTCCGCTTCTTGATCGCCTTCACTTCGATCTCGTAGTCCACGGTCTGGCCGGCCAGCCGCTTCTCCGGGTACTCGGCCGGATACTCCGCGGAAACGTGCAGCGCCTGGCCTGCGGTGGCCCCGCGCAGCACCGTGGAGAACGCCTCCACCGTGTCCTTGCCGCCCACTTCCACCAGCGCATCGTCGCTCGCGAGCGGCGCCGCGTCTTCCTGCCCCTGGATCTTTCCGGTGTAAGAGATCTGCGCTGAATCGCCGTCCCTGATCGGGCGCTCTTCTTCCACCGGCTCCACCGTCGCCCGGCTCTCGCGCAATTGCTCCATCTCGTGCCGGAACTCTTCGTCGGTCACGTCCACCGGAGGCTTGGGCACCACCACGTCCTTGTAGCCTTCAATGGAGAATGCCGGAATGAATTCGAAGACGGCCTTGATATGCATGGGCTGGCCGTCTTCCACGGTCAGCTCCGTCACCTGCGGCTGTCCCACGGGCGAAACGCCCAGCTCGCGCACCGCCGCCTGGAAACGCTCCGGAAGCAGCCCGTCGATCACGTCCTTGCGGATCTCCACGGCGAACTTCCGCTTGACCACCGATTCCGGCACCTTGCCGGCACGGAAGCCCGGAATGCGCGCGTGCCGCTGGTAGTTCCGCGTCACGTCGCGGAAGGCTTTGCTTACGTCGTCTGCGGGAACATCGACGACCAGCTCACGCGTGCACTCCGGGTTCAGAACCGGCCCGTGGTCGTGCTCGTGGTCGTCATGGGTGTGTGGGTGGTCTTCCTGACCGGCTTTTGCCGCCGGATCCTGCTTCTTTTCGAGCGTATCTGAAAAACTCAACTTCTCTCACCTTCCGGCGCGCAGGGCGCCGCGGGAAAAAACGCCACGCAGGAGCGGTGTTCAGGCTTGGATGCCTCCGCTCGCGGGGAAAACACTTCAACCCATGGTAAGAGGGAACTGTAGACAGGGTCAAACTGCCGGAACTGTTCAAAAGTCGTAGAGAGGCGCCAAAGTTAATTACTCTTCCGGTCCCTGCCCTCAAATATGCCCGGTAGGGGACAAAGCCCGAGCGTCAAGTCCTGTCGACACCTGACACCTGACACCTGTCACCAAACACCCTACTGTTCCGACGCCTGCGGCTGCCGCACATGGCGCAGAAACCGGGGATGCGCCGCCCCGCACGCCACAAAGTGCGTCCTCGCTTCGGCCAGGCTCAACATCCCGTTCACGGTCAGGCGCACGTCGGAGGCGTCGGCATCTTCCTGCCCGTCGTCTTCCCACCAGCACACCGGGCATAGCTCCATTGACTCCGGCGCCTTCAGCGTCCGGTAGCCGCAGCACGGGCAACGGAACAGGGGACCCACACCCAGATGGACGCGGTTTCCGACAGCCGGATTACGCCAGTCAAGACCGAACATAACTCCTCTATCGGCAATCGGCCGCCTGAGATTCTTGGGTAAGGTTTAACCTTTTCACCGAACTGTTTAGCCATGCCGCAATTGCCTCAGATTAACTCAAGGAGACGGGAATCCGAACTCCATAACACAAGCGGAAACAATCATTTGCGACCAATCACCTTCAAAAAACACCGAAAACTCGTTGTCAAGCCCCCCTGCAACCAAATGTAACGGAGAATATTGCCATAACTCAATGAATCCAAAAGCCGCAAAAAAAGATATGAAACAGAAAGTTTCGCTGCAGTCTTACCCTCCAACTGTGCTAGCATTAAAACAGTGAAGGAAATGCGCCCGCGGCCTGTCGCGGGCGTTTTCATTTTGGCCTGCCGAAAGGAGCGCAATCCGATGCACATTCCATTTCGATTCCCGATCCTCCTCCAGCCGTGCGCTCCCCGGGATCCCGGCGGGATGGAGCAGGCCGCAATTCACTGCAGTTTCAGCACGTATCGTCATCATTATGCAGGACATCGCCGTTTTTATTTTCGTGTTTTTTCTCCCTCTGCGCCCCAATCCGTCATCGTCCGCCTCGTCGCCCGGTTCCTGGTTCGCCGCCGCCCCGTTATTTACTGCAGTTTTTGCCCTTAACTCTCTCACTCCACAGGAGATCGTCGTTTTTTTATTCGGGCCTCGCCATCATCGGGAAAAACCGTCGGGCAGCCCCCAGTCCCTAACCCTCATCCATCCCCGGTAAGGAACCGTCTGCATCCGAGGGGGCATAGTGTCGTTTGGGAGAAGAATCTGGAACTGGTTCCTCGGCTGCCACCACCGGGAGTTGAGCCGCGCCTTCACCAACGAGGGCCAGACCTATAAGGTCTGCCTCAAATGCGGAATGCGGTTCCCCTACTCGCTGGAAACCATGAAGATTGTGCCGGAGCGGCCCGCGCCGAAGACGCAGCGCCGCTAGCCAAAACGTCATTCAAATCGGCCAGCGGCTGGAGCCGGTGTGCCGCGAAGCCGCGGTTGCCAGGGGGTGGCCGATTGACCATGCGGGGGAATGCTCTTATGATGAACAGGTTGGCTGGTTCAGATCCGGCGCCAGCCGGGTGCGGTCGACGGGCCGGCAGTTTGTACCTCTGCGCTAGTTGCCCCCTCGTTCAATGGTAGGACAGCTGACTCTGGATCAGCATATCGGGGTTCGAATCCCTGGGGGGCAGCCACGAAAACAAAGTACTTATCCCTTAGGAGAACTTCGATTGCCTGACGGCTGGGCATGGCGCCGATATCGTGCGCCGAACGGGATTTTTGTCCATGGAATGCAATAGCATGTACTTTCATTCGGTCATGTGCGGTGCCCGGTGCGGCCACGTTGGAGCGCGGATTCGCCCTCCCTCTGGCATCTTTTTCATAAGATATTGACTATATGATAGTTAATCTGTGTACGGATCCTCACACCCTGCGGCCCATAGGGGACCGAAAGAGAATCTTGACGGCGGAATTTTCATACTTTTCTACGTAGAAGCTCTTGTCAAAACGAATGCGTTAGCTTACATTCATAAAAACAGATCTGGAACCATATGGAAGTCCCTTACTGCAAGCCCCTGAGCTTTTACCTTGTTGATGTGAATGGCAGAAGGATGCGGGAGGGAATGTCTGTTGAGCGTTCAGGTTTTGCACACCGCATTCGCGATCCGTTATCAGCGGGGGGTTGGTGGCGGGGTGAAGATGGGAACGAGGCTTAGCATGCAAGAGATTTGCTAAGTCAGGCAGGCGAAGCTATGTGCCTTATCTGGTGCCTGTGCCGCGCCAAGTAGCCAGTCAATAAGCCTGATTGATGGCAGGTTTTTACTAGAAAAGCTTAGACGGTTTTCCTTGTGCAACTTCACTTTTAGAAGTTTTGATTGAAGTCAGCGGTCGGCGATTCGCCGGTCTGGCAGAGTATTATCGGCGTTGGCGCAAATGATGGCTCCCCGTCGCTGCCTTGTCCATCGCCGGAACCATGTGATGAACTGTAGCTAGTCTCCAGCCGGCCAGGATCCTAGGGTCGCGGAATTCAGAGTCGATTACCATGCAAAACACTGAACAGGACGGATTCGTTGTGGAACATGCGGAGAAGGAACTGGCAGCATCGGCGGCCGAGCCTGTAGACAACGATTTTGTTGTCTATGCGAGGCGTCTTTGGGAAGCGCGCGGCTTCATTGTCAAGGCGGTCTTGATCGGCGCGGTGTGTTCGGTGATCCTTGCCTTCCTGCTTCCCAAGCAGTATCAGTCATCGGCGCGTCTGATGCCGCCGGACGTGGGTGGCTCGCAGGCTTCGGCGATGCTGTCCGCGTTGGCGCCGGGGCCGGTGGCCGATTTGGGCAGCGAAGCGCTCGGGTTGACTTCGCCGAGCGCGATTTACGTGCAGGTGCTTCACAGCCGGACAGTTCAGAATCATCTCATCGACCAATTCGACCTTCGCCGTGTATACGGCTTGAAGAACTACGCGGATGCGCGGGCAGCGCTGAACTCCAGCACCGAAACTGCCGTTGACCGCAAAAGCGACATGGTTACGATCATGGTCAAGGCCGGGTCTCCCGAACTGGCGACGGAACTAGCCCAGGGATATTGCGACGAGCTGAACAGGCTGATGGTGCAGCTGGATACCTCTTCGGCACACCGCGAGCGCGTATTTCTGGAGAGCCGGCTCAAGGGCATTGAGGACGACCTGCAGAACAAGTCGACGCAACTTGCCGAGTACTCGAGCAAGAATACTGTGATGATGGGCGACGCGCAGAACAAGGCTGTGTTCGACGCCGCAGGGCTCCTGCGCGGGGAGGCGATCTCGGCTAAGGCGGAGCTGGTAGCGATGGAGCAGGACTACACTCCCGACAACGAACGGGTTCGCGTAGCGAGGGCGAAAGTGGACGAGCTCAACCGCGAGCTTGCCAAGATGCGGGGCGATAACGGGCCGGTGGAGGCTTCGGCCGACGGTTTCCCCACCATTCGCGAGCTGCCGCTGCTGGGCGTTAAGTACACCAGCCTGTATCGCGACCTGACGGTCCAGGAAGCTGTCTATGAGGCTCTGACGAAACAGTATGAGATGGCCAGGGTGGATGAAGCGCGGGACCTGCCCACGGTGCGAGTGCTCGACGAAGCGGACGTGCCGGTGAGGAAATCATCGCCCAAGCGGACGCTGGTTTTGATGGTGGGGATGTTCCTGTCGTTCATGTTTGCCTGCGCCCTTGTTTTAAGCCAGGATTGGTGGAGAGACTCCCATTCTCCCTGGAGACAGTTTGCCGGTGAGGTGGGCGCGAGCGTGAAGCGGGATGTCTCTCGCGTGCCCGGATTGAAGAGATTCAGTAAGACTACTCAAGACAGAACAGCTGCAGTTTAGAAGCTGTTCGCAGAAGCGGATTTTCGGGGGAGAAAAGGCTCTGGAGCGCGTAGCGGAGATGCCTTTCTCCCCCGAAGCGCCAAGAGCGAGACTGCGGTGGAATCCGCTCAAAGCCCCCTGACCAACGCCTCACCAAATGCCCCTCGTGCTTGATGGACTTCCAGCGCCCTTTGCGATCGCTGCTGATGGCGATTCCGTTTTGCGATGGCTGCGCGATGAACGCCTGAATAGTGAACTGCCCTGACAAGTGTTGAAGAGCTGAGGCTCTTCATTCCTGGGGGGAGATTCTTCCATCGCCTTGATGCAGGCGGAAGCTTTCATCGTGATCGACAACGTCCAGACGAGGACGCAGCGGCAGAACCGATGCAATCCTGCGACCAGAGATACGAACCCGCCCACTATGGGAAAGGTATCGGCCTGGACGCCTGCTTATCGCCTCTCACTCTTTCATCCATCTCAGGCTACCCAGTGATCGAGTGATAAAATTAGCTTTTCCTTCATGCAGAGTTTTGTAACGAAGACGTCACGCCAAGCGGGAGAAGCGGTTGGCCTCAGGTTTTCTCAAGATATCGGTAATCGTTTGCACTCACGACCGGCCGCAGCTGCTGGAAACGTGCTTAGGCGCGGTAATGTCTCAGGACTACCCGAGTTTTGAGGTTATTGTGGTGGACAATGCGCCGTGCACGGCTGGCGCCGAGTCGATTGCGACCCGATTCGGTGCGATCTATTGCCTTGAGGAAACCCCCGGGTTGGCCATCGCGCGAAACCTAGGAGCAAAGCTTGCTTCCGGAGAGATCCTGGCGTATGTGGATGACGACGGGGTCCCCGAGCCTGGCTGGCTGGCTGCGATTGCCGACGAGTTCTCCGAGCCTTCTATCGCGGCCGTTACCGGCTCCATTCACGCCCGGTCAGGCAGCGAGGCCGAAGAAGTCGCCTGGGTTGCCGCTGGCGGTACCGGTCCCGGCGAAGTGGAACGGCAGACTTATTCACGCCAGACTCCGCGCTGGTTTGAGCTCACGAACTCCGGTTCCATCGGCAGTGGTTCCAACATGGCATTTGCGCGCGAGATCTTTTTCACCAAGCTAGGTGGCTTCGATCGCCGGTTGGGGGTGGGTGGACCGATGCGTGCGGGCGAGGAGGCCCTGGCATTTCTTCGCCTTCTCGATCTCGGATACAAGATCCGTTTCACGCCCAAAGCGCGCGTTCGTCATCCGTTTCCGGCAGATGCGGAAAGCATCCGTCAGCGTTACATTCGCGGTGTAATTGCAAGCTCGTGCTATCTGACTCTTCTGGTTTTTGAACATCCCCGATTTGCACTCCGCGTGCCGAGAATGATGCTGGCGAGGCTCACGGGATGGCGGCCTCCGTGGTCGCAGCGATACCACGTCGAGGGCGTGGGACGTCCGATGTCGCGAGTACACAGTCTGCAGTATTGGGCCCAAGGCTTCATGGAGTATTGGAGAGCCCGGTCCAGGACTTCCAGTCACGACGCTTGAGGATGGATCCGGCGTAATGCTGCAAACATTTTTGCGGTCCGAGTGCAATCATCGTCGAGATCGTGGGAGCGTCTTCATTGCGACGGCATTCTTAAACCGAATCTCCGCCGAGGAGGCGCCTTTTGAGAAACTGGACTACAACGATCCCGACTACCAGGGCAATGTTCTGCTCCGCGCAGTGAGGCTGCCGGAGCAGCTTTCTTCTGGAGACAAAGCCCGGCCCGGTACAGCCCGCGAAAGCCGACATGCACATTGAGGGTCTTCCGCCAGAACGTCCGGCAGTGGATGCTGGTGAAGCTGCATCGGCAAGCGATGTTCTAAATCGCGCGCAGCTTCTCATTCAGGGGAGTTTTCACTACGCCGGACAGGTCGCGGCTCTGATTTCGGGCATTGTACTCGTACCCTTAATGCTCAACCACCTGGGACCTGAGGTATACGGTTTCTGGGTTCTGGCATTCTCCATTCCTGGCTTTGTTCTGGGACTGGATACGATTGTGTATTTTCCGATCGTTCGTGAAGTCGCGGCTCATCGCGATTACATTCCGGAGACAACCAGGGGCTTTCTGTCCGCCTGCTGCGGGGTCTATTTATGTGCTGGAACGGTCTGCGCGCTCATGACGCTGATAGGTGGCCTGGCGGTGACGTCCCATCTGCATCTGAGTGCGACGACCAGGGCCATTATCCCCGCCGTTCTGAGTGCGGTAGCCATAAGCCTCATCGCCGCACGCCTTACAGGATTTGCGAACGCGGTTTTGGCCGGGCGCCAGATGTTCCACGTTTTGAACACCATTTCAATTTCCGTGCTGGTTGTTCGCACGTCGGCCTTTGTCATTCTGCTACTGCGCGGGCATTCATTGATTCTCATCGCGGCCACGTATGCGGCCTTCTCGATTCTTGAGGCGGCGATCGCCCTTATCTTCATCTACCGGTTGCGCGCGTTTCGGCCGAGCCGCATTCTCCTGGAATGGAAGCGCCTGCGCGAGATCGGCGAATTCGGAGTCGCCAGCCTCCTGTCGACACTGGTGCAGAACGCCTGGTGGTTCACCCCGCAGTTGTTGGTGGGCTTAATGAGCGGCAACACCAGCGCCAATGCGGCGCTCTATGCGGGCCAGCGTCCCTGCTTCGTTATCTCCGATCTGAATTGGCGCGGCGCCGATGTCGTCTTTGCCGCTTCGGCTTCGCAGGACTCCGAGAAGGACAAGGAAAGTATCTGCGAACTGTTGGATTTTGGCGGCAAGAGCATACTTGCAATCGCGCTGCCGCTCGCAGTCGGCTTGTTTCTTTTCGCTCCGGTCCTGGTCAGGGTCTGGCTTGGCGCGGCGGCGCCGCTGACCGCCAACGTGATGCGCCTTACCAGTGCGGGAGTGGTGGCGGAGGCGCTTTGGGTAGGCCCCTTCCACGTTTTGTGGGCACTGGGTCGCGTGCGCAAGGTCCTCCTCATCTCCATTTGCATGGCTGTGGCGTCGCTGGTGATCAATCTGGTTGCCATCCATTGGCTCGGGCCAGCAGGCGCGGCGCTCACGTTCTCATTGACTGCGTGGCTTGGAGCGATCCTTACAGCGACCGCAGTCGCACGCGAACTTGAGATCTCCTGGCGCCGCTGCCTATTGCGTCCTCTCGCGGAACTCACGATCCCCATTCTGTTACTGACCGGGTATTGTGTGGCGGTGCTGCTACTGTCAAGTAACCCGTGGGTGACACTACTGAGCGGGTCCGCAGGGGGCGCCATTTATGCGATCGTCTTCGTGCTAAAGCAGCGAAAAAGTCTTTCTTGACATGGGGCCACAGTTCCGAAGATATCCATTTTCCTGAACCAAGAAAGATAGGGACGCATGACTCACCCGGTTCGACGGCTCTTGGGCAAGGTTCCTTTTCTTCGTTCCTTCTACGGCTTCTTCCTCGTCTTCCGGCAGAGGGTTGTTCTCGGCAGCGGCGAGAGCATGAGCCGATTCATGGACGATACTTTTCAAACAACTGATCCCTGGAATTATTCCGAAAATATAGAGGACCAGCAGCGATTCGACACCGTGCTCAGAATGCTGCAAGAGGCAAAGCACGGCGGCCAATTCGGAAATGTCTTTGAGATTGGCTGCGCTGAGGGAATGTTTACCGAGAAGCTGGCCCCGCTCTGCAGGCGCCTGGTGGCGGCGGAGATTTGCGCTCCCGCAATGGAGCGCGCCCGGACTCGCTGCGCCGGGGCGAACGTCGAGTTCATGATCTGGGATCTGCGGAGTTCGCCGATGCCTGAGGAGATGGAATTGGTTGTGGTGATGGACGTCCTTGAGTATTTCTTTCGTCGTTCAGATCTTCGCAAGGCCAAGGAGAAGCTGGTCAGTGCGATGCCGTCCCACGGTATGCTCCTCTTGTGCAACAGCCGACAGATTCTCTCCTTTGAATCCACGCTTTGGAGCAAGTTGATGGTTCGTGGCGGAAAAAGAATCGCGGAATATTTCACCCGCGACTCGCGCCTGGAAGTTATCGCCTCCGAAACATCCGACCTGTGCGTGACCACGCTGTTTCGCAAGAAATGATGAACCAGACTCCGCATTGCTTTCCGCGGTAGCGCCGGCGTTCAATCGGCGCGTTGTGGACCCCGATTAGCGGAACAGGAGGACAGTAGGTTGACTTCACTCTGTTCCATCGTCGTTCCCACATGCAAGCGGGCGAGGAGCTTGAAAAACACTCTCCACGCACTTGCGCTTCAGGAGACGACAAACAGATTCGAGGTTGTGGTGGCCTCGGATGGTCGGGATGCGGATACGGAATCGATCGCCGTGGCATACGCAGCGCCCTACTCTCTAGTTTGGAAGTGGAATCCGGAAAACCTTGGCCCGGCGGCCACACGTAATCTGGGGGTTCACGCCGCCAGCGGCGAAATCATTCTGTTTCTCGATGATGACTGCATTCCGACGCCTGGTTGGATTAACGGTCATCTCAGCCATCACATCGACGGAAAGAACCGGGTTGTTCTTGGACGATTTCACACCGTGTACGACCGTCCCCCTCATAACCACACGGAAGCATTCTTGCGTGAACTGCAGGACCACAGTTTCGATCGTTTCTGGCAGGTGCTGAGCTCAACTCGACCTGATCCGTCGATGTATTGGATCGGGTTGAACTCCTCGCTTCCACGAGCTCTCTACATGGAACTTGGCGAGGCGGATTGCCGTCTGCGCGTCAATGAAGATATGGATATGGCCGAACGGGCCGTCAACGCGGGAGTGGAATTTCTGTTCGATTCCAAACTCCTGATTGCTCATTGCGAAGACAAGGACCTGGAAGCAGATAGAAAGCTTCGTGCTCCGCTTTTTGCGCAATGTGAATTGCTACGAGCCCTTGAGTTGGGAAGCGAGGCCGCAACCTGGCCCACGCTCGGCTCCTTGCACTTCGGCGATCGCTGGTATTGGCGGTTCAAAGACCGGTTAAGCTGGCATTTTCCCGCTGCAGCCAACCTTGCAGGGAGACTGTTCCGATGGATCACCAACGCCACCGGTTCAAGGAGCGCGTTCAAGATCAGCGATGCTTTCCTTTTTGCTCCGAGATACTGGCAAGCCGTGCGTTCGAGTGGTATCACGCTTGGCAGGTTGCGCGAGATTACTGAGCGCGAATGGAAAAGAAGGCAATCAGACGGAGCGGAATGCAAGCCATGAGCGGGGCACCCACCTACGTGGTCGCGATCTGCACGCGGAACCATCCAATGCTGCTTCGGCGTTGCGTTGATTCTCTGCTACGAGCCGATATCCCGCCGAGTTGCATTCTGGTGATCGACAATGCTCCGGCAGACGATGAAACACGGAGGGTCGCAGTCGAGTCAGGCGTCTTGTATGTATGCGAGCCGACGCCTGGGCGGCTCCATGCGCGACGTAAAGCTGTAGATAGCTCGCAGGGCGAGGTCATCGCTTTCATCGACGACGACACTGAGGTTGCCAGCACTTGGCTCGGCCCAATACTTGAAGCTTTTACCGATCCCTCTGTGGGTTGTGTGACCGGAAGAGTGATCCCGCGCATCCCGATGAATCGTGTCCAGCGCGCATATACCGATTTCGCCATTAAACTGGATGGCGTGCCGCGCAGGTATAAAGCTTCAGACTTCGAAAGTACATTCTTCCCAGGGGCGATCGGCATTGGAGCGAATATGGCGTTCCGACGGGAGGTGACGGTTACCATCCAGCCTTTTGCAACCGTCCCCGGCATTTCCTCGGCCGAGGAAGATGTTGCATTCTATCAACTGGTCCGTGCTGGGTGGCAGCTGCAGTACGCGCCGGAAGCGGTATTGACCATAGAGCATCGGAGCGGACTGTGGAGCCAGATGCGGCGGCTTTATGAGTATGGATATTGCACCGTTCTGGTCATTCACAGCGTCTTTGCGGAAGGCAACCTGAGGTTAAACAGGCAAGAGATTCGCAAAGATTCATGGGGTGCCTTACGGCGCGTGGTTAGCGCGGTACGGCACGGATCGCCGCTGCAGTTTCTGTTCGCTGTCTCATATTTGACAGGTAACATCGCCGCAGTTCTCGTCTTGCCTTTGTCCCGGCGACAACACTCTGAAAGTGTGGGGAGACGAATTGTCCGGTAGGATCGTGGCATTGATGTATCACGATGTGAGCGATGGGACCGCCGGCGGTTTTCCCACCCTGACGGTCTCGCCGGGCCGGTTTGAACAGCATCTGCGCTGGCTCTGCCGGATGAAAGTGCAAACCATAACACCGCGTCAGTATAGCGAGGCACGCGCCGGCAGAGCGAGGTTGCCAAGCCGTGCGGTCATCCTCACCTTTGACGACGCATACGCCGCCCTTACGCGCATGGCATTGCCAGCGATGAAGAAGTTAGGATTCACTGCGGCAATCTACGTGGTTTCAAGCGAGATCAACGGAATCAATCGCTGGGACCTCGATCGCGGATCCGCACCCATACCGCTAATGAGCGCCGAAGAAATCTCTTATTGGTCGCGACAAGGGTTCGAGTTTGGCGCGCACAGCCGCTTTCACAGCGACTTAACCCGGCTAAGCGACGAAGATGTAGAGGATGAACTTGCCGGGAGCAAATCCGTACTGGAGCAGTTGACGCCTTACCCGGTCACGTCGTTCGCCTACCCGTACGGAGCGGTGGACGACCGCGTAGCCGCTGCCGCACGCCGGCACTTCAATACAGCGTTCACCACATTGGAAGGTACAAACACGGACGCAACAGACGCACTGCGCCTGCGCCGAACCAGCATCGCGTCACGGGAATTCAGCCTGGAGTTTCTTTCGCGAACGATCTTCGGCAAGAATGTGCTCAGGGTGCCGAGAAGCATCGCGGGACGAGCGAAGAGGCTCGTCGTCGGTCGCCTCTAGAATAGAGGTAATCAATCGCTCTCTTCAAGCATGTGCTCCCACTCACCTGCTTGCATATTGCAACTTATATGAGGTGGCGCTGTTCCCCGCTGTGTACGCTTGACAACCCCGGGGCCCTTCACGAAGAATTCAGGCGACTGCAGACCGATGGAGATTGAACCTTTGCACGAGGATAAACTATGCCCCCGCGTGGGGCGACCTATACGTATTCTTCATGTTGTAAACTCGTTTGCATTTCAGAATGCCGCCCAGCTCAAGATTGTTATGACTGTGTTGGATGGACTCGATCCGGAGCAGTTCCGGTGCGATGTTATTGCGACGCATCCCGGTGACGATCTGATTGAGGAATTGCGCTCCCGATCTCCCTGCTGCAAGTTCCTGAACTGGCAGCGAGGGATTGAACAGCCTGGAAATGCAATTGCCCTCCTTTCCCATCTACATTCCAATCGCATTGATATTGTTCACCAGCACATACTGTCGAGGTCTCTTCCCTGGATCGCGCGCCTGGCGGGTTGTAAGACGATACTCCACCTGCACGGTGGCATAGACGAGGGTACGGGCCGCGAACTGTTCTTCAAATCAAGCCGGAAGTTCGACGCAATCCTGGCGACTTCTAATTGGGTGAGTCAACGAGCTCAGGCCCCAATCGTCAGAACGGTGTATCCGTCAGTCCAACTCGATGAAATCGACCGTGACTATCAACCATGCGAGGAATTCATCTTCGGGGTTGCAGCTCGCCTTGAGTCCGTCAAGAATATCTCGTTGTTAATTCGTGCGTTTGCGAAGCTCGTCAAGGCCGACTCTTCCGTCAGATTGGAGATTGCAGGGGATGGTGCCGAGCTTGCTGCTCTTGTAGAGCTCACGCGCGCTCTGCGAGTGGAAGAATACGTGCGCTTTCTGGGCTGGCGAACGGACATGCGGAAAGTCTTGCCGAATTGGCACTGCTTCGTCTTGCCGTCTCTGAGCGAAGGCTTTGGGCTGGCGGCTCTTGAGGCGATGGCTGCCGGGCTTCCAGTCATCGCCTCGTGCGTCGGCGGACTTCGCGAACTCATCACTCATCGCTCCAACGGCTTACATGTTGCGCCGAACGATGTGGACGGGCTGACCTCTGCTATGGAGGAATTGAGAACACACCCTGAGCTTTGTGAAGCTCTGGGAAAAGCTGCACGAAGAAGGGCGGCTGATTTCTCTCCCCAGCGTCAACTAGAGATTATCGAGGAAGTGTATCGAGCACTTGCATGCGGCCGCTGAAATGATCCTCCGCCAGTCCTGCTCCCCAACAGATGCTTGTTGCGAGCGTCAAGGGAAAGCGCCCCTTGCCCGCGATTCTAAGCACTGTGCCCGTTTCCGCTGCTCCGCCATAGGTGCGGGAAATGGAACACGCTTCATGCAAGCAATCCAGCGATACTGCGCCTGTAACAGACAGGCTGACAGAAGTTGGACCAGAGAAGGTAAACGTACTGTTCTCCAGATTCTCGACGCGCCACACCGCCGGAAGATGCCAGAACATTTCGAAAGAATGATTTCCTTCGCCGGAGAGTACGTCCTCGATCGAGATGCGGTTCAGGCCCATGCGCAATAAGCGCCGGTGTTCTACTCCGAGCCGCGCGTAGCCGGAATGAGACGCGGACATGCGGACTTCGCCGGGTAACTCGCTGGCTTCGATGAGGCTGACCTTCGCATCATTCCCAATGCAAAAGGCGAACCGCGGCTCACTGTCGATCCGGTTCTGTTCCTCACCGTCGATGGCAATGGTGTTATGAGCCGCAGTAGAACGATATAGATTCCTGAGTCTGGTGTCGCGTGTATACCAATAGGTCCCCGAATCGCACAGGAACTCGGCCCCGCCAATTCGCACAATCGTGCTCAGCTTGTCGTTATGGGTGTGGCTCCCGCTCCCTTGTATACCATTGGGAATGACACAGAAGACAACCTCGGAATCGCCGTTTCGGCCCACTGACACGCCCGATTGAGGAAACACCGCAAGTCGCGGTTTGGCCGGTGTTTTGCTCTCCGGCCCCAACCCGTACCACGCCAATTCGGATGGATCGCCTTTGCGGCCCAGGCCAAAAAGTGCGTCACCCAATGCGAGGACGCCCGGAACCTTGAGGGAATTGCGCGCTTCACGCGGCAGGGAAGTCATCTGCTCGAGGTCGCTCGTGAGAAGTTCAACGCGGCCATCATCCGAGTCGCCTACGTGAGCGACGCATCCGTTGTTATCGGCCAGTTCCACCAGATAGCCGTACATGGCGTGTAACCTTGCGACGAACGCGGGCATGGGCGTGCTTCGATCTGCGCGGATCAGAAGGTACGAACTGGTGAACATCTGCAGAACCAGAACGTGATAGCTGAATGACGCCTCATAGTCGCCGCCGTCTTCGTAGACCTGCCGCAAGATTTCCTGCTCGACCCGCCGCTGATAGTATTTTCGGCGCCGCTCCATCCCCGGGCAATCCAGAAACGTCGCCATGCAATGCAGGCCCACGATGTTTCCCAAGTAATGATTGCTGCGCAGGAGATGCGAGAACTCAAGGCATGACTCGGTGTAGAGCAGGTGTTGCCAGATTGACTCGGTCACCTTCCTGCCCCACTCCTCTTCGTCGGGGCGTAGCGGCTGCATAAGACTGAGCAGGAAGCAGAGACTCATTCCGCGCAGCGCCGTCTCCATTGCCAGCGTCCAGTTCACGCCCATGCCTACGGGATTCTTTGCATGCCAGTCAGAAAACAAATCCTTTGCAGCTTCACGGTATTTGGAATCGCGGGTTAGCAAATGAGCTTTTGCCAACACCGGCAGGTACTGCAGGCGCGATAGTTCCCACGGAACCTTTACGTCGGAGCCATTGTGGCGAACTACCGGAGTGACCCGTGACGCGGGGATCTGTTCCCATTCGAAGCCGGAGACGAAATCAACATTCCAGCGGGGCGGGAATCCAAGTTCCGCGGTCTCGTAGCCCATAAAGGGAAAGCGTCCGGCACATATAAGGTCGGCGAAACTGACAACTGGTTTGGCTCCGTCGCCAAGCTCACTGAGAACAGGTTGGTAATACGGAACGGGCCGAAATCGGAGACGCGGTTCACCGCGGCGAATTGCCGCAAGATAGCTGGCCGAGCGATATGGCTTAAAGAAGCGCCAGATTGCCTCTCGCACCAACGCAGTGGGAGGCTGCCGGCGAAGTGTAGGAAGAAGGGCGCGTAGCGGTCTCATCAGTTCTCGTTCAGAGGTTTGTCAGCACAGACGTTAAGAGTTGGAAAGGAGCCGATGGTTCCTTAAAGTGCGCGTTTGGTTGCGCGGAAGAGCAGAAGTCCCTGGGACCAGCTGAACCTTCGCAGCCAAAAAGGGAGGCTGCGTCCGAATGAGGCCACGTAGTCGGGTTGATAATTCTGACTCGCGAGAAATTCGGAGAACTGCGCCATGGAGTACTGGTTGCGTGAGTGCGCCAAATACCGTGGTCGCGGCGAGCCTGTCCAGTTAGTAAGACGGAAGGCTGCGCGGAGGCCAAGGCGCACCACCGATCTTGCATTGGGAACCGATATCAACAGAGTTCCCCCCGGTTTGGTTATGCGGCCGATCTCGTTCAAGCATAACTGTGGGTCGTTGGTGTATTCCAGAACGCTGGAGCATAGGACGCCATCAAACGAGCAGTCGGGAAACGGCAGACTCTCCAGATTCGCAACTTGAAACTGCGGTGTGCCGCCTTCGCATCCCCGGCCTTGCACGGCCGCTTGCGCGGTCCGAACCATTTCCGGCGAACCATCAACGCCGACCACGCTTGCACCGCGTTCAGAAAGCCAGCGCGACAGCCTCCCGCTTCCGCAGCCGACGTCCAACCACCGCTTTCCCCGGACATCGTGCTCCATCAGCGCCATCTCAAATGCCTTGAGACGCGAAAGAAATGCCTTGGTTTGGTAGTTAGCTTCCCACTGTGGAGCAAGCTGACCATGAAAGTCGATTGCCTCGACATTTATCTGATCGCTGAGACGTGGCTCGTTTACTCCGTCTTGCTGGAATTGAGACACCGTTGTCCATTCCTCTCTTATGCGCCTTATTCCCGCAACTGCGCAGTATCCGGTTTTGCGCCGATGCTATCGAATACGAATTTGCTCTACCTGCTTACCTAACTGCATTAAGGGACCGGCCATGCGAGGGTGCGATCCAACGCGAAAATAAGAACGTGCCTCAGCGTCTACTATCGCTGGAATGCGCAACAGCCACACCGTCGATGGAGCCGGTGCGCTTCTGCCAATAATCGCTGAGGACCTGCACGACCCGGCTTGCGGCTTTCCCATCCCACAATGGAGGGCAAACCAGTGCTTTCTGATTCTGAGATGGCTTGGGCCCCTCCAAGATATCGAGAGCTGCTGCCAGGAGGCGCTGCGGATTCGAACCGACAAGCTGATTGGTGCCCATTGTTACTGTCACCGGGCGTTCCGTATTATCACGATATGTCAAGCACGGGACACCCAAGAATGTTGTCTCTTCCTGAATTCCGCCTGAATCCGTAAGCACCACGGCTGCACTCGCTACCAGGCCTAGAAAATCAAGATACGAAGCCGGAGGCATCATCCACAACCCTGGTCCCGGAATTGCACCTTGCTTCCATGTGTTCACACTGAGAAACTCAGCCTGGGCGATTTTAGCCGCGGTCCTGGGATGGGCGGGAAATACGATTGGGATTCGCTGCCCAATTTCAAGTATCGCGTCGAGCGTGTTCCTCAATTGGTCCGGGTCATCTACATTCGATGGCCGGTGCAGGGTAAGCACCGCATACGACTGGGGTTCAAGGCAGAGCTCCGCGCAAAGAGCGGATGTACGAGCCAGATCAAGTGCGCCGACGAGGGAATCGATCATCAGGTTCCCCACGAAATGTACCTTTTCGGGAGGTACGCCTTCGTGAGCCAGGTTGATGTTTCCGCTCTCCTCGGTTGTGAAGAGCAAATCAGATAACGCATCGGTCAGGATTCGATTTACTTCTTCGGGCATTGCGCGGTCGAAGCTGCGCAAACCGGCCTCGACGTGGGCAACGGGGATCTGCTCCTTAGCAGCAACCAGAGCACATGCGATTGTCGAATTTACATCCCCGGCGACGAGGACCATGTCCGGCCGATCTTTTGCGACCAGCTCTCCGAAGCGCTTGATGATCTCGGCGGTCTGCCAGTGGTGTGTGCCCGATCCCACTTCCAGGTTGTAGTTCGGCTCCGGCATATGCAGCTGATCGAAGAAAACCTTGGACATCGCATAATCGTAGTGTTGCCCAGTATGCACGAGGATCGGCTCGATCTCGCTATGAAGCGCCATTTCAGCGATGAGAGGCGCAATTTTCATCATGTTGGGGCGAGCGCCCACAACGTTCATGATCCGAAGAGAACGCGACGGCATCCGAAGCTCCTGCAGTGGGTTTGATTTATTTAGCCATTAGACTTCTTTGTAACAGCACGCCCTGCGTCAAGGCAATTGGAATTGGGGCTGTCGCGCCTATTCGCATAGAGAAAACGCGGGACTCTATATAATAAGAGAGAATATAATTAAAGAGAGTGTCAGCGAACGGGACAAATCTTCCTAAGGATATTCGGAAATGTGCGGGATCAACGGCGTTCTTGCTTTCAACAACAGCAGTTTTCGCGTAGCTGAAGATTACGTGGTTCGCATGCGCGACACCATGGTACATCGAGGTCCCGACGGCGGAGGGTTATGGATCTCTCCGGATAGACGCGTGGGACTCGGGCATCGCCGGCTGTCCATCATCGATCTGTCGACGTCGGCGAATCAGCCCATGAGCAATGCGGACGGGTCGCTCCAGGTAGTCTTCAACGGCGAGATTTACAACCACGCCGAAATCCGGCGAGAGCTGGAGAGCCTGGGAAGGCGTCAATGGAAAACAGATCATTCCGATACCGAAGTGATTTTGCACGCGTTTGAAGAATGGGGAATCGCATGTATAGAGAAATTCCGCGGAATGTTCGCCATCGGTTTATGGGATTCTAAAGCGCGCCGCCTCTGGCTGATCCGCGACAGGATTGGCATCAAGCCGCTCTACTACAGCATTCATCATGGACGGCTCGTATTCGCATCGGAGATTAAAGCCCTGCTTCAGGATCCCGAGCAGTCGCGGGCGGTGAATGAAGAAGCGTTGTTTCATTACCTAACGTTTGTTGCTACGCCGGCCCCGAACACTCTCTTCGCTGATATTCGCAAACTGCCTCCGGGGTCCTATCTCGCAGTGGATGCGGATGGACGGATACGCCAGGAGCGGTACTGGGATGTGCTGGACCGGACCGAACCCCTGGTGGGCGTTTCCGAGGAAGAGATCTGTGAGCGCCTCATCGCGGAACTGCGGACGAGTGTCGCGTTACGCACGGTGAGCGACGTGCCTGTTGGTGTTTTTCTGTCAGGGGGTATTGATTCCAGTACAAACGCGTCGCTCTTCTCAGAGTGCGCCTCAGGACGCGTGAAGACATTCTCGGTTGGCTACGACCGCGATTACCGCGGCTGCAAAAGCGAACTGCCCTATGCCCGGAGCTTCGCAGAGCAGCTTGGTTCAGATCATTACGAACGTGTCCTGACACAAGACGATTTCCTCGAATTCCTGCCCCGCATGGTCCACCTGCAAGACGAGCCCATCGCAGATCCCGTTTGCATGCCGATCTACTATCTCTCGAAACTGGCGCGGGATAACGGTGTCATCGTTGCTCAAGTGGGCGAAGGCGCAGACGAGCTCTTTTGGGGATACGGATATTGGAAACAGATTTACAATCTCACTCGATGGAACTCATATCCGATTCCACGCGCCGCTAAGAAGATCGGACTCCTCGGGATGAATCTTCTGGGGAACTCGGACAGCGCTCCTTATGAAATGCTGAATCGTGCGACCAGTGGTCAGCCGATTTTCTGGAGTGGCTTTGAAGGATTCAGCCACCGTGCCAAACTGAAAGTGCTTTCGCCGCGGCTCCGCTCCCGATTTCGCAACGAGAGCTCGTTCGAGGCCATCCGCCCCACCTATGAACGTTTCCAGAAAAATGCGTGGGAAAAGACGCCAGTTAAATGGATGACCTATGCTGATCTGAACCTGCGGCTTCCGGAATTGCTGTTGATGCGCGTGGACAAGATGGGAATGGGGACCAGCCTGGAAGCCCGTGTTCCTTTCCTCGATCACAAGTTCGTCGAATTAGCGATGTCCATTCCGGAGAAAGTGATCACAGAAAATCGCGAATCGAAACATATATTGAAGAGGGCGGTGCGCGGAATAATTCCCGATGAGATCATCGACAGGCCCAAACAGGGCTTTGGAGTTCCCGTTTACGAGTGGTTCTTTGACCGATTTGGAGAGTTCGCCAAGAAAGAATTGGATGAATTCTGCGAGAAGACCGACTTCCTTGATCGCGACGCGGTAACAAGGATCGCCCAAGAAGGTCGCGGATGGCATGCCTGGTTCCTGCTGAATTTTGCTATGTGGTGGAAAGAGTTCGTCGAAGAGACGGATCAAGTGGGACCCGATCCGCACGCGGTCCTGGGCGTTTCGCGATCGCTCGGAAACGCATGAGAGACGGAGACGAGGAATCTCGGCCGGCGTCGCTTCCTGCGGCGCAGGCGCCGTCGATGTACATGTGTCGGCGGCATTCGATGACGGGGGCCAATCGAGCACGACGTGGCGCCTGACACCTGTTAAATTCTTGTGGCAATCCGCATGAGAAAGAAGGTCTGCCGGTATGAAAGCTCATTTAACTGCAATTGGTCGTTCATGTTTTACCGTCAAAGCCTTTGCTAGAGCGACCTTCGGACTATTGCTTTCGGCGAGTCTCTTGGTTCCGAGGGGCCATGCTGCGGATACACCACTCACTTCAGTGCCGGTCTCCAGCCAGCTGGCGTTAAGCCCGAATTTCGCGGTCACTAAAATGGCTCTGCCGGGGACTCCGGCACAAGGACCTGCGGTACTGCGCGTCATCTCATGTGGCATCGTCACGTGGTCAGTGCCGGCTGGAGCCGGTTCGTTTTACGTCACATTATGGCGGATCGACGTGGCCAATTCCGTCGCAGCCAACGGGCCGCTGCCTCCCGATGAGAAACGGCTTCGTGTGCGGATCAACACAGATAAAACCATGGAGGTTGATACTGCTCTGCGGACCTTTACACCGCGAGAGACCTGGACGGTCCCGGTGGGGAGCGCAAAAACCCTGAGCCTGCGCATGGATGGGCAGTCGGGCGGAATGGGCGTGTTTCTGATAGACGCGGGCTTCTCTTCAACCCCGGTTTCATCTGCCACAGTTCGCCACCAACTCCAGCGGGGGACCGCCTATGCCAACCTGGGATCGAACCCGGCGCAGACCGCAATGCAGGACTATCATCCTGGAGAAACGGTTCCCATCCAAGTGGAGTACGCGGGAGAGGCCAGCCACGCAGACGTGAAGGTGCGCGTCACCCCCACATACGGTGGAGGCGCTCAGACCCTCGCACTGAACATCCCCTTGCATTCCACAGCGGCGGGTTCGCTGGGGACAGGACAGTGGCGGGTGCCGCAGGTATATGGGCCTGCCAAATTGGACCTGTTAGTGTCTGTCCAGGGCGCGCAGGTGTATAGCCAGTCCATTTCGGTTGCTCTTGCCAAGTGGGTGGATCTTGCATCGGTAAGCCAGAACAACTTCGGCGTCCATACCAGCACTAGCGGAGATCCTGTAGTGGAGGACGACTTCGCTGATCTCTGGGGAGCGAAATGGGGGCGCATTTATATCCGTTGGGATTTGGTGGAGATGAAACAGGGACAGTACAACTGGGCGATGATTGATAGCGTCGTAAGCAGCTATCTCTCACAACACATGAATGTGCTTGGCGTAATGGGCGAGCGTCCCCCGGACTGGGTGACCAACCCCGTCCAGGAGATGCCTCCGGCCTATCAGAAGTTTGTAGCGGCGGCGCTGGAACACTTCAATGGCAGGATCCGCTACTGGGACGTCTACAACGAAATCGATTCCAAGTTCTACGGAAAACTCGGATTCGATCGGCAGGCTGATCCCAACGGAGACATTAAGGTCCTTCGCACGGAACTGGGTCAGATGCGCAGCTTCGATCCGAAACTCATCAAGGTTTGCTGTTCCCCGGGCGGCACCGATTGGCTGCAGTATTCCAAGCGAGTTTTCGACGCGGGACTGCTCGGAACAATCGACTTCATATCGATGCATCCTTACCAGGCCGGACCGCCGGAATTCGGTGATAACGGCATGAGTTATGTCGATATGGTGGCCAAGTTGAGAGCGCTGGCGCAATCCTATGGCACACCCAAGCCGGTTTGGAGCACAGAAGCCAACTGGCTGATTGGCCCGGCCGGAATGCGGGGAGTAACAGCGCCCAACGTGTCGGAGCACGAACAGTCGGAATACGTGGTGAGAGCCAATCTCCTCTCGCTCGGGGTACATGTCCCGTATTTCACTCACTCGCCGTTTTTCACACCGTTTCACAAGGACGAGTTCATCGACTCGTTGTCTTCGTACGCCAATATGGCGTCAAATTTCTCCAATGCCGAGAACGTAAGAGCCTTGCCGGAGATGCCCGATGTTTTCGGAGTGACTGCGACCACACCTGCGGGAACGGTGGTGGCGCTATGGACGGACTCCCTGAAGCCAGTTCCGGCGCACGTGCAAGGATTGAGCGCCTTCACCACCGAAGATATGTATGGGAATCGGCTGCCCGCCACTTCAGACCCGGTTCTGACAGGAAGTCCAATTTATCTCATCGGCCAGGGAACCGTTCAAGTAACAGAAGCGCCGCGTAATCCATTACCCACGCGCGAACTCCCGCAACCGTCCGCATGGAAATCGGCAGCAAGTGCGCGAACCCAAAATCTCTCCACTGGCTTTCACGTAGAAAGCAAGCCAGCGGTATATGATCTGCAGCTTAGATCCCCGAACTTCGACGTCGCGCCGGACAGCTGCTACGTGATCGCGCCGACAGTGATTCTGCACCGGGGCGGAATCGGCATTGTTGTATCCGATCCCGATACCCAAAAGAATCTCGCGCAAGAGTACATGTATGCGACCACGGGGAACGAACAGTATTCACCACACATCCGCGTACGCACAGCCAATGACTCACGCCTTTTTGTCTTCATCCAGGCCGCAAACTCGCATGGGGCCGAAGTCAGCGACTTCGAATTTAAGGGCGCAAAGATAAGCGCTTGCCCCTGAGGATGCGGTCTTAACCAACTCTTGGCGTCTAAAGCCCGGGCGCGGCCCGTTTCACATCGCGCTCATCGGTTCGTTTTTGTTTCGACGAGGGCTTCCAACTCACCTACGTTTTTCAACGCCGCCACTTCGGCTGTTGTAAACCGTATACGGAACTCCTTCTCAATGGCGACAATGAGATTGATGTGGCTGAGAGAATCCCAGTTCTCCACGTCGTCGGCGGTCAAGTCGTGGCGAAGGACAATCGAATCGTCCTCAAATACGGTGTGGAAGATTCCCGTAAGGCGTGTGTGCAGGTCGCTCATGTGGCTCTCGCAGTGGAAAGTGCCGCTGGGTCCTTGTCAGCGGGTTTGATGAAAACATTGGCAGGAATGTAGGACTCGCACTCCAGGATCCATGTGGCGGCGTCATCGATTTCTGAGATCTTTGTGAATCCGAATTGCGCAAAGAACTCGCGCACCATACTGTTCTTTGCAGTGGGAATGTAACGTCCGGTTACCCTGGCGGCGCCGCTTTGCCGTGCCAGGGCGAAAACTTCGTTCATCACGTACTGCTCGACACCCCTGGCAAGAACACGACAGCTCATTAGCCAATCGGTGATGTGAACCTCTTCAACGTCCATGCGCAGAATGACGACCGAGATGAGCCCGTGATCGCCCAGGCGATCGGAAAGTTCAACGTAAAGCGGCACGGCGGAATCGTCGTGCATCAAGCGCTCGCATTCCGCCTCGCCGCGGCGTTGAGTGGTGAGATTGAACTGGTTGCTACGCTGAATTAGCTGCGCGATTCGAGGCAGATGGTAAGAATCGAACCGTGCAACCTGGATGCGCATATCGAGCGTTTCAAGAAACTCCTCGACCGATGCGAAACTGGCGGCCGCCGTCCGGCGCTCCGCTTCTTTTTTGTACATCTCGGCACGGCGCAGGTCTTCGCCTGAGAATGCAGCCGTTTCGAACAGGTTCAGCTCTGTCAGGAATCGAACGTAGTCGGAGGGATCATCGGGAAGCTCAGGCACGATTACACCTGGCACAAGCTGTCTTACCAGATCCCGTTCGAAAGGATTGTCGTCGAGAAACACCATCGAATCAAAGCCAATATTGAGAGTCTCGCGAATTGCGCATAAATTCTCGGCCTTGTCCTTCCAATTTGCGACAAAGACGGTGATGTCATCCCGCCGTAGCACCATCTCTGGGTGGGATTCGAAAGGCAGAAGGGCGTTGCGTTCATCGTTTTTGCTGCACACTGCGAGCAAGATGCCGCGGCGGCGAAGCTCCCGCACGAAAAGCTGCAGGCGATACCATGCTTCTCCGTCGCCATGTGCATTGAGGCGGATTCCATCTAAACCGTCATCGCCGATCACTCCGCCCCAGAGCGTATTGTCGAGGTCCAGGACAACGCATTTCACGCCGCGGCCACGAGTTGCCATCAGCACGTCCACAAGGTTCTGCGCAACCGAAGGAAGAACCTCGAGCGAGCAAAACGTCTTCCACATGTCCCAAAAGCGGTCATCAAAGAACCGGCTGCCACCCACTTGCGACGCGACGCATTCGATGTCGATAAGAAGAACCCCGCTCTGCTGGCGGGAACTTTCCGCGATGCCAGAATTCAGATTCCGCGTCACCGCATAAAACGAGTCAGGTGTTTTGAGGTCGAAGTTGCCGAAGAAGCGCTCGAGAGGAAGGGCAAATGTGCTCTGGACAATGGTCGCGCCGCTATGCGACTGAATCGCTGTCCAGATTGCCGTGATTCTCGCCAACGTCTCGCGGGCAAACTCGGAAGCGCTGACCTGGCGCTTGGCAAATGAAGACCGGAGCGCCTGCGTAGCATTCAAGATGATCACCGCATCGGGTTTTAAGGCGTAGAGACCAGAGGAGGGATTGTAGACTTCCAGTTCGATGGCATCGAATGCTCCCTCGTAAATCTCCGCTGAAAAGCCATTGCGGTCCAAAAGCGCCCGCAAAATCGGAACAAACTGCTGCGTTGCCGCGTCGCTTAGCAGCGCCAGTTTCAGCAAAGGCTGCTCCGATGCGCGCGCTATCTTTTTGCTTACGGCCAGTAGCCGGGAATAATCGAGATCCGGCAGGCGATCAATGAGCACGTTCGAATCCTTCCGCGGAATTTTGGATTATATAGCGCATAACCATCATAATTCTTCCCAGGTCCTTGCTTCCGCTAGCGGCTGCCGAGTGAGCGGCAGTATGTCGAATGCCCGGACCACAGATCGGAAACCAATCTATTGGCAGCGCTGTCGGTAAGATGAAACGGGTCGGAAAAGCTGTCTTTGTCTTCTGTAAGAGGACTGTCGACATCGCAATCAAGAACGGGAGCCATTCCCGCCAAGTCATCTTTAAACTGCTGGTATTGGGCCTCCACTCCGAGCTGGCGCACTCTTTGCCGTGCGTCGACGTGCTCAGGAGGAATGATGAATGTAAAGGCAATCCCATGCTCGTGCGAGTATTGGACCACTTCCCGAAGTTTATCGCGCAGCGTGCCTGGGTCCGCATCGCGCTTGTACCGGGCGGCCAGATATTGAAGCTGGCTCTGCCAGAATGCTTCCCGGTTCACTTGAGGCCCGAGGTCAGTGTGATGGTGGAAAGCAAACTCGCCGATATCGTAAACGCCAGCCTCGAGGACATCAGAATTAAGGCAATAGACTACAGGGTCTTTTAGGATTCCCTCTGCTTGAGGAACGCGGTCCCTGGGATCTGCGTTGTATCCCATAAAATTCACGCCAAAATATACATGTCGGAGTTGGGCTTTCCGCGAGGCGAACCAAAACACGCTTATCGTCTCACGGAGGGTGGCGCCCCCCGCGCCCAGATTCGAATACTGCATGCCCGTTACCGAAGAGATATCTTCTTCCGACAGTCGTGCCACTTGTGAGTCGCCAAGAACAATGTTTGGTGCGGGTTTCCTGTTAAACGCAAATATTTTCCAAAGATCCTGGTTAATTGGGCCGGCATAATGCGATCGCAATTCGATGGGAATCGCGGAGTCTTTGGGGAAAAGGGCAAACGGATCGACCCAGTACACGATTGGCGCCAGAACCAGAACAATGGGAAGAACGAACACCAGCAATCGCAACCAGACACGCCTGAGGCCGCGGCCTCCTGCCCCGGCGATCAGCGGCAGAGAGTCCCCAGGGATAGGAACGAGAGTTTGTGCTTCAACTGAGCTCATGGTTAAAACTGCACATAGATGAAATGGACGTTCCGCTGATGGAGCGTTACCGCAACGGCAATACCGGCGTAGTAAACGAGCCAGCGGCAGGGAAGAGGCCACGCCGAAAAGGAGGGGATCAAGAGGGTGACTTTTTCGTGCCGGGGCCGCAGATAACTCCAAAGTTCAATGCCCAGAGCACCGGCCGTGGCAAGTCCGGTTAGACCGAAGAGCATCCGGCTGTAATTGTAGTACAGCTTTTGAAGCGATGCGATCGGCGCACTGATGCCATCGCAGAGATGGCGCATTTGGTAAACGATATTCGGCATGGCCGCCGCTCGGAAGAAGATTAGAGCGAAAGCGACCATAACAAACACAAAGAAGGGGCCAACCAGATTCGTAGCTCGATCCGCGAGCGGATGTCGCTTGTAATATTTCCGTCTCCAGGAAGCGGTGAAACTGTCCACAATGAGAAAGACGCTGTGCACGAGCCCAAAGATAAGAAAGCCCATTCCGATCCCGTGCCACAGGCCGATAAGAATCATGTTGATCGTAATGCTAAGGGCAAGTCCCCAGTTGCCGATGTTGCGTGTGCTCATACGGAGCGGCGTAAACACGTAATCAGTGAGCCAGAACGTCAACGTTATATGCCAGCGGCGCCAGAACTGGCTGATGCTTGGCGCGAAAAAGGGATACGCGAAGTTCTCCGGGGACTTGATTCCAAATAAAGCGGCTGTGCCCACCGCGATGTCTGTGAGCGCCGCGAAGTCGAAATACATCTCGATCGCATATAAGCACGCGGCGATCCATAGCATGTTCGAGAATTGTGGCTGGGCCCCGTCGATGTAGGCAACGACCGACGCGAGCTGATCTGCAACGATCGTCTTTTTTATCATCCCCCAGAAGATCCGCTTCAGACCGTGCGCCATTAGTTCGGCGGTCCCGGAGCCGGCGCCGGGCAAGTGGAAGTCGCTCGCTCGTTGGATCGGACCGGCGGCGAGCTGAGGAAAAAAAGCAGCGTACGCCAGAAAACTGACAGGGTCAGTCCACGCGGGATATTTATGCCAGTAGATATCGATCAGGTACCCCATGAGCTTGAAGGTGTAATAGGACACCCCCAGAGCGATGAGGATGCGTCCGGATCCCAGCGCTTGGCCTCGCTCGTGAAGCAAAGGCAGGCATTTGATGAGTAGAAGATAGCCAAGCAGCAGTGCGAGTGCGCCCGCAAGAAAAAGCGATCTCCTGGAGCTGGATTGTCCTTGGGAGTCCAATGCACGGGCTGTCCCAAACACTATCAGCGCGCTGACAACGAGGATTGCAGCCGATGCGGGACTGAAATAACCGTAGAGGAGCAAAGACGCCGCCATAAGAAAGACAGGCCTAAACCTACTCGGCATGCAATGAAATAGCAGCGCCGATGCGGCCACAAACAGGGCGTATGGCAATGAGAGCAAATCCATAGGAGTTTAGTTTGGTTAGGTGCGCAATTGGGTGGGTAGAGTCACCGCCTAAAAAAAGCGAACGCGAACGCCGTAAAACCTCTAACGAGTCTATCTGACTCGTGCGGAGGGGCGCAACCGCGTGATTTGCCGTGCGCCGTTCCTGCTTCCGGGCATTTCAGAAAAGAATCCTCTTGAATGTATACATCTGCATGCCATAGGGAACCGCGCCCACTATTGACCATCCGGTATTCAAATAGACGCTGGGTGCCCATCCCTGACTGTCGACCGGGGATATCGCGTGATTGCCGCTACTATCCTGGACGGTAATGCTATCTGTGGGATTGGCAAATCGGAACGCATATTGATTGGCCACTCCCACGTCAGTCAATGGGGCCGAATTCAGGAATGAAAGAGGCGAGTTGGGCAAGTAGTTGAGTTCGTCCGTAGCGTTCAGCAGCCCGAAGGGGTCGACCTCGTTGTACATGGTAATGGGATCCAGATAGTAATGGGACATCCATTGGCTTCCATAGGGGCTGACAAAGAGGGGATTGATGGCGGAGTAGTTTCCGGCAAGCAGGAGCGCATTCACGTCCTCTGCACCCAGCCCCAGCTGGGTATCCGGGTCGAAGTAAACTGCTCCGAACGTAGGATCGGCCAGTTCCCATTTCTCGTTGAACGGATCCCAATACTCCGTGAGCACATGTCCGTCGATCCCATCCACTGAAATGTTCCGCTGCCTTGCCGGTATGCCGTTCATGGTGAACTGGTCGAGCAGCGCGGCTGCAAACCAGCCACATGAAACGTTCTGGGTCGGATCTCCTCCATGGTTGGCCACCATCTGGTAGAGATAGGATCCTGGGATCGGCAAATCGGAGAAGCCCTGAGTCATCGCCCTTACTTGTGCGGTGAGGCTCTGCACCGACTTGAAAAACGCATTGGCATCTGTCGGCTGCTGCGGCGCGTTCCCCGTGGTAAAACTCGAATTCACGCAGCCGCCTGTCGATCCCGGCTTTGCTGTGCACAGTTGCACGTAGTAGGTCGTGTTGGGCTGTAACGCCCAGACGTACTCGGTGGTATCCGTTGGGATCATGTACTGGATTCCGACAAAGAAATCCGTCACTCCGTAACCCGTGAGGCTGACCGTGAGGCCGTATTGTTCGGCGCCTTGCACTTGGTCCCAGGTAAAGGGCAGGAATTGGCTGATTCCAGTGGCGCCGTCCAGCGGGTATGTCAGATGAGCCAGCGGCTGTTCAGGCGGTGGAGCGCTCGTGCTTAACACAGCGTTCGTATGAGAACACGCCACAAGGAGAACCACGGGAAGAACAGACACCAGCCATCGCGACCAGCCACGCCTGAGGCCCCGGCCTCCTGGCCCAGCTAGCAGCAGCTGAGTGTCCTTTGGGATAGGATCGAGAGCTTGTGCGTTAACTGAGCGCACGGTCAAGATCGAACGTAGCATAGATGAAATGCACCCTCCGTTGATGGAGCGTTAGCGCAACCACTGCGCTTTGGGCGCGCACCGTTCTTTCTTTCGCCTAGAACCCCCGTCTCAGAAAAGAACCCTCTTGAACGTATACATCTGCATGCCATCGGGGACCCCACCCAATATTGACCATCCGGTATTCAAATATACGCTAGAGGCCCATCCCTCATTGTTGGCCGGGGAGATTACGTGGTTGCCACTGCCGTCCTGCGCAGTGATGCTATCTGTCGAATTCGCAAATAGGAACACGTATTGGCCAGCGGTGCCGATCGTGCTCAATGGAACCGAATTCAGGAATGGAAGAGGCGAGTTGGGCAAGTAGTTGACTTCGTCCGTGGCGTCCAGCATCCCGAATGGGTCGACCTCGTTGTACATGGTAATAGGGTCCAAGTGGTAATGGGTCATCCATTGGCTCCCATAGGGACTGACAAAGAGTGGATTGATAGCGGAGTAGTTTCCGGCAAGCAGCAGCGCATTCACATCCTCCGCGCCTTGCCCAAGCTGGGTATCCGGATCGAAGTAAACCGCTCCGAAGGTTGGATCGGCGAGCTCCCATTTTTGGTTGAACGGATCCCAATACTCCGTGAGCACATGCCCATCTGTCCCATGCAACGAAATGTTCCGCTGTCTTGCCAGTATGCCATTCATAGTGAACTGGTCGAGCAGCGCAGCCGCAAACCAACCACACGCAACGTTCTGGGTCGGATCTCCTGCATGGTTGGCCACCATCTGGTAGAGATACGATCCAGGAGTCGGCACATCGGAGAAATTCTGGGTCATTTCTCGTACCTGCGCTGTCAGGCTCTGCACCGACTGATAAAACGCATTGGCATTTGTCGGCTGCGGCGGCTCGTTCCCCGTAGTAAAACTCGAATTCACGCAGCCTCCGCCTGCCGGTCCCGGATTTAATGTGCACAGTCGCGCGTAGTAGGTTGCATTCGGCTGCAACGCCCAGACGTACTCACTGGTATCCGTAGCGATCATGTCCTGGATTCCGTCAAAGAAGTCCGCGACTCCGTAGCCCGTGAGGCTGACCGTGAGCTTGTATTTCTCGGCGCCTTGTACCTGGTTCCAGGTAAAAGGCAGGAACTGGCTTATCCCGGTGGCGCTGTTTAACGGATAGGTCAGACGAGCCAGCGGATAGCCCGTGCTGAAAGAACTATCCGTCTGGGCCGAGGTTCCATTCACCTTGGTGATCAGACGCGCGTAATAAGTTGTGTTGGGGTTGAGGGTCGCGGAAAGGGAGGATGTTGTAATGGCGCCGCTATCGAAGGAGTTTTTTGCACCGACGCTCGTGCCTACCATCAACTCATACGACGTTACACCTGGAATGGCCGTCCAACTGAATGCGATTGGTTGGCCTGAGTCCAAATTTGTTGCTCCGTTCGCCGGTTTGCTGAGTACAGCGGTGGCCGCCACCAGAAAACTGGATTGGGTGATGGTGTTGTTGGAACCGACAAATGTGAACAGCGTGGTGTAGTAGGTCGTGGCCGGCTGCAGTGTCGCGCTCGTGCCTGTCCCTGTGCCGGCGTTGTAAAAGAGCGCATCCTTGGTGTTCGGCTTGGTACCCACCCACAGCACATAATCAGTCGCTACCGGAACGCTTGTCCAGCTGAATTGAATCAAGGGCGACACGGTTGCGCCCGCGGCCGGAGCAATCAAATTAGAGGTGGCCGAGGTCTGGAAGCTGGAAGTCGAATGGGTGCTCGCCGTCGCCGTTTGTGTGAAGAGCGTCGTGTAATATGTCATTCCCGGCTGCAACGTCGCGCTGGTGCTGGTGATTCCCGCGGGATTGCCCGAGTGGGCGGTGGTGAAGTAGAGCACGTCTTTCGCATTCGGCGTGCTGCCCACCCATAACGTGTAGTTCACCGCTTGGGGAACGCTTGTCCAATTGAATTGCGTCTGCGGCGCCACCGTCGATCCCGCAGCCGGCGAGGTCAAATAGGCCGTGGCCGCAGTCTGAAAACTGGACCGGGAGACGGTGTTGTTGGAACCGACAAAAGTGAACAGGGTGGTGTAGTACGTCGTGCCCGGTTGTAGTGTTGCGCTCGTGCCTGTCACAGTGCCCGCGTTGTCGTACAGCGCGTTCTTGCCGTTCGGCGCGGTTCCCACCCACAGCACATAGTTGGTTGCGCCCGGAACGCTCACCCAGCTGAATTGGGTCATAGTCGACACGGTTGCGCCCGTGGCCGGAGCAATCAAGTACGAGGTAGCCGCAGTCTGGAAGCTGGAAGTCGAATAGGTGCTCGCCGTTGCCGTTTGTGTGAAGAGCGTCGTGTAACAGGTCTTCCCTGGCGGTAGAGTCGCGCTGGTGCTGGTAATTCCCGCGGGATTGGCTGAGTGGGCGGTAGTGTAATAGAGCACGTCCTTCGCATTCGGCGTACTGCCCACCCATAACGTGTAGTTCACCGCTTGGGGAACGCTTGTCCAACTGAATTGCGTCTGCGGTGCCACGGTCGATCCCACAGTAGGCGACGTCAGATAGGCTGTGGCTGCAGTCTGAAAACTGGATCGGGAGACGGTGTAGTTGGAACCGACAAACGTAAACAGCGTGGTGTAGTAAGTAATGCCGGGCTGCAGTGTCGCACTCGTGCCTGTCGCCGTGCCCGCGTTGTCGAACAGCACGTCCTGGCTATTTGGTGCGGTTCCCACCCATAGCACATAGTTGGTTGCGCCGGTAACGCTCACCCAGCTGAATTGGGCTGTGGTCGATACTGTTGCGCCCGCGGCCGGGGTAATTAGGTACGAGGTGGCCGAGGTCTGGAAGCTGGAAGTCGAATGGGTGCTCGCCGTCGCCGTTTGTGTGAAGAGCGTCGTGTAATAGGTCATCCCCGGAGGTAGCGTCGCGCTACTGCTGGTAATTCCCGCGGGATTGGCCGAGTGGGCGGTCGTGTAATAAAGCACGTCCTTCGCATTCGGCGTACTGCCCACCCATAACGTGTAGCTCACCGCTTGGGGAACGCTTGTCCAACTGAATTGCGTCTGCGGCGCCACAGTCGATCCCGTAGCAGGCGACGTCAAATAAGCCGTGGCTGCAGTCTGAAAACTGGATCGGGAGACGGTGTAGTTGGAACCGACAAACGTATACAGAGTCGTGTAGTAATTCGTGCTCGGCAGCAGTGCCGCGCTCGTGCTTGTCCCCGTGCCCGCGTTGTAGTACAGCGCGTCCTTGGCATCCGGTGTGGTCCCCACCCACAGGATATAGCTGGTTGCTCCCGGAACGTTTGTCCAGTTGAATTGGGTCACGGGCGACACCGTCGCACCGGCAGCCGGAGCAAGAAGGTAGGCTACCTGCACAGTCTGGAAGGTGGAGGCGGTGCTCTTATTTCCGTTGGCGGTCTGCGCAAACATCGTCGCGTAATAGGTGGCGCCAGGCAGAAGAGTGGCGGTGGTACTGGTAACTCCGGCTGGATTGGAAAGGTGTGCGGTTGTGTAATAGAGAGCATCCTTGGCGCCGGGCGTTGTGCCGATCCACAGAGTGTAGTTGGTTGCCCCCGGCACCGTCGCCCAGTAGAACTGGATCTGCTGTGGCTCAACGATGGCTCCTTTCCCCGGAGTTACGAGTAAAGGAGTGGTCGAGGTTACAGGGACAATGTAGATGTTCGGATTGCTGTAGTTGTAAACCTGCTGGTAGGTATACATCGTCATTCCAGGCGGAATCGGCGAGAGAATGGTCCAGCCCGGAACCAAAAACATTGACGTTGCAAACCCCTCTGTATTGCTAGGAGAAATCACGATTGTCGAGGGGCCGTTTTGCACCTGAACGCTGTCAGTTTGATTGGCAAAATTAAAGATATAGAGGCCTGCTGTGCCGATCGCACTTGACGAAGCCGGATTCATAAACGGCAGAGGGGAATTCGGCACGTAATTCAGCTCTGCCTGTCCTGGAATCAGACCAAATGGCTGAGGATTGATGTAAAAAAGCATCGGGTCCATAAAGTAGGAAGTTGTATACAATGCGCCATTTGAAGTCAGAAACAACGGTTCTATGGAACTAATCTTGCCGCTGAGCAAGAGACTATTGATGTCGTCAGCGCTCTGTCCAGTTTGCGTCTGGAGATTAAAATAGACGACTCCGAAGTATGAATCCGCCACCTGCCAATGCTGATTGAACGGATCCCAATACTCCGCAACCACATGCGTGTCCATCCCGTCCGAAGATAACCCGCGATTGCGTGCCAGAATTCCGTTCTGTGTAAATAGGTTCAACAGGGTAACGGTGAAATCACCACACTTTGCGCTCAGGGCCGGAATGCCTCCGTAGCTGAGCATCTCATTGTTCAGGGCCATTCCGGGAGTGGGAATATCAGAAGTTCCCTCAGTCATCAGCCGCACTTGAGCGGTGAGACTCATAACCTGCTGATAGAACACCGTACGGTCAGGGGGCAGGGGCGCACCAGCTCCGGTTGTAAAGCTGGTTTTGACACAAGTTCCCCCATTTGACCCCGGATTATTGGTGCAAAGTTCCACGTAATAGGTAGTTTCGGGTTGCAGGGCGGGCACGTACTGGCTGGTTACCGTGGGGATCAATGCCGACCCTGCGCTCACGTAGAAATCCGGAGTCCCGTATCCCGTGGGGCTCACAGCCAGAAAATAGCCGGTGGCTCCGGCAGCTCGATTCCAGGTGAATGGCTGAAACTGACTTACGTTGGTGGCGCCGTTCAGCGGATAGGTTAGATGAGCCAATGGATAGCCTGTGCTGAAGACAGTGTCCGTATAGCTCGCAGTTCCGCTCACTGTCGTGATCAGGCGCGCATAGTAACTGGTATTGGGGTTGAGGGTGGCTGAGGTGGAGGATGTGGTAATGGCGCCGCTGTCGAAAGTGTCTTTTGCGCCGACGCTCGTGCCTACCATCAATTCATACGACGTTACGCCTGGAATGGCCGTCCAACCGAATGCGATTGGCTGGCCCGAATCCAAACTTGTTGATCCGTTCGCCGGCTTGGTGAGTACAGCGGTGGCTGCGGTCTGAAAACTGGACCGGAAGACTGTGTTGTTTGAACCAATGAACGTAAACAGCGTTGTGTAATATGTTGTGGCCGGCTGCAGTGTCGCGCTTGTGCTTGTTCCCGTGCTGGCGTTGTAAAAGAGCGCATCCTGGGCGTTAGGCGTGGTCCCCACCCACAGTACATAATCTGTTGCTCCCGACACGCTTGTCCAGCTGAATTGGGTCAAGGGGGACACGGTGGCGCCATTGGCGGGTGAGGTCAAGATAGAGGTTTGCGCGCTCGCTGCAGACAGGAGAATTCCCCAACTGACCGCAATGGCCAGCTTGCACACGTAGGTGTTCATTTGGCAGCTCACTTTCCTCACACCAAAGGGACATCGGATTCACGTTAACTGATGATTGACACTGTTGCAAGTGTTTCCGCAAGACGCCAGAACTTTAGTTTGCCGTAGTGGCCGAGATAGGCGCTTGGTCAAGGTCGTTCGATTGATCGGTGCTGGAGATCGAGATAGGGCAGCGGGAACGCGCGGCTTGTTGCACAAGAAGCGTCGCCTTGCTGATCTCGATAAGTTCCTCAAAGGGAATGGGAGCCGGCTTTCCTGTGAGAATAGCTTCGAGAGTAAGTTGCATCTCCTGCTTATGGCCTTTGTCTGAGGTTCCTTTCATCTTGTGGATCTTCCCCCCTCGGGCCAATTCCAGAGAAGTGAAATTATCCAGCCGGGCCACTGCACTGCCGCAAAAGACCTCGTAGTATTCCTTCGCGACAGCTGTGTCTCCATTCGCGAGGTATTGAATCGTCGCCAGCGAGCCATCGGCGAAGGTAAGCGTTGCGGTCATGTTGTCATCACAATACCGATGCCCGTTAGGCAGCGATGCCGCATCCACTCGAACGATAGGTCTGCCAACCAAAGCTCGTGCCCAGTCGACAAAATGGCAGAATTCTCCAACGATGCGCCCGCCGTGGTGGTGCGCCCAATGATCGTTTGGAATAAAGCCGGCATTGATGCGAATGTTGATCGCCATTGCCTCGCTCCTGCCCGCAAAGAAATCCCGGATCTTTTCTGTAAACGGAGCGAATCGCCGATTGAATCCGACCATGACAAAGGCGGAGTTTCCGGAGGCATCGCGGACAGCCACCGAATCTTCAATCTCCTTCAGCTCATCCAAAGTAGTGGCAAGCGGCTTTTCGACGAAAACAGGTTTCCCGCCCTGTACTGCACGAATTACATAACCAGAGTGACTATCGTGGCGGCTAAATACAAATACCGTATCGACATCAGGATCTGCCAGCAATTCGATTGGCGTTTCCGATCGATTAAACCCAAATGCCTTCTGGGCTGACGCAGCCCCCACTCCTGACGCGGTCGCAACCGCTTCAAAACGCGCACCCTTTACCGCTCGCATGGCGGGAAACATAACGCCCGTAGAGAAGGAACCAGCACCGATGCACCCAATACGTACTTCTCCCCGTGCCGGGGTTGACCGTGTCGTAGGCTGTGTGACGATCGTGCGCACCGGCGTCTTCGGATATTCGATGATTGCCGTGTAAGTCTCAGAAGCCAGGCTCGCATAAGCGTCAGCTGCGTGTTCAACCTGATACCGTTGCTGAACGAGAGGAGTAACGTCGATCTGTCCGCTTTCCAGCAGATCGAGGAATGCCTCCATATTGCGGCGCTCGGTCCAACGGACATAACCAATTGGATAGTCTTTACCCTCCTCTTCGTAACTGCTGTCATAACGTCCTGGACCATAGGAGCGGGACAGCTTCACGGAGAGTTCCTTCATGTACACGTTCTCGCGCGATACACCCATACCGACGGCGCCAACGACAACGATGCGACCGCGGTCGCGCATGAGCCTGGCGGCCATTTCCAACGGCTCGGCCGAACTGCTTGAGGCAGCTATCACCGCGGCGTCCACTCCATAGCGAGAAAACATCTTGACCTTTTCCGCCAAGCTTGGGTCGTTCGCCAAGACCGCCAAATGCGCTCCGAAGCGCTCTGCCTGCTTTACTCGAGCCGGCGAGAGATCGATGGCGACGACCCGGCACCCGGCAGCACGGGCCAGCTGGATGGCCAAAGCTCCTACGAGACCGGCGCCGATGATCGCGACTGTTTCCCCAAAGGCAACATTGGCTTGCCGCATGCCCTGCATTGCGATGGCCCCAATAGTGGTTAGTGCTGCAGCGTCGGTTTCTACTTTATCGGGGATGCGAACGGCGAGATTGCGTGGCACGTAGTTGACTTCGCAATGGTTAGCGTATCCCACCCCTGCGCAGGCAACACGGTCTCCGACCTTGAACTCTCCAACTTCAGATCCAACTTCGATGACCTCACCTGCGCAGCTGTATCCCATCGTGGCCAAAGTGTCCAGCTTGGACGTGACCTTCTGATAGGCAGCTTGAACGCCGTTCTGGCGAGCGTAAGCGACAACCTGGCGAACCAGGTCTGGCCGGGCCATCGCCTTTGAAAACAGCGATTTCGAACTCAGCCCCATCGTGGCCCGCTCGGTACCCGCGCTAATTGCGGAAAAATGCGTGCGAACGAGGATGCCTTGAGGCTCCAATGTTGGCTCCGGAACATCAAACAATTGAACTTCGCCTGTGCGCCGGCTCGTCAATATCGCATACATCTTGGACCCTCTTTCCTTGATAGTTATTCCTGGTGGATGGCCCCGGCAGAGATCGCCGTACCATCGACGGGTTGCCAATTGCCGGGTAGTTTCCTTCCCGCCATGAGGTCCTTCATCAACGTACCTACCTCACGGGCTCGGACATCCCAGGTGCAATCGCGAACAATGGACTGTCTCAGCGAACGGTCGGCGAGTGAGTCATTTGCGAGAGCATCCTCCACCTTGGCTATAAACTCGTCAACCCCTTCATAGAAGCGGATCCCGGGGGTGCCGAGATACTCAAAGAGTGGCGCCATCACGATCGGCTTGCCTGATGCCATGTACTCGCGCACTTTGATCGCGCTGCCATAGGCGGTAAAGGTGCTACTAAGGTTCCATGGCAAGACACAGATATCGAAATGACGCAAGTAGCGAGGAAGTTCCGCATAGGGCTTCGTTCCTAGAAAATGGATGTTCGGCGCATTTACTACCTGCATCAGGTTCGATTTCAAGCCAATCATCACCCAGTGCCATTCGGGGCGCCGCCGCGCCACTTCCATCATCAGCGCAGTGTCCATTATAAAATCCATGGCGCCGAAGTATCCCAGGACCGGGCGAGGAATTGAAGCGACCTCTTCGGCTGTTTCCTGAGCCGGGATGGCAAAGTGATCGTAATCTACGGCCTGTTGCAAGTAAACTCGATGCGGCACATCAACAGCCTCGTCGAGCAACATGCGGCCGCTGTATAGAACTGCGCCTGACATCTTTATTAACCGTGAATGCAGATCGCGAATCACGTCCTTTGAGAGCGCGCTGTCTTCGTTGGCGTCGTACTTGTCAGAAACTTGGTAAATGACGAGCTTTGGCCGCAGGAATTCCGCCGCATCCGCGGCCGACGGGATAGCTGCCCAGACGATTGGGTCCGCCATGCTGCAGTGTCGCATAGCTATCCGCAGCTGCAAGCTCAAGAGGACCCGATTCACCTTCTGGGCCCAGGGTGAGCCATAGAAAGGGAGCACTATAGGCGTCATAACCCACAGTCCCTCTGGAACCTTCTTCAGCCATCTCGAATAGCTCTTTAGCTTTCGGCGGATCTTGAGAAAGAAATCCGCGTTGGATATGGAAGGCAGTCCCAGGCTTAACGAATTGACGAAAAGCACCCGATTCTGTTTCGCGAGGCGGATGAGAATGTGATTTTTCGAATGCGGATGGTGATACCACCAGTCCTCTCCTGCAAAACAGATGATGCTTTCGCCGGATATGCCGTAGTCCATGGTTCTAGGTCCTCGCTTAAAATTGGTCGCCGCCGGATCCCATTCCGGCCAACTCCCGGTATGCAGACAGTAGTTGCTCCTCGACTCGGAGCGGGTCATGCCTTTCCATGGCTGTACATCTCGCGTTTGAACCCAGGCGAGATGCAAGATTGTCATCTCGGAAAATCCGGCTTATCTGCCACGCGAGCAGCGCGGGGTCGCCCGTTGGAAAGGTCAGGCCAGTGCGTTCTGAATCGATAATGGTCGGGATGCCGCCCGAATATGTTGCTACGATTGGTACCCCAACCAGCATAGCCTCTTGCAGCGCGTTGCTGCTGTTCTCGATGAACGAAGGGGTCACATAGCAGTTGCCTCGTTGTAGCTGCTTCACCAGTTCGTTCGCATCCAATACCCCAAGGAAAGTGATGACCTGTTCCAGGTTGCGTTTACGAACCAGGCGCAAAACAAAGCGTGCATAGTCGTCCTCTGCATGTGGCACAAAGCCTGCACTAGCCACACTGAGCTTGATGCCGGGGAAAACGCTCCGAAGCCGATAGACCGCCTCTACAAGCACATGCAGGCCCTTCAGCGGGCGGTTTCCACTAGTGCAGAATATCTGGTGGCGGTTGCACTTTTCTAGCGACCAATTGGACGCTAGGCTGAACTCCGGCCTCATCAACTCATCGATATGCCTATAGCGCACATCGGCGCGATACGCGCAAGCCCAGGCATGATCGAATTGCGTTCTGCCTAAGATCATATCGGCGGATCGAATGATAGCTTCCTCATACGGGGCGCCTTCCAGCATCCCCTTCCAGTATCGAAAGCATTCCAATCCCAGTCCAATCGTGCTGCGAAACGTTCCGTGAATCTGTGTTGGCAATAAGTCGCCATAAGCTTTAGAAGAGCAAGGAGCCAATAAACCCTGAAGCGAAACAGCAACAGGCTTATCCGTAAAACTCCATGCCTTGATTAACCCAAAACTTCCTTCTGATCCGTGCACATGCACTACATCTGGATTCCAGTCATTCACGATAGATGCATACTTGCTAACTTGAGACTTTAGGGGAAGCAGCCCGCGATAACTTCCCAATCGGTTCCAGATTCCGCGACGCAACGGCGTCTTGACAACGAAGTACTCCACCCCCTCGGCTTTGAAATGGAAGTCGCGTAGCCCTGTGCTTGCGACGACGGCGAGCTCCATGTCCTCCCTCATCTTAAGGCGCTCGAGTAGAGCGGTCATCCACCAACCGCTTCCATTTGGCGCTGGACGGCCGACATGCTCGCACGCGGCAGGCAAGAGAATGCTGGTGAACCAAAGGACCCTCATGCCCTCTGGCCCTGTTCATTGCCGAAGTAGACGATGCGTAAGTAGATCAGATAAGGCCCTAGCTGAGTCACTAGATATGCGCATGTCATCGACCAGACCGAGGCAGAGACGCCAATCGTAGGCAGAAGGTAGATGGTAGACGCAATTGTCAGTAACCCGAAGAATATCGACGATATCAGCTGAAACCAGAGCACATGGGCGGCATTCAGCAGCATGCAGATCGGTGAGCTGATTGCAGATGTAACTGCCCAAACCGAGAAGCCGCCGAATAGCCACTTCGAGGCCGAAAGGTTGCCATGCGTCCAGTGAAGAAGAATGGGACCGCTGAACGCGAACAGAAGTATGGCTGGTACGGCTGCGATCGCGGCATTGGCGATTATGCCGCGTTTCAAAGCGACGGCGATCCAGGGCCATTCCCTCCGTCCTAAGGCTTCACCAAACGCCGGCCATAGCGGCATTGTAATGAAGCCGATGACCGTTGGGATCATTGAATAGAGCCGCTGCACCACTGCATACACCCCCACGGCGGCTGGGCCAAGAATATGCGCGATCACAATGTTTTGCGAGTCGAATGCCAGAGCCGCGGCGACTCCAAGGCCGAGGAATAGTGAACCTTTGCCAAGAAGTTCTTTTGCGACCTTCCTGTCAAAATCTGCCAAAGATGGCGACAGATCGGGTCTTTGAACAAAAAAAAGTACGACCCCGTTGGCCAACGCCGGTATCAAAGGCACACCGCTGATAATCGCAACCAGCCATGGAATTCGCGCGTGATGGAAGGCAGCGATACAAACGCAAAGCAGAGAAAGCAGGTTGCCTGCAATCATCCAAAGGTTGGATATGAATCCTTCCTGGAGAGATCTTTGAACCTGCGGCGCCATGTTGATCGGGATTCCAATTGCATAGATGGCGACATAGACCAGAATCGCGGTCTGTATTTCACCGCGGTCCTTCAAACTCGCGAGACCCAGGACATAATCCCAGTGAATGAAGAATGCCGAAGACGGAAAAGCGACGAGTAAGAATACCGCCAATACACAGAGACAGACCAGCACGCTGGAGATGGCCCGCCGCGCATATGTTCGGTCGCCCCTTCCCTCGGCTTGGCTGATCGCGCCAACCAGACCATTGCCGAGGCCAAGATCCGAAAACCTCAGAAATGCCATTAGCGCAGAAAGCGACATCCATGCCCCATATCTGGCGGGTCCAAGGTATCGTACTGTAAGTGGAACGGTGATAAGAAACGTCAAGAATCCGATACCGCTGTTGATTGGCCCTGTGAGCGCAGTTAGGAGCACTCTACGATAGCGCTCTTTTGAGCGCCCCTCAGGATGGCTGACATCGAAAGGGCGGAGAGTAAGCATCTCCACCAGCTTTCGTATCCGCAGGGTTTCCATAACGCCGGAAGATGTCGCTTGGGCCGCTGCCCCCCCAAGGTTGCGATCACGCGGTTCAATTATGCGCACGATTCCTCTTGACATCCGTTCACAACTGGCGTGTCGGCTTGCGACAAACGCAACCCGGCAGCAATCAGAGTGTTGGCCGCATTCCTCTTCCAGGTGTGGTTTGCCATCGCTGCGGCCCGAGCATTGCTTCCGAGACGGTCCCGTAACTCGCAATTTGCGGCAGCCGCTACGATAGCGTCTGCGAGCTCCTTCACATTGCCTGGCTGGACGAGGAGTGCGGTCTCATTGTGCGTCAGAACCATCTCAAGCTGATCCAGTCGACTGGCGACAATCGCTTTACCCATCGCCATATACTCGAACAGCTTGGTTGGCGAGCCGATAAAGGGTTTGCCATCTGGCATCGGCACATGAGGAGAAACCAGTATGTCGGCCGCATCGAGGTAGGCCGGGACTTCATCGTGAGCAACTGTGCCCGCGAAGACGGCGCGACGCTGCTTTTCGTATTCCAGCAAGGCGGAGCGAAACTCCGCCTGAAGAGGGCCCGCGCCAATGAGGAGGAACCGGAGATTGTCCGCAGCTGCTTCGGAATGGCGTCTGGAGGCGCTTTCTCCGAGCAGCTTCTCTATAGCTCCTTGAAGCACCGGGATACCGTGCCAGTAGCTGAACGTCCCCACAAATGCCACCACCACGTGAGAGGGCTCGAAACCGAAATCTCGCCTCAGCTTATCCCTGTCGCCGCAGTGTGGCCGAAACTTGGAAGGGTCGACCCCATTCGGGTTTACGAGGATACGCTCGGCGGGCAGCCCGCGAGCTATCAACTCCGTCTTCAAAACCTCCGATACAACTACGATGGAGCTCGCGCCCCACAAAGCAATCTCTTCCGCCATTCGCAGCCAGGGAGCAAAGCGCACAGGATCCCAATGATTAGCGATCCACACTTCCGAGCCGTTGTACTCCAGAACGAAGGGAACGCCCAAAGCACGAGCAAGCAAAACACCGGCAACAACAAAGCGTCCATGACGCTGGTAAATAACTTTCGGTTTTGTCCCAGACAGTAACTTCGCGGCGTAGCTTGCGAAATGCCAGTTGTAGGAAAGCGTGAATGACTCAGAGAACACGAACAACTTTTTGGGCGGAGGAATCTGGACTACGGGAAAAGGCAGGGCGAACGGCAGCTCGCATCCAGACAGAATCCGGCACGTTCCCCCGTTTTCCGCCACACCATCGAGGAATCCTCGGAAATGCGTCGTAGCGCCTCCTGAGAATTCACGATTCAGCGGGTATGGATAGATATAGGCGATATCAGGCGAGCCTTGTGCAGTTGAAGGCGACAAGGTGCTTGTGACCGCCTTTCGCAGCATCTTGAACCGAAACCAGGTCGTGGAGAACACAGCCAAATCCGCGGTAATGGCGACAATAAGTTTCGGAAGATGACGAGCGCAGTCCCGAAGAGTGATTACGGTAACATTGCCCGCCTCATCTGCCAGCACAGTCTCCCGACAACGGTGCAGCAGATGAATCCAAATGAGCAGCTCCGGTTCTCGAACATCGGCCAAGGATTTGAAGTAGAAGACAATGGCTCTTCCCCTGAGCCGGGCGAACGCACTAATCTGGCCTTTCCAGCCGGATTCCCGCAATTCGCGATGTGAAAGCGCAGAAATTTGAGCGCCGGGATAGCGCAATTCGGCGAAGCGAATACCTTTTACGGCATTGCCTGTCCATGCATGCACGAAAACTTCAGATCGTTCTTGAGCGTCTATTCTTTGCATCGATTGCATTCTGTGGATAGACCGGAGGAATCTTCAGCAAAGCAGGGGCCGTTTGACATCTCTTTGCCTGGAGATATGGTAGCGCGCCAATTCCGTCAGACGGCTCAATTGACTGTGCATTCGCACTCTTGACGTGTACTCAATCGAACGATGCTATACGTGACTCAATCGAACGATGCTATGACGCAGGAGTCCAGAAAGTTCTTCCCTGATCGTTCGTTTTGGTGTCGACGCAAAACAGGCGTCAGTGATAAGCTCGTTGAACTGATCAAGCTGCGGCGCACGACAATTTCGCCGCACCGCCGCTTGCTTCGCCGATACCATATCGGTACACCAAACATAATGCAAACATAAACCATATATTCAAATCGCCTGACTGGGCGCTTGTCCAGGTGAGCCCCGGGAGCCAGTAGCCCAGGAATAATAAGATGAAGTATCTCCACGCCTGCTCGCCATTCTTCCCCCGGCTGCGCAAACGGCGAAAGGCTACAATCAGCAGGACCTGCGAAATGAGGTAGGGGAACAATCCCATTATTCCCATTTCAGCAGCTATCCAGGCAATATTGTTGTGCGGAAGATCTACCTGTTCCACGCCTTGGAATTCGATACTCTGATACTCGGCCGTCTTCTGGGCAACGGGGGTGAAATTCATCAGTCCGACGCCAATCAGCGGGTGATCTACGAAAATCCTCCATGATTGTTCGTTCTGTGCCACACGGCCATAGACGTCGTCTGAGGAACTGCGGTCCTCGAAGGCACTGGGAGCGAAGACCGCCAGGCTGACCACTATGAGAATAATCATTCCCAGGCCAATCAGATACAAGATCCGTCGAAAGCCGGTGCTCCAGAACATACTGATAAAAATGCAGATTACAATGGTCAAATACGTGGCGCGATTTAGCGTCAAGAGTGGCTGCAGGATGGCAGCCGTCATGGCCAAGACGTGCAAGCCGCGATGCCAACGGCCGCTCTCGTCGCGTATCAACGTCCAGAGAAAGCTCAGCAGAAAGAAACTGATCAGTCCTATGAGCCCAAATGAGCCGGCGGTTGTGAATGGCCCTTCCGGCCTCAAAAATGCGAATTCGGCGGGATTTGTCGGATCGCCTGCCCAGTAGTACCCCGCATTCTCGTAGGTCAAGACATGGCGCTGCAATACCACCTCTGCGATTCCAATCGCCGCACAATAAACGCTGATGATGCAGATGGATAGATGAAGCCATTTTGCATGGGGCCGCAACCGAAACTGGCGCAAGATATACCACCCCATCAATGCTGGAAGCAGAAAGGCCTCCACTATGAGCCTGCCGATGGTCAACACCGGTGGAGCATTCAAGAGCACGGTGGGCATTTGAAAGAAAGAAATGAGCGAAGCGACCAGGACCAGAGCCCAGGCAATTGCTACTCTCTTCATCTCTCTCGGAATTGGCCAGGTTCGGTCCTTTGGAGTAGCGACTATGCAGCCTACTAGTATTAAGACAACCGTACGATCGAATTGTATAATCGGCGCGGTTCGAGGAAAGGATAAGTAATAATAGCCCAGTGGAAACAGGACAACCCACCAGACGAGGATTCGATCGCAGTCCCCTTTGACAATTGAATATAGAACATATCCCAGGATGATAACCGCAGCGAAGGCTGCGGCCAGCAACAAAATAGTGCTCCATTCTTTGGCCAACAGACCTAATGCTGCAAGTCCGAGCACCCCAGCAACTGCGTACTGCGTTATATAGTGAGCAGGTGACTTAGCCCTTGCCGCCGGCTGGGACATACCATCAACAAAGGGTGTCATTTTACTGTAACTCCTGGCCACCGATTTGCCCCCCGGCAATGTAGCCGATTGTCAGTGAGCGCGAAGACGCTTGAATTACTGCTCCGGCAGATGCGCACAAGAGCAATGTTGCAGCTCAGGTCGAGATCGGCAAAGACGTTCTTGGAAAATGTCAAATCAACTCAGCAGCGCACGATGTTTTCTGAGCGAATTCCCTTCGTTGCATTGCGAGTGTCAATTACCAGCTGCGCTTCGCGCACGATCCGGTTGTAGTCATACGCGGAATGGTCGGTGACGATGATTACGCAGTCGTAGCTGGACAGATCGTCAAGCGGCGTGCAAGTCATGTGCAGATCGAAATGACGACCGCGCCCTACTTTGGGAAAGTAGGGATCGTTGTACGAAATCACCGCGCCTTGGCGGCGCAGAAGCTCTATGATCGTCAGCGATGGCGATTCGCGCAAATCGTCGATATCCTTCTTGTAGGCCATCCCTAACACCAGCACCGTGGAATTCTTTAGCGCCTTTCCGCGGTCATTGAGTGCTTCGCCGACCCTCTGGACGATGTAATACGGCATCTGCGTATTTACTTCTCCAGCCAACTCGATGAAGCGTGTGCGAAAGTCAAATTGCCTTGCCTTCCAGGAAAGATAGAATGGGTCGATTGGAATACAGTGGCCGCCCAATCCTGGGCCCGGGTAGAACGCCTGAAAGCCAAACGGCTTGGTCTTTGCTGCTTCGATCACCTCGAACAGGTCGATGCCCATCCGCTCGCAAAGTTGCTTTAACTCATTTACCAGGGCGATGTTTACGCAGCGATAGATATTCTCAAGCAGCTTTGTCATCTCTGCAGCAGCCGGTGAGGAAACGGGAACAGTGCGGTTGAAGATGCTTCCGTACAAAGCCTGAGCCAGTTCAGTCGAACCCGGTCCCGCGCCGCCCACGACTTTGGGAATGTCTCGGCGAGCAACTGTATCGTTTCCAGGATCCTCGCGTTCCGGCGAGAACGCCACGTAGAATCCAACTCCTGATTCGCCTGCGGCCGATTCGGCGCGCAAACCGAATGCGTTGCCACTATCCAGCAGCGGGATCAACACTTCTGTGGTGGTCCCCGGATACGTCGTGCTTTCGAGGACAACCAGCTGCCTTTCGCGGAGGTGCGGCGCAATCGCTTTGGCTGTGTTGGTAATGTAGCTCAAGTCTGGCTGGTGAAAGTCATCCAGGGGAGTAGGGACGCAGATGATCAGGACGTCCAAATTGCTTATTTCGCCAAAGTCGCTAGTAGCTGAGAAGCCACGGCGGCGCGCCGACTCGATCTCCGTACTGGGAATGCGGACAAAATAAGAGCCGCCGGCATTCAGCGTTGATACCTTTTCTTTATCGATATCAAAGCCCGTCACGCGAAAACCTTGTTCCTCGAATAGCAGTGCCAAGGGCAGGCCAACATAGCCCATGCCAAAAATGCCTATTCGCGCAGTGCGGGCTTCGATTTTCTGCTTCAACTGCTGTACTCCATCGATAGACAAATCGATCATTGCGTCAATCCTTCCTCCGTATCCTCTTAGTCAAGAACATTGATATCGATTAGAATACTCCGCCAATCGCAAGGGGGAGGGCAGTGGCTGACATGACCTGCGCTATTCCGACGATATTCTGCCAAGCTGACGAGCCCCCCAGAATCTTCTCGGGAACGATGATTGTATCGCCGGGTTGCATTCGGAGGTTCGTATCCCCTCCAATCCAGATACTTCCTGCTCGCCGCGGGATGACTACGGATCCGTCGGCGTGCAGCACGTAGATACGTTTCTTGTCACCGGAACTTGTCAAGCCGCCGGCCTTCTGCAAATACCATTCAAAACTCCGGCGCGGAACGTAACTCACTGCAACTGGGTTATACACCTGACCGCTGACCATTACAAAATTCGGGCGCTTTGGGATGTATAGGGTATCTCCTGCGCGCAGTTCAAGATCTGCCGGTGTATTTTCCCACTTGCTGATGTCTGAGCCGATTTGAATAACCAATCGGCCGCTGGCAGGATGGTTGCGAAGTGCGGTTAAGATCTCGTCGCGCTGCATTTGGACTGACTGCCGCATTTGTGTTGCCGCCTCTGGAGCTGTCGTGCCCGCGCTCACTGTTAGAGGCGTACTCTCAATTCGCAGAATCATCTGCTGACGGGCCTGCTCCGCTAACTCGTGGACCTGCACCCTCTCCAGGACGGCGGCGGCGGGATACGCATCCATCCGGAATCCGCCGGCGCGCTTCAGCACTGAACTAAGACGCTCGCCGTCTAGGATCCCGTAGCTGCCGGCGTGTTCAATCTCGCCCGCGACTGTTACCGATGCGCCAATGTCCTGCCAGCCGGACAGGCGACGAATGCTGACCACATCACCAGGTTTCAGAGCGACATCTGCGCTTTTGTCGCCTTCCATCGCCTTTCCCACTGCAACTTCGCTATGGTTGGTGAGCGCCTTTTGGCCATTCTCAATCGTATAGCTGGAAACGTCAGCTTCTTCCCGATAGGCGCTCCGTTTGAACCCTCCTGCCATCTTTACCAGGTCAGCGACCGTCATCCCTTGCGACAGGGGATATTGGTTAGGCCGATTAACCTCTCCCTGGACAGTAACCATGGGCGGATCAATCTGATAGCGTCCATAGACAGTAATCAAATCAAACGGTTCGAGGGGAAACGAATCGTTGCCAATCAGTGCATCGTGCAGATTGAAGATCGTAACTTCCGGACGGTAATCGGGTGCACGCAAGCGCACCAGTTCCGCATGGTCCGACGGTTCCGGCATGACATCCTGGTACGAGTGCAGCAGATCTCCGATTGTCATCCCATCTTTGTAAGGGTATGGGCCTGGGCGATAAACGTGTCCCTCGAGATAAACAGCGCTTTGGTTGTAAGGCAGAATCTGAGAAATAACAACATCGTCCCCGCCCTGCACCTGAAATTCAGCGATCTTTTGCGCCGCCTCGGTCGGGTTATCCGGGAGCTCGAGGTTTACCATGATGCGCTTTTCGTGGGCCACAATGCGTGAAACACTAATCTGCTTCAGCGTTGCCGTGGCCAGTGATCCTCCCGCAAGTTCGAGGACCTGATTCAGCGTTTTCTCGCCGTTCAGTTCGTATATTGCAGCGTGGTGTACCATTCCTTCCAAAGTCACCTGCGGGCCCGCCTGAGGGACAAGAATGGTGTCGCCAGGCAAAAGGCGGTCGGTGTTGGAGCGGACGCCTTTCAACAGGAAGTCGTAAAGGTCGATTTGGCGCACCAGTTGATCGCCGCGGTACTGCTTCAGAACGCGTAGCGACCCGAGGCTGGTGGGTCCGCCCGCGGCGTACAACGCGCTCAGCGGAGTGGACAACGAGCTGACATCGTAGGCGCCGGGCCGCTGTACGTCCCCCACAACATAGACCCGCACTGTGCGAAGTCGGCCGAGAGAGATTTCGACGTGCTCATTCTGAAACTGTGTACTAAGCGCCTTTTGGATCGCTTCTTGCGCCTGGGAGATCGTCATTCCATCGATCATGATGGTGCCGGCTTCAGGAAGCTCAATCTGGCCCTGGCGATCGATGAGCCTGTCCAGCCGGTTTGACACACCGCCCCACATGTTCACGGTCAGGGTATCTCCCGGGCCAAGAACGTAATCGGGACCGGCCGGGAGATCTATCGGCAATTCGTTCGTATTCCCCGTGCCGAACAAAAAAACGTCGCTACCGAATCGCTGCAGCTTGCCCCCAGTGGATGGAACCTGGGTGTAGAGTGCACGCAGAGAAGGCATATCTCCATAGGGGATGGGCTGTTGTATCGGTTGAGGTACCTCTGGGTGAGTCTCGACAGGCCTTTCGACCGGCGTCCCCTGCGGTCCTGGTGCCCGGTTGACGCTACCCTCGGGAGGGGTTTGAGCACTACACTCCTGCGGGAATCCCTCGGCATCACGGCATTGGGCAGATGATGCCTGCCGACTGCCGCCCTGAGCGGGTGCTTGGCCGTTATTACTTCCTGAAAAAGACTGAGCATTACCGGTTTGAGTTCCCGGCGCAGCACCATTTTGAGCAGGTGCCTGACCATTATTATTCCCGGTAGAAGACTGGCCATTACCAGTCTGAGAAGACGATGTCGCGGCGTTGCCGTTACCACTCTGGCCAGGGGCGCCGGTGGTACTGCTCTGGCCCGACGACTGGGCGGTGCCATTCTGGGATGACGACGTCGAAGTCGCAGTGCTGTTGCTCTGTGCCGGCAGGCGCGCACACAACAATGCAGCTACAACGGCAGTAAATAGCAGGGAATAAACCCGGTTCCGCCTTAACCTGGTGTCGGAACTCTCGCCACTCTGACTTGCTCGGTTACCCATTTTCATTCCTTCAACCCTTTGGGCGCCGTTGGGCGCATGATGAAACCAGCCGGATTCAGGAGCCGGTTCTGGCAAAAGACCACTCGCATGGTACGTAGGACGATCTTGCAAATTGGCACAGCGCGGCAAAATTACATCTCCCCTTGTGGCGAGTACATTTCCAGTACAAGAATGATTCACTCGGTATCAGCTCGGATTATCCTCTCTCATCGCTGCAACCGGCGATTCATGGGCAGGCGCCCTTGGCGTGAGCATATCTAACCAGAATATGGCCTGCGCGCGGTTTCTTTCCTGGTGATTTAATAACGGCTTATTCTTGTCGATCAGCTGGGAGACTTCCGTGTGCGTCAACGAGGTCATCAAGAACGCCACCGTCGCCGTGATGGGGTCCAGGTTGCGGATCTTTCCGCCCTTGATGTTCATCGCCAGATACTGGCTGATTGCCGAAAGAGCAGGCGATATGCGCTCCTGAATGAAGGCCTCGCCCTTTGGGTGCATCTCGAGAAATGCGACTGCGATCAGCCTAAGCAGTTCCGGCCTGTAGCTAGCCGTGTCGGCGAACAGTTCCAGGATCTTCGGCAAAACTACCTCCGGAGGTTCGCAATTCACAATCTTCTCCAGCAAATCCCGCTGAAAGTCCAGCGCCGCGAAATTTTCGCGGAGGGTCGACCAAAAGAGACTCTCCTTATCGTCGAAGTGCCGGAAGAGCGTATTTTCGCTCATGTTCGCAAGATGGGCTATCTGCCGCGTGCTCGTTCCGTGATACCCCTGGTGCGCAAACAGCCTGCCTGCTGCATTCACAATCTGGTCTCTACGCAGCGATTTTTTGGATATAAGTGGCATAGACCCTCCAGCACATGGCAGCCGCGAAGCCGGGCGGCGGGCGCCGAATTTCTGCGCCGATATTGTCTATTTACGGCTTCACCGCTGACCATACGGCAGCAACGGAGCTGATCGTCACTACCGGGATTTCCAATCTGATCCAGACGCACCGAATCTCTTGCGTCTCATTTTCCGGTGTCTTTTCGCCATGGATGTTTCGAGATGATTGTCTCCCGACGAATGCCGATGAGTTCGGCTGGGAGTGGATCGTCGCTTATACAGAAGCTGCGTTAAGCAATTGCGCCCCTCGAAGCATCCAGCATCGCCGGATTCAAGGGCGCCATCTCTATCCAGAAGCGCACAGAGCTTCGCTTATCTGACTTAGCAAATCCCTTGTACGCTAAGCCTCCGGTTCCATCTTCATCCCGCCTATCCACCCGCTGATAACGGATCACGCCGGCGGTGTGTGCAAACCTGAATGCGCAACAGACACTCCCGCCCAATTCCTTCCGCTATTCACATCGACAAGGTACGGGGCTCAGGAGATACTTGCAGTCAGGGGGATTCCAAACGGTTCCAGATCTGTTTTTATGAATGTAAGCTAGTGCAATCGTTTTTACAAGAGCCCCGGCGTAGAAAATTGTTAAAGTTGTGCCGTAATGGCTTTTGTGCGCTCTTTATGAACCACCCAGTTAGACTGCACATTATCCTTTTAAGCATAATATAATCAATAGTTTATGGAAGACACCCCAGAAGGAGAGCGACTTTGTACCCACGTCGGCAGATGGAGGCATCGCGCTTGAGCGAATGAAAGCACATGCTATTGCTGATGAACCAGCTTCGCAGGGTCATTTTCCCATTCTGTGACACGCCTGCGCCCAGGGAGCAGCGCCCGCGGAAGCCAAGGTCGAGGAACGTCACGGCGGCCAGGTCCATTTCAACCGGCGCAGCGCCAACGGGCGGCGCACTGACTAAATAACATGACGAGCTCGGTCGATGCTATGCTGCCTATGATTCGGAAAAGTTTAATTGTAATCGGAATCATTGGAGAACAAGCTGCCGGAGAACACTCAGCAGCATGCGGTGGGGCTCCTGAATGAACTTGCAAAGGAGAAACAGTGTGAGGGGCGCAATGGATACTTTGGAATCCGGCACTGCCGTTCAGTTCGATAAGGTGCACCTGTTTGGCATCCCAGTTGCCAACGTCACGCCGGAGGAGGCAGTGGAATGCGTTCATCAATTCCTGCATGAGGATTCGCTGCACCACGTTGTGGTCGTGAACACGAATAAGTTCTGGATTGCCAATCACGTTCACGGAATCAATGACATTCTCAAATCGGCTGACATGATTGTTTCGGAATATGGGCCTATCTGGGCTTCCCGCGTGCTGGGCACTCCCCTCAAGGCAAATGTTCGGGGAGTAGGGCTGTTTCTCTCTCTGATTCCGAAATTCGAGGAATGGGGCGTTCCGGTCTATTTTTTGGGCGCCCGTGAAGAAGTTCTCCAGATGCTGCTCGAAAGAGTTCGCCGCGCTTATCCCCGCCTGCAGATTGCCGGCGCCAGAAATGGCTTCTTCGCTGCGTCGGAGGAAGACAAGATCGCCTCGGACATAAGAGCCAGCGGAGCGGCGGCGCTTTTTGTTGCCATGGGCTCCCCGCGCCAGGAGTTCTTTATCGAAAAATACCGCAACATCCTGGGCCCCAGAGTGGTCATGGGGGTCGGCGGCAGTTTCGATGTGCTTGCGGGAATTAAATCGGATGCGCCGGCGTGGACCCATTGCGGCATCGAGTGGCTGTATCGGCTGTGTCTGGATCCTAAGAACCTGTTGAAACGCTATATGCGCGTGCATCCCTGGTTTGTCTTGCGTACGTTGCGCGAGCGCATTCGGACTCTTGTCCGGGCAAGAGACTGAGAATCATTGCCTGGATGAAGTGGCTAACTTTCGGTTGAGGCATGACTAAAAGTCGATCTTGCGCTTCGGGAACCATGTGAATTGAATGGTGGTGCTGGTCACGGTTTGCTGGCCGGGAAGGTAGATGGGAGCCTTCCAGTGTTCCAGGGTGAAGTTGCCGTTCACTTCAAAGTCCTTACCCACGCGCTTTACCGCCTGGAAACCGATGTCGTTGAGTGTGGTGCCGCCGGGGATTAAGCACGTAGGATTCGCACAGCCGACTCCCGTGAATGTCTGCGTAGTTGAGCCCGGAATGAAGTCTTTGGTGGCTTTCTGGTTGCGTGCGTTCACCTGGATCCATTCGTCGCCGCTCAGGCGCCATGTAATCCAGGCCTGTCCGCCCTTATCCTCACGACCGAGCCAGTCGCCGAAGAGTTGGCCTTGGTTGGTGTAGCCCTGTCTTTCAAGTTGTTCCCAATACATGAAGCGGCCGTACTGGCGGGCTCCCACCGTCGAGCTGGGCGGGTCGGTGGAGGCGGCTTCGACGCGAAAGTCGAGCTTGGGAATACCGGGCACGTGCGACAAATAGATACCGGGCCGGATCGATGCGCGGTGGGGAGCATCGATCGGAGACACATCATCGTGGAGCTCGGAGTCCATATAAAGCGTAAGCCAGTTGCGGGCGAAAGGTAACCGATAGGAAAAGTCAAATGCCGCGAAACGCGCTCCGGGATCATCGCGACCGTTCTTGACCCCTCCGGCGGGCGAGGAAGTGCTGAAAAAGCTCTTCAGAAAGGTGTGCAAGGTGACGGGCGAGTGGCCCCCGCCACCAAAGATCACGGTACGCTCGAAGCCGAACTCGAGATTCTCCGTAGGCCTGAAGCTGATCTTTTCCACGTGTAACCATGGATCCCAGGGCGTGAGCGCGTTCGCCACACTCGGCGATGGATTGGCCACATACAACGGGTTCGGCATAAACGTGTGGCCCCGCGTTGGGCCCACCAGAAACTCATAGCGGAATGGTCCGGTGAGCTTGGAGAGCCCAGGGATGTTGAGCGGCTCAATACGGTTGATGTGCAGGGCGTAGATATTCTCGGCGTTGTTCGAGTATGCCATTGCGCCGCCCAGGCCGGGCCCCAGCCATTCATCCTGCTTGCCGAAGGAAATCACGTGGTTCAGAACTTGCGTGGAGACGTACGCCTCCAGGAATCGCCCCTCGGTAGCTGTACCGATCGGTCCCATGGGAATGGTGGCCTGGCCGTACGGTAGGCCTGTCGTAGCATTCAGAAAAGTGGTGCCGTCGACTATGGAGAGCGCGTTGGCCAGGTCAGCCGAGTATCCCGACGCCGAAGGCGCCCCCTGGAATTCGCCGCGCACATAGAGCGTGAACGGGCCGGCCGTGGCGTAACCGCTGGTGCCCGAGTAGTTATTGAAGCCGTTTTCGTAAGGCCGTCCGTAATCGTTGACGATCGTCGAGCCGAGATGAAAGCTGTCGCGCAGAGGCGTCCCGCTGATGGCGCGCGCGACTGAGTAAACCGACTCCAGGCAGGCGCTGCTGCCCTCCTGGTCCCCTGAGAAGTCTTCGACGGTGGAATTCAACTCACGGCCGATTGCGTCGTAGATCTCTCGCGCTTCCGTCGCTGCCGGGTCCTTATCCCTCTGATCCTCGTCGTTGAGGCGTTCGCCGGCCTCTCTCAGCATGGTGTTCAGGCTCGCGCGCGTCCACGGGCGCATTCCCAGAAAAACATCGTCTACAAAACCCAGTGAGTAAAGCCGCAACATTGCGGGATAGACCCAACTGTCGACCGGGATGTACGGCGAACTCACCGCCGAAAGGTTACAGGCGGATGCAGGGCGGGTTGCATTCGCCGCCTGTCCCGCGCCGCCGGCCGCTCCAGGCTGTCCTGCCGCGAGTGCGGCGGAGACCGCGAAGAGCATTCCCGCCAACACGACTGCACATTGGCGCGAAAGCGCCTTGGCCACACGTCTGTCCCCGTTCATACCCTCACTTTATCATTCAGTCGTTCCTCTTGCGGTCCCGTGGCCGGCCTACTTGAAGATGACAGGAGTTTCATTTTCCATCACTGAAAATGGAGATTTGTGGGCCGATTTGGGAATTTGGAAGAAACCGGCGTTCTTGCAAAGCCATTGGTGCGCAAATACAATCGATTCGAGCGACACAGCGAATTTGTGTCATTTTTTCGGGACTCTCGATTCGTTCGTCGTGGCTCCAATCCGTCCCGATCCTCAAATGAGCGTTCTCCTACCTGGTACCTGAACAGGGTCCCCGGAGCGACGTGGCGCTTCGAATCGGGATAGGGTGTTGGCTGAATGTATCGGCTTATCCGGGACGGCGAATGAGAAGTGATCTTGTTGATCTTGAAGCAGAATCGATAGAGATTATTCGCGAAGCGGTTGCCTTGGCGGAGAGGCCGGTCATGATGTATTCGATCGGCAAGGATTCCTCCGTCATGCTGCATCTTGCCCGGAAGGCGTTCTGGCCGGCGCCGCCCCCGTTTCCGCTGCTCCATATCGATACCACCTGGAAATTTCACGAGATGATCGAATTCCGCAACCGGATGGCCGCGGAGTCCGGCGTAAAGCTGGTGGTGCACACGAATCACCAGAGAATCGCTGAAGGTGTGAGTCCCTTTACCTGTGATTCTGAGAAGTATACGAATCTGATGAAGACCGAAGCGCTTCGGCAGGCATTGGACCAGGGGGCCTACGACATGATCTTGGGCGGCGCGCGCCGCGATGAGGAGAAGTCGCGAGCCAAGGAGAGGATCTTCTCCTTCCGTTCCGCAGGCCATCGCTGGGACCCGAAGCTGCAACGCCCCGAGTTGTGGAACCTATACAACACCCGGATCAGCGCCGGGGAAAGCATCCGCGTCTTTCCGCTTTCCAATTGGACCGAGGCGGATATCTGGCATTACATCGCTGCGGAAAGCATTCCGATCGTGCAGCTCTACTTTGCCGCTCTGCGGCCGGTGGTAAAGCGTTCAGGACAATGGATCATGGTGGACGACGACCGATTCCCCCTGCATCCTGGAGAGACCCTGGAAACCCGGCTGGTCCGGTTCAGGACGCTTGGATGTTATCCGCTGACGGCCGCGGTCGAGAGTCCGGCGACGACCATCGAGGAAATCATCCTGGAGACGGAAGCGGCGCGGACTTCGGAGCGGCAGGGAAGGTTGATCGATCACGACCAGCCTGCGTCCATGGAGCGGAAAAAGCAGGAAGGCTATTTTTGACCTATCGTTTTTCTCCGCTGCATCCCGAAAATAAAAAACGACGATGTCCAGCAGAATGATGGGTTTATGCCCTCAAACTGCAGTGATTTCGCATGCTTCCCGGCCGCCCACCCATCCGCTCATGAAGCCGAGCGGATGGATGGGGCACAGCTGGGGAGACGGCGTGGGTGCTGGCGAGGACGTGACTGGGGCAGCGCATGGGATCGATTCCTTTCAGGGCCCGGAAAATGAAAACGCCCGCGGCTAGCCGCAGGCGTATTTCTTACCACTGTTTATAGATTAACATTTTCCGATATTAAGACTGCATAGTTGGCCGACTATCTTTTCGCGGCATTTCATGCGGGTCTGGAGTGGTTTTCCACAGGGTGTGGGGCTTGACAGCATGTCGCGGAAATGGTGCAACTGCAGGGAACAGGGAACAGGGAACAGGGAACAGGGAACAGGGAACAGGGAGCAGGGAACAGGGAACAGGGAACAGGGAACAGGGAGGAGCGATGGCGGAGTTGACGGCTGTTTCCGGGGATATTACGCGGCTGAAGGTGGATGCGATTGTGAATGCCGCGAACACGTCGCTGCTGGGCGGTGGCGGAGTGGATGGGGCGATCCACCGGGCGGCCGGGCCGGAGCTGGTGGAGGCGTGCAGGAAGCTGAACGGATGCGCAACGGGTTCGGCGAAGGCTACGCCGGGGTTCCGGCTGCCGGCGAAGTGGGTGTTTCACGCGGTGGGGCCGGTTTGGAACGGCGGCGGGCGCGGCGAGGATGCGCTGCTGGCCGGCTGCTACCGGCGGTGCCTGGAGCTGGCGCGCGAGCTTGGAGCGAAGTCGATTGCGTTTCCCGCGATCAGCACGGGGGTTTATGGATTTCCTTCGGATAGAGCGGCGAAAATCGCCATCCAGACGGTGCGCGAGAACATCGAAGGAATGGGCGTGGAGGAAGTGTTGTTTGTTTGCTTCGGCGAGGAGACGCGGGAGATTTACGATCGGGTTCTGGCTTCTGGCTTCTAGCTGCTGCACCTCTTGATTCGGAGTTCGTTCGGGAGACTAGCGAGGGGTAAACCATCCCTCGGGGGCTAAAGCCCGATAATCATTTGGGTCAGCTTACGGCACGACTGAAGTCGTGCCCCTTCAAGACAGGCTGGGCTTGCGGCACGACTAAAGTCGTGCCCCTTCAAGACACGCTGGGCTTACGGCACGACTAAAGTCGAGCCCCTTCAAGACACGCTGGGCTTACGGCACGACTAAAAGTCGTGCCCGTTGAAGACACGCTTGTTGAATTCGTCTACGAGTAGGAACGAGGAGATGGGAACGGAATACGTGAATCTGGCGAGGAGATGGGAATGGAATATGTGAATCTGGGACGGACGGGGTTGAAGGTTTCGCGGATTTGCCTGGGATGCATGACGTACGGGTCGCCGGCTACGGGCGAGCTGAAGCCGGGACGGCAGGCATGGGCGCTGGACGAAAAGGGTAGCGAGCCTTTTTTCCGGCAGGCGCTGGAACTGGGGATCAACTTTTTCGATACGGCCAACGTGTATTCGAGCGGGGACAGCGAGCGGGTACTGGGGAATTTTCTGAAGGCAAACACGCGGCGCGAGGCGGTGGTGATTGCGACCAAGGCGCACGGGATGATGCGCGAAGAGCCGAACGGACGCGGGCTGTCGCGGAAGGCGATTCTGTTTGAGCTGGAGGAGAGCCTGAAGCGGCTGAAGACGGACTACGTGGACCTCTACCAGATTCACCGGTGGGATTACGATACGCCGATCGAGGAGACGCTGGAGGCACTGCACGACGCGGTGAAGGCGGGGAAGGTGCGGTATATCGGGGCGAGCTCGATGTACGCGTGGCAGTTTGCCAAGTCACTGTACCTGGCGGATCTGCGCGGGTGGACGCGGTTTGTGAGCATGCAGAACCATTACAACCTGCTGTATCGCGAGGAAGAGCGGGAGATGCGGGGGTTGTGCGTGTCCGAGGGGATCGGGATGCTGCCGTGGAGCCCGCTGGCGCGGGGACGGCTGGCGCGGCCGTGGAAGTCGGAGACGACGAAGCGGCTGGAGACGGACAAGTTCGGCAACAGCATGTACGCGCGGACGGAAGAAGACGACCGGCGGGTGGTGGAGCGGCTGGAGGAGGTTGCGAAGAAGCATGGAGCGGCGATGGCGACGGTGGCGCTGGCGTGGCTGCTGAAGCAGCCGGCGGTGACGGCTCCGATTGTGGGCGCGAGCAAGCCGCACCATTTGACGGATGCGGTGGCGGCGCTCGAGCTCAAGCTGGCGGCGGAGGAAGTGAAGGCGCTGGAAGAGCTGTATACGCCGCATCCGGTGCTGGGGTTCTCTTGATGCAGTTTTCAGTTGTCAGTTTTCAGTTGTCAGCAGGGCTTGAGAAGCGGTTTTCAGTTGTCGGTTTTCCGTTGTCAGCAGGGCTTGAGAAGCAGTTTTCAGTTGTCGGCGCCGCGAGTGGTCTGCTGGGAACCGACAACTGACGCACTGACAACTACCTCGTCATTCGCATGGAGACGGCTTCCACGATTTGCTCGTGGACTTCGTCGATGGCCAGGTCGCCTTCTATGGTGACTACGCGGTTGGTGTCGCGGGCGGCAATCTCGTGGTATTTTTCCCAGACACGCCGATAGAAGGCGTCCTGCTCCTGCTCGAAGCGGTTTTCGTCGGGGCCGTTGTTCTGGGAGGCGCGGTCATTGCGGTTGCGAGCGCGCTGAAGGCTGACGGCGAGGGACGGCAGGAGGAGGAGTGTGAGGTCGGGCTGGAGGCCGCGGCAGATGAGCCGGTGGAGCTGGAGGACGACTTTGGAACCGAGCTGGCGGCCGCCGCCCTGGTAGGCCTCAGTGGAGTCGGTCCAGCGGTCGCATAGGACGGGGCGGCCGGATTGGAGCGCGGGCTCGATAACCTCGGCGATGGCCTGGGCGCGGTCGGCGAACATGAGGGCCATTTCGGCCATGGGAGCCACGCCGGCGGAGCGCGAATCGAGGAGCAGCTCGCGGATGCGGTCGCCGGTTACGGTGCCGCCGGGCTGGCGGGTGACGACGGGATCCTGGCCGCGCTTGCGCATCCAGGCTGCCAGGCGTTTGAGTTGCGTGGTTTTGCCTGAGCCGTCCAGGCCCTCGAACGTGATGAAGACTCCGCGCGGCATGGCTGGAGTCTAACATTCGCGTCTGTGACGGCTGGCGGTTCGATTTGCCCAGACCATCCCTCAGGGGCTAAAGCCCAAATCCTTTATTTAGCGCTTTCGGCGGGACTGAAGTCCCGCCCCTACGCGTTCTTTTCTTGCGTAACGAATTTTTCACCAAGCTGTAGAGTCGTGCCGCTTCAGAGCAGAATTGGGGCGCATCATTCAAAGCAGATTCGGCGCGCAGAGTCCGATGTGACGGCTGGCGGGGACAACACAGGCTTGTTTGTGTTACAAAACGAGGAAATCTCGAATGACCGGCTTGTTGCGACCTGATTTTGAGGGTGGCAGATTGCCGGTTTGGAGTTGTCCGTGAAGAGCGAAAGTCTCCCCCGCTTCATCTTCCCGGCCGTAGTGCTCTGCCTACTGGCAGCAGCGCGGCTGGGCGCCCAGAACCTTACCCTGGAAGGCCAGACCGGGGGATTCATTACACCGACCGCCTACGTGGTCTACAGCGCGAAAGGGCAGTTTTTCTCGCATCCTACGGTGGGGTATCACTTTGTGAACGCAGACAAGGTGATCGGAAACATCCACACGTTTTCGCTGGAAGAGGGTTTTGCCAATCGCGCGGAGGCGGGTTACACGCGGAGCGTGCACACGGAGGGAGACAGCCCCACGTTCAGCAGCCTGTGGCACTACGCGGGGATGAACGTATTCAACGGCAAGGTGGTGGCGATCCGTGACGGGCAATGGCATACGCCTGTTCCGGGGGTGGCAGCGGGATTTGTGCTGCGGACCGGGGACAAGTTTGTGAGCGGCGCCCTGGACCAGGAGCTTACCGGCACGCTGAAGAGCTACACCAACGGCGACCTGTTTGTCGCGGTGACCAAGACGTGGCTGCATCCGCCGGTGCCGTTCCTGGTGAACGTGGGATGGAAGGCGACGAACGCGTCGATTTACGGCCTTGGCGGGCAGGCGACGCGCTTTGGCGGGCGGCTATTTGGCGGGGTGGGGATTCCTATTCCGGGGCCGTTCAAGACGGCGATTGTGCCTGTCGCGGGGTTTACGCAGGAGCCGCCGACATCGAAGAACCTGAACCTGATCCTGTACCCGCCGGGGGGCCGGGCGCATTTGCCCACCACGATGGATTATGCCGTGCGGGTGACGCAGAAGGACAATCCGCATTTCGCGTTCGATATCGGAGTGGGGCAGGTGGCCGGGATGATCGGCACGACGGCGGTGCGTACGCCGAATGGGCTGGTGCTTTTGCCGGTGAATCTGCAGGCGCGGTCGGTGATTGGGACCGGGCTGAGCATCCGGTATTAGGCGGCTGAAGCCGGGGGTTGGCGCGTGTGTGTGCGCTGAACCGTGATGACGCAAAACCCATGCTGCCGATGACGGTTTTGACGGCGGTGCAACTTTCTCTGAGGAGGCCCATCGAAACGATCAGAACCGGGGTGGAGCTGATCACGATGGGACTCAGACGCAAAGCGACGGAAGCAGGAGCAGAGCCGGCATCGGGCATCTGCGTGGGGGAGCACGTGTGGGTGTCAGGGCTGGAAGGCGAGTACGTGGTGATTGAGGTGGACCGGGAGAAGGGGCAGCTGCGGGTTTTGCGGACGGGGAATCTGGGCGGGTTGGAGAGCGTTGCGGCGGACAGCGTACGGGCAGTGCTGGCGCCGAAAACCGGGGAGATGAATCCGACCGCGGCGTGACAGAGGCAGGGAACGAGGGAACAGAAAGAAGGGGAAGGGGACCTGCTGGATTGCGGGGCGGGGAATTCATCAATCGGCTCAAAAACTTAAAGCGTTAAAACTTACAGCGCTCTAAAACTTAGTTTGTGGGATGTTGACATTTTGTTGAACAACCCCTGGCGCGGGCGCGTCCATCTCACCTATTGGGACTTAACCGCCATTTCTCACATGGATCGGTTCTGGTGGGAGCGGTTGACATTGGCAGGGTGTAGAGGGCGATTAATCGGCTGGCATTGGTCTCCTCGATGGGCTCGTCGGGTGTGGCGAAGGGTTGATTTCGGATCGAAGTTGG
>DASZLE010000061.1:0-96009 GCA_035552475.1 Occallatibacter sp.
GTGCTAAGACCTTCAGCACCCTCTCCAGCACCCTCGCGGGTGGATCTTGATTTTGCCACTTGCCATAAACCCTTGATTATCTTGGGTTTGTATGGCGGGGACGACGGGGCTCGAACCCGCGACCTCTGCCGTGACAGGGCAGCGCTCTAACCAACTGAGCTACGTCCCCAGCAAGTCCGCGGGCTACCGTGGCCATGCGGCTCTGGCTGCCATCCGCGGCACAGAATGCCCCTAAGCGAGCGCTCCTGCGTTGCTGCAACATGATCGAGTGTAACAGAAAAGCGGGGGTACGGAGGCACCCGCTTACTCGCTGATTGGGACTCTCATTGAGAAGTTCCTCCGGCTACGCGGTCCAGGCGGCGGGTCGCGCCACGGCGCGGCTGCCGTTCGCGATGAAGCCCATATCCGAGGAGATCCCGCGTACACACTGCAGCAGGTGGTTGGCGATCATGGGGAGCTTTTGCGCCGTGACGCGGAAGGACGGCCCTGAGATGCTGACCGCGGCCACGGGCTGGCGCTGGGCATCCAGAACGGGCACGGCGATGCAGCGCAGGCCCTCCTCGAGTTCCTCGTCGTCCACGGCATAGCCACGGCGACGGGTCTTTTCCACTTCCGCCCGCAGCGCCTCGGCATTGGCCAGGGTATGGGGGGTGAAGCGCTCGAAGCGGGTGCGGCGAAGAATATCGGCGATCCGCTCCTCCGGCAGGAACGCCAGCATGGCCTTCCCCACTGCGGTGCAGTGGACTGGGTTGCTGGCGCCGATGCGAGTGATCATCCTCACCGACCGCGCCGGCTCAATCTTGTCGATGTAAATGACACGCGCCTGCTCCAGGATGCAGAGGTGCGCTGTCTCCTCAGTTTCGGCCACCAGGCGGCGCAGGTGCGGCTGGGCGCGCTCGCGGAGGTCGTACTGCTCAATGGCGCGGTTGCCGAAGTCAAACAGGCGCAGGCCCAGGCGGAACTTACCGCCACCGGTACGCTCCACCATGTGGTGCCGTTCCAGGACCATGAGAAAGCGGTGCGCGGTGCTCTTGTGCAACTGCAGCGAGGAAGCGACTTGTGCGAGGCCAAGGGGGGTTTCGCTCTCTCCCAGAAGATCGAGGACAGCAAAGGCACGATCAAGGGCTTGAACCTTATAGGTGCCTTGGGGGGCAGTGTCTCGCATAATGGTTCTCCGTTTCGCTAATTGATCAAATCCAAGGCTAGTCTTTCAAAAATGGAATACAGTGTCAACGACACTATATTTTTTTGCAGAATATCACTCCGGACGTTACCTTCGCACGGTACCGAAAGACAATCCGAAAGGCCGCGATGTCGGGCCGTCCTCTATACCGGGACGGTATCGCCCTCGCCGGGCGCGAGGAAGAGATTGGCCTCCAGGCCGTGCTGGCGCGTGTAGAGGTCGTAGTACCGGCCGCCGAGGGCGTAAAGTTCGGCATGGTTGCCGCGTTCGACGATCTTCCCCTGCTCCACCACGAGGATCTGGTCGGCGCGGCGGATGGTGGAAAGGCGGTGGGCGATGACGAAGGTGGTGCGCCCCTGCATTAGCTGGTTAAGCCCGGCCTGGATCATGGCCTCGGACTCGGAGTCGAGGGAACTGGTGGCTTCATCGAGAATGAGGATGCGCGGCTCGGCGAGGAGCGCGCGGGCAATGGAGAGGCGCTGGCGCTGTCCGCCGGAGAGCTTGACGCCGCGCTCGCCGACGATGGTGTCGTAACCGTCGGGAAATTTCTCAGCAAACTCGTCCACGCGGGCGGTGTGACAGGATGACAGGAACTGGTCCTCGGTGGCGTCGGGCCGGGAGAACAGGATGTTCTCGCGGATGGTGCCATCGAAAAGGAATGAGTCCTGCAAGACGACGCCGAGCTGCGAGCGATAGGTGTTCAGGTTCACGCGGGCCAGGTCCACATCGTCCACGACCACTCGGCCGCTGTTGGGGGTGTGGAAGGCGCACAGCAGGCTGATGATGGTGGATTTACCGGAGCCAGAGGATCCAACCAGCGCAGTGACGGTGCCGGGCTCTGCGCGGAAGCTGATCCCGTGCAGTACCGGCTTATCCGGCACGTAGGCAAATTCGACGTCCTCAAAGCTCACTCGGCCGTCGATGGGGGGCATCTGCTCGGTGCGGCCGGGAACCTGGTTTTCTTCCAGCTCCGTCATGATCTCGTTGGTGCGATCCAGGCCGGCAAATGCCTCGGTCAACTGCGTGCCGATGTTCACGATCTGGAAAAGGGGCGCGATCATGAATGCGAGAAAGATGTTGTATTGGAAGTAATCGCCTGTAGTCCAGCTGCCGTGCAAGACGTTATGGCCACCGAGCCACATCACGATTCCTGAGACCAGGCCAAGCACTGTTGTGGATGCAGAGGACAGTACGCTGGTCATCGTCAACGATTTCATGACGTTCTGCAGCAGTCGTTCCACGCCCTGAGAGAACACGCCCGCCTCGCGCGCTTCGGCATGATACCCCTTGACCACGCGAACGCCGCCTAGCGATTCCGTCAGCCGGCCGGTAACTTCGGCGTTGATGCGGCCGCGTTCGCGGAAGATCGGGCGAATCGTTTTGAATGCGTATTGCAGAACGAAGACAAAGACTCCCACGACCGCGAATACGGTAAGCGTCACTATCACGCTGCGATGCAGGAGGTAGATGAACACGAGAACCGCCGTCACCATACCGCCCACAAACTCCACCAGGCCAGTGCCGACCAGGTTGCGCACGCCTTCCACGTCCGTCATGATGCGCGCTACCAGCGTTCCGGTGCGGTTCTCGTCGTAATAGGCTACAGACAGCAGCCCCACGTGGCGCTGCACCTGGCGGCGCATCTCCGCGATGAGCCGCTGGCCTGCTTTGGAGAGCAGCTGGGTGAGCGAAAACGAGGTAATCGCTTGCACGAGAGTAGCCAGAAACACGATTTCGATAATGTGCGCGAGAAAAGCGGGTGCTGGGTGTGCGGGATTCAACGCTTTGTCGAGCAGCGCCTTGCTGTAGTACGGCATGGCCAGGCCGGCGACACGGTTGATTCCCATCAGGATCAAGCCCAAAAACAGCAGTCCCTTGCGCGGCGTTATCAGCAACCTGATCTGCGGCCAAAGCTTCTTCAAATTCGGTTTGTGCCCGGCCAGATCCGCCTGACCGGCGCGCGAACTACGACCGTGGGCGCCGCGCTCGGCGCGCATGCCGCCAAGGGCTGGACCACGCATTCCGCCCATACTACGCGGACCTCGCGCGGCGCGCTTCAATGAACGAGCGGACGCACATCAGCACGTAGATGAGCATCAGCAGGGCCATGGCGGCCTGGGCCTCGATGGCGACGTAATTGGGCGTCTCGCCCAGAGAGCGCGCGTTGCCGAATTCGCGAATGGCCTGGATGGCCGCGCCCAGGAAGCCGAGTAGGCCAATGGTCACGTTGATGTGCATGAACAGCTTGCGGCGGCCTTCGTTAGGGCTGATGGCAAGAAAGCCGAAGATGCCCAGCGCCAGTCCGAACCAGAGAGGGATGAGCGCTGTGGGATGCTGGCTGCCGGTTCCGATGTAGAACCCCAGGCCGAGAATCGCCAGCAGGACAGCGAAGACCAGACTTACTTTTGCCATGGAACGCCTCTGAACTTCCTTCACGGCCAGAATATCAGTGAGATATCCCGCGAGGGCAGCGCGATTCAGAGATTTGGGGAAATCACCGCTGAATGCGCGCAGAGCCGCCGCCGGCGAAGGCGCGCACCTGGTCCAGCGTAGCCATGGTGGTGTCTCCGGGGAACGTGGTGAGCAGCGCGCCGTGCGCCCAACCCAGCTTGACGGCCGCTTCCGGCGATTGACCGTTGAGCAGGCCATAGATAAACCCGGCGGCAAAACCGTCGCCGCCGCCTACACGGTCGTAAACGTCCAGCTCGGCGGTTGGCGCGGTATGCGATTTGCCGTCAATCCACGCCACCGCGCTCCAGCTATGGCGGTTGGTGGAATGCACTTCACGCAGAGTAGTGGCCACGACCTTCACGTTGGGAAACTTCTTCGTGACCTTTTCGATCATGCCAAAGAAGGCGCTGGGGTCGAGTTTGGATTTGGCCGCGACTTCCGGCCCGGGAATGCCAAGGCCTTTCTGCAGATCCTCTTCGTTGCCCACCAGCACGTCGACGTTCTCCACGATGCGGGCGATGGTGTCGACAGCGTGCTCTTCTCCGCCGGCCACCTTCCACAGCTTCTCGCGGTAATTCAAGTCGAAAGAAGTGACGGCGCCGGCTTCTTTGGCGGCCTTCATCATCTCAGCGGCAAGCCCAGCCGTGGTGGGCGAGAGAGCCGCAAAGATGCCGCCGGAATGAACCCAGCGCACGCCGCCGGCAAAGATGGCCTTCCAATCGAAGTCGCCGGGCTTGAGCTGCGCAGCGGCCTCGTTGGAACGGTTATAAAACACAACCGGCGCGCGCATACCGAATCCGCGGTCGCTGTAAACCGTTGCCATGTTGGGGCCATTCACGCCGTTGTGCTTGAAGTGTTTATAAATGGGGCGGACCCCCATGGCGCGCACCCGCTCGGCAATAAGGTCGCCGATGGGATAGTCGGACATGGCGCTCACGATGGCCGTCTTCATGCCAAAACAATCGGAGAGATTGGCGGCCACGTTGAACTCTCCGCCGCTGACATGAATCCGGCATTCCGCAGCCTTGCGGAACGGAATGATGCCCGGATCGAGCCGGTGCACCAGCGCACCCAGCGATAGAAAATCCAGCTCGCCGATCTTGGAAATGTTCAAACCGTTGCTCATGGATTCTCCGCTCCTTCAAGGAACCAACGATAAGAAATGGGGATGCGCCGCGCGGCCGCTCTTGCAATAGTTATGCGCCCGCGGCGTGTTTCACATCGGCCACCACCTGGCCCACAGTCCATTCGTTGCCGGGATAAAACTGTATCACCTTGCCGTCCGCGCCGATCAGCGTGGTGGAAAGCGTATGCGTGATGGTCGAGTCTGGTTCGTGGGTCAGGCCGATGTCAAAGAACAGGGCCATCTTCTCCAGAGTCTTCTCATCCGGCACGGCGAAGTCCCAGTGCGCGAATGCGTTCCTGGCATCGCTGCCGATATAGGTTGCGCCATAAGCGCGAAGCCGAGCCGGCGTGTCGTTTTCGGGATCGAAGCTGACGCAGAGCAGGTGCGTCTTGCCGTAGAGAGCCGGATCGGCGCTCAACTGGCGATCGATGAGGGCAAAGTTGTGCGTGACGAGCGGGCAGAAGTTGGGCAGCGGACAACGCGTGTAGATGAAGGTGATGAGCAGGTTCTTGCCATGGAACTGGTTGAGGGTGATGCTGCGGCCGTCCTGGTTGCGCAGGCGAAAATCGGGAACCGGATCGCCGGGCGCGGGGACGTGATAGACCGTCGCGGGGCGGTAGTCGGGCTTCCCCTGCGCAATCACAACGATGTGGTCGAGATAAACGTCGGCGTCGTCGCTCTGCGACACAAACAGATCCGCGGTGATCACGTCGCCGGGATGGAGATCGCTGAGGATGCCGGGGTTTTTCACTCGGTATGGCATCGTCATCGCTTCCATGAAGCCGGGAATGGCCTCATGGCTGACAGTCATCTCGCCGGTCGACGGATTGGTGGAAACGATCTTGCCGCGCAGATGGTAGGTCTTGTAAGTGGAGACGTTTGCAGGCTGGGCATCCGGTTTGGGGCCGCTGTGACATCCGGTCGCGCAAAGGGCGGCCAGCAAGGTGCAACTGAGCAGTCGGCGAATCACCCTTCAGTGTACAACTGCGAAGGCCGGGGTTGCTGTGGATGCGGGCCCCGGGAGGATGGCGTATAACGCTGGCATGGGGACAGTTTCGGGCTCTGAGCTGGACGCGTGGCTGAGCGCGGGCGGGCTGGTGGTTGCGTCGAGCGACCGCGCGGCGCGGGCGGTGCTTGCTGCCTATCATCGCGCACGGCGCAGCGAGGGCCGGACCGCTTGGGCTGCGCCCCGCGTGATGCCGTGGCAGGCGTTTGTGCGGGAGACGTGGGAAGGCCGCGCCCGCGACGTGCGGCTGGTGCTGTCCCAACAGCAGGAACTGTCGCTGTGGAATGGGATTGTGCAGGCGAGCGGGAAGCCGGCGGCGGCGATGCCGGGGCCGCGGCGAAGCTTGGCCACATTGGCGATGAAAGCTCATGCGCTGGTCTGCGCGTTTGCACCGAAATACCTGGAAGCACGGACGCGCGCGGCTTGGGATCAGGACCAAGAAGCGTGGAGCGGCTGGCTGGCGGAGTTCGATGCAGCGTGCCGCGATCGCGCAACAGTGAGCGCCGACCGGATTGTGTTGGAGTTGCCTGACCTGCTGGAGGCGCACGAAGAGCGTGAGCCGTTGCTGCTGGCTGGATTCGACCGGCTGACGCCGGCGCAGCGTGGAGTGCTGGATGCATGGGGCGAGTGGCGGCCGGTTACTCAGGACCCGCCGGCACAGAGCCTGGCGTTCTATCGCGCGCCGGACGCGCGGGCTGAGCTGGCAGCGTGCGCGGCCTGGTGCCGCCAGACGCTGGAGGCCGAACCGGCGCAGCGCCTGCTCATAATTGCGCAGGATGTGGCCAAGCGGCGCGGCGAGATGGAGCGCGCGCTTCTGCGCGAGAACGAGCGCGGCGCAGATCTGCGGTTCGAGTTTTCGCTGGGCATCCCTCTGGGCGCCGTTCCGGTGGCGCGTAGTGCGGAGTTGCTACTGCGCTGGTTCGATGTCGCGCTGGAAGAACAGCAGGTGGACTGGCTGATCGCGTCAGGCCACTCGGCAGCCAGCGAGCGCGAAACAGCAGAGCTTGCGGCGGCGATGCGAACGGTACGCAGGCGCAAGCGGCAACGAACGCATTGGGAGTTGCGGACGTTTGCCGCGGAGATACCGACCCTCGCGCGAAGTTGGGCCGAGCGCATGAGGGCGGCGCAGGATCGACTGGCTGCTGCCGCGGGGCGCGAGCGCAGCCCGATGGAATGGGCGGAGATCGCGTCGCGTCTGCTGGAGGCGACGGGGTGGCCCGGCGCGAAGGCGCAGTCCAGTGCGGAGTTCCAGGCTGCGCGGCGATGGAGCCAGGTGCTGGAGGCATGCGGGTCGCTGGGCTTCGATGGGCGGCGAATGCAGTGGAGCGAGTTTGTTGAGGAGCTGCGCGCCGCCTTGGGCGACACCTTGTTTGCGCCGGAGTCAGAGGATGCGCCCATCGTGATCGCGGGCCCGGCGGAGTCTGCGGGACTGGCAGCGGATGCGGTATGGTTCCTCGGCGCGGACGAGAATGCGTGGCCCGCGTGCGGCGATATGCACCCTCTGCTGCCGCCGGCGGTCCAACGCGAGGCCGGCATGCCGCATGCCTCGGCAGCGATGGACTGGGAAGTGGCGCGCACAATTACGGAACGGCTGCTCCGATCCGCGCAGGAGGTGCGCTTCAGCTACGCGGCGCAGGCAGATGGCGTGGATGCGCGGCCGTCGCGGCTCGCGATTGAGATGGTGGGTGCGCCGCAGCAGGTTCCGAGAGAGCTTGCGGAGCCGCCGGCGCCTGATCCGCTTGCAATCGCCTACGAGGATGTGAGCCGGGTGCCGCTGATTACCCATGGCGCAACGGAGGAGGCGGAAGAGGGGGCAGGCGAACCGCCGGGCGTACCTGGCGGCGCAAGCGTAATTACGGCGCAGTCGCAGTGTCCCTTCAAAGCGTTTGCAACAGCGCGGCTCAATGCCGAGTCATGGGAGCCGGCAGAGATGAGCCTGACCCCCGCCGAGCGCGGAGAACTGGTGCACGCGGTGCTTCACTCTGTTTGGGCCGGGCCGCCGCCGCGCGGGTTGCGGTCGCTGGCGGATTTGCGCGCGGTTGCAGACCTGGCAACATTTGTGGCGGAGCACGTGGGCAACGCGATGCAGAAAGTCCCGCGGCGCGTGCGTGAGCAGATGCCGGCGGAGTACCTGGCCCTGGAGGAGCGGCGGCTGGCGCGGCTGGTTACCGCGTGGCTGGAATACGAGCGCACCCGCGCAGACTTTCACGTCGAACAGACGGAGGTTGCAACGCATGTCTCGGTTGCGGGGCTGCCGCTGAAGCTACGGCTAGACCGGCTGGACCGCCTGAACGATGGATCGTTTCTTGTCATCGACTACAAGACGGGAGTCGTATCGGATCGTGCATGGGATCTTCCGCGCCCCGAGGATCTGCAATTGCCGTTGTACGCGGGCTTCGGTTTGGACGCAGAACACACGCTGGGGGGCCTCGTGTTCGCAAAGGTGCGCACGGGAAAAGATTTGGAATTTGCGGGCCTGGTTGGCGATGCCGTCAGCACACTGAAACCGGATCTTGGCAGAAGGTCGCCTCTGGTTACAAGACCATTTGAATCGGATCAACTCATGGATTGGCGCGACAAGATCGAAGAGCTTGCCCGCGCGTTCATTGAGGGACGCGCCGATGTCGATCCGCGCGAGCCGCCCAAGACGTGCGAGCACTGCGATCTGCACGCACTGTGCCGTATCCAGGAACGCGAACCAGCTTTCGATGAAGGCGAACCTGCCGAAGAGGCCGCCGATGCCTGAGCGCACACTGTCCGCGCCTCCCGACCAGCAGCAACGCGAGCAGGCCATCGATCCAACCCGCTCCGTGATGGTGCAGGCGCCCGCCGGCTCGGGCAAGACAGACCTGCTCACGCGCCGCTTTCTGCGCCTGCTGAGCGAGGTCGACGATCCATCGCAGATCGTCGCCATTACATTCACCCGCGCCGCCGCTGCGGAGATGCGCAATCGCATCCTGGTCGAGTTGGAGAAGGCCGCAGCGTCTTCTCCGACGCCTGCAGCCGACGCGTTCGCAATGGAGTCGCTCGCCGCGCGCGCGCTGGCGCGATCTCGCCGGCTCAGCTGGAACCTTGTCGATCTCCCCACCCAACTGCGCATCTCCACCATCGATTCGTTCTGTGCGGAAATTGCTGCGCGTCAGCCGCTGCTTTCCGTTCTGGGCAGCAGTCTCCGTATCAGCGAGAACCCAACCGAACTCTATCGCCGCGCCGCGCGTGCAACGCTCATGCAAATGGGCGCGGGACAACCGAGCGGCCGCGACCCGGACCTCGCCAACGCAATCGAAGTGCTGCTTGAATGGCGCGACAACAACTGGGGAGAAATTGAATCTCACCTGGTTGAAATGCTGCAAAAGCGCGACCGCTGGATGCAGGACTTCGTCCTCAGCAGGGAGCAGGATTGGGACCTGCTGCGGGAGCGCCTTGAGCGGCCGCTGGCGAGAGCGGTGGCATCCGGCCTCAATCAACTCGCCGGAATTCTCGCCACGATTCCGGACGCATGCGATGAGATCCTCGATCTTGCCCGATTTGCCTGCGCACAGACGGGCAATAAACAGCATCGCGAACTGGCCGAAATCGCCGAGCTGCCCCTGGGGCCGTTTGTCGCCAGTGACGACGTGGAGGATACTCGCCAGGTCTTCCTCTGCCTCGCCGACTTCCTGCTCACGAAGCAGGACACGCTCCGCCAGAGGTTCGACATCAGCCTCGGCTTTCCACCAGAGCGGAAGCGTGAGAAGGAGCGCATGGCAGCGCTGATCCGAGTCCTCACCGAGGTGTCCGGTTTCCAGTCTGCGTTCCAGGCGATCCGCACGCTTCCGCCCGCACGTTACACCGACGAAGAGTGGCGCATCGTGCGCGCCAGTTTTACGCTGCTGCATCATGCCGCAGCGCAATTGCAGGTGACTTTCGCTGAGGCGGGCGTGGCGGATTTTATTCAAATTGCCCAGGCCGCGCGCCGTGTTTTGCAGGATGAGGACGGGCAGCCTACCGACACCGCACTCGCCGTCGCCGACGGCATCCGGCATCTGCTCGTGGACGAATTCCAGGATACGAGTCGCCGACAGCATCAACTCATCGGCGCGCTCGTAAAGGCGTGGCCCGATCCCGCTGGCCGAACGCTCTTCGTGGTTGGCGACCCAATGCAATCCATTTATTTCTTCCGCGACGCCGACGCCGAACTGTTTCCCCGAGTTCAGTCGATCGGCCTCGAACTGGCGGAAGGCGAACGGCACCTGCTACACGATGTGCGCCTCACCTCGAACTTCCGCACCGCGCCGGAGCTCGTCAACGCGCTCAACAACGCGTTCCATGCGGCCTTCGCAAGTGAGGATGGCAGCGGCATCTGCTTCAACGCATCGGAGCCCGCGCGCGCCTCCACTGCATCGCCTGGTCCCGGCATTGAGTTGCATGTCGCATTCATGCCGCGGAAGCCGCGAAGCCGCCGCGACGACCCCGATTCCGCGCAGTCGAAGCAGGAAGCCACGGACCTTCGCGATAGGGCCTGTGCGGCCCAGCTTACCGAAATCGTAGCGCTCATCCGCCGGCACCTGGCCCATGCGCAGGGCCGCGCTCGCGGCCAAAAGTATCGCATCGCTGTGCTTGGCCGCACCAAGGCTACGCTCGCCTCCATCGCGCGGGCGCTTCGCGAGAATGATGTTGCCTTTCGCGCCATCGAACTGGAGCCGCTGGCCATGCGTCCAGAGGTGCTGGACGCGCTGGCCCTCGCTCGCGCTTTCTACTATCCCGAGGACCGCGTTGCATGGCTGGGCGCGTTGCGCGCGCCATGGTGTGGCCTCTCTCTCGCCGATCTGCATGCAATTGCCGGAGACGCTGGTGCAGACACCCGGCCCATCCCCGATCTGCTTCGCGAGTGCGCGCATTGCCTCAGCGAGGAAGGCCGCACCGCTGTAGCGCGCTTGCTCGCGGCATTTAACGCTGCGCCGGCATTCCGTTCGGCGCTGCCTGCGTCCGCGCTGGGCACCTGGCTCCAGCAAATCTGGCTCAGCGTCGGCGGCGCTGTTTGCGTGGATGCCGAGGCGCGCGCCAATCTCGACATGCTCTGGCGATGCCTCGATGCATTACCAAATGGCGAGCCCGATCTTCTGGGCGGCGGAATGGACGCGGCACTCAAAGAACTGAACGCGCAGGCAGACCCCGATACGGACGGCGATTGCGGCGTCCAGTTGATGACTATCCACAAGTCGAAGGGTCTCGAATTCGAGATCGTCATCGTGCCGGACCTGCACGCCGGCTCCAGGAAGACGACCGTCACCATGCTTTCCTGGCTGGAGCGCGGCCTGGCGCAGCCTGACGACTCTGGCGAGATCACGGAGTTTCTCATCGCTCCGTTTCAGCCCAAGGGAACCGATCGCAGCGAAGCCAAGCAGTGGGTTGATCGAGCATATCGCGAGCGCGAACGCCAGGAGATGCGGCGCATCTTCTACGTCGCCGCCACGCGTGCCCGCGACGAGCTGCATCTCTTCACACGCGTCGAATTCAATCGCGACACTGTTGAAATGTGCGATCCGGCCGAAAGCCTGCTCCAGGTCGCGTGGCCCGCGTTCGAAGCGGAAATCCGTCGCCGGTACACCACGTTCGTGCAAGGCCGTGTCGAAGGCGAGGTCATCGAACTCGCGGCCGGCGCGGCCAGAGTGCACACCATGCCCTTGCCGCCGAAAAATGCTGTCGTGCGCCGGCTTCCGGGCGATTATCAGCCGCCGCCGCACTTGCGCCCGCAATCTGCGCAGGGGCGAATCGCCGCCACCGGCGCAGCGGCTTTGTTCACGCGTCACGAGGGTGGCATGGAGTCGCGCGCGCTCGGCATCGCCATTCACTCCTTCATGGAAGAGATCGCGCGTCATCGCGCTGCGCGATTGCCTGTGCGGGAGTCCGGGCTTGCGCTCCAGTCGTTTCTCTCTCGCGTGGTCGCGCGAATCCGAGGCATCGGCATGAACCAGAATATCGCCGAGGGTCTGGCGTCGCAGGCGCTCGCGCTCGCACATCGCGCGGCTCAGGACCCACTCGGCGATTGGATTCTTTCGCCGCATGCCGACGCCGGCAGCGAATCTCGCTGGACCGGCATCGTGAACCAATCCATCCACACCGTGCAGGTGGATCGCATCTTCCGCGCCGGCGCTACCCCGCAGGCCGAGGGCTCGGCCGTGTGGTGGATCATCGACTACAAGTCCGCGCACCCTGACGCACTCGATCTTGTCGAAGCTCTGCCTCGTCTGCGGGAGCTCTTTGCGCCGCAACTCGAGACCTATGCTGAAGTCTTGCGCGGCCTGCACGGACGCAACATCACGATCCGCTCCGGCCTCTATTACCCGCGGCTGCTCGCGTTCGATTGGTGGGAAATCTGAGAGCAAGCGCCTTCGAAAGCGCATTTACGGCAGCGCTTCCACGACGGGCTCATGAATTATCGGTTTGAGTGATCCTCGGAATCAGGTTCCGGTCCCGGCGGCGGGTCCACGGTAGCCACACCCAGCCCGATCGCTCGCATCAGTTTCAATGCATTGCTGGTCGTCACTGGGCCCGGTTGCAGGTTGTAGTCGAACTCGAGCGCGTCTCCGGCAAGCCGGTCCGCAAAGTGAGCATTGAATGCTTTGCCGTTCATCCGATCGGGGATACGCGTCAGCGCCAGGTCGTGCGTACTCACCACACCGATTGCCCGCCGTTCGGCGAGCGTTCGCAACACAAACTCCGTACCCGTCAGCCGGTCATGCGAATTGGTTCCCGAAAGCAACTCGTCCAGTAGAAACAACACCGGTACGCTGCTCTCCGCCATTTGCGCAATCATCTTCACTCGTCGTATTTCCCCGTAGAATCGCGATACTCCTCCGCTCAACGAATCCAGAACGCAGATGGACGCGGCCACCCGCAACGGCGACATCCGCAATCGGCGCGCGCACGCCGGCGCCCCGCACTGCGCCAGCACTGCATTCACGCCAACACTGCGGATGAAAGTGCTTTTTCCTGCCATATTAGGCCCGCTCAGGATCATCACCTGGTCGTAGCCATCCAGCCGCACATCGTTGCCCACCGCCTTGCCCGGCGGCAGCAGGGGATGTGCCAGCCCCTCCGCATCGAACAGCGGCGCCTCCTGCGCAAACTCAGGAAATGCGTAATCCGGATGCTCATATGCAAATGCACCCAGCGACGCCAGCGCCTCCAGTTCGCCCGCTGCCTCCAGCCACGCTCTGATCGCCGGCCCGTATCGCCGTTGCCACCGCTCCGCCGCGAATACAAACTGCGCGCTCCAGAACAGCACCAGGTCCAGCGGCCTCGCAAACAAGCTGTGCCGCGACTCGATGATTTCTGCCAGGCTGGCTAGTCGCCGGATTGCCCGCGATGCCGTCGTTCCCTCGCGCCGCACTGCCGCCTCCAACTCCTTCAGCTTCGCCGCCGCAAATTCCTCTTGCTCAATCAGCGCTAGGAGTTCGGCCAGCAGCCGCAGCTCGGCTGCGGCTTTCTCAATCGCGCCGGCAGCCCGCTCCAGCCGCACGTACAGTCGGTGCGCATAGGCAAAGTTCACTATCGACATCAGCAGCAACGGCAGCGGAGTCCCAGCCAGCGGCCATGCCGCCAGGCTCCCCAGCCACAGAATCGCAAATCCCGCCGTCGCTGCCCGTGTGCCCAGCGAGGTAAGCACCGGCCCGCTCTCGCCCCACGCAGCCAGGGCCTGCGCCTCCACACCGGCCCGCACATCCTCGCCGCTTGAAGCCAGCCGTTCCCGCAGCTTCACCATCGGCCCCAGTTCTCGCACCGCTTCCTGCCGCGCCAGCACCTCTTTCAACGGCGCCGCATCCAGCAGCCATTTCGCCAGCAGCGCCTCGCCCGTCTGCGTCCGCGCTGCGTTCAGGTACTCGAACAGCGATTGCTCTCCGAAGATGTCCAGGTCCCGCGCATACGGATGCGCCGCCTCCAGGAACCGCTCGCCCCGCGCGCCTTCGCCGGCCCAGCGGCCCTCAAGTCGCGCCAATCCCCGCCGGTAAAAACGAAGGGCGCGATCGCGTCTCCGCATCGCGCCCAGCATCTTCTCGTGCCCCACAGCCAAGGCCACAAACAGCGCGCATGGCGCCGCCAGCCACTCGAGCCTTGCCTTGTCATGGATCAACAGCCCTGCGGCGATCAGCGTCCCCGCCGCCAGCGCCAGCTTCGCTAGTCCCAGCAGCCGTTCCCGCCGCCCGTCCCGCGCCTGCACCGTTTCCAGCGCGCCCAGCTCCGCCGCGTACACTCGCGCCGCACCGCGCTCACCGCCAGTCGTCTCCGTGCCGGATCCCATAAGCCTGCACCAAGACTACAGCGCCGACTCAGCTCTGCCGCCTTCAGTTCTCTTTTTCAGCCTTGCGCGCGGCTCCGTCCGAGCTCGCCGCCTGCGCCTGCGCCGCAGCCGCAGCCTGCTTCGCCATCACGCTCTTATGGTGCCGCACATCCGCGCCCTGCACCCAGAAGATCACGTCCTCCGCGATATTCGTCGCGTGGTCCGCCACCCGCTCCAGGCTGCGGCAGATCATCAGCGCACTCAGTGCCTGCGGCGCCAGGTGGCCCTGCTCTTCCATCAGCTTGGTCAGCGCCTTGTACGCCGAGCGGTTCATCGCATCCACCGCATCGTCCATCGTCAGCACGCTCCGCGCCAGCTCCGCGTCGCCCTCGATGAACGACTGCAGGCTCTTCCGCACCATGTCCGCTGACAGAGTCGCCATCCGCGGAATATCCACCGGCAGGTCCGCGGCCGGCAACTGGTCGATCGTGCGCACCCGCTCGCTGATACTCTTCGCGGCGTCGCCCACCCGCTCCAGGTCCGCGTTAATCTTGATCACGCTCAGGATGAACCGCAGGTCGCTCGCCATCGGCTGTTCCATCGCCAGCAAATCCAGCGCCCGCTGGTCGATGTCCCGCTCCATCCGGTTGATCGCCACCTCGCTCCGGTTCACCAGGTCAACAATCGACAGGTCGCGCACCCGGTACGCCTCGATCGCCCGCTGGATCGATTGCTCCGCCAGGCCCGCCATCACCAGCAGGTTCTCTTTCAGGTCTTCCAGGCTCTGTTGAAACCGTATGCGCGTCATCCGAACCTTCCCGTGATGTAATCTTCCGTCCGCTTATCACTGGGATTGGTGAAGATCTTATGCGTCGAGTCGAACTCCACCATCCGCCCGTTGAGGAAGAAGCCCGTCTTCTCCGCCACACGCGCGGCCTGCTGCATGTTGTGCGTGACAATCACAATAGTGTACTGCGATTTCAGCTCGAAAATCAGGTCCTCTATTTTCGAAGTTGATACCGGGTCCAGCGCCGACGCAGGCTCGTCCATCAGCAGCACTTCGGGATCCACCGCCAGCGCCCGCGCAATGCACAACCGCTGCTGCTGCCCGCCTGAAAGACTCGCTCCCGACTTCTTCTTCAGATCGTCCTTCACCTCGTCCCACAAGGCTGACTTCTTGAGCGACCGCTCCACAGTCTCGTCCAGCACCCGCCGGTTGCTATAGCCGTTCAGCTTCAGCCCCGATGCAACGTTGTCATAAATCGACATCGTCGGAAACGGGTTCGGCCGCTGGAACACCATCCCCACCCGCCGCCGAACCTGCACCGGCTTGGCATCCGCGTAGATGTCCAGGTCGCCCATCTTCACTGATCCCGTCACCCGCGCAATCGGATTGGTCTCGTGCATCCGGTTCAGGCAGCGCACAAACGTGCTCTTGCCGCATCCCGACGGCCCGATCAGCGCCGTGGCATGGTTCGCCGGAATGTGCAGGTTGATCTCCTGCAGCGTGTGGTTTGTCCCGTACCAAGCATTCAGATTCGTTACTTCAATCCCGACGCCCACGTGCCTGAATCTCCTTCTTCTCCACTACCGCTGACTTGCCATCTCGTTCACTCACCGACCCGCGAATCCCTAGCTCGTCCCCTTCAAAACTCCCCGGCTGGTCACGTACCGTACCAGCGAAACCGCTGCCACAATCAGCACAATCAACACCAGCGATCCCGCCCACGCCAGCCGGTGCCAGTCGTCATACGGCGAAAGCGCAAAAACGTAAATCTGCAGCGGAAGCGCCGCAATCGGCCGGTTCAGGTTTGTGCTCCAGAACGCGTTCCCCAGCACCGTAAAAATCAGCGGCGCCGTCTCTCCGGCCACGCGCGCAAATGCCAGCATGCATCCTGTGATGATGCCCGGCGTCGCCGTCCGCACCGTAATCGACAGCACCGACCGCCAGTTCGGCACTCCCAGCCCCAGCGCCGCCTCGCGCACTGCATTCGGCACCATCAGCAGCATCTCTTCCGTGGTGCGCGCAATCGTCGGAACCATCATGATCCCCAGCGCCACCGCGCCCGCAAGCGCCGAAAAATGTCCCAGCATCGGCAGCCAGCTTACATGCGGACTCACAATCAGCGCATACGCCGCCACGCCCATCACGATCGACGGCACCCCGTTCAGCACATCGGCCGTGAACCGGATCGCGTTCGCCAGCCGCGTTCCCCGCCCAAACTCCGCCAGAAAAATTCCCGCGCCAATCCCGATCGGAACCCCAATCACGCTGGCCAGCACCAGCAACACTGCGGAGCCCACAATCGCATTCGCCATGCCGCCGCCCACCTCGCCCGGCGGCCTGGGCACCTGCGTAAAAAATGCCAGGTTCAACGAGCTCGCGCCCTTGTAGAGCAGGTAGACAAAAATCGCCAGCAACGGCAGAATCACCACCAGCGTCGCCGTGATTGCCAGCACGGAGACGCCGTAGTCCGTGAACCCACGCCAGTGCGATCGCGCTGTCTCCTGTCCTGTGTTCACGCCCGTCTCCCGTCCCCGCTCAAACCACTCGCGCCGGCGCGCCCCGCGTCACCGCCCACACCAGAATCCGCGCCAGCGCATTCACAATAATCGTCACGATGAACAGCGCCAGCCCGATCTCCGTCAGCGCGCTGCGGTGCAGATCGTTCACCGCCTCCGCGTACTCGTTCGCAATCACCGCGGCCATTGAAGCTCCGTTGGCCAGCAGCGACCGGTGGATCTCCGGCGTATTGCCGATCACCATGGTCACCGCCATCGTCTCGCCCAGCGCCCGGCCCAGCCCCAGGATCACCGCGCCCACAATCCCGATGCGCGCATTCCTCAGCACTCCCATCCGGATCATCTCCCAGCGCGTCGCTCCCAGCGCCAGCACCGCCTCCCGCTGCGAGTGCGGCACTGCGCTCATCACTTCCCGCGTCAGCGAAGAGATAATCGGCAGAATCATGATCGCCAGAATCACCGCCGACGCCGTAAATCCAAGACCCGTCGGATTGTCATCGCCCACCAGTCCGGTCCAGCCCAGATACTTCACCAGGGCCGGATTCACATAGTCCCGCATCAGCGGCACCAGCACAAAAAATGCCCACAAACCATAAATAATGCTCGGAATCGCCGCCAGCAGTTCCGTCAGAAATGCCAAAAACCCGCGCAGCGCCTTCGGACACATCTCCGTCAGAAAGATCGCCGTCCCCACCGCCAGCGGCACCGCAATCAGAAGCGACAGAAACGACGAAACCAGCGTCCCGTAAACAAAGGGCAGAGCGCTGAAGTGCCCGTTCACCGGGTCCCAGTAGATCGGCTGTCCTGAAATCGGATCGCGATCCGCCGTGAAGAAAAACCGCAGCCCGAACGCGTGCAGCGATTCCTGCGAGCGCAGCAACAGTTCAAACGCGATCAGCGCCACGATCCCGAAAACGCTCAGCCCGCATAGCACCATCAGCCCGTGGAACACGCGGTCTGCTCCCGCCGAGTTCCCGCGCGAAAGCAAAAACGTGCGAACCTCGGAATCCGCAGCCTGGCCCGCTGCAGCCTGCGTGGCAGGCGATTCGGGCTGTAAACGCGCTTGGGTTCTGGGAACGCGAATCTCTGGCACTTGTCCGATCACCTGCCTCAGGCTAACGGCCCAATATGAATGGAAGGTTACAGCCCTGCAAAATCAAATGCATACCACCGGATATCTGAGGATTTCCTGCCCCCTGATGTAAGCTGGGGGCCTGCATTGCTCGGGGAAATTCTATGCGCCCATCACTTGCCTCCGTCCTCGTTCTTGGATTCTCCTGCCTCCTCGCCGCTCAATCTGATCCGCCGCACCGCGAATGGAAAGCTTCCTGGATCACCCACCCCACGGCGCCTCTTCGCGAGCCAGTCGTCCTCCACTTCCGCCGAAGCGTGACGCTGCCGGCGGTCCCATCCTCTTATATGGTCCGCGTCAGCGCCGACAACCGCTTCATCCTCTATGTCAATGGGACACGCGCCGGCGACGGCCCCGCCCGCGGCGACCTGACCCATTGGCGCTACCAGCGCTTCGACCTCGCACCGCTCCTTCGCGCCGGCGACAACCTCATTACAGCCACCGTCTGGAACTTCGGCGTCTACGCCCCCGTCGCCCAGATAAGCGACCGCACCTCCTTCCTTCTGGAGTCCGAAGCCACAGGCGACGCCGACATCTCCACGCCCAAAGGCTGGCAGGTCGAAATCGAGCCTGGCCACAAGCCGCTGCCTCGCGTCCCCAACGGCTTCTGGCCTTACATGGCGCAGGGCCCCGGCGAGGAGCTCGACGCCGATCAGTACGACTGGAACTGGCAATCGGCTGACGACCAGAGCGGCAACTGGATCGCGGCCGCCTCGCCCATTCGCGAGAGCATCTACTCCACCGTCAACAAGGCCCACTCCGCCGACGAGACCGGCGATAATCCATGGGGCCTCATTCCCGACGGTCTGCCGCACATGGCGTACACCCCGACCAAGGCGGGCAATCAGCTCTGGGGGGAGTCCGACCAAGGATGGCTAAAGTCGCCTGCCCGAGGCGACGAGGCGCTCACGTCGCCGGTGACTATGCAGCCTCAGTTACATGTCCATCTCCTCCTCGACCGCAAAACCCTCACCACCGCCTATCCCCAACTCACCGTCTCCGGCGGCAAAGGCGCCACCATCCGCCTCACCTACTCTGAAGCCCTCTACGACAACCATCAGCAGAAAGGCGACCGCGACTCCGTCACCTACACAGGCACTGACGGCAAACAGCATAGCCGCGTAGCCCTCGGCCTCAGCGATCTCTTCCGCCCCGATGGTGGCTCGCACCGTACCTTCGAGCCTCTCTGGTGGCGCACCTGGCGCTACCTCGACCTAGACATCACCACGGCAGATCAACCACTTACGCTCGAATCCTTAAAGGCCAACTTCACTGCCTATCCCTTTGAAGAGCGCGCCAAGCTCGACACGCCCGACCCCGACCTCGCCAAAATCTGGGACATCAGTTGGCGCACCGCCCGCGACGATGCCCACGAAACCTACATGGACACGCCCTACTACGAGCAGCTCCAGTACGTCGGCGACACCCGCATCCAGGCCCTCATCTCCTACGCCGTCGCCGGCGACGACCGCCTCGCCCGCCAGGCTCTCGAAGCCTTCAACGACTCCCGCATCCCCGAAGGCATCACCCGCTCGCGCTACCCCAGCTCGCTCCCGCAGAACATCCCCACCTTCTCCCTGCTCTGGATCGGCATGCTCCACGACTGGTGGATGTATCGACCCGATCCCGCGCCCGTGAAGGAATCGCTCGAAGGCACGCGCGGCGTTCTCAACTGGTTCGCCCAGTACGAGCAACCCGACGGCCTCCTTGAGCAGACTCCGTGGTGGTCCTTCATCGACTGGGTCCAGGACAAGCAGGAGATCCCCACCTACAGCGCCAACGGTGAATCCTGCGTCACTACCCTCGAATACCTCGGCGCGCTCCACGATGCCGCCGATCTCGAACAGGCCCTCGGCGACCCGTCCATCGCGGCCGGCGAGCGCACCCGCGCCGACCGCGTCCGAACCGGCCTCTACAAGGGCTGCTGGAACTCCCAGCTCGGCATGCTCGCCGACAATCCCGACCACAAAAACTTCTCCCAGCAGGCCAACATCCTCGCCGTCCTCTACGACGTCGCTCCCAAAGTGGAGCAGCACGAGCTGATGATGCATTTGCTCGCCATCGAACCCGGCACCACGCCCAACGGCGTTCTTTCTGCTTCCTACTACTTCCGCTTCTATCTCGCCCGCGCGCTCGACCATGCCGGGATGGCCGACGAGTACCTCGACTCGCTCAAGCCCTGGCGCGACTTGCTCCCGCTCCACTTCAGCACCTGGCCGGAAACTCCCGGCGAGACCCGCTCCGACTCGCACGCCTGGTCCGCCCACCCCATCTACGACCTGCTCACGCTGGTCGCCGGCATCGAGCCCGCCAGCCCGGGATTCAAGACAGTCCGCATCGCGCCGCACCTCGGCAGCCTGCCCTCGCTCACAGCGTCCTACCCGCATCCGGCAGGCATCATTCAGATCCACTACACGCGCCACGGCGCTGGACTCGACGCCGACATCACGCTCCCCGGCCCACTCACCGGAACCTTCGAGTACGCCGGCCACTCCCATCCGCTCCATCCCGGCGCCAACCACATCGCCGCTCCCTGATCGATGCTTCCGGGATAGAATCTCGCGCGAAATGCTTCCCGTAGGAAGCAACGAAAGTAGCCCAGGGTCGCCCCGGAGCGAAGCGAACGGGGAAAACCCTGGGAAGGCAGGCCTCAAGCCCGCGCGTCCCGTAGGGCCGCGGCGAAATACGGCTGATGCCTGCCGCCTAAACCGTCACCGCTGCGGGTTACGAACTGTGAACTACGAACTGACAACTGTGAACTGTTAGCTGACAACTGTGTTACAACTCCAGCATGGCAAAGGGCAAGAGTTCCGATCCGCCAGGCCATGTGAACCTGCGGACACTGGCTGAACACCTCGAGCTTTCCCAGACCACCGTCTCCCTCGTCCTCAATAACTCGCCCTCCGCGCGCTCCATCCCCCCGGAAACCCGCCGCCGCGTGATGGAAGCCGCTGAGCGGCTCAATTACCGCCCCAACTATTTCGCCCGCTCCCTTCGCCAGAGCAAATCCATGTCGGTGGGCGTGCTCGCTCCCGACCTCAGCGAGGGCTACTTCACCCGTGTCATGAACGGCGTAGTCCAGGAACTCACTGCCGCCCACTACTTCTACTTCACCGCCTGCCACGACTGGAAGAAGGAACTCATCGAGCAGTACCCGCGCATGCTGGTGGAGCGCGCCGTGGACGGTTTTCTGCTCCTGAACACATCGGCGGAGGACATCCACGTGCCCGTACCCGTGGTAGCCATCTCCGCGCACTCGCCGGCAGCGAACGTCACCAACATCGTGCTCGACCACCACTCGGCCGTCGACCAGGCCCTCCGCCATCTCTACAACCTGGGCCATCGCCGCATCGCTTTCATGCGCGGCCCCCGCGCCATCCCCGATTCGGAGTACCGCTGGGAGGCCATCCAGCAGGTCGCCGGCGAAATTGGACTGAAGATCGATCCCAATCACGTGGTCCGCATCGATGCCGAGGGCTGGTCCATGAAGACCGGCCACCACCCCATGGCGCCCGAGATCGGCTTCAAGCCGATGAAGGCGCTCCTGGAGAAGCGCAAGGACTTCACCGCCGTCTTCTGCTTCAACGACATCGCGGCCATCGGCGCCATCCGCGCCCTCAAGGATGCCGGCTGCTCCATCCCCGAAGACGTCTCCGTGGTCGGCTTCGACGACATCCAGTCGGCCGCCTACTCCACACCCTCGCTCACCACCGTGCGCCAGCCGCTCATGGAGATGGGCAAGCGCGGCGCCCAGGTTCTGCTGGATCGCATCGCCAACCGGGAAAAACAGTATCCCTCGGAGATTACGATGGCGCCCGAACTGGTCATTCGCGAGTCAACCGCGCCGGCAAAGAAATAGGGCAGGGAACGAGGGAACAAGGGACAAGGGCCGGGCTTTAGGCAGTGTTTGGTGAATCGCTGGGCGATCTCGCTTTGAAGGGGCACGGCTTTAGCCGTGCCGTTAGAGGCTCAATATGGTCCGGCCTTTAGGCGCCGAGGGACGTTTTTTCTCCACGCGCAGCTGCAGCTTCGATTCACCAAGCACTGCCTGGCCCCTTTGGTTTTTCGTGTCGGTACGGCCACCCTCCGGCCTTTTTCACCAAACTGGTTATCCGTGCCGAGAAATGCCCGGCTTTAGCCGCCGGGAAGTCTCACCCTGTTGAAAACGTTGCAATCATATGATTAAAATGGAGAAAAAGTTTTCTTCCAGATGCGGAATTCCGTGCTTCTTATGTGCTAGTCTCTAAATATAGAGCAAACCATCCGCCCGCGCCTGCCGCGGGTGTTCGCATTTTGTCCGCAAGCCGCTCTTCGCCGGGCAAGGAAGAAGAAAGTCCGATGCGTGTCAGCCAATCCAAACCGGCCTTCGCCCCCCACCCCGGGACCCGCCCGGAAAGGGTGCTCAATTTACTGCATTTTCAGCTCGCATCTCCAGGAATCCAAAGGACATCGCCGTTTTGTTTTTTCGCATTGTCCCGGCCCCGCGGCGCACGCGTTCAGGTCGTTGCCCCGGCTGCCCCTTTTACTGCAGTTTCATGGCGTATCTGGCAGAATCCAAAGGACATCGCCGTTTTTATTTTGCGCATGGCGCCCCTTGCCGCCTCAACCGCAGAAGGACTGGAACCAGCGGCTGATATAAACCTGGGCGTGGGCTTCCCCGCAGTAGTGTCGGGCGCCGGGCGCGGCTGCGGCTTCCTTGGTCCACTTGAAGATGGTCAGTTGCGCGTCGCTGCAATGGATGACCATCCAGCGCACAGGGCGTTCGCTCTCTTCGTGGCAGATTTCACATCGGAAAATGGTGTCGATCATAGCTGCTTTAGTCTCCCGGGGGATTGGAGTTCGTAGTTTACAGGTGCCAGGTTTCCGGTGTCAGGTGACATTTCACGGGACCTTGGCCGGCCGTCATTCAAGCATCTGCAAATCCAGGGGCGGCTCCAGCAGGTAATCCGCCGCCTGGATGCTCTCAAGGGCGCGCTTCAGCGCCGACGACTTGCATGGTTCCACGGTGACGACAAACGGGAGCGAGTGCTGGGGATATCCGGCCTTCTGGACGATGGCGCGGATGTTGATGCGCTCGCGGGCCAGCGCGCCGGTGATCTCGGCCACGATGCCGGGGCGGTCATTCACGAGGAAGCGGATGTAGTGCGGAACCTCGAATTCCGCGGCCACAGTGGCTTTGGCGCTGGGCAGCTCCACGCGGCGCGAGCCGTGGGCCAGGGCCATCAGATCGCTGACGACGGCAACGGCAGTGGGATGGCCGCCGGCGCCGTGGCCGCTGAAGACCACGTCGCCGCCGTAGTGTCCGCTGAGGATGACCATGTTCTCGGTTTCGCGCGACCAGGCCAGGGGCGACTTAAGGTCAACCAGCGTGGGACCAACTGCGGCGGCGACGACGCCCAGGGTCGTCTCCGCGCGGGACACCTGGCGAATGGTGCAGCCGAGGTCGCGTGCATAGCTGAAGTCGATGGCGGTGACTTCCGTGATGGGCCGCGGCACGATCTCCTCGGGATCGACCTGGACGCGGAGGGCGAGGCGCATGAGAATGGCCAGCTTGGAGCGCGCATCGAATCCGCCGACATCCTCGGTGGGATCCGTTTCGGCGTAGCCCTTGGACTGAGCGGCGGCCAGGACCGTGGCGTATTCCGCGCCCTGCTCCATGCGGCTGAGGATGAAGTTGCAGGTGCCGTTGAGGATGCCCTGGATGCGCTCAATGCGGTCGCCGGCCATGCCCTGCTCCAGGCCCGGGATGACGGGGATGCCGCCGGCAACGGCTGCGCCGTACTTGAGGTGACCACCGCGGGCCGCGGCCAGCCGCTCGAGTTCCACGCCGTGGTTCGCGATGAGCTTTTTGTTGGCGGTGACAACGCTCTTGCCCGCATCGAGGGCCTTGCGCACCCATGTGCCGGCGGGATCGAGGCCCCCGGCCAGCTCGACAATGACATCCACATCCGAGGCGAGGACGGAGTCGGCGTCTTCTGACCACTCGACGGCCGGCCCGGCCCAGCCTACGCGCTTGCGGGCCACGTTGCGATTGAAGACGTGAGTGAGGGCGAGGCCCTGGGGTTTTGACTCGGCCAGGATGCGCGCCACGGAGCTGCCTACGGTTCCAAATCCAAAGATGGCGATACGCAGCGGTTTGACCCGCCGTGCGTCTTCAACCGCAACTGCTTTTGCCTCAGACAAAGCCAAACCCCTTGGAAAAGAGCATGAATGAAATGCAACGATGCCCCGATGATACCTGAGCGGGCAGGAACGGCCGTTACGAAGGTATGGGTCGATTGGAATCGAGGAAGTTGGGAGATACGCTGCGGTGAGGCTTAGGGCCGTGCGCATTCAGTTTGCCGGCCGCGTGCTAGGGAACTCGGACTTGGCGCGAAGAATTACACTGAACACTCCCCATGCATTCAGTCATTGAAGTTTCCGGAATCCGCAAGACCTACGGCAAAACCGTGGCCGTCGAGGAGGCGTCTTTCGAGGTCATCCAGGGAGAGATCTTTGGACTGATCGGCCCCAACGGAGCCGGGAAGACCACCACGATGGAGTGCATCGAAGGGATTCGCAAGCCCGACAGCGGCGCGATTCGGGTGCTCGGCCTTGACCCTTTTCACCAGGTATACAAGCTGCAGGACCGCATCGGAGTTCAGCTTCAGCAGGCACAGCTGCAGAAGCGAATCAAGGTGTGGGAGGCAGTTGATCTCTGGGCATCGCTATACGGGAAGAAAGCCATCGATGCAACGCGGCTGCTGGAACAGCTCAGCCTCACTGACAAGCGGGGCGCGTGGTTCATGAATCTTTCCGGAGGCCAGAAACAGAGGCTGTTTATCGCTCTTGCGTTGATCAACGATCCGGAACTGGTGTTCCTGGACGAACTCACCACCGGCCTCGACCCACAGGCGCGGCACGCAATCTGGGATCTGGTGCGCGGCATCCGCGAGCGCGGCAAGACCGTATTTTTGACCACGCACCTGATGGAAGAGGCCGAGCGGTTGTGCGATCGGGTTGCCATCATGGAGCACGGACGCATCATCGACATCGACACGCCGGAGAGCCTCGTGCGCCGGCACTGCCCGGAGCGTACGGTCGTTCTCGACGCGAACGACCCGGATGCCGGCAACCACTTTCAGACGATTCCGGGAGTAGAGTCCGTAACCTGCGACACCATGCGATTCACCATTCGGGGGCGGGGCGACGACCTGGTCACCGAAGTGATTCATTGTCTCTCGGAGAATCGGATCCGGGTCACGGATTTCCGCACCGTTCTTCCCAACCTTGAGGACGTCTTCCTCAAACTGACTGGCCGCTCCATTCGCGAATAGGATCGACAACGATGCTGCGTGGACTGTGGAAACTGACCTGGATCGAGATGAAAGTCTTCATGCGCGAGCCGCTGGGCGCGATCGGCACCATTGTTGTGCCTGTCGTGTTTTTCGTTGTTTTGGGCCATTTTGCAAGCCCCAGATCCGGCATGCCGCCTCTTGCTGTCATGGGTCTATCCGGCGCCGAGCTTCCCGTTCTCGTGTCGCTCTTGATCTCTATAAGCGCGGTGCTTTCACTGGTTACCATCGTCTCTATCTATCGCGAGGGCGGCATCCTCAAGCGGCTTCGTGCTACGCCGCTGCGCCCGCAGACCATTCTTAGTGCCCATGTGATCGTCAAGCTCCTGCTGACTGCGGCAACCTTGTCCTTGATGTTCCTTGCGGGCAAACGATATTTCCCGCCGGGCTCCCATGTTCCATGGTTCTCGTTTACCATCGCACTGCTCATCAGCACCTGGAGCATTCTGTCCATCGGCTTTCTTATCGCCAGCATTGTTCCCACGGCGCGCTTTGCACAGCCGATCGGCGCCATCATTCTCTACCCCATGTTCGGTTTCTCTGGACTCTTCGTTCCCATTTCAAATCTGCCGCCCGTATTGCGCGCCGTGGCGCACGCGTTGCCGCTGACCTACGCCGTGCGCCTGCTCGAGGGTATATGGAACGGAGATGGCTGGTTGGTTCACCTGGGTGACGTGGCAGCCTTGACGCTCTTGTTTCTAATTTTCACAGCGATTTCGGCAAAGGTATTTCGCTGGGAGTAGCACGGCTCGCTGTCGTTGACGTATCGTGCTCAGGCCGCAAATTGAAACCACCGTCCGAACCGCGAGAAACGCATTCCTGAGCGATTGACGTTTCAAGCGGATCTATTGCGCGGGACGCGAGACGAGATCGCCGGCGAATTTCTCCAGCGTCGGGACGATCGTTTCTCCATCGGACGATCCCCACTTTCCATCCTGCTGCACCATGAAGAGGAGGATCCAGCCCTTCGCGGTGTCAATCTCCATGGCGTTGTTGTATGCGCCGCCGTGGCCGAAGCCGGTTTTGGAAATTCCCCAGCCAAACCCGTAGTCGTTCTTTCCCATTCCACCGTTCTCCACGCTGGTCATCGCGTGCAGCGAGGCCGGAGAAATGTATCGCTTCCCGTCGAGCGTTCCGCCATTCAGAATCATCTGGCAGAACTTCGCCACGTCGGCCGCTGTGGAGAACAGGCCGCCGGCGGGCATGGGGAACCGGTGCCGGCGGTAGCTGAGCGGATAGGTGAGTTGATCGATGGGGACCCTAATGAGCTGTTTCGAGTTGGGATCCACTTTGTAGGATTCTGCCAGGCGAGTGAGCTGTTCCGCGTTGGGCCAGAACGTGGTGTCCTTCATTCCCAGGGGAAAGAACAGCCGCTGCTGCATGAATTCCTCGTAGGGCATACCGGTCACAACTTCAATGATTCGGCCGGCGGTGTCAATGCCTTCGTTCGAATAACTCCAGCTTTTTCCGGGCTGAAACATCAGCGGCTCGGCGGCAAAACTGCGCACCGAATCTTTCAGCGACAAGGTGTCCAGCGCGCCGGGCTGGGCCGCGGACTTGAAACGCAAGCCGCTGGTGTGGCTTAGAATTTCGCGCACCAGGATGGGATGGTTTGCGGGAACCAACTGGGAAGACGCAGGCGAGGCGGAAGGAGCCTGGGCGGACTCAGGGGCCGGAGCCTTGACCATCTGACCGTGAAATTCGGGGAGATACTTTTCGACCGGATCGTCGAGGCTGACCTTGCCTTCATCCACCAGCATCATGAACGCGGTGACGGTCATGGGTTTTGATGTGGAGGCGATCCAGAACATGGCGTCCGCCGGCATGGCTGCTTTGGCTGCGATGTCGCGATAGCCCACAGGCTGCACATAAACGATGCGGTCCCGCGTAGCGACCAGCGTGACCGCGCCGGCCAGCGTGTGGTTGGCTACCAGCGGCTGCAGATAAGACTGGATTGCATCGGGAGGCTTGGAATTGGCTGGTGTTTGCGCAATTGCCGGAATGCTGGACAGGATTATAAAAACAGAAATCGCCTGAATTTCTCCGAAAGAAAATTTCACGTTGGCCCCTCGTCTGCGGTGCATCGGTGAATCATTCGCAGGATACTCTCCGGGGCGGATGGGGATGGTCTGCGCGACGGAATTGCAGCTACGTACGCGGCGGCGAAAAGCAACCGCGGATTCTTCGCTCCGCTCAGAATGACAACTCGTGGAAATGATGACAGCTGATGGAAATGGACGACACCCGGGACATCGGCAAACCGGAAGGAACCGCACTTAGGATTCGTCAGGCTTGTTTTCCGAATGGGAAGACTTGCTGCGGCCGCGCGTTTTGGCCAGGCGCGCCAGCACGGCCTGCTCGCGCAGGACCTGCTTGAGCGGGCGCGCGGGCGTGCCGTAGAGGACTGTGCCGGGTTCTGCGGCTGCGGTCTTGCCGTTGAAGACGCCGGACTGGCCGCCGAGGATGACGCCGGGGCCTACGTGCGCGTGGTCGCCGAGGCCTACCTGGCCGGCGAGCACCGCGCCCTTGCCTACCGAACTGGAGCCGGAGATGCCGGTGAGCGCGACGAGGATGGCGTCTTCGCCGATGTCACAGTTGTGGCCGATGTGGACGAGGTTGTCGATCTTGACGCCGCGGCGGATACGGGTTTCGGCCAGCGCGCCACGATCGATGGTGGAGTTGGCGCTAATCTCGACTTCGTCCTCGATCACGAGCGTGCCTTGCTGCGGGAATTGCGTGTATGCGCCGGTCGCGGGGTTGCGCACGTAGCCGAAGCCATCTGCGCCGAGCACCGCGCCGGCGTGGACGACCACCCAGTTGCCGAGCGTGGTGCCGGGATAGAGGACAGCGCGGGGGTAGATGTGGCAATAGTCGCCGATGCGGACGCCGCGGCCGATGACGGCGCCGGCCTCAACGCGGGTGCGCGCGCCGATGCGGACGTCATCTTCAATGACGGCGCAGGGGCCGATGGTGATGTCGTCACCGAGCTTGACGTGCGCGCCGATGACGGCGGAGGGATGAATGCCGGTGACCGGCAGCGCGGGCGTGAGCAGTTTGCCGGCGCGGGCAAACCATAGGCGCGGCTGTGGGGTTTCCACGATGCAGCGGCCGGCGGGATACTCCGCGAGCTGCCCGGGGCGAAGGACGACGACGCCGGCTTTTCCGGCGAGGGCTTCGGCGGCGGAGCGGGCGTCTTCAGCAAAGACAACGTCGTTCATGCCGGCACGGGTGGAGGAGCTGACGCCGCGGAGACGGTGGTCGGGGCTGCCTTGCGCGATGACGCCGCCGAGGCGTTCGATGAGGTCGCTGAGTTTCATGATCTCCCGGAATCGCGATAAAACCGATCGGATCAAGTCTAGTATTGGATCACCGTCAAGCCTTGTATCAAGTGAAAGTGTCGCAGATTGGCTGTCGCGACCCGATAATTCAGTTCCAGAGCGGTCGCACCGATCAACAGATCGGAGAAGCCGATGGTGAGCCCTTGCGAACGGAAGATGCCATCCATTTCGCCCGCGCGAATAGCTGTCTCAGCAGTTACCTGAACCACCGGAATGTTCGTTCTGATTTCGTGAATGAAATGCCGGCGGAACAATTCCCTTGCCGGATCGATGGCACGGGCCGCGCCATGGGCGAGTTCTGCGAGTGTGATTACGGAGACGGCAATTGTCTCTTCCGGAAAACGAGTAGCAATCTCGCCAAGTGCTTGGGTGGCCCTTAGCCCTTTTCGTTCAGCCGCGATAAATAGAGTGGAGTCAACGATCAGGCCCACGATATCAGTCCCAGTTTGGCGGGTTCAGGGGTTCGCGTAGCGACGCGATTCCCGATTCCACATCATCGGCAAAGTCTGCGCCCATCCGCATGGAATCGTCATCGGGCATGCGTGCCAGGACTTCTTCGATGGTCCGCGGTGGCGGGACGGGCTTGCGCGTCATGGCGATCATATCCGAGCCGGATTCGATCACCACTTCCTCGCCGGCGCGCACACGGGCCAGCAACCCAGCGAGATCGCGGGCGGCCTCGGCTTCGGAGACGCGGAAAGTTCCCATCGACTTTATGATACCGCCGTTTGAGTGCAGGTGGGGTCAGTCGTTAATAGACGTTTGCTTCGCCGGGCGGGCGCGTCTTCCAGCGGCGATGGATCCAGAGCCACTGGTCCGGATAGCGGCGAATCCACAACTCGAGCACATCGTTGCATTGCTGCGTGGCGGCGAGGATATCGGCTTCGTGGTCCCCTGTGGGCGTGAACTGGAGCTCCGGGCCGAAGTGGAGGACGTACTGCTGCTCTTTCTCCTCCCACAGGCAGAAGCCGGGCAGGACAGCGGCGCCGGTGCGGAGGGCGACGCGCGCGAGGCCTGAGGCCGTACATGCCGTGATGCCGAAGAACTTCACGAATTCGCCCTGCGGCGGGGTCATGTTGGTGTCCATGAGGATGCCGACCGTGCCGCCGCGGCGCATGGCGTGGAGCAGGCCGCGAGCGAAGTCGTCCTTGTGCAGGACGCTGTTGCCGTGGAGGCAGCGGATGCGGTTGACGAAGTCGTCGAGGACGCGGTTGTCGAGGCGGCGGATGACCATGCCCATGGGATGGCCCATGAGCGAGTGGTAGAAGCTGGATAGCTCCCAAGCACCCACGTGGCCCGTGAGCACCAGGACGCCCTTGCCGCGCGACTGCGCATCGAGGAAGTGCTGAATGCCCTCGGTGCGGATCCAGCCGCGGGTGTTCTGCGGGGTGTAGCGAGGCATGCGGCAGAACTCGACCAGCTGCCAGCCGAGGTTGCGGAAGACGTGACGCAGGATGCGGCGGCGCGCGCGGGGCGGGAGATCGGGCATGGCGAGCTTGAGGTTGCGCTGGCCCACTCGGCGCAGGCGACCGAACGCCAGATAAACGCTGATGGTGATGACGCGCACGAGGACGCGGGCGAGGCTGCGCGGCAGGCGGCCAAGAGTGCGCGCCACCGCCGTTACCAGCCAGTACTCCATTTTTTCCCGCATCATTAAGGCAAAGGACAAGTGTAGAGCAGGCGAGCGGGGCAGATGCGGGCCTCCGCGCGGGTTACTGGCGGTGTTTGGCGGCCGCAAAGTTGCGCGCCACATCCTTGACGAAGGGCACTGCGCCCACCGGCACGTCGACTTGGCCGCGAAGGACGGTGTCGAAGCCTTGCTCGTGGCCGTAGTAGGTCGTCGTGTCGTCGTTGTTCTGGCTCACGGAAGTGCCGTCCAGGTCGATGCCGGCGAAGAGGCCCTTGGAACGGGAGTAGGTGAGCAGCTCGGCGCTCATCTTCCAGTCTGTGGCGGCCTGGCCGTTGCGCCCCACCGGACCTGCGGTGGCTGCGGCGTCCGCGCCAATCTTGAACTTGTTCTTGAGTAGATCCTGGAAGCCCTGCTCGTTGACGGCAATTAGCACCAGGTCAGTGGACTGGGCGCCGAGTTGCAGGCCCCATGAACCGCCGGCCATGCGGATGAATACCGGCGCGCTCCAGCCGTGGCCGGTGCGGCAGGTAACCACGCCCTGGCCGTACTGGCCGCCGAAGACGAATGCGGCTTTCTTAAGCCCGGGGACCACACCGACGCAAGTGGCCCGGGCCAGGATATTCGAGGGGATGGTCGAGTCCTGCGCGCCCATGATCTGGTCCAGCACGATCTTGGCAGCGTCAATGCGCGTCTGGAGATCGTCGCGGGAAGAGGCGGCGAAGGAGGCACCCTGGAGAAGAAGACAGAGGCAGACAGAAGTAAGGAACTTACGCATTTTCAATCCTTTCCCGCTCCGAGGCGGAGCTTGGGGTTTCACCCGTTCTTACTTCAGACAGGCTTGGCTGGGCTAAGTCGCGCGTATTTCAAGCGAATTCCGGGGGAAATGTACCTGCAGAGACAGCCTATCGCATCGGCCGGGAGCGGAGCGTGGGCGGTACCCAAGGTCACAACGGGGGGGAGGGGGGAGGGGCGCGGATCGAAGGGAATGTGCCTGTCGGGCAAATGGCACAAAAAAGAGGAGTTCCGCGGCGACTAGCGTCAGGGAACTCCTTTCCCCAGATCTGCGTTGTTTCTGGATTGAGTGTGGGGGTCTCCGGAGATATGAACAAGAGTACGGAAGGACACTGGATTTTAGTAACCTATCCGTTCGCCAGAAAGTAATGAGACGCGGTCGGCGAGGGTCAGCGCTTTGAGCCGTGCTCCCCCACCAGGGATCGGTTGATGGCCCGCATGGACAGCTCGATGCGGTTGTCCGCGCCCAGCTTGCGCATAAGGCGGCCCACATGGGCCTTCACGGTGCGTTCTTCGATCCCGAGCTGGGAAGCGATCTCGCGGTTCGACTTGGCTCGCAGGATCAGCTTGAGGACTTCGCGCTCTCGGTCGGTGAGCAGCGGGCCCGTACCTGGCGCATTATTCTGCGGAACGCCCAGCAGCCGGTCGATGAGGCGGGAAAGGAGGCGGCGCGGCGCCCAAATGGAGCCGCTGACCACGATGTCGATGGCCTGGCGCACCGTCTCAGGTCCGGCGTCTGAATCGAGATACGCACGCGCGCCGGCGATCACCGCCTTCAGGACCAGCTCGTCGTCGTTCTTGGGGCCAATCACGATCTGCTTGAGGCCCGGCCGCGCACGCCTGACTTCGTCCAGCAATTCAAAGCTGCGCGCCGTCGAGTTCAGATCGATCACCAGGTAATCGACCGCAGGATTGGCGACCAGCTCATGGAGAGTGCCTACCATGGGAGTTAGTTTGGGCCGGCCAGGCACAGGATCTTCCCGGAACACCATGGTGAGCCCCTCCAGCCGGATGGGCTCGCCTGCCAGGACACCGATTCGGATTGCTTGCGGATTTTCTTGCAGAGGCAAATGCAGCTCCCTGGGGTCAAAGCGGTTCGAGCGGCCGGGCCAGTTGCTGCCGGCCTTGCGCAATCTGAGGAAAACAGAGTCCGTCTGCTGTATTCGGCTGATTCGCTGCGGCCGTTCCCGATCCCGTGCCGCCGGATAACTCCGATCCCGTGATTGAGTAAGCTGACAAGAAACTCTCAGGCTAACTCAGGCTAGAGCGCGAAGCATGTAAACTCGAGCGGTAGTTTTCGTAAACAGGCAGTGAGTTATCCCCCGCTCCCGCCAGAAAACGGAATGAAAGTTACCTCCACGATCATGACATATCCAGCGGGCGAGGCCCGAGCCGGATGGATGGACACGATGGAAAGGCTCACCCCGCTTTGAACCGGCGAATGGAAACCAAATTCCACGGCAGGCGCAAGCTACTTTGAAAGTGTCATCTTACGGGAAAACAGGGCGAATGCGGTAAGAAAGCGCCCCGGAACTGAGGAAAAATCCATTTGCGGGCGTGAATCGGGAAGTGAAACGAGCTGTGAGAGTGGACTCAGGAAGCGGAAAAACCTTCAGGCGGCGGCTCTCCGCTGTTTCCCAAACGGCGCAAAACCTGTAGTATCACTAGCGTAGAGTTGTTTGTGGGCAGTTCAAAAAACGACGTTTCGAGCGAGGTTCCCCTTTGATTAAGCAGGACATCGTGCATCACGTAATTGAGCGGACTGGCCTGCCCCGGACCAAGGCGGAGGCGGCTGTGGATACGGTCTTCGAGGGTCTGAAGCAGGCTCTGGCGGCCGGCGAGCGCATTGAGTTGCGCGGCTTCGGCGTGTTCAGCGTCCGCGCGCGCAAAACCGGCATCGGGCGCAATCCTCGCACCGGCACTGAGGTCAGCATCACGCCGGGCAAGGCTGTGCGCTTCAAGCCGGGCAAGGATCTGCACGCGCTGGATGGCAGCGGCAAAACAGCTGAGTGAGTGGCGCCGCCGCAAGCGCGGTTCTTCATGCGCGGCCAACGGGTGATGCCTCTCCGGCGCAATCCCGGGGTGGCGCGGCCCAGCGCCTGCATTGCGTTCTCGAACCAGGGAATTACTTCGCGAGCGACCGCGCGGGCTGTGAGCGCGTGGCCAGCGACGTGGCCCGGGCGGTGCAGAGCGCAATGGCGCCCGACAGCAGGAACGCGAAACCGGAAAAATAATACAGGCACACGAGCGTCCCAGCCACTAGATATGCGAGCAGAAGCCACCCCAACGCGCCTGTCGCGCGCGGAGCCGTTCGCGCCAGAGATCCCAGGTGCCAGGCCAGGAAGGCCGCGAACAGAACGCACAGGGAACAGAACACGTTAAAGCCAAGAACTACTTGCGAGTAGCTCAGCGGGCGATGTCCAAATGGAAAACGCACCGGGCTCATGGAAGCAGTGACATGCCAAAAGTACATGAGCCAGACGGTGTTTGCGACCACAACCATCACGAGCAAAACGCTCGCAATCCGGTAAAGCGCGGTGGCTTTCATCGGCAGTCCTCCTCAACGATGCCTTGCCGGAGCGGACGGCGTCGGCGCCAGCCTTATCCGGCACCTATGTAGTTCTCTATAGAGAATCCTTCCGTTCTTGTCAAACGGAAAGCCGCTGCGGGCACCTCCCAGGGCCGGCGAGCGGCGCAAACCTTACAGCGCTTCGCTACATCAATCGCTGCGCATCCACATCGACTATGACATTGCGGCGAGGAATATTAACCGTATCCGCGTGCGCCAGCATCCCCCGCAACGCCGCGTTCAGCGCCTTGCGTGAGGCAGCCTTAAGAATCAGGTGGAAACGGTAGATTCCCTTGATGCGGGCAATCGGTGCGGTGCATGGGCCTAGCACACGCACACCCTCCGGCGCCGCCTTCTGGAACCACTTGCCCAGCTCCGCGGACCACCCCGCCGCCTCCTCCAGCTTCGCCGACTGCACCAGAACATTGGCGAGCACGCCGAACGGCGGATAGTGCATCCAGCGGCGGTACTTCAGCTCGCGCTCCACAAAGCTGAGGTAATTGTGTTGTGTCGCCGCCAGGATAGCGTAATGGTCGGGATGATAGGTCTGCACCACCACGCGGCCGGGCAGCTCGCCGCGGCCGGCGCGCCCGCTCACCTGCGTCATCAACTGGAACACGCGCTCGGCGGCGCGAAAGTCCGGCATGCTCAACGCATGGTCGCATCCCACCACGCCCACCAGCGTCACGCCGTGAATGTCGTGCCCCTTGGCAATCATTTGCGTGCCCACGAGCAGATTGATCTCGCCCGCGTGCAGCCGTGCCAGCATCCGTTCCAGGTCATGCCGGCCGCGCACCGTGTCGCGATCCATGCGCCCGATACGCGCCGTGGGAAAGATCTCCTGCAACCGTTCTTCGCCCTGCTGCGATCCCGCACCCAGGTAGTAGAGGTGCTCCGATCCACACTTCGGGCAGCAGTCGGGAACCGCGCGCCGATAGCCGCAATAGTGGCACTCCATCCGCTGTCCTTCGCGCGCAATTTCTTCCTGCCCCACCGCCTTGTGGTGGGTCAGCGCGATGGCGCAATTCTGGCAGTCGAGCTTCTCGCCGCACCCGCGGCACATCACCACAAAACTGTAGCCGCGCCGGTTCAGCAGGATCAGCACCTGCTCGCCGCGATCGAGCGAGTGCTGCGTCTGCTCGATCAGCGAGCGCGAGAACATGCTCTCCTGCCTGGTCTGCTTGAACTCGCCGCGCATGTCCACCAGCTCAACCTCGGGCAGCGGCCGGTTCATCACCCGCTGGCGCATCTCGATGCGCGTGTACTTGCCCTGCTCGGCGTTCTGCCAGCTTTCGAGCGACGGCGTGGCCGAGCCCAGCACCACGACTGCGCCCGCAAGCTTCGCTCGCATTACGGCCACGTCGCGCGCGTTATAGCGCGGCGACTCCTCCTGCTTGTAACTCTGGTCGTGCTCCTCATCCACCACGATCAGGCCCAGGTTCGGCGCGGGCGCGAAGATCGCCGAGCGCGTTCCCACCACAATGGGCGCCTCGCCGCTCCGGATGCGCCGCCACTGCTCGCTGCGCTCCTCCGGCGTCAGCGCCGAGTGCAGCAACGCCACCTTGCTGCCGAAAGCCGCATCCAGCAGGCCGACCGTCTGCGGCGTCAAACCAATCTCCGGAACAAGCAGAATGGCCGACATGCCGCGATCGAGCGCGCGCTGCATCGCGGCGAGGTACACCGCTGTTTTACCCGAGCCGGTCACGCCATACAGCAGAAACGTGCGAAAATCTCCCAGCGACGATGCAATCGAGGCCAGCGCCTCCACCTGCGGCTCGTTCAGCCGAATCGGGCCCGCGCCCGGCTCGATGCCGCCCATCCGGAACGCGGCCGCGCGCTCGTCAATGCGCACCAGCCCGCGCCGCACCAGCGTTTGCAACGTCGAGTGCGGCAATCCCTTGACGCGCAATTCCGCCAGCGCCATCTCTCCGCCGCATGCCGCCAGCTCCGCCAAAATCGCTTGTTGTTTTTGCGTCAGCGCGGGAATGCGCGCCTCCGGAACCAGCACTGCGAACCGTTCCGTGCGGCGCGCGTCGCGCTCCACCGCCGACGTTTCGCGCGCAATCCACTTTTTGCGCAGCATGGAAGCCAGCAGCGGCAGCGTGGCCGACGTTGCCGTGCGCAGCGTGGACACCTTCGCAGGCTCGCCCGCTGCCAGCCGCTGCAGCACGTGGAATTGCAGATCCTGTTCCTCGCGCGACAGCTTGCCACGGCGGCCGCCCGGCCCATCGCCGTCCAGGCTTCCGGCCAGTACATCGCGCCCCAGGTCGGTGATGCGGTAGTAGACTGTGCGCTTCACTTCGGCCGTCAGCGGCAGCATGCCGCGCAGCACTTCGCCCAGCGGAGCCAGGTAGTACCCGGCCATCCACTCGCCCAGCTTGAGGAGCGCTTCGCCCAGCAGTGGCTCGCCGTCTTCCTCGTCCAGCACCGCTTCGAGATATCGAACTTCGTAATCGGGCAAACCTGCAGCAGGCCCGGCAGATTCCAGGTCAGGCTCGCCTGCAGCGTTCTGCGGCCCTGCCGACACCACAATGCCGATCAGCTTTTCGTTGCGGAACGGCGCAATCACCCGCGATCCGCGCACTGGCTGCTGCCCTTCGCGCAGGGCGTAAGTAAAGGTGCGGTCCAGCGGCACTGGCAGCGCGACTTCGCAGGTCTCAGGCATGAGCGGCAACCCTCAGTGTAGGAGATTCCGCCCGCCCCGCACGCTGAAGTCGCGCGCGCCCGGGTGGCCGGACCTACCTTCCGCGCCGTTCGCGCACCGCTGCGGCCAGATCCTTCAGCAACTCTTGCGTCTCCGGCCAGTCGATGCATGCGTCGGTGATGCTCTTGCCGTAGACCAGCGGTTTGCCCGGCTCCAGCTTCTGCGCGCCTGCCACCAGGTTGCTCTCCATCATCATGCCCATAATGTTGCGGTTGCCTGCGGCGATCTGCGCGGCCACATCGCTGCACACCGCGCCTTGCCGTTTATAGTCCTTGCCGGAATTGGCGTGGGAGCAATCGATCATGATGCGGGGATCCAGGCCGGCCTTCTGCAACTTGGCCGCCGTCTCGCCCACGGCTTCGGCGGTGTAGTTCACGGTCTGGCGGCCGCCGCGCAGAATGATGTGTGTATCGGGATTGCCCCGGGTGACAAAGATGGCGGACTGGCCATGCTTGGTGTGGCCGAGGAAGGTGTGCGAGTGGGCCGCGGAAAGCAGCGCATCGATGGCGATGTCGACGTTGCCTGAAGTACCGTTCTTGAAGCCCACGGGGCAGCTTACCCCGGAGACGAGCTGGCGGTGCACCTGGCTCTCCGTGGTGCGCGCGCCAATGGCGCCCCATGCCACCAGCCCGGCAATATACTGCGGCGAGATCATGTCCAGGAACTCAGTGCCGCTGGGCACGCCCATCTCCGCCAGATCGAGAAGCAGGTTGCGGGCGAGGCGCAGACCGTCGTTGATCTTGAACGATTGGTCGAGGTGGGGATCGTTGATCAGGCCCTTCCATCCGATGGTGGTGCGCGGTTTCTCAAAGTAGACCCGCATCACGATGCGCAGGTCGGAGGAGAATTCGGCGATGGCGCCCCTGAGCAGGGCGGCATACTCACGCGCGGCGTTGGCGTCGTGGATGGAACATGGCCCAACCAGCGCCAGCACGCGGTCGTCGCGGCGGTTGAGGATGTCAATGATCTCAGCGCGAGCGTTGAAGATGGTCTCAGAGGCTGCTTCGGAGAGGGGGCGCTCCTCTTCCAGGAAGACCGGAGGCAGGACAACCTTCGTCCATTGAATGCGGATGTCGTCGGTGGTATGGAACATTGCTTCTTCCAGTATCCAACATGGAAGCAAGCGAGTCACCGAGGGAGCAAGTCAGCTCAGCCGTTACTGGCTGTACCGCTGCTCCCCGGCCTCGATCGGGACAGAAAGGCGGTTTTGCGGCGGAGGCAGCGGGCAGGTGGCATACGGCGTGTACGCGCAGGGCGGGTTGTAGAGCTGGTTGAAATCCAAGACCAGCGTTCCCGGCTCAGCCAGACCGTGATCGGGGAAGATAGAGCGCAGGAAGCGCGCGGCCTCATAGGTGGTCGACGTGCTCGTGGTGTCGCGCAGGATGAAGAACAGGGAAGTGTCGCGCGGGCTTTCGAGCACCGGTTCCAGGCGCAGCGTCTTGCCGCCGAGCGTGAATTCAGCCACGCCGGGCGCGGGCATATCGAGCGTGGTGCCGATAATAGTGGGGATCTTGAGGATGTGCGGCGGGTTGTAAGGAATCCACTTCGCCACCACGCTGTAATGCAGGTCGGGAGCGTACCAGTGGAGGCCGCGGAAGCCGGTGCGGGCCGGCGCGTTGGAGTCCTTGATACGCAGCGCATACCGGCCGCCGCGCGGCAGCACCACCATGGTCAGCGAATGCCATGTCAGCGTCGATGGGTGCATGTCGTCGGCGCTCAAGGTGCCTTCGCGCGCAGGCTTGCCCTCCAGCATCAAGCCCTGGGGAAAACCGCCGCTGGGCGAGAGCAGTTGGACGGTTTTGCCCGAAACGGTTAGCAGGCCGACATGCGCCGGCGCGCCTGCGACGTGAACCTGATTCTCTGGCGCGGAGCCAAAGGAATTGACGCCGATCTTGAGCCACTCCAGACCGACCAATGTAAGCCAGCCGTCGGGCGCGGTGAGTTCGTGTTCGCGCTGCGCGCGCCATGCGTCAATTGCGCTCCGCCACTTTGCTTCGGCGCCGGAAGCGGATCCGCTGCCGCCAGGCTCCGGCGTTGCCTGCGCGTCCGCAGGCAGGGAACCGACCACCGCCAACAACATCACAGCCCAGGAAATCCGTCTACAGCGCAAATCGTCCCCTCGCAGCTTTCCTCCTCATTATGCAGCGATCCAAAGCCGGGGCTGCATTCGTCCATGTAGACTGGTCCACAATCAGCAACTTCAGACTTGGGGGAATGTCCCATGCAGAAGGGATTCTGCGCTTTCATCTTTCTCATTGCAGTCGCTCTTATACTCCCTGCCCAACAGCCGGTCGCGGGCGCGGCGGGTTCTGGCGCGCCGTCCGCGAGCAGCACCATTTTGCGGCATATCACCATTGACGCGGTGGTGACGGACGCGGAGGGCAAGCCTGTCGGCGGGCTGGAGCCGTTTGACTTCAAGCTTCTTGACAACCATCAGCCGGGCAAGGTCCAGGCATTCCGGCGCACGGACGGGCTGGCGGGAAACAAGTTCGATCCCCCGGTTGAGCTCATCGTCGTGCTGGATGCGGTCAACATGCCGTATACCGCGGTCACGCTGCAACGGCAGGAACTCGAGAGATTTCTGCGCATGAACAGTGGAAAGCTGGAGCTGCCCACCAGCATTCTCCTGTTCGGCAATGAAGGCTTGCGCGTGCAGCCGGCACCGTCGAAGGATGGGAACGCGCTGGCAGAGATGCTGGATAATTCCACCGGCACGGTGCGCGCCCGTGACATCACCGGCGGAGTCTTCAGCCTGAAGGAACAGTTTGACGACTCATTCAAGGCAATCAAGGGGATTGCCGGGAACGAGGCGCACAAGCCGGGACGCAAGATCTTGGTCTGGATCGGCGCAGGCTGGCCGCTCTTGACCGAGCGTTTCTTCACCATTGCCAATCCGGCGCGGGAATTCTATTTTCACGAGCTTGTAGAGCTAACCGGGCAACTGCGGGAGGCGCGCGTAACCGTCTACAACGTGGCTCCCATTGCTGGCATTACACGGGAACTCTACAAGGGCTATCTGAAGCCGGTGATCAATCCCCACAAGATGGAAATTGGGGATCTGGCGCTGCAAGTGATGGCCGTGCAGACGGGCGGACGCGTCCTTGATCCCAGCAACGATCTGGCGGGGCTGATCCTGAAGTGCCAGGGCGATGCGCGCGCGTACTACACACTCACATTTGTGGCTCCTCCGGCGGCACAGGCCGACGGATATCATCCGCTGCAGGTGGAAGTGGACCAGTCCGGACTCACTGTCCGGACAACGACCGGATACTACGATCAGCCCTGAGTCGCGTTAAGAAGCGCGAAATGCCTGCTCGGCGCGCCGGCGGCGCTTGCGGCCGCGAAGCAAGCGGCTCTTGCGCAGCAGCCATGTCGCAACCGAGAGCACACACCACGCCAGAATTGCGAGTGCGAAGACAGCCGCCGTGCTCATGCGCGGTAGCAGGAGCCAGCAGACGATAGCGAAGCCGGCTAAGCCGATGCAGCCCAATGCTGTTCCGGCAGCATCGATGGACGCCACGGTCCGGCCGCGGCGCGTTCCATCAAAACCGGAGCGCGCTTTGTGCCTGCGTTCATGCGCTTCCACCAGCGTGGCGCTGGCTGGAAAGATGGCCGGAAACGCGAGGAAGAGCCCGCCAATCCCAGCGCCGAACTTCTTTGCCACCAGCCCTGCAAGCACGCACACAGCGCCTCCGAAGAGGAATCGCAGGATCCATTCGTGCGGCCGGATTCCCTTGATTGCCCTGAACCTGGGATAGGCCATCATGGCGACACCAGGCTGAACAATGCGATGGAAGCGCCCAGCCAAACCGGCAACAGCAGGGTGGTGACCACGAGCGCGGGCCGCCTGAAGCGCATCAGCACCCAACTCGCAAGGCACGCGTAGCAGAAGAACCCCACGGCGCCGAAGATCATTGAGCGCGCTTCCACGTCGGCGTACAAGCGGCCGTTACGCGCGATGGTGACGCCAATGGTGGCCAATGCGATGGAAGGCGCGGCGCCAAACAATCCCGCGAACGACTTGGGACGGAATACCTCTGCCAGAACAGCGAAGAACGATACCACTGCCCCGCCCACCAGAAACCGGATTACGTACTCGCTCATGTCTGGCTCCTCAGGCGGCCTTTTTGGCCTCTGCGCGCCGCGCCTCCTTGATCAGGCGCTGGGCCTCATCCGACCCCTTGCAGCCAAGGAGCTTGTACGCCTTACCGTCCAAACGGTGGTAATTGACGAAGAATTCCTCCAACTCCACGATGAACCGGCCGGGAAGGTCGTTGTGGTCCTGGATGTCCTCGTAGCGGTGGCTGGCCTCGGCGACTGCCAACAGCCGGTCGTTCCGGTTCTTTCTCTTCCCGTCGCTCTGCTCGCCCTCGATGACCCCGATCAGCCGCGCATGAACCACCACGCCGGGATAGGCCGGTTCGTCCATCAGCAGCAGAACATCCAGCGGATCGCCATCAGGCGCGATCGTCTGCGGCAAAAAACCGAAATCGTAGGGGAAGCTCATTCCTTCGGGCAGGATCTTCTTCAAAATAAAAACCTTCTGGTCGGGATCGAAGGCAAACTTATTGCGGCTGCCTTTGGGGGTTTCCACGATGACCTGAAGGACGCCGTCATGCTTGCGGACCGGCTTGAGCAGGGTCGGATCGGCCAGTGTGCCATGTCCGTTTTTTCCCACAATGCACTCCTTGCATTCGCAAAATATTTACATCACGGATAGAGCCGGGCGGTCCTTCAGAGGTTGCCTTGCCGGGCGGTTAAATCCAAAGGGGAGAACGGCCTAGCTCTATTCGACTTTTCGGTTCCCCAGACCCCTTTCGCGCAACTGAAACGATTTTTGTGCAATCGAACAGACTTCGCCCAGCTTGACAGTGATTTTTGTGCATCCCTAAACTTATGAAGGGAGACTCCACCCACTTCGCCCGATTCTTTGCAAGGGAAGCAGCGGCCAGCTTTCAGGCTGGCGGGGCGGGAGCCTCCGGGAGAGCCCCGATCGATGCCTGAGATGCGCGTCAGCCCGAGAGAACGGCTGGTGCTCACCGCCCTCATTGAGCTGTACATCACTACGGGCGAGCCCGTGGCGTCGCAGGCGGTCGCGCAGACATTCGCCAACCGCGAGGGCTTGAGTTCGGCCACCATCCGCAACGTAATGGCCTCGCTGGCGGAAGCGGGACTCCTGGAGCAGCCGCACACCTCCGCCGGCCGCGTGCCTACCGCCGCGGCGTTTCGCTATTACGTGGAGCAGATCATGCAGCCGGCCAGGGCCCTCCTGAGCGCACAGGGCGACGGTGCCCTGCCCGGTATGCCGCCCCTCAGCCTGCTCAGCGAGGAGCGGCGCGAGCAGATCAAGGACAGCTTCAGCGGCGTGTCCAGCACCAACGAGTACCTGGAACGCACGGCAAAGGTCCTGGCGCTGCTTTCCAGCGGCCTCGGCGTGGCCCTGGCCTGCGCCACCGAGGCTCAGATCCTTGAGCACATTCACTTTTCGCGCCTCGGATCTGCGCGGGTGCTGGCCGTCATGGTGACCCGGGCTGGCGCGGTTCAGGACCGCATCCTCTCGCTCGATCACGACGTGACCCATCTCGACCTCGACACCGCATCGCGCTACCTGAATGAAAACTTCCGCGGCTGGCCGGTTGAGCGGATTCGCGCGGAAGTGGCGCGGCGCACGGAACTGGAGCGCGCCGCCTATCGTGAGTTGCTCTCTTCAGTGGAAGAGCTTTGCCGCAAGGGCGCTCTCACCGGCGACGGCGAAGTCACACTGTTCGTGGACGGCATGGCCAACCTCATCGCCGCCGAGGTGGATCGCGAGCGCCTGCGCCAAATGCTGGTGGCGCTCGAAGCCAAGCAGCGCCTGGTGGAGCTGCTGACGGCCTACGTGGACGGCCGCCAGCAGGAAGTCCGCGTTGTGGTTGGCCTCGAGCAGGCTTCCCCGGCCATGCAGGACCTGGTGCTGATTGCATCGCCGGCGCGTCTGGGCAACACTAATCTGGGCACGGTGGCATTGATTGCGCCCACCCGCATCCAATACCAGGAGATGATCCATGCCGTACAGTACATTGCGCAGCTTTCCGCGCGCATCCTGAACGTTCCCACCGATTGAAAGGGAACGGCCGGCTCTCCGCGGGCGCTTGCCTGCGACCGATGCGCATGCCGGCACATCCAATAGGTAAGACGCCGTGCAACCTGAGATTGAGAAGAGCTATGTTGCGGAAATTACGGAGACGTATGCCAGAGCAGACTATTAAGGAAGAAGAAGTTCGGGACAACGCATCGGCGGGCGCGGAGAACGCAGCCGAAGATGCAGCGAGGTCGGAGACGGGCACCGTGCCCGCGGCTGGCGCCGGAACGGCTGAGGAGTCTCAGCCCGCGGCTGCCGACGAGACAGTGGGCCGTGCGGAATATGAGCAGCTCAGGGCGGAGCGCGATCAGCTGGTGGACCGCCTGGCGCGCCTCCAGGCCGAGTTTGAAAATGCACGCAAGCGCGCGGAGCGGGAACGCGCCGACTATCGCGATTACGCAGCCGCGAGCGTGGTGGAGCAGTTTCTGCCCGTGCTGGACAATTTCGATCTGGCGCTGAAGTCAGCCGGCTCCACTGAGCAGCTTCGCTCCGGCGTGGAGCTGATTGTCAAGCAGATGGAGGACGTTCTCCGCCAGATGCAGGTGACCCCAATCCCCACGGTGGGCGAACAGTTTGACCCGCGCCATCACGAGGCGATCGGCACCGTGGAGCGCGAAGACCTGCCCGACCACCACGTGGCCGAGGAGATCCGCCGCGGCTACAAGATCCGCGACAAGCTGCTGCGCCCGTCGATGGTGCGCATCGTTTCCAATCCAAAACAGACGGTAGAATAAATTGAGCGTGAGCAAAGCAGATTACTACGAGGTGCTGGGCGTCAGCCGCGACGCCAGCGACCAGGAATTGAAGAGCGCCTATCGCAAACTTGCGCTCAAATTCCATCCTGACCGCAACCCGGGCGACCGGGCCTCGGAGGAGAAATTCAAGGAAGCCAGCGAGGCCTACCAGGTGCTCTGCGACGCCGACAAGCGCGCCGCATACGACCGCTTCGGCCACGCCGGCATAGGCGGGGCCGGTCCCGCGGGGTTCTCCGGTTTCGGAGGAGGCGCGGTCGACCTGGGCGACATCTTCGGCGATTTGTTTGGCGAGATGTTCTCGATGGGAGGCTCACAGCGGACCTCGCGCCAGCAGCGTGGCGACGACCTTCGCTTCGATCTGACCATTGAGTTTGAGAACGCGATCTTCGGAACTGAGACCGAGGTCAAGATCCGCCGGCTGGAATCTTGCCCCACTTGCAGCGGGCGCGGCAGTGCGTCCGGACGCGGACCCACCGTCTGCACCCATTGCCAGGGCCGCGGCCAAATCCGATATCAGCAGGGCTTCTTCTCCGTGGCGCGGACATGCAGCGCCTGCGGAGGAACGGGCACGGTGATCGCCGATCCCTGCCACACCTGCCGTGGCGAAACACGAGTGAGCAGGGAACTCAAGCTCAAGGTGAAGGTTCCGCCGGGCGTGGAGGAAGGTACGCGTATCCGCTATGCCGGTGAGGGCGATGCGGGCCGTGGCAACGGGCCCAAAGGCGACCTGTACGTGATCCTCTCCATCCAGCCGCACGACTTCTTTGAGCGGGACGGACATGACCTGCGCTGCGTGGTGCCAATCAGCTTTCCCCAGGCCGCGCTGGGCGCTGAGATCGAGATGGCCGGCATCGATGGCCCGGTGAGTCTGAAAATTCCTGAAGGCACGCAAAGCGGCAAGGAAATCCGCATCCGCGCGCGCGGCGTCCCCGTCCTCAACGGCCGCGGTCAGGGCGATCTCGTTGTCAAGGTGCTGGTGCAGGTGCCGCGCAAGCTGAGCCGCGCTCAGCGCGAGCTGGTGAACAAGCTGTCCGAGACCATGAGCGTGGAGAACAAGCCCACTTCGCCTTCCCTGCTGGAGAAGATGAAAGACCTGTTCAACTAACCCGTACCGCCGGTTACCGGACCGGCCTTTACAGCTTGCGGAGAAACTCGACGCCAACCCTGAAAGCGCGTAAGGGCGGTACTTCAGTACCGCCGCAGCCTCTCCAGCCCCCGAGGGACGCTTTCCGCAGATCGACCCGCTGGACCCGCTCCTCCAGAGCGGTATCATTATCTTTACGGCTCGCTTTCAGTTCTCTAACAGCGTGCGTACAAAGGTTTTACATTTGCACCGCTTCGGCCGCGCGCGTGCGAGCGTCTAACACGCAGGAGCGCGCCGGTCTTCTCTCCTGCCGACCCACTTCGGAGCCTCATGAACACAGCGTTCATTAACCGCATCGCCACGGCCGTCCCACCGCACGATGTGCACCGGCCGTTCGTGGAGTTTGCTGAAAGCATGCTTCCCGAGGGCGTGCAGCGTGGCCTATTCCGCCGCATGGCCCGCGTCTCCGCCATCGAGCACCGTTACTCGTTCATCCAGCCTATCGACGGAAACGGCGCCGGCTGGCACGATGCTGAAAGCCTCTACGTCCGCGGCAGCTTTCCCTCCACCGCGCGGCGCATGCAGATCTTCGAGAAGTTCGCGCCGCGTCTTGCTGAAGCCGCACTGGACCGCCTCGCCCTCAGCGCCGCGGAACGTGCGGCCATCACCCATGTAATCGTCACCTCGTGCACCGGCCTCTACGCCCCCGGCCTCGACTTCGATGTCGTGCGCCATCTCGGACTCAGTCCCTCCGTCGAGCGCACCATGATCGGTTTCATGGGATGCTACGCCGCCATCAACGCTCTCAAATCCGCAAACTACATCGTGCGTTCAGAGCCCTCTGCCAAGGTTCTCGTGCTCAACCTTGAGCTCTGCACCGTGCACATGCAGGAGACTCAAGAACTGGAGCAGATCCTTTCGTTCCTGCTCTTTGCCGACGGCTGTTCGGCATCGCTCATCACCGCGGAGCCGCGCGGCCTCGCCATCGACAGCTTTCTCGCCGTCAACCTTCCTGAAACCAGCCATCTCATCACCTGGCGCATCGGCGATGTCGGCTTCGATATGCACCTTTCCGGACAGGTCCCCGGCGAGATCAAGCGCACCATGAAGGAAGCCGGAGCGCAGGTGACGCGCGGACGCGACCGGTCGGAATTCGATCTGTGGGCCGTGCATCCGGGTGGCCGCACCGTGCTCGATGCTGTCGAGCAGGGCCTCGAACTCCCGCCCATCGCCCTACGTCACTCGCGCGACATCCTTGCCCGCTTCGGCAACATGTCCTCGGCCACCGTCATGTTCGTGATGGAACGGGTGCTGGCCGCGGCGCAGCCGGGGCAGCAGGGATGCGCCATGTCTTTCGGTCCCGGCGTCACCGCGGAAACCATGCTTTTTCATGCCGCCTGATTCCATAGACTTCTCTCGCCGCACTCAGCCGGCCGATCTGCCCGAGCGCATGGATCAGCCCTGCAGCCGCGACGACTTGCGCGCCTGCCTGCGTGACCTCGAGTGGATCAATCGCTTCCTCCTCGGATACCGGCCCACCTTCCACTGGCTCGATCATCTGCGCTTGAAACGATTCCATCAGCCCATTCGCATCCTCGATGTCGGCTGCGGTGGCGGCGACATGCTGCGCCGAATCGAGCGCTGGGCTGCTGCGCGCGGCATCCCGGTTGAGCTGATGGGGTTCGACATCAATGCTGACTGCATCGCCATCGCATCCGAGTCGACGGGCGCCTCGAGCCGTATTCATTGGGCTGCCGCCGACGTCTTCAGCTACGCCTTCGCCGCTCCACCACACCTCGTCATCAGCTCGCTCGTCGCGCATCACCTTGCCGATGACGAGCTGGTGCGTTTTCTTCGCTGGATGGAGCAGAATGCCGAAATCGGCTGGTTCATCAACGATCTCTCCCGGGCTCCCATCCCCTATCACCTCCTGGGCCTGTTCGCGCGCGTCATGCGCATGCATCCCCTGGTGCAGCACGATGGCCCCGTTTCCATTGCGCGCGCTTTCCGCACTGACGATTGGCAACGCCTGTGTGCGGAGGCTGGACTGCGTGCGAACGACGTAACCATCCGCGCTTGGATGCCCGCGCGGCTCTCGGTCGCCCGGAGCAAGGCGTGACCGCTCGTGATCGCGAGCCGGATCGCTGAGGGCTGATAGCTGATTTGAAGGAATTGGTGGAGCTGAGCGGGATCGAACCGCTGGCCTCCTCGTTGCGAACGAGGCGCTCTCCCAGCTGAGCTACAGCCCCACAGGTGACTCCCCTATCTTATCAGCGAACCCGGAATCGGAAAAGGGCGCGAACCCGCTCGTTTACGCCGCGATTCCCGGTTCGGAATTGCTTTGTCTGGCGCTCGATTCCCCGATGGCTTAGAGTGAAGTGGCTCCAGGAAAAGAGGGAATTGTGCGATCCAGCGGGAATGTGCGGGCAGTGTTTGCGGCGGTCCTGGTGTTGTCGTGGGCGTGCGCAGGGTATGGGCAGGCGCCCCATGGGCCTTTGGGCATCTTTGAAGGCCAGTCGGACGTGGGCGCGGTGAACCCGGCGGGCACGGGCTCCTTCAATGCTGCCACGGGCGTGTACACCATCGCGTCTTCCGGCGCCAATCTCTGGGCCGCGACAGACGGCTTTCACCTGGTGTGGAAGAAGGTGTCGGGCGACCTTTCGTTGACCGCGGACATCCAGCTTGCCGCGCCCTCCGCGTCCTCCAGCCCGCACCGGAAGGCGCTGTTGATCTTCCGCCAGACCCTCGACCCGGATTCGATGTATGCCGACGTCGCGGTGCACGGCTCGGGGGAGACTGCGCTGCAATACCGGCGCAACAAGGGCGACATGACCCAGGACATTGCCTTCAATCTGGGCGCTCCCAAAACTGTGCGCCTGGAAAAGCGCGGCGACACCATTACGCTCTTCGTCAGCATGAAAGGCGAGCCGCTGCACCAGGCCGGCGCATCCATCAAGCTCCATCTTCTCGAGCCCTTCTATGCGGGGCTGGGGGTCTGCGCTCACCAGGACGGCGCGGTGGAGCAGGCGACCTTCTCGCAGGTTGAGTTGGCGCCCCTGAGCTCTTCCGCGAGTCTGACTCAGCCGGCGAGCGCAAGCCCCAAGGCCCTCTACAGCACGCTCCAGGCCATCGCGATCGACAACAACGCGCGCCAGTCATTCGTCATCGCGACGGGCAAAGGCTACATGGAGGCGCCGAACTGGAGTCGCGACGGGAAGGCGCTCATTTACGACCGTGACGGCCGCATCTGGACGGTGCCGGTGGATGGAGGCGAGGCGAAGGCGATCGACATCGGCGACGCCAGCGGCTGCACTGGAAGCCATGGGCTTTCCCCCGACGGCAAGTGGCTGGCAATGACCTGCACGACGCCGGAGCATCCCGGACGGCGACTCTACATTGTTCCCTCTGGAGGCGGGGCGCCGCGGATGGTGACGGAAAACCCTGACTCGTACTTTCATACCTGGTCGCCGGATGGCAAGACCATCCTTTTCACGCGGCCGGCGAAGGGCAGCATCAACATCTTCGCCATTCCGCCGGAGGGCGGCGCGGAGACGGCCTTGACCACCGGCAGCGGCACCAGCGACGACCCGGATTATTCGCCGGACGGGAAGTACATCTACTTCAACTCCGATCGCGCGGGCGGGATGCAGATCTTCCGCATGCAGCCGGACGGGTCGCACCCCGAGCAGGTGACGTCAGACGAGCGGCGGAACTGGACTCCGCACCCCTCGCCCGACGGCAAGTCCATCCTGATCCTGTCTTATGCGAGCGACGTGTCGGGGCATCCGGCGAACAAGGATGTGACCCTGCGCATTCTGGACGCCGGGACGGGCAAGATCCGCGACCTGGTGGAAATTGTGGGAGGATCGGGCACGGACAATGTGCCGAACTGGGCTCCGGATGGAGGGCACTTCGCGTTTGTGAGCTTCCAGATGCTGCCGGCGGAGGAGGATGGCGCGAGCGAGTGAGCAGCTAGCCGGTAGCCGTCCGCCAGCCGCTAGCCCTCAGCTGATTCCGAAGTGTGCGAAATAAAAAACGGCGATGTCTTGTGGATTCATGACTTTATGCCATGAAAGTGCAGTGAATTCACACCGTTTCCCGACTGAATGGCACACCTGGAAATGAAGAGCCCGGCGGAGGAGAATCTCTCAGCCGGGCACATTTTTCCGTCTGCAAAGATTATCTCACATCCGGAGTCTTCTATCATCCAATAGCTAAACTATTTTTTCTATTAGATTCCAATGGTTTTATTGTGTTTTCCACAGGGAGAGGACTTGACTCGGCGCCCCATCGGGCGCGCGATGGGAGCTTTCTTCAAGGTCGACCCATCGGCCGATTCGCGCCCAGTGAAGTTGCCGCGGCCGGCATCAAACGACAAATGTCGGCGACCCGGATTCTTTGTGTGGACGATGATGTGGCTGTTCTGAGATCGATCGAAAGCGTTCTCCTCTTCAACGGCTTTGAGGTTTCCGCCGTAGCGAGCGTTGCAGAGGCGCTGGAACTGATCAGCAAACAGTCCTTCGATGTTCTCCTCACCGATTTAAATATCGGTCAACCTGGAGATGGATTCACCATCGTGAGCGCGATGCGCCGCGTACAGCCCGACGCGTGCACATTCATCCTTACCGGTTATCCCGACATCGACTCCGCGATCCGCGCCATTCGGAGCCAGGTAGACGACTATTTCGCCAAACCATTCAATGTCACGGAACTATTGACAGCTATATCGTCGATTCGAAGTGGCAGACGGCCATCCTCGAAGCTCCTCGGTCCGATCAAGGTTTCAAAGCTGGTACGAAACCGCCGAACCGCCATCTGCGATCAATGGTTGAGCGAGGTCATGGCCGATCCTGAACTAGCTCGGATCCCATTGACGGCCGAGGAACGGATCGATCATGTCCCAGAGCTGCTGGACGAGGTGATCGGGCGCATGGAGGATCAACGCGATGTGTTGAGCGCGACGGCTGCCGAAGCGGCAAGAAAGCACGGAAGAGCACGCTATCAACAGGGCTATACGATTCCTCAGATCCTGTTCGAGGCGCGGGTGCTGCAGAGGGTCTTGAGCGCGACGATCCAGAGGGAACTGTTGAGCCTCGATCTCAGCACTCTTGTTCCGGACGCATTCAAGACGGGTGAAAGTCTTGAATCCGCCATCGAGATCGCGATCCGCTCGTACCAGAGCCAAGTCCCACAGTCGCTGCAAACGTCGTTCTCGCATCTGTATCAATCTCCCTACCTGGGAGTGGCCATCGCGGACGAGAACCACATCCTCGAGGCCAACGACGCGTTATTGCGGATGATCGGGTATACCCGCGAGCAGCTCATGGCAGGAGAGATCAATTGGTTGGAAATGACAGCGGATAAATACAGGCCGCTTGACATGAATGCGATCGAGCAGCTGCGCGAGTTCGGCACTTGTGTTCCATACGAGAAGGAGTTTGTTCTGGCGGATGGCTCCTCATTTCCGTTTCTGATTGGCGCGGTTCGGCTCAGTCTCGATCCATTTGAATGGTCCGTCTACATGGTCGACCTCACAAAGCAACGCAGGCTGCAGGCTGCCGAACAGCAAGTGCGCGAGTGGGAGTCCAGGAATCTGCTGATCAATCGGCTTGCGCATGAGATCAACAATCCTTTGGCTGCTTTGATGTTCTCTATCCATCTCCTCGGCACTCATGCGAACCTTCCCAGCGATGCGAATGAGCTTGTTCGAGATGCGGATGAAATGCTGGTTCGCATTGCGGCCAGCGTAAAAAGGGTCCTCATGGAAAGCCGCTCAGCTGGTTAGCGAACGGATTGAGTGTGTGGGCGGGTTATCCGATCACTTCCGACCCCACCCCAGCGACGAGAGCCCTTCGCCGGGGATCCGGACCCCGGCACCTTCGACCGTAGCAGGAATCCCAAAGGCCGGCTCAAGAGCCTTGGCGTACCCATCCACCCCGGATGAAAGCTGCGCAATTCTCTTCAGCAGATTTTGGGGAGAACGCTTTTCATTTGACCTTTTGCCGCAAATCATCATCAAAGCCCCTGTGATGAAGAGGCAGCGTCTTGTCTGCTCTGTTAAGACGGCGGAGAGTTGCGTGCGCCAATCTCTGTTTCCCGCTGTCTTTGCTTCCATCCTGGCCATCCTGATTGGTTGCGGTCAAAACCAGGCGACGGCCGGAACATCCTCTATAACGGCGACCAACAATCCGCAGGTCGCGCTCTATACCATCCAGCCGTCATCTCCGGGAACGGTGTCGATCGAGTTTGGCCTGACCACCGCGTATGGTCTTACGACGTGGGAAAGGCCGACGCCGGGCGACGGAAGCGCGGTGAAGATTTATGTGGCAGGAATGAAGGCGAACAGCACGTACCACATGCGCGCCGTGGTGAAGTTCAACGACGGCAAAGTTGGCATGGACAGCGACCACACCTTCAAAACAGGAAGTCTTCCGGCCGGTATCCTGGAAGGAGCCACGGTTACGACCGGGGCAGGTTTAACGCCGCAAAGCGGGGTCGAACTGATCGATGCGACTCTTTCCGATCTGCCCGGATACCTGGAAGCGTATGCCACCGATCTGCAGGGCAATCTGATATGGGGATATAACTATCCAGACCGCGACGCGAATTCCATTGTGCAGCCGATCAAGCTGCTGCCCAATGGCGATCTTGGGATGATCATTTCGTATGCGTCACAGTTTATTTTCACGCCGGCGCAACAGAGCGCCGTCAACACCCTGCGTGAAATCGACCTTGCCGGAAACACGGTGCGGGAACTGACGCTGGATGAACTGAACAAGCGCCTGAAGACTGCCGGATACACGTTTACCCTGCTCGACTATCATCACGATTTTGCATTCCTGCCGAACGGCCATTGGATTGTGCTTGCCAACCTGGTGAAGCCTTACACCGATTTGCCGGGATATCCGGGAACCACGCAGGTGATTGGCGATGCGCTGATCGATCTCGATGCCGACTGGAACCCGGTGTGGGTGTGGAACGAATTCGACCATCTGGATGTGAACCGGCATCCAATGAGTTTTCCCGATTGGACGCACACCAACGCTGTGTTGTATTCCCCCGACGACGGCAACCTGCTGGTGTCGATGCGCCACCAGAATTGGATTATCAAAGTGGATTACCGGAACGGCGAGGGAGGGGGAAACATACTCTGGCGGCTGGGAGAAGGTGGAGACTTCGAGCTTCAGAATGGGTCCGACCCGGAAGACTGGTTTTATGCGCAGCACGGTCCGGCATTTCAAAGCGACAGCACGGCGGGGAAGTTCTCCCTTTCTGTGATGGACAACGGCGACGATCGCGCTTTGCCGGGCGGATGTAATGGATCGGGGCAGCCGCCGTGCCTTTACACAACCGTGCCGGTGCTCGATATCGATGAGCAGGCCATGACGGCTGCCCTGAGATTCCACCAGGTCATCCCTGCAGACCAGTATTCCTTTTTTGGCGGGACCACCACGCGCCTGGCCAACGGCAACCTGGAATACGATCTTTGTGCCGAACCGAGCTACACCGGCATCATGCGGGAAGTCACCCTGGGGCCAGCGCCACAGACGGTGTGGCAGATGACGGTGAGCCACTCGAATGTCTACCGCGCCAATCGAATTCCAAGCCTCTATCCGGGAGTGGAGTGGTAGCTTTCCCAGATGTGTTCATCTCCGCGGAATCCCTGCGGTTGGGACGCGGGTTCGGCGGGGCTGCTACGCTGGCGGAGAAATGAGTTCTACGGTTGATGGATCGAATCCAGTCAGTGGTGCGCTGAGCCACAGTGGTGGCGTAAGCCGGCGCAATGCTTTGAAGAGCCTGGGCGGGCTGATCGCCGCGTCGGCGGTGGGCGCGGGGGCATCGACGTTGCCCAGCGCCGGGATTGGTGAGGTAGCGGCCCCGGCTTCCGGCGCGATTCCCAAGCGGCCCAACGTTCTGTGGATCACCGGCGAGGGCGTGCCTTTGCCTGCGTTGAGCTGCTACGGCGGGCGTTTTCTGGAGACGCCCAACATCGACCGGATCGGCAATGAGGGCATTCGCTTTGACAACGGATTCTGCACCAACGGGCTGTGCGCGCCGAGCCGGGCAACGTTGCTGACCGGGGCGTACAGCCATGTGAACGGCATCCTGGGGAACCCGGAGTTTGCCAGCCTGGGCGATCCGCCGTCGCGCTTCGATCCGGCGCAGGAAACGATTTCCAAGATATTCAAGCGCAATGGGTATCAGACCGGCATGGTGGGGAAGTGGCATTTGCCGGTGAGCCCGGCCAAGACCGGATTCGACTATTTCGTCTACAAGGAAGGCGCGGGCGGGCCGTACTACGAGCCAAGCGGCTATCTTGGCAATCCAACGCTGGGCAGCGAGGAGATCCAGAAGTTCCGCTACGAGGGCTATGAGACCGACGTGATGACGGACCTGTGCCTCAAGGGACTGCGGCAGTTCAAGCAGCCGTTCCTAATGATGATGCAGTTCTTCAACACGCACCGGCCATGGGATCCTCCGCACAAGTACGAGCATCTTTACGACGACGTGCGCATTCCCGAGCCGGGGACGTTCTGGGACGATTATGAGCATCGCGCCAGCCCGGCGCGCGTGGCGAGGATGCGCATTGAAGACATGCCGGACTTTAATCCGCCGGCGGAGCTGACCGGCCGGCAGCGCAAGCAGTGGAATTACCAGAAATACATGGAGCACTTTCTGGGGACGCTGCGGTCGCAGGACGACAACGTGGGGCGGCTGCTGAAGTATCTCGAGGATAACGGCCTGGCAGACAACACCATCGTGGTGTACACCTGCGATCACGGATTTTTCCTTGGTGACCACGGCTGGTTCGACAAGCGGTTCATGTACGAGCAGGCGATCCGGGTTCCGTGGATGATTCGGTGCCCGGGGGCGGCGGGACGCGGCACGGTGCGTAAGGACTGGGTGATCAACATCGACAATGCGCCGACGATCCTGGACCTGGCGGGGCTGCCCATTCCACCGGAGATGCAGGGCAGGAGCATTGCGCCCATTCTGCGCGGGGAGAGCCTTCCCGCCGACCCTCCGGCCTTTTACTACCACTATTACGAGTTTGGCGTGCCGCACTGGGTGGCGCCCCATTATGGAATTCGCACGGAACGCTACAAGCTGATCAGCTATTACACGCGGAATGAGTGGGAGCTATTCGACCTGGAGAAGGATCCCGACGAGATGGAGAGCCTGTTCATCGACAACGGCAGGCATGTTCAAGCGGGGTATGAGGGTGTGCTGCAGGACCTGGTGAGCCAACTCAAGCAGTTGCGCGAGCGCTACAAGGACAATACCGGATACCCGGTGAGGCTGGCGCCGCCGGGCGATTGACGGGCGGCGACTCAGGAAAAAGGGATCGATCCCATCTTACTTTGTGAGACTTATTCCTATGGGCGCAGTAATCCTCGCGGGTCCTTGCGATGGAAGTGACTGCGATTCAATGACAAAGGGGCAGGCTTGAAAGGGAGTTATCCGGAGGGCGTTTTGGACCACTTTTTCTTGATATCGTAATGGCATAGATATTAGCTACACCAAGGCGAAGGGTGAAAACCAAGATTTCACCTTGTTTTCCGGGGCTAATCCCTTGGCAGGCACTCTCTGATCTCCGAAACTCGCTCAAGGCTCCAGAATTAGGCACGATTGGGACGACCACAGAGCTGGTCGAGATTCCGGTTACACGGACACGTGCGCGTCTGCCTGGGAAAGACCTCTGAGTGCTTTGGGAGGCTGGAGAAGCATGAATTATAGCGATAACAAATTTAGGGATGCCGGTGGAGGAGCCAAAAGAAGACGGCTCGCTGTCTGGATGTGGGTACTACTTTTTACGTTGGTGGGCCCGGCTTTTCAACTACTTCATGCGCAGGCTGGGGGCGGGCTTACCGGTACGGTGACGGATCCCTCGGGCTCGGCAATTGTCGGCGCGAAGATCACGTTTACCAACGCATCCACAGGCGTCAAGGCGCAGCAGGCAACATCCTCGGTGGGACTGTATTCAGCTCCTCTCTCGGCTGGCGTATACACGGTTACGATTGAGGCGCCTGGTTTCGAGAAGTACCAGGAAACTCACGTGGTTGTGGAAGTCGGAGCGTCGACAACGGTCAACGTGAAGATGGACGTGGGCGGCGAGAACCAGACGGTGCAGGTGGCCTCATCGAATGCAATCGAGATGAACACCACGCAGCCGCAGCTGGATGCCATGATTCCTCCGGCGGAAGTGAACAACCTGCCGCTGGAGATCAACGGCAATATTCGCCAGATCACGAGCTTCGCGACCCTGTCGCCTGGCGTGCGGACCGGCCCATATGGCAGCGTTACGGTGGAAGGCGGCAACCCCAACCAGATCAACTCGGCCGGAAGCTACTACAACGGCATGCAACTCGACACGGCATCGGCCGTCAACTCAGATCCGCCGTTTGAGATGGTGGACGAGTTTCGCGTGCTGCGCTCCACGTTTTCGGCGCGTTACGGAATGACGCAGGGCGCGGTTTCATACAACATGCGCTCGGGCACAAACAAGCTGCACGGCGACGCGTTTGGCATCAATCGCAACAGCGCGTTTGACTCGGCCGGATTTTTCCCCTCCAAGTTCAACGCCGCGGGCAAGCCGGAGCCGCCCACGGACCGCGAATTCAACTGGGGCGGCACGATCGGCGGCCCCGTAGTTCTGCCGAAGCTCTACAACGGCCACAACAAGACCTTCTTCCTGGGCAGCATCGACATCTTCAGCCAGAACCAGGGCGTGACGTCGATCGGCACGGTTCCAACCCCGGAAATGAAGACGGGGGATTTCACAAACTTCGTCGATGCCACCGGAAAGCAGATTCCCATTTACGATCCGCAGACCGGGCAGCAGTTCCAGTGCAACGGACAGCTCAACGTCATCTGCGCAAACCGCATCGATCCTCTCAGCCAATCGTTGTTGCAGTACCTTCCCGATCCGAATACAGCGGGCAACAACTTTGGCCTGGTGAGCAACGAGCTTCCGGCGATCACATCGGTTCCGTTCAAGACGCAGGCCTGGGGCGTGACGGTGAACCACCAGCTCACAGACACCCAGAACCTCGCTTTCACGTGGTGGCGCAACCACTACTCCGTGGTGCAGGAGTCGACGGCTCCCATCGTTTCCAACAGCAACCCGCTGACCGGCGAGCAGTCGGGCATCGATAACTCGAATGTCTGGCTCGTGAACTACGAGAAGACGATGAGCAACAATCTTGTGATGACGGCCGGTTTTGCCGCCGAAGACAAGATGCAGAACTACGTGGGCGATAACCAGCACGTGAATTTTGCCGGCGTCACGGGCGGCACTTCCATGCCGATCGTGACCTTTAACGGGCAGAACGCGGTCACCGGTTGGGGCGACGTGTGGGGCGGCCTCAAACAGTACTACGTGGATAACGTGGGCTGGAACATCTTCAACAACTGGATGTGGACCAAGGGGCGTCACACGCTCAACATGGGCGGCGAGTACCACCATTACATGGCGAAGACCATCAGCAACTATGGCAGCGGGCAGTTCAATTTCAGCCAGGGGGAGACCTCCATTCCCAATGCCAGCGATCCTAATTTCGGCAAGTACGGCAGCTCGTTCGCGAGCTTCCTGCTGGGCGAGGTGGACTCCGGCAGCCGCTCGGCAGCGACCACAAGCGCCTTTGACACCCAGGACTACTCGTCGTACATCCAGGACGACATCAAGCTCAACACCAGGTTGACCGTGAGCGCCGGCCTGCGTTGGGACGTGATGGTTCCCTACGTAATGACGATGAACAACGATGTCTTCCTGAACACGACGGCCGCCAATCCGGCGGCGGGTAATCTGCCTGGCGCGGCGACCCAGTTTGGAAGCTGCACGGGTTGCGCAGGCTACAACCGCGTTGCCATCCACTGGAAGAACGTCGGCCCTCACGTGGGCTTCGTCTACAGCGTGGACCCGAAGACCGTTGTCCAGGCTGGGTACTACATCAACTCCCTTGGCTTCAACGGCGCCTACGGGCAGGGTGAAGGCCTGGGCGGGCCGGTGAGCCTGACCGGACTGCTGGGCGGCAGCTTCAACGTGAACGGAACCGGAAGCCAGGTTCCCGGATATGGCCAGTGGACCACCAACGGCACGCCTAACCCGCTGCCGAACGTTGCTCCCACACCGTTCAGCCCGTCGCTCGGCGTGGCCCAGACCATCAACTATCTGGACCCGAACAACGATGGCCGCGCGCCGATGTACCAGGCCTGGAATGCAAGCATCCAGCGTCAGATCGGCTGGCAGACCATGGTCACGGTGGCATACTCCGCCAACCGGGTCACGCACTTGTCGGGCTACAACATCAACCCCATCAGCCAGCCGGATCCCTCGGTACTGCAGTACGGGTCCCTGTTGACTGCCAACATCAACTCGCCCCAGGCGCAGACGGCGGGCTTCACTGCGCCCTACGCTCAGTTCTCCAGCCAGTTCGCAGGCGGCGCAACGGTGTTCCAGTCGCTGAAGCCGTTCCCGCAGTACTCGAACGTTTCGCGCGCATTCGACATGGCGGGAACCACCTACTACAACGCGCTGCAGATCCAGGCGGACAAGCACGCGGGCAACGGAGTCACGTTCCTGGCGTCTCTGACGCTGCCCAGCCAGTACGACAACCTTGCCACGCCGCTGAACCGCCTGAATCCGGCGCCTGAGTATGTGTTGACCAGCGACAGCTGGGAAAGCAAGTTCGCGACCACCTACCAGCTTCCCTTCGGGAGCGGGCAGAAGTTCCTGAACTCGGGGCATGTAGGACGGTGGGTTGGAGGCTGGGAAGTGGCCGGCATTCTTACCTACAACAACGGCGGCACGCTGCAGATTACGCAGAGCGGCCAGGGTCTGAATGGTCTCAATCGCCCCAACCGTGTTGGCGGAGCCGCGATGTGGTCCGGTAACTGGGACAAGGTGAAACCCTACTTTGAAAAGAAGGGTCCGCTCACGCAGGTGTTCAGCGCCGACGCCTTTGCCAACACGGGAAGCCAATTTGTGCTGGGCAATTCGAACCGGGCCTACTCCTCGCTTCGCGGGCCGAACTACCCGGCTGAAAACCTGAGCCTCAGGAAGCTCTTCCACATCACCGAGGGCAGCTCGCTTTCGTTGCGGATGGATTACTTCAACGCGTTCAACCGCACGCAGATCGGCTGGCCAAGCACCAACATCAACGCTTCGAATTTCGGCACCATCAACAGCGCGTTCGCAGGTGGGAACCGCCAGGGCCAGGTTCAGGCAACGTACAGCTTCTAACCGGTTGCGAGGCGCCGGAAGCAGTTGGTGGTTCATGCGGCCGCCAACTGCCTCCGGCTCCGGCAAACTGCAACACTGGTAAATTCAGTGCCGAGCAGATGCAGACAGCTCCTGAACCTGCCTCTTCTCGGCATCTTTCTGCGGCAAACTCGATAAATCTCAGGATCATCAGCCGGTATCCCACTCGTTGCGCGGAGAAAGAGTGAGATGGGAGGCCGCTCGCGCGAGCGCGGGTCCGCGAATTCATTTGCAGCATCTCACCGGAAGGCGGAGAAAGTTTTGGCAGAAAAGAATTCGGAAATTTCACGGCGGGCATTCCTGCAGGTAGCAGGGGGCACCGCCATGGCGGTGGGAACAGACGCGGTGGCGCATGCATGGGAGGCTGGCGGTACAAGCCAGCCAAGCGCTGAGTCTCCGGCCGGCAAGAAGATATTTGACCTGGGCCAGTTGAAGTGGAAATTGAGCGGCTTCGCTCCTTATTTGTGGAAGATCAAGGGCCAGCCCAATCTGGACCACTCCGATGATGCCGAGGTGCGGACCATCGATGCGCCGGTCCCCGGCTCGGTCCAGCTCGCATTGCTGCGCGCCCGCATTATTCCTGATTGGAACATCGCTTTGAATGCGCGCGCCGCGGAGTGGGTGGAGAACCGCGACTGGGTCTACCAGACAGAAATTCCGAATGAGTGGCTGCAGAAAGGAAATCGTCTGTGGCTCCGCTGCGCCGGCTTGGACTACGCCGGCAACATCCTGTTGAATGGCCGCACGGTTCTGCCGTTCAAAGGCAGCTTCGCTCCGTATGAAGTCGATCTCAAGCCTTTCCTGAAGCCCACCGGCAATGTTCTACAGATCTGGTTTCAGACGCCGCCGCGCTGGCTGGGAGAGTTCGGCTACACCTCGCAGATGACGGAATGGAAGGTGCGCTTCAATTACTACTGGGATTGGACCAGCCGGCTGGTCCAGACAGGAATCTGGGACAAGATCACGCTTGAGGCAGTCGACGGCGGCGAAATCCTCGACGTGAAATCCGCGGCCTCAGTCGATATCGAGAGCAAGCAGGGGAAGCTGCGGCTGAATGCGCAGGCCACTGGCGGCAGTTCGGTTTACGTGGCTCTGCGCGATGGCGATCGCATCATTCGCGAAGAGACCGTCCCGGTGAAAAAGGCCTCCGAAATTTCCTGGGACCATCTGCCGGTCGAGCTATGGTGGCCGAACGGCATGGGCGCACAGCCGCTCTACACTGTGCAGATTCGCCTACTCGATCAGCAGCAACAGATTCTGGACACGCGCGACGTGCGCGTAGGCTTTCGCCATGTGGAGTGGAAGCGCACCCAGGGCGCGCCGGATCATGCATGGCCTTATCTGTGCGTGGTGAACGGCAAGCCGGTATTTCTCTTCGGCGTGAACTGGACGCCGATCCGCCCCAATTTCGCCGACCTGGTGGAAGAGGACTATCGCAAGCGCGTAACGCTCTATCGCGATCTGAACATGACGATGCTGCGCGTGTGGGGCGGCGCGTTCCTTGAGAAGCAGTGGTTCTACGATTTCTGCGATGAGATGGGCCTGCTGGTGTGGCAGGAATTTCCTCTTTCCAGCTCCGGCCTGGATAACTACCCGCCCGACGATCCAGTTTCCATCGAGCAAGTGGCGTCTTTCGCGCGCAGCTATATTCAGCGCATTCATCACCACCCGTGCCTTGTGCTCTGGGGCGGCGGCAACGAACTCCTCGACAACCGCGCCGGACACGAAAGCGCGCAGCCCGCATACACCATCCGCAAGCATCCCATGGTGGTCAAGCTCGGCGAGATTGTGAAGAAGGAAGACCCGCAGCATGACTACGTGGCCACCGCGCCATTTGGCCCCGTGGGCGGGTTCACGCCTGAGTCAACCGGAAAGAACCAGCATTGGGATGTGCACGGCCCGTATAACGTGGATGGCCCGGTCACCGGCGCGTGGACCGAGCTGTGGAAGCGCGACGATGCCATGTTCCACTCGGAGATGGGCGCGCCGTCGGCAAGTCCCGCCGAGTTGATTCGCCGCTTCTGCGGCGACCTCAACCCGATGCCCGGAACACACGACAACCTGCTATGGAATCGTCAGCCGTGGTGGGTGGACTGGCAAACATTCATCGACGAGAAGGGGCATCAGCCGGCGACTCTCGAGGAGTATGTCGCCTGGACCCAACAGCGCCAGGGCGATGCGCTCGCGGTGGCGCTGACGATCGTCAAGTCGCGCTTCCCGGCCTGCGGAGGAATTGTCCTGTGGATGGGCCACGATGCATTTCCGTGCACCGCGAACCTCTCCGTAGTCGATTTCGACGGCAACCCCAAACCGGCCGCGCTCAGGCTGAAAGAGATTATGAAGCAGGGCTGATCTGCCGCGACGAGTCGCCCAACCCGCGCGGCTGCTCTTGAGCCAGCCTTAGCGACTCTGACCGGAAGGAGAAATCTTCCGCGTAGCCACAATGCTGAACGAAACGGGAGCGCCGGCAACCGCATGAGTGCCAACCAGCGCCTCAAAATAATCCGGCGTTTTAGGATCGCCGTCGATGGCGAGCGCACGCATCAGTTGCAGTCGCTTGTCCGGATCCGACAGAAGTTCAGCGAGCGCTTCGGTTCCTTCCTGACGAAGTCCTTGCAGGATCAGCACCTGGCCGCGCCCATCGCCAGTGGCAAGCAGGGAGATGGTGCCGTAATCCTCGCCCGCGGAACCGGTCTGCGAGAGTCCCTCATACGTCGCCTGCTCGCCGGGCAAGGGCTTCTTGTTGCGGAAATACATCCGGCCCCCGACGCCATCCTCCACCACCTGAAAGTTGAGCTGATCGGCAAAGAGCGAGACCCACGGATTGGACGTGGGACTGCCCAGAAAGACAAAGTTGCCATCCTCCAGTTCCCGCTCATTCAGAGCGCTGGCAGAGGTGACCATGACGTGCGCGTGTTCCGGAGCCAACCGCATCAGGGACGAAGTTGCAGCGAGATCGGCAAGCGATGTGAGCTGCGAATTCGCAATATAGTTCAACAGCCGCGACATGCCCGCATCCGCGCGTTTGGGGATCAGGCTCGACCGGAATCCCGGCTGCAGATACTCTTCCAGCGTGATCTCGTGGTTGGCCAGCAGGCGGACCATCGAATTCCCATCCGAAACAACGATGTGGGTGTCCTGGCCGGGTTGAATCACCGCGCTCACAGGCCAGGGAACCGGTTGGTCGTTGCTGCGATGTGCGGCGCGATACCAGGCAATGCCGAAAAAAACAGCTGCGCTCGTCACCAGGAGCAGGAGCAAATCCCGGATTTGGATCCGGCGAGACGCACTGCGCACGGGAGCCGGCGCGAGAACAGCCACGGGAGCGGGAGCCGGTCTTGCGTCCGCTTCAGCAGGATGAAACTCAACCAGATAGGACCCTTTGGGAATGTCGGCGATCAGTTCCTCATGCCGCCCTTCCACGGCAAAATACTCATGGAGACGCAACCGCAACTGGCGGACGTGCACCCGCACCGCGCTGTCCTCGGCCGGGCTGTAGTCGTCCGCTTTTCCAAACACCGCGATCCCCACCTGCCGCTCCGCCAGGAACGGGGACTCGTTGCGAATCGAGTGCTCCGCGAGATAACGGAGCAGGGTGTGAAGATTTGCTGACTTTTGGAAAGGACCAGTGAGCAGGATGCGTTCCACCAGTTGCCAGCGTCGATCAGACCGAAGGGCGGGCTCCAATTGAGGACCAAAACCGGGCGTGGGGATGGTGGGCCGGGAAACCATGGTACAACGCGATTATAGCCGTAAAGACGGTATAAGGAACCGGTCGAACGCCGATCCCGGCGGGGCCCCGAGCTAACATGCTGATTCGTCTGGGTAAAGCCGATTGGGGACAAAACCAGCACTTAGATCGCACTAAAAGAAAGCGTCACAACCCCCGCCGAGCCGTCAAGGTGAATCCCATGATTTCACCTTGTTTTGCCCCGCGAAACACTTGGCAGCGGCCGGGGCCCATCATGCAATAAAAAGACCCTCGCGCCGGCCTCACGGCCGGCCGTCGCGCGGGTCTCCCGACCCGCGCCGGTGGAGGACTAAATGATTCGCAGAAGAATCGCGGAACCAATGAATACGCGTAAGGGGGGACAGTCCCGCCGAAAGCGCTCAAATAAAATAACCTGGGCTTTAGTGTCTGCGTTTTTCGCATCAGACGAATCGCCTATGGCTTCCGGTCCAGCCGAAACGCCGCAGCCTGGAAATCCCCTCGGAAATCTTCATCCATTTCCAGCCCGTGATTCATCCAGTACGCGCCGCTCGCAGCCTTCGGCATCTGTGCGGATACCTTGCCCTCAATGCTCGAGAGCGTGTACTGTGCCACGGGATCCAGGCCTTTGAGCTTCAGCAGCGGAAATCCGCGGCCTTCCTGCGTGGAATGGATAAACGCGAAGACCACGGATTGCGACTTCGCCTCGTTCACCGTTTGCGTGGCGGAGAACTCGCTGCCGTTGCGCGGTGAGATAAGCCGATAGAGCGTGCCCTGCGCGATAGTGGCTTGCACCTCGTGATAGGCCGCGACCAGGCGCTTGGCCAGCGCCATCTCATCCGGAGTCCATTTGCCGATGTCGCCCCCGACTCCGAGCTCACCCTGCATCGAGCTCAGGAACCGGTATGCGAGCGATGTGCTGCGATGGTTGAACCAATGCGGTGAATCGGTAACCCACGCCAACATGACCTGCGGCGTGTATGCATACGTGAACCCATCCTGAATGGTCAGGCGATCGAAGGGGTCGGTGTTGTCTGAAGTCCAGACTTCGTCCACATAACGCAGGATGCCCAGATCGATGCGGCCGCCGCCGCCGGAACACGACTGGATCTCGACGTTGGGGTGGCGCCGCCGCAACTCGTCGAGTATGGAGTAGAGGCTGCGCGTAAACGCGACGTAGACCGCCTTCTGCTCCGCCGGAGGAAGCTGATCCCAGCCGGGCTCGGCCCAGTTGCGGTTGTAATCCCACTTCAAATAAGCGATGTCATTGTCCGTGAGCAGCTTGTCAAGGAAGCCGAGAACATAATCGTGGACGTCCTTGCGTGCCAGGTTCAGCACAAGCTGATTGCGCAGTTCGGATCGCGGCCGGCCGGGAAAGTTCAACACCCAATCGGGATGTGCGCGGTACAGATCGGAGTTGGGGTTCACCATCTCCGGCTCCACCCATAAGCCGAAATCCATGCCGAGCGAGTGAACCTTGTCGATGAGCGGCTTCAGGCCGTGCGGGAACTTCTCCTTGTTCACGTACCAGTCGCCCAGCCCGGCCGTATCGTTATGGCGCTGGCCGAACCAGCCGTCATCCATTACAAAGCGGTCGGCGCCAAACTGCGCGGCTTTCTCGGCCAGGGCCATCTGCCCCGCCTCGTTCACATTGAACTGCGTGGCTTCCCAGGAGTTGTAAATTACCGGCCGAAGCCGCGGCGTGGCGCGGCCGGCACTCTTGCCCGCCCGCGGCAGAATGTTGTGCAGTTCGAACTGAAAGAGGAGATTAGAAGCGCCGCCCAGGCCGTGCGCTGTGTGTCCCGCGTAGAAAACAGGCGTTTCCAGCCGCTCTCCGGGATGCAGCACATAACCGAAGTCGAAGGGATTAAAGCCGCCGGTAACGCGTACGGCATCGAGCTGATCCTGTTCCACCGTGATTCTCCACGACCCGCTCCAGCCGAGTGCGCCGAACCACACGTCGCCATGATCTTCATCGGGCTCGCCGGCTTGGATCGCGAACCAAGGATTGGCCTGGTGACCGGTGCTTCCCCGGCGGCTCTCAATCACTCTCGCGCCAGGATGAATTGGTTCCTGCGTCAGGTTCCCCTCGCCTGCCCAGCGGCCGCTCAGCGTATTGAGCGTATAGTGCCCGCGCGGGAGCGCGAATGCGGCCGCGGCGGCCTGCTCAATGGTTACAGCAGCGGATTCGCGGTTCTCAATCGTCGCGGAGCGGGCCAGGATACCGGTGGCTGGGTCGATGGCGTAATGAAGCGTGACGTAAATCTGTCGCGAGATGTCCTTGAGGACGACATTGAATCCGTTTTCGGCCGGGCTTTCGCTGTCGTAATGCAGAACCAGGTCGCGGTTGCCGTCGGCGAACGTGATCTTGAGAGCCGGCTCGTTGAAGAGTCCCGCGCCCCAGCCCGCGTACTCCTGCGGCGTATTGGAATAGGACGAGTCGAACGACGCCCACTCTCGCGCGGGCACGGCAGCGGGAATGGGGTCCGACGCTGCCAGCCGCCCGCCCCAGTAAATCTGCTGCAACTCGCCGCGCGTGTTCACGCCGAAGGCGTATGTGGCGTTCCCGGCGTCCAGGCGAAACACCTTTGTGGCGGGATCGAATCGGGCGTCGGAAGACTGGGCTGTCATACCGGCTGCAAATGCGAAGAGGACTGCGACAGGAAGGAGGAATCTCATAGTTAGGGGTTTGCAATCGCTTACGAACACGCCATCATAGCATTCGCCCCGGCGAGGGGGATGCATGCGGCTGAGACGGGGAACATACTAACCGGATGGTTCACTTTTGGCCGCCTCACCGATTTGCACCATCCCTGCGACAAGCGACCGAGCCTGCTTCGATTCTGTTAGACATCGCCGTTTTTTATTTTGCACGCGTCCGCCCCCCGCGGCGAGGCGGGGATGCAGGCGCGAAGTGAGAAAAAAAGAGGGGTAATCATCACATCGCGAGGAAATCCGCCACATTACCTATTTAATTTATTTAAATTGTGCAACTTACATGTATCTATCGAGCTCGGCCCCGCAGGTTACCGACGGGCAGTGCACCTTCCCCCTGTTTGTGGGATAGAGGTTTTCGATCCAGTCTCTTAGCCTTGGATCGTGCCAAGCCTCAATCGATTTGCCAAGCTGGCCCCAACGGCAGCGGTCAGTTGTGCGCCATGACGAGCCGGGATGACACGGCTGCAAATGAAGAAGATCCGCAGGCGCGGACGGTCCGGTTGTACTGGGCGCTGCCGCTGGCGATCTTCCTGACGTCGCTGCTGCTTTCAGCGGCTTATGTGGCCACTCGTTGGAATAACTACACGGCGGAGAGCCGGGTGTACGTGCAGCCGTTGCCTTCGGGCCCGCTGGAGAGCGCGCCGGGGCAGCAGCAGGAGCCCCGGGACGCCAACGCGTTCGACACCTACATTCAGCAACAGATCCACAACGCCACTCGCGCGGACGTGCTGGCGGGAGCGGTGCGGCGGATCGACGGGCTCAAGGGCGAGAACGCGCAGGCCGAGGCTGGCCGGCTGGGCGGCAATCTCGAAGTGGCGCGCGTCGGCACGGGTCACGAGATCTCGATTAATGTGACGGCGGCCAGTGCGAATAAAGCTGCGAAAACGGCGAACGCCGTGGCCGCGAGCTTTATTGAGAGCGCCGCCGGGGAACTGCGTTCCCGCGCTGCGCAGCAGCTTGAACAGCTGCGCGACCAGCGCCGCCAGGTGCTGAAGGATCTGGCGAGCGATCGCACCGAGCAGGAGACGCTGAACAACCAATTGGGAGCTGCGGCGGCGGAATCGTCCGCGCCCGACAAGTACGCCGATCAGATTGCAGCCATCCGGGCGGAGTTGGTGAAGGCGCAGACGGATAGCGACCAGGCTTCGGCCAAGCTGACGGCGACGACCGAAGGGCCTTCGTCCGCGGCACTGGATGCGGAGGCCGACCAGATTGTGGCGGCCGACCCACGCCTGATGAGCTCGAAGACGGAGCTCAACAAGCGGCGCTTAGACCTGATCTCACAAATGGCCAATCTTTCGGCCAGCAATCCGCTGTACCAGCAGGACACCGACGAGCTGGCCAAGGTCAACGACTCGCTGGATGCCATGACCAGGGATCTGCGGGCCAAGGCCGCAGCGCGGATTGGGCAGAAGGTGAAGACCGACCTGGAGCGAACCTCCGCGGTGGAAGCACGGCTGAATGGCCAGCTGGCAAAGATAACCGGCGCGGCCGGCCGGCCGACGCCGCGGATGCAGCGCGCCAACCAGCTGGCCACTGACATCGCCCGCCTGCAAGCGCGCTTCACCACGGTCGATGGGCAAATCCGCACCCTGAGCATGGAGAACCCCGCTCCGGATGCGGTGTATTTGTCGGCTCCAGCCGTTGCGCCGCTGCATGCGGACCACGGAAAGATCTATCGCAATGCCCTCGCGATTCTGCTGGCGGGCATGGTGCTGGCGTTGGCTGCGGCCCTCATCGTCCACAAACCGCGTCAGCGGCAATACGTTGCTGCCAACGACGAGCAGACCCTCGGAGTCGGATCGATGGCGCTCCTGGCCGACTTACACGAGGCTGCGGACAAAGATGCGACGGTTGTCGCCGGTCCAGCCAAGCCAGGAGAACCGCGCAAAGAGAGCGCTCCGGCAGCGCCGTCGGTTCCGGCTCAGCCATCCCGGGAACGCGAAGCCGGCTCTCGCTTCTCGGTGCCGTATACCGGAGAAGAGGGGCCCTATTCCTGGCGGGCGCGGCTGCGCGCAGAGAAGGAAGCTCTCTTTCCGATTCTGCCGCCGGCGGAACGTGCAGGTGCCGCAGACGGCTCGGAACGCCAACCCGTGGCTTCGCGCCGCAAGGAGCCGTTGAAGGAGTGGTGGGATGAACTGGCCCCTCCCGCGGAGCATCCCGGCGCGGATCAAGCGCATGCAGCTCCAGTGTCCACGCAGGATGCGGCCCCCAGCCCCGCCCAACCGGTCGCGGAGCAGAACGAAAACCCAACTGTGTCGCGGCTGAGCGGATTGCGTAATCTTCTTGTCTCACAGGGGATCCAGAACCTGCATCGCAAGATGGAACAGCGCCGTCAGGTTGCCGCGCGCGAGCCCCGCATGGAAACCTTGCCGGAGAGCGACATCATCGTACAGTCCATGGAGCCGGATGAGAATGACGATTCCTGGCCAGCGCCGATGGAAGTGACCGGGCACCCTGAGTTGAATCCGTTACTGTTCAATCCGGAGCCCGCGGAGCGCGACGAGGAACCGAAGACGCCCGCTCAACCGCCCCCCATCAACCGCTGGGACGGCCCCGATGACATCGATATTCTCCCGTCGCAGCGAGGACAATACCGCCCCCGGCACTAGATCGAGTTGTGGGCTTTCAGTTCTCTGGAGGCCGTCGGGGCAGCCCAGGCTCATCAAAGGCCGGCGGGCAGTGATTGCGCGTCCATCCACTTGCCGTAGGCGCGGTCGTCGATAGCCGGCGCGGTGCCGCAGGCCTGCAGGCGCGCCATCACCTCCATCAGAAACCTGCCCGCCGCCTGGCTCTCCAGCCGGAAAGTCGTCGAGTCCGCGCCGTCGCAGCCGAACGTCCCCACGGAAGCGCAGCAGCCGAAATCCAGTTTGCACTCTCCCTGGTCGGCCTCGAGGCGCCTCTTGACGGCTTTCGCATCGGGACTCTTTCTGGTATCCAGGGCCACGAAACCGGCCAGTATCCATTGCGGGTTCTTGCGGAAATTCCCGTTGACCGTCGGGATGCTCACACAGGTGCGGGAGAGACGGCGCACGCTGGCCGCTTTCGCCTGTGCGCACGTCAGGGCCTCACCGCTGAAAATCTGCTTGGATTCGAACACCGCGTAGACGGCTTCCGCGGTACTACGATCGTGCCTTCAAACTCGAACAGCGTGGACGAGTACTGCCGGTCGAAGACCACGATGTCGATCTGGTCGCTGAATTTTCCTTCGCTGTCCATCACGGTGGCGGAGCGCGCACGATAGCGCTCCGGCAGGTAGGTGTCAAAGATGCGGATCCAGACCTGCTGCGCGGCATCGCCAAGGTTGGTTGAGTGGCCGATCGCGGTGTGGGCCAGCCGAAGATCGCGCTCAACCTTCCCCGCCAGCTTCCTTAACGCGGCTCCGCCGACGCGCCCTGAATCTCATTTGAGGCCGCACGCCGCGCAGTTGACATCGGCAAAAAGCACCTCCTATGATTGCCCGCTGATGCTGTTCGAGCGATTCCCCTGCATCCCCAAAGGAACTGACCACTGACCACTGAGAAGAGGAGTCTCGATGCGAGTTTTGTCCCTGTTGGCAGTGATGGCCCTTGCCCCTGTGCCGGTCTTGTTTGCGCAGGCGCCCGCCACCCCGCTGCCCCCTGAAGCAACTGCGAATCCGATGGTGTGGAGTGCGAAGACGCTCTACGAGCGCGACGCGAAAAATATGATAGCGGCGGCCGAACAGATGCCCGAAGACAAGTACAGCTACCACCCCACGGCCGACCAATGGACGTTCGGGAAGGTGGTTGCGCACATCGCCCAATCGAATGGAGCGCTGTGCGGGGCGCTCTCAGACACAACTGCGCCCGCAGCCCTGAAGGTGAGCGACACGGCTTCCAAGGCCGAATTGGTTGCGGGATTGAAGGCTTCGTTCGACTTCTGCGGCCCCGTGCTCGACGGCCTGACGGACGCGAAACTTGGAGGGGCGGCGGTCACGTTGTTCCACCGCACCATGCCGCGGGCGATGGTGCTGATGCTGCTGCCCGTCGACCTGGCGGACCACTACTCCCAGATGGCTGCCTACCTGAGGCTGAATGGGTTGACGCCTCCTTCGGCACAACCCAAAAAGTAGGCAGGCCGCCACTCAGCAATTCCAACGCACTCAGGGCTGTGCCCGTTCATCGCAGCCTTTCGCGATGAGCGGGCGCTCGCTCGCGCCGGCAGTCCCCATAAACGCTGAGGGTGCCCCCGGTCCCTCGCATTTGGGGACCGGGGCAGCCGGTTCCTATTTGGGCCGAACCAGCTCAATGCGATCGCGGGTGCGGACCCAGGTGTTGCCGGCCATGCGCCCCACGGCATCCAGCCCCGCTGGATCGACGCGGAAGTTGTCGATCAGATCGGCGCGGACGTGGAACCGCACGATCTCGCCCAGCACAATCACCCCTCCGGAGGGCCGGTTGCTGGTGTAGATCACCTGGAGCAGCTTGCACTCCATCTGCGCTGGCGACTCGGCCACGCGCGGCGGCCGGACGGCTTCGCTGGGCAGGGGGGTGAGCCCGGCGAGCGCGAACTCATCCACTTCAGGCGGTACTTCCGCGGCGGTAAGGTTGGCAGCCGTCGCCATCGCTTCGCTGATTACGTTGACCACAAACTCGCCCGTGGCCTCCACGTTGTGCAGCGTGTCCTTGCGGGAGGCAGGTTCCACGGCGCCCCCGGCCCGCAGCGCCGGACAGAACAGCAGCGTGGGCGGATCCGCACCGACGCCGCAAAAGAAGCTGAACGGCGCCAGATTGGGCGCTCCAGCGGCGTTCACGGTCGACACCAGGGCGATGGGCCGCGGTACGATCAGCCCGGTCATCAGCTTGTATACGTCTCGCGGAGCATGCGCACCCGGGTCTATGGTGAACATTGAGTGACCTTCGTCATTGTTTGTCATCGATAAAGATCGTAGAACAGGAACCGTGATCTGGCGCGTCTAACCACGAGGGAAGGGAGTCGCCCGGTCCGGGCTTCCCCTCCCTGAGACGTGACCCAGGTGATGCCTGGCGACGTTTTTCGCGAGTATGTAACATTCCCTGATGCACAATCGTTAGAGAGGAAGCTGCTCCGTGCCGCGTATCCATTTTCAGATGCAACTTGCCGAGCTCAAGGACAAGATCCTGGCCATGGCCGCCCTGTCGCAGCAGGCGGTCGAGTCGGCCGTGGACGCCTACCTGCAGCGCGACCAGGGCCTCTGCCAATATGTAAGGCAGAACGAGACAGCGATCAACACCGCCCAGCGTGAGCTGGACGAAATGGCCTACGAGCTCTTGGCCAAGGAACAGCCGATGGCGATTGACCTGAGGTTCATCCTGGCCGTGATCAAGATCAACGGGGACCTGGAGCGCATCGGCGATCAGTCGGTGGCGATTGCCCGGCGGACCCGGGAGGCGCTGGAAATTGAGTCGGTGGAGCTGCCGGTGGACTTTGCTGCCATGGGCGAATGCACCGCCAACATGATCCGCTCGGCCATCCAGTCGCTGCTGGAGGGTAATGCCCGCCTTGCCGATCATGTGCGCGAGATGGACGACGAGGTGGACCGCATGAATCGCCGCGCCCACGCGGACCTGCTGGATCTGATTCAGGGCAATCCCCGGCATACCCAGCAGGCCATGAACGGCCTGTTTGTCTCCCGTTCGCTGGAGCGCATTGCCGATCACGCCTCCAACATCGCCACGGACGTGATCTTCTGGGTGCGCGGCGCCGACGTGCGCCACCAGCTCAGTATGGCCATGGACTGAGGCGCGGTTGGCCCCGGCGCAACGCCGGAAAGTCGCGGGGTCATTACCTCGGAGATTACCGCTTAATTTTGCCCAACGCATTATGTGCCAGAGGCGACATAATGAAACGGTCTACTAAAGCGTCAAACTACCGCATTGGGGTTTAGTTTTTCTGTAGTACGCTGTTTCCGGGAGGGCGGGGCTGCCTCCCGTTGCTGTGCTCCGGATTTGCCGCGTTGTAAAGGATTTCAAAAGAGAGAGACAGAGCATGCACGTAAACGTGCTGTTGACCGGCAGGCTGGAGGGGTTGGGACAGCAGACCCCGTGTGAACTTATGGCGAGACGGAACGCATCGTCAGGGCCGGAGAAGTTTGTCTACCACGATCCGGTGATCATCCACGTTCCGTCGGATCTTCCGGAGGGCGAATATAGCCTGCATTTTGAAGGCGTGTCCGTGCCGGTGCTGCATAGGGGCGTGTTGTGGACCATGATGGCGCCGCCTATTTCGGAGGAGGAGGCGGCGGCCCAAGCGGCGCCTTCAAAGCATGGGTGGGGACCGGTGGCGCTGGCGAGGCGGATGCTCCACGACCGCCGGAAGAAATAGCGCAGTGATCGCGCAACCTCGCGACTGACCCCATGGAGCTTTCTTTCGGTCTCTGAAGCTGGCCTACTCCTTCACCAGCGGATGCGCCGCGTAGTGCAGAAGCACGGCAACCGCGCAGCTGGTCAGGCGCGTCTCAGCGGAGTCAGCGCGGCTGGTAAGGATGGTGGGCACGCGCGCTCCGAGCACGATGCCGGCAAGCTGTGCGCCGCCCAGGTACTCGAGCTGCTTGGCCAGCATGTTTCCGCTTTCCAGATCAGGGACCACCAGGATGTCAGCCAGCCCGGTGACGGGCGATTCCAGCTTCTTGATGGCTGCGGCCCGCGCGCTGACGGCGGTGTCGAAGGCCAGGGGTCCATCCAGGATGCCGCCGGTGATCTGTCCGCGGTCGGCCATCTTGCATAGAGCGGCGGCTTCCATGGTGGACGGGATCTTCGGGTTCACGGTTTCCACCGCGGAAAGGAGTGCCACCTTGGGCTGCGGAATCCCCAGCGCGTGAGCCAGGTCGATGGCGTTCTGCACGATGTGGATCTTGTCTTCAAACTCCGGCTTGATATTGATGGCTGCGTCGGTAATGAGCAGGGTGCGGGCGTACGCGGGCGTATCCATGATGAAGACATGGCTGATGCGCCGCGAGGTGCGCAGGCCGGTGTCACGCGCCATGGCGGGTTTGAGCAGCTCGTCGGTGTGCAGGCTGCCTTTCATCAGGGCCAGCGCCCCGCCCGCGCGGCACATGGCCACGGCGAGCTCGGCGGCCCTGGCTTCGTCATCGGCCTGGAGGATGGGGTAGGAACTGATGTCGAGACCGATCTTCGCGGCCAGCGCTTTCATCTGCGGGCCGTCCCCGATCAGTGTCGGTTCAATCAGGCCGGCTTGCGCGGCTTCCACGGCGCCCTTCAGAGCCACCTCGCTCAGGGGCCACGCCACTGCCGTCGTGATCGCCGGCAGGTCTTTGCATCGTTCGATGAACTGCTGGAAGACGTGGAAATCCGGCGGATGGCCCACAAGCGGGTCGACGGCTACGGCTTCGGCAAGAGGCGCAAGATCGCTCATCAGATGTTCACTCCCGGCCGGCATGGTATGAGTTTACGCGGCCTGACAAGCTCATTGTCACCGCGAGACGGCGCGGCTGCCTGTGCCTTTGGTCACACTGCGCGCGGGCGTCCTGTATGACGGTATGCCCAGCCTGCCGTAACTCCCGCCTATTCAGCCCTGAGCGCATTCACTGGATTCACCACCGCTGCGCGGCGCGACGGCAGATAGCAGGCAATCCAGGAGATGGCAAGGATGATGAGAGCCGCCAGGATGTAAGTCCAGGGATCCATCGGGCTCACGCCGAACAGAATGGATCGCATGACGCGGACGCAGGCGAACGCCACTACGAGTCCCGCGGCCAGGCCGACACCGGTCAGAGCCAGGCCCTGGCGCACAAACATGCCGGTCAGCACCTCGCGCCGGGCTCCCAGCGCCATGCGGATGCCGATCTCCCGCGTGCGTTGCGCCACGCCAAACGCGATCACGCCATAGATCCCCACAATCCCGAGCAGCAGCGACATGCCGCCGGCGACGCTAAGGATGACGAGAGTGAAGGAAGTCCGGGCCATGGATTTGTTGTAGAGCTCGCCGAGAGTTGTGGTTTCCGCCAGCGGTAGGTCGGGATCGACCGACCACACCGCCCGCTGGATCTCGCCGAGGAATGCGGAGGAGCCGGCGCGGGGCGAGCGGATGACGAAGTTCACGTCGCGGCGCATCATTTCCTTGTCGCCGTTGAACTGATCCTGGTAGAGCGGCCAATAAGCGACAGCGGAAGGCGGTTTGTCCAATCCATCGTCATAGACGTTGCGCGCCACGCCGACGATCTGATGCCACTGTTCTCCCGGAGCTTCCCGGACCATTTTGCCCAGTGCGTTCTGCGGGGATCCCCAATACTCGCGGGCAAAGTTTTCACTGATGATGGCAGCGGGGCGTTTCTGAAACTCGTCGTCCCAGGTGAAGTCGCGGCCGGCGGCGAGAGTGGCGCCGAATGTGGAGAAGACCCCGGGGCCGATATAGCGGAAACGGCGAATGGGGGGCAGCTCGCCTTCCCGGTACGAGTGGTCTTGAGCGGCTACGGGGTTGAAGTTCATTTCGCCGCTCAAAGGAATGCCGGTGGTGATGGCCACGGACTGGACTCCGGGAATGGCGCCGAGCGCTTCCTCGATGGCCTGCTGGGTGCGCAGCACGCGCTGCTTCTCGGTGTCGGGGATGAGGGTCTGGGGGATGTAGATACCGAACGACAACAGCGAATTGGGATCAGTGAACCCTGGAGAGACCTTGACCAGCGCGCGGAAGGTGCGGATCATGAGGCCGGAGCAGATGAGCAGGACCAGGGCCAGCGCCACCTGCACCACGACGAGGGTTTTGCGCGCGCGATGGCGCTCGCGTCCCTGGCTGTTACCGCGGCCGGCTTCACGCAGCCCGGTGCTCATGCGCGCGCCGGAGTACTTGAAGACGGGGATCATGCCGATGACGAAGGCCACAAACAACGTAACGGCGAGGGCGAAGAGCATTACGGGCAGGTTGATTCCGATCTCATGCAGGCGGGGCAAGCCCGCAGGCTCGGCGGCCACCAGGAGGCGCAGCGCGACGAACGCCAGGCCAAGGCCGATGAGGCACCCAGCCAGGCTGAGCACCAGGCTTTCGATAAGGATTCCGGTCACGATTTGCGCGCGCCCTTCGCCCAGCGCGGAGCGGAGAGCGAGCTCCTGGCGGCGGCCTTCCACGCGGACAAGAAGGAGATTGGCCACATTGGCGCAGGCCACCAGCAGCACTACGATGATGGAACCCATGAGCACCCAAAGCACCTTGGCCACGTCGCCCACGACGACGTTTTTGAGGGTGTGCAGGGTGGGCTGGAACCTTGCCGTTTCAAAAACGGCTGTCGAGAATCCTTGTGGAGCGGGATAGGCGTGAATGGCGATGGGAATCATGCGGGCCACGTCTGCGTTGGCCTGATCAAGGGTGACGCCGGGCTTGAGCCGCGCCAGGGCCTGAAAGTTAAAGTTGCCGAGTTGGGTCTTGCTGCGATCGAGTCGCATGGGCAAGTAGAGTTCGGCCTTCTGGTCGAGGAACTGAAAGCTCCGGGGAAGAACGCCGATGATCTCGTGCGCGGCGCCGTCAATGGTGATGGTGTTGCCGATGACGGATTCGCTTCCACCGAAGCGGCGTTGCCAGTAGCCATAAGAGAGGATGGCGGTTTGCGGGCCGCTGGGCGAGTCATCCTGGCGCGAGAACAGCCGGCCCAGCGCGGGCTTGACGCCGAGCAGGGGGAGGGTGCCGTCGGTGACGTCGAGCGCGGGCACTTTATCGGGCTGGCCCATGCCGGTAACGGCGTAGGAATCGTTGTTATAGGCGCCGATGTCCTGGAACGCGGTGCCTTGCTCGCGGTATGTGAAGTAAAAGAAGGCCGCCATATTGATGACAGGCATATTCACACCGGGAGCGCTATGCCAGATGCCGACCAGCCGATCGGAGTCAGCGTATGGCAGCGGCTTGAGCAGCACGCCATCAACGACGCTGAAAACGACGGTGTTGGCGCCGATGCCCACCGCCAACGTGATAAGCGTGATGGTGGTAAACAGGGGTGCGTGCGCCAGCCGGCGAAGGATCTGTTTAAGATGAGCGAATAAGTGCGCCATGCCGAGCCTCCTTTACTTGCGTGGATCCGGCGAATTGCAGGCAGCCGCAGGAAGAGAGTGATCGCGGCACAGGACATAATACGCTCGCCGGAGCGGAAGTGTTCCCCCGAAGGCGCGAAGCCTGGGCCGCTCGATCGAAACGGGAAAGGCAGCATCGGGCGCGGGGCGCTATTCCGCTGCCCGGCCATAGTGCTATGCTCGATTCGCCCAAGAAAAGCGATTTAGAGGAGAAGAAAGCCATGTGGTTTCTGGGAATGGATGTGGGGACGGGCGGCACGCGCGCCGTCATCGTTGACGGCAACGGGAAGCTGATCGCCGGCGCTTCCAGCGAGCATGCTCCGTTCCGCACGCCCCATCCCGGCTGGGCCGAGCAGGATCCCGAGGATTGGTGGCGCGCCGCGCAGGAGGCTATCCGCGCGGCCATTGCCGCCGCGCCCCAACCGCAAAAGCCCATTGCGTGCATTGGACTGACGGGGCAGATGCACGGCGCGGTCATGCTGGATGAAAACGGAACGGTGCTGCGCCCGTCGCTGATCTGGTGCGACACCCGCACGCAGCCGCAGTGCGACTGGCTGCACGAGAAGATCGGCTACGAGAAGCTGATTGAGCTGACCTGCAACCCGGCGCTGCCTAACTTCACGCTGACCAAGGTGCTGTGGGTCAAAGAGCACGAGCCGGAAATCTTCGCGAAGATTCGCCACATCATGTGCCCGAAGGATTACGTCCGCTACCGGCTTACGGGCGAGTTCGCCATCGACGTGCAGGAGGCCTCCGGCACGCTGCTTCTCGACGTGACCCACCGCCGCTGGTCGAAAGAAGTTGCGGAAGCGTCCGGCGTTTCGCTTAACTGGCTGCCCAAAGTGTACGAATCGCCTGAGGTCTGCGCGCACATCAGCGAGAAGGCCGCGGGGCTTACGGGCCTCGCCGCCGGTACGCCGGTTGTGGCTGGCGCAGGCGACCAGGGGGCGGGCGCGGTTGGCATGGGGATTCTGCAGCCGGGGTCGGTGTCGGCGACGATCGGTACTTCCGGCGTTGTGTTTGCGGCTACGGCCGAGCCGACGAAGGATCCGAAGGGGCGGCTGCACACGTTCTGCCACGCGGTGCCGGGGTTGTGGCACGTGATGGGCGTGACGCAATCAGCGGGCTTGAGCTTGCAGTGGTTGCGCAACACGTTCTTTGCCGGACAAAACTACGACGCGCTTACGGCGGATGCGGCTAAGGTTCCCGCGGGCAGCGAGGGTCTGGAGTGGGCGCCGTACCTGCTGGGCGAGCGCACGCCGCATCTCGATCCGGAGGTGAGGGCGGCGTTCGCGGGCATCGGCACCATCCACACCGCCGCGCACTTTACGCGGGCGGTGCTGGAGGGTGTTGCCTATTCGCTTCAGGACACGTTCACGCTGTTTGCGCAGCTGGGGATTCCGGTGAAGGGAATCAGGCTCGGCGGCGGCGGCGCGCGCGGTCCGCTCTGGCGGCGCATTCAGGCAGGAGTCTACGGGCATGCGGTGGAGATTCTGACCGCCGAAGAAGGCGGCGCGTTCGGCTGCGCCATGATGGCGGGCGTGGGCGCGGGCCACTGGGCCAACCTGGATGAGGCCTGTGCGCAGGCCATCGAAGTGGCCGCGCGCATTGAGCCGGATGCTGAGGATGCGGCTGCGTACAAGGCGGGCTATGAGCGGTGGAGGAAGTTGTATCCTGCGCTGAAGAGCCTGCGGTAGTTTTCAATTGTCAATTGTCAGTTGTCAGCCTTCAATTCGGAATGGCTTGATCGGCTGGTGCCGGGTCGCCTAATGTAGTGGCACCATTTCGGGGCCGGATGATTTGGCCCCGAATGCGGGGAGCCCTCATGCCTGTTGCCAGCCAGACCGATCTCCCTGCCGCGCACGAGAGCCGCCGCGACTCCGCTGCCAACTCTGCGCCGGCGCGCAACGTGGCTGTCGATGCGTATCGCGGCCTGGTGATGCTGCTGATGATGGGCGAAGTGCTGGCGTTCTGGCGGATTGCGCGCGCTTACCCGGCGAGCACGTTCTGGCACATCCTGGCGTGGAACCAGACGCATGTGGAGTGGGCCGGCATGAGCCTGCACGACACAATTCAGCCGGGATTCACATTCCTGGCCGGCGTGGCGCTGCCGTATTCCATCCGTAGCCGGCAGCGCAAGGGAGAGAGCTTCCGCCGCATGCTGCTGCACACAATGTGGCGAAGCGTTCTGCTAATTGCGCTGGGCTTTTTCCTGCGCTCCAACGGCAGGCCGATCACGTACTTCACGTTTGAAGACACGCTGACGCAGATCGGGCTTGGGTACACCTTCGCGTTCCTGCTTACGTTGGCACGGCCGCGCTGGCAGTGGATCGCGACTGGCGCCATTCTGTTCAGTTATTGGCTGGCGTGGGCGCTCTATCCCGCGCCGGGGCCGGGGTTCGATTGGGCTGCCGTGGGTGTGCCGCCGGACTGGCACCAGCATTTGTTCAGCGGGTTCGCCGCGCACTGGAACAAGAATTCCAATCTCGGCCAGGCCTTCGACGTGTGGTTCCTGAACCTGTTTCCGCGCATCAGCCCGTTTCGCTACAACGACGGCGGGTATCTGACGCTGAGTTTTATTCCGACGCTGGGCACGATGATGCTGGGCGTGATTGGCGGGCGATGGTTTATCGAGTCGGCGCCGAAGATTCCGTTGCGGCCGTTCGTGGCGGCCGCGGCCGGGCTGATAGCGCTCGCGCTGCTCTTGCACTTCACCGGCATTTGTCCCATTGTGAAGCGCATCTGGACGCCTTCGTGGACGCTGTTCTCCGGCGGAGTTTGCTTCCTGTTTCTTTCGGCGTTCTCGTGGTTCATTGACGTCAAAGGCAATCGCCGCATTGTGTTTCCGCTGGTGGTCATCGGCATGAATTCCATCACTGCGTACTGCATGGCGGAGCTGTGCCGGGAGTTTGTCGAGGACTCGTTCCGGATTCATCTTGGTATGCGCGTGCTGAATGTGTTTGGCGCGGGGCTGGAGCCGCTTTTCCTCGGCATACTCACGTTAAGCGCCTATTGGGTAGTGCTCTTTTGGATGTTCCGCAGGAAGATCTTCCTGCGGATCTGAACGGCAGCCCTTGCGCTCCAATCGCCAACCGCTATCATGGCTGCGGCCCGGTTTGCCGCGCGCGTGCGCAGTGAATCGGGAGCCGTAGAAGCCGATTCCTGGCAGGAGGCGCATGTGCGCAGGTTTGTGTTGGCATTGATGTCTGTTCTTTTCGGTTGTTGCTCTCCTACGTTTGCTCAAGGCTCGTCGACACAAGCTCCAACCTGCGCCGATCTCCACATCATCCCCGCGCCGCGCGAGTGCTCTGCCGTAAAAGCCGTTCGTACTGAGGGGATGGAAATCGGCGTCCTTGCGCCGCGAGACAAGGAAGACGAGTTCGCCGCCGAGAACCTCCGTTCGGCGCTCAAGCTGGAATCGGCCCGTCCACGCGCAGAAGGCGGCCCATTCGTCCGGCTGGAACGCGCCGAGGCTCCCATGGGCAAGGGAATCTTGGCCCACAATCACCTCGCCTTCGACCCCGCCATGCACGACGAGGGTTACATCCTCGTCCCGGACGGCGCGCACGGACTCGCCATTATTGCGGAAACCTCCACAGGCCTCTTCTACGGCGCTCAAACCGTGAAGCAGTTCATCCGCGGCTCCGGCAAGGACGCCATCCTCCTCATCCCCACCATCCGCGACTGGCCTGCCATGCCCCATCGCGGCCTCTCCGACGACTGGTCGCGCGGGCCGCTGCCCAACATGGATTTCCTCAAGCGCGAAATCCGCACCCTGGCCGCATTCAAATACAACATCTTCTCGCCTTACTTCGAGCACACGTTCGCATATTCCAACACGCCCCTCGCGGCGTTTCCCGGCGGCGCCATGACGCCCGACGAAGCCCGCGAACTGGTCGCCTATGCCGCGCAGTACCACATCACCGTCATCCCGGAGCAGGAGTCCTTTGGACACCTGCATAACGTGCTCAAGTACGAGCAGTACTCGCCCCTCGGCGAAACGCCGCACGGCGCGGTGCTCGCGCCTGGCGATCCCGGCACGCTGCCTCTGATTGCCAGCTGGTTCCATGATCTCGCCGCAGTGTTCCCCGGACCCTACGCGCACATCGGCGCCGACGAAACTTCAGACCTCGGCCTCGGCCGTACGAAAGAGCAGGTCCAGCAGCAGGGCCTGGGCAAGGTTTATCTCGATTTCCTCAGCCGCATTCATGACACGCTCGCGCCCGAACATAAACGCCTGCTCTTCTGGGGCGACATCGCCGTCAATTCGCCCGACCTCGTTCCCACGCTGCCCAAGGACATGATCGCCGTTCCATGGGAGTACGATGCGAAGCCCGATTTCACCAGCCAGATTGTGCCCTTCACCAAAGCCGGCCTGGAGACGTGGGTCGCACCCGGAGTCAACAACTGGAGCCGCATGTTCCCCAACAACAATGAGGCCATGGGCAACATCGGCAACTTCGTGCGCGATGGCCAGCGCCTGGGCGCCACCGGCATGCTGAACACCGTATGGAACGACGACGGCGAGGGAATCTTCGACCTGAACTGGTTCGGCGTGCTGTTCGGCGGCGCTGCGGCATGGCAGCCCGCGCCCATCTCCAACGACGGCTTCATCGCCTCCTATGGGCAGGCCTTCCATAACGATCCCACCGGCAAGATCGACGATGCCCAGCGCGAGCTGATGGCCGTGAGTGCCACGCTCAAGGGCGCCGGCCTGGAAGACGCCCAGGACAGCCTTTACTGGATCGATCCATTCTCAGCAAACGGCCAGGCCGTGGCCGGCAAAATTCGTCCAGTCCTATCGGATCTCCGCCTCCACGCCGAACGCGCCATCACGCTCGCCGGTCAAGCCCGCGCCGCGGCTGCCGCCGATCATCGCCAGCTCGCCAACCCTGACGCACTCGATGCCCTCGAACTCGGCGCCCGCCGCATCGACGCCGTCGGCCTCAAGTTCCAGGCCGCGGACGACTGTGTCTCGCTTTACGCCCGCGCGCAATCCCTTGCCTCCGACAAGAACAATTGGAACCAGGTCGAGAACCTGCTGGAGACCATAGGATCGAACAACGGCAAGCTCCAGGACATTCGCGACGGCTACACCCTGATCGGCCCGCTCTACCGGCAGGCCTGGCTGCGCGATAACCGCCCCTACTGGCTGGCCAACAACCAGGCCCGCTACGACCGCGCCGCCCAGCTCTGGATCGAGCGCGGCGACCACTGGGACCAGCTCATCGACCACTGGTGGTCCACCCACACGCTGCCCTCCGCCGCGGAAGCCGGCCTGCCGGAACCCTCCGGACCGCCGGCGCCGCCTGCTCCGTAGCGCAATTTTTCGCATTTGCCGCGTCTTCTCGTATCCTCCGCGCGTCGTCAAAAGGGGTAAGGAACGTTCGCCGTTCCGTCCAACTCCGAACGACCCAAGGGAGGCTCGCATCATGCTCAGAAAAATCGCCCTCGCACTTCTCCTCGTCAGCTTTGGCGCCATCACGGCGCTGGCCGCAGACGTCACCGGCAAATGGTCCGGCACCGTGACCACGCCCCGCGGCGACCAGCAGATCACCTTCAATTTCAAAGTCGATGGCGCCGCATTGTCCGGCACTGTCACCACTCCGCGCGGCGGCACCGACATCACCGACGGCAAGGTCGATGGCGCCAACATTTCCTTTACCCAGAAAGTCAGCTTCAATGGCAACGACATGACCATCAACTACACCGGCAAGGTTGACGGGGACAGCATCAAGTTCACCCGGACCGTGGGCGATCGCCCCGCCGTTGAGTTCACGGCTACGCGCGCCAAAGAAGGCCAGTAAGCCAGCTCGCTTCGGCCTGCTCGGGACATCCTGCCCTTCGTGCGCATTGCCGCGCGAAGGGCGGGTCACCTTCTTCCCCGTCCTCAATGTAATCTGGATGCCAGCTTCGCTGACCTGCATTGCGGGAGGAGGAATCTCTTTGTTCGTCGCTCGCGTTTCCAGGAATTTGCCGGCGCTGGGCCTGGCGATCATTGCGCCTCTGGTGTTCTTTGCCGCGGCGCAGGCACTTCCCGCGCAGTCCGCCGCTCCCGTCGTCTTTGACGCGACGCACATCCACGAGCCTGTGAATCTGGGCGGCACATGGCTGGTTCACGCCGGGGACGATCTTGCCTACGCTCGCCCTGATTTCGACGACTCGCGCTGGACGCCATTCGACACCGGCTCATCGCTCGTCACGCTTTACGGCCGCCAGCAGCCGCCCGTCATCTGGTATCGCCTGCGCGTCAAGGTCGATCCCGCGGACACCGGTCTCGGCCTCTCCGAAAACAACCTCTCCGACGCCTTTGAGATTTACGTCAACGGCCAGCGCCTCATCGCCAATGGGCAGGTGAAGCCCTTCAGGCCCTCGACGTTTGCCGCTCGCCTCCGCGCGCCGATCCCCAATCGCCTGGTGGCCTCAGGCGAACTCATGATCGCCCTGCGTGTTCACATTTCCCCAACCCAGTGGAATGGCCAGGGTCCTGGTTACTTTCCCAGCAATCTCACCCTCGGTCAGTTCGATACCCTCTACCGCGACGATTGGCTGGCCGCCATCGGCCAGAATCTCGATGACTGGGTCTATCGTCTCCTCATGCTCGGGGTCGGCCTCATCGCGCTCGTGCTCTGGTGGGCCCAACGCAGCCAGAAGGAGTATCTCTGGATTGTTGCTGCCAGCGTTCTCATGCTGTGCGATTCGCCGCTTCCCGTCATCTCGCCGTTTATCAACGTGCCCGAGCATTGGGTCATCTTCCAGAATCTCTTCCACCTGGCCTCTCCGTTCGTCACCGGCTCGCTTTACTTTTCTTTCATCCGTTACCGCGTGGGCTGGGCCTGGCGCGGGTTTTTCCTCTTTGCCGGCGTCACCAATGTATTAGCCAGCCTGCAGGGCGTCATCTTCACCGTCCCATTGACATTCCAGGTCTTCATCAATCTTCCCTACATCGTCCTTCTGTCCATCTTCATTCCCGTCGTGCTCGCTATTCACTGGCGCCGCGGCAACCGCGAGGCCGGCATCCTCCTCATTCCCTCGGTGCTCTTCAGCCTTTACATCTACCTCCTGATCGCAGTCACCTTCCTCTTTCAAATCCCGGCATCGCGCCAATCGGCCATTCGCCTTTCGAATTCCATTAACAGCTTCCCGGTCGGCCCGTTCTCCGTCTCGCTGGCCGAGCTTTCCGAGATCCTGTCCACCCTCGCGCTGGGCGTCATCATCCTCCTGCGCTCTTCGCGCACCGGCCGCCGCCAGGCGCTGCTCGAGTCTGAACTGGTGGCCGCTCAGCAGATCCAACAGCTTCTTGTGCCCGAGCAGGTGGGCGCCATTCCCGGGTTTCGCGTCGATTCCATCTACCTGCCTGCGCAGCAGGTCGGCGGCGACTTCTTCCAGGTGCTGCCCAGCGGTGAGGGCGGCCTGCTTGTGATCGTTGGCGACGTGGCCGGCAAGGGCCTGCCCGCGGCCATGCTCGTCTCAGTGCTTGTCGGCGCCATTCGCGCCACCGCCGAATTCACCCACGATCCAGCCAAACTGCTCGCCGGCCTCAACGACCGCCTCGTGGGCCGCGCGGGTGGCGCGCTCACCACAGCGGCGGCCGCGCTCATCACCGCCGATGGCCTCGTCACGATCGCGAATGCCGGCCATCTGCCGCCCTACCTCGATGGCCGCGAAGTTGCGCTTCCCGGCGCGCTCCCCCTCGGCGTTGTCGCCGGCGTTGCGTACACCATCGCGGAGTTTGCGCTGGAGCCCGGCAGCTGCCTCACCTTCTGTTCCGACGGCGTGGTGGAAGCTCAGAACGCGCAGGGCGAACTGTTCGGCTTCGAGCGCGCGCAGGAGAAGTCGACGCACTCCGCAGCCGATCTGGCGGAAGCCGCGCGGAAGTTCGGCCAGCAGGACGACATCACGGTTGTCACCATCGAATGGGCAGGCGCAACGGTCGCCGCCGCATGACGGCGCTCAACGCGCCAGCGATCCCGCCTTCACCTCAATGACGCGCATGTCCGCATCGCGGTCCTTCAGCGTCAGCAGAATCTTCCCCGTCCCGTCGGCCACAAAACTCGATCCGCCGTAGGTCTGGCCGGCCCAGGGCCCGTGCGTCATCTCGCCCACCAGGTCCACGCCGGCCATGGGGCACCGCACCTGTGCCGCGCGGCGCTTTACCAGGTCCTCCAGCACCTTGGAGTGCTGCGGCCATTGGTCGTCGGGCGCGGCCCACCCGTACGGCACCAGCATCAGGTCCGGCTTCAGCACCTTCATCCGATTCACAAACGCGTCCGTGAAGGTGTCCGCGCAGATCAGCACCGCGATCCGCCCAAACTCCGTATCCACCACGCCAATGTCTTCCGCCCGTCCCTGTGAGTATGGCGGCGTCATCAGCTCCGGCAGCACATTGATCTTGCGATGCTTCCACAAGAGCTTTCCTGTTTTGTCCACAAGGATCGCCGAATCGTACAGCTTGTCCCCATCCTTCTCGTCCATTCCAATGGCGATCATCAGGTGATGCTGCCGCGCCAGCCCCGCAATGCGGTCGCTGTCCGCTCCCGGAATCGGCGCTGCCATGCGGTGAGCCTCCGGATTCTCCCAACCCAGGATCGACGACTCGGGAAAGATGGCGATGTCGGCGTGTTCCGCCTCCGCCTGATCGAGCGCGTATTCGATGCGCCGGAAATTGCCCTCGCGGTCGCCGTCGATCGCCAGAATCTGGCAGATGGCCAGCCGCACCGTGCGCGGCGCGGACCATGCGGCGGGCGAAAGCGACAAGACCAACAGGCAGAGCAGCAGCTTCTTCATCGGCGGAATCCAATCTGACGGCAAGTGCGATCATACGCGGCCTTGATACGGCAATCGAATAGCGCAGTACCCAGCTTGGGTCAGCGATTCCGCCTACGCCGTCGCGGTCCTGGCCACGTCACCGAGCCCGCGCGCATCAATCTCGAATTGGCGAATCTTGTACTTCTGGATCTTTCCTGAAAGCGTGGCCGGAAATTCCGTAACAAACCGCACATGCGCCGGAATTTTGTAATACGCAATCTGTCCCTCGCACCACGCGCGCATCTCTTCTTCCGTGGCCTCCACGCCGGGCCTCAGCCGCACCCACGCCACCACAACCTCGCCCAGCCGCGCATCCGGAATCCCCACCACCTGCGCTTCGCCTACCTTGGGATGCGTATACAAAAACTCCTCCACCTCGCGTGGGTAAATGTTCTCGCCGCCGCGGATGATCACGTCGCGCGAGCGGCCCGTGATGCGCAGGCAGCCGTCTTCCCGCATCACGCCCAGGTCCCCGGTCCGCAGCCAGCCGTCCTCGCCAATCACCTGTGCCGTGCCTTCCGGATCGCCGTCGTAGCCTTTCATCAACGCGTATCCCTGCACGCAGATCTCGCCCTGCTCGCCGCTCGGGAGCGTCTCGCCGGTCACAGTCGAGGTTACCCTGATCCCGGTCTGGGGCATCGCGCGCCCCACCGTATTCACCCTCACCTCAATGGTGTCCCCCGCGTCGCTCATCGTTACCACCGGCGAGGTTTCCGTTTGTCCGTACGCAATCACCAGTTCGCCGATGTGCATCTCGTTCAGCACCCGCTTCATCAGCTCAATGGGGCACGGCGCGCCGCTCATCATCCCCGTGCGAAGGCTCGTCAAGTCGAATGCGGCGAAATCCGGCAGTCCAAACTCCGCCACGTACATCGCGGGCACGCCGTACACGCTGGTGGCGCGCTCGTGATGCACCGCTTCCAGCGTGGCCCGCGCGTCAAAGGTCCAGTTGGGCAGCACAATCGCCGCACCCGAGTTCACCGCGCTCATGGTGCCGATCACGCATCCATAGCAGTGAAACAGCGGCACGGGGACCACGATTCTGTCCTCCTCGGTGTAATGAAATCCCTGCGCCAGAAACTGGCCGTTGTTCACCACGTTGTGGTGCGTCAACATCACGCCCTTGGGGCTTCCGGTGGTCCCGCTGGTGTACTGGATGTTCGCTATGTCAACTACCGACACGCGATCCGGCAGCCGACCGTCGGCGTCCAGCAACGCCTTCCACTCCGGCGTATCGAAATACACCACGTGCTCCAGCGCCAGCTCATGCCCGTGCCGTGCGCGCCCCAGAATCTCCTCGTAGTCGGCGCGCTTGTCCGTGTGCCACAGGAACAGCGCTTTCATGTGCGACCGCACCAGCGTGAACTCGAGCTCGTGCGACCGGTACGCCGGGTTCACGTTCACCAGCGAGACGCCGGCCCGTGCCGTGCCCATGTGCATCATGATCCACTCAACGCAGTTGGTGGACCAGAGCCCCACGCGGTCGCCCTTGCGAATGCCCAGCGACCACAGCCCGCGAGCCACGGAGTCAGCCGCATGGCTCAGCTCTGCCCAGGTCATGCGCGCGCCCTGGTGGCGTGAAATCACTGCCGGCCGGTCCGGAAAACGTTCCGCGGTCCGCGCCAGCAGGTCGCCGATAGCCAGCTCCAGCAGCGGCCGATCAGGGCCGCGCGAAACACTCAGATTGTGAAGTTGTTGGTCAGCCATGGTTTGGATCCGGAGTTGTAATTCCGAAGTCTAAACCGGCTGACAAGCGAAGGAAAGTGATCCCACACACACTCACATGCTTCTGCTTTTGTCCCCGCCTTGCCCCCGCGATCACCCAACATCCACCCACCCGCCCGTCTCCGCCGACCGAAACACCGCCTCAATCACCCGCATGTTCGCGATCCCCGCCTCCAGCGTCACCGGCACGTCACCGCCTTCCAGAATCGCCCGCGAGAACGCGTCCCCCTGCATCGTGTACTGGTCCGCCGTGGGAAACTCCTCCATCTTGATCCCGCTGCCGAACAGCTCTCCAGTCTCATCCACCCACAGCCGCGTGGGCCGATCCGGCGGCGCGTTGAACGGAATCTCAATTTCGATCCGTCCCTTCGTTCCCACAAAATGCACCCGCTGGTACGCAACCGTCTGCATGCTTACGGTAAAGACGGTGTGGCCGCGCTCGAACTCCATCAGCGCCGAGGTCAGACGGTCGGTTCCGAACGCCGGATCCCGCTCGATCAGCCCCACCACGCGCTTGGGCTCCGCCCCGAACCCCGTGCGTGCCGCCTGGATGCAGTAACACCCAATGTCGTAGAGCGCTCCGCCGCCCGATTCCACCTGGTTGCGGATGTTCTTCGGATCCACGTTGAAGTAACTGAACCACGCCATCACCGCACGCAGCTCTCCAATCCGCCCCGAGCGCAGCAGCTCCTCGGTCCGCAGCCACTGCGTGAAGCTCCGGATCATGAATGCCTCGCCGATCTTTACCCCGGTCCGCGCCTGCACCGCAAGCAGGCTCTCGGCCTCGGCCACCGTTATACTCAGCGGCTTTTCGCACAGCACATGCTTGCCCGCCTCGGCCGCCTTCGCCGTCCACGGCACATGCATCTGGTTCGGCAGCGGATTGTAGATGGCGTCGATCTCCGGATCGGCCAGCAACTCCTCATAGGAGCCGTACGCCTTCTCGATCCCCAGCTCGCCGGCCGTCGCCTTCGCCCGCTCCAGGTCCCGCGAAGCGATCGCCGTTACCACCGAATACTGCCCCAACTGCATCGCGGGGATCACCTTCTTCACTCCGATCGCTGCCGTGCTCAACACGCCCCAACGCACTTTTTTCGCCATGCCGTCCATGATAAGCGCCTGAACGCTAAACGCCGCCAGCCCCTCACAAACAAGTCACGCGGCCGAAAGCTGTCCCCTGAAACCTGTCCCCTGAAACCTGACACCAGCACGTCCGTCCCGCATTCCGGTTTTTCTCCGACCGCCGCCCTCAGATGAGTGATCTCCGTCACCTGAAATCCGGCACTTTTTGCTATCCTTGAATCAAAGCCCGTACTTCCTCGGTCCCCTCCCGCAAGGGCTCTCTCGCACGCTTCAGCCTGGCTTTCAGGGGTCGATACATTAGGAGTTGCATGCCCGTCCTTACCATGCCCGGCGCCACCGCCGAGCGCACATCTTTTGCTCCTGCTGCCATCTCCCGAAGCTTCGCCGGCGCCTTCCGCGTCGCCCGCCGGCCTTTGCGTCTGCCCCGCTGGGCGGTCATTGCCGCCGTTGCCGTGCTGGCCCTGGCAAGCTACTATGCCGGGCGCCGCCATCCAGCGCACCATTACGTGGCCTACTTCGGCTATCCCATGGTGCTGGACACCACTACGGGCAAAGCCTGCTACGCTGTCCCGCCGCCGCAGCCCGCAGGCGGTGCGCCAGACGCGGCATTTCCGCTGGACGGCACCGCCAACAGCACGGACACGCAGCCCACTTCGGGCGCGCAAATCCCGCTTTGCGGCCGATAGCCGGCCGCCCACATCCCATGTATCGGCCATCACATCCGTGGCGCGGAAATCCGGACTAAAATCAACTCATCGGTCGAATTATGCCCGCCATTCGGCGGGCATTCGCATTTATGCCCCAGGGGAGCACGGAAATGCCGGCAGAAACGCAGCACGAAGTCACCCCGGAAAGGCCGGCAACCAATTCACTGCAGTTTGAGGGCGTAAACCCATCATTATGCTCGACATCGCCGTTTTATTTTTTTGCGTCTTTGGGGTCCGCGGATCCGGCCTGCCGCGATCCCTCATTTACTGCATTTTTTGGATGTAATCTAATGAATATAAAAGACATCGCCGTTTTTTATTTTGCTTGGGACCGGCGGCCCGAACCAGCCGCCATTCGAATGGGAAAAACCAGGAAACCTGGTGGGCGCAGTAGGATTCGAACCTACGACTTCCACCGTGTGAAGATGGCACTCTACCGCTGAGTTATGCGCCCTGAAAAGAACGGTACCGGCAGGATGGAGCCGGAGGGGGTTCCCGTAGGTTAGAGTAACATTGGCTCCGCGAATCCGCCAACCTGCGACCCCGCGGCAGTCACGCGCAAGCTGAACGCTTACAAATGTTTCGACTCCTGCGATCCCGGTTCCCGGCCGATCTTCTCCCTGAAGGAGAGGGTGCGGCGATCCCTGGGCTTCCGGGCGCTCCCGCGCATGCCTTCTCTGGCGCTTCCGGTCCAGGCGGCTCCGGTTCCGGGGAGCCCGGACGGCTTCCCCTGCGGGGCAGGCCGGATGAGGAGAATTCCTCCCCCGGCGAAGACCCGGAAGCGCAACAATCCGGCGAGGATGGGGTTGATGAGGATATGGCGACACTCGTCCTGAACAATCCGGGCCTGGGCGCGTTGCCGGAAGCGTTTACAGACGGGGCGGAGCAGCGGAACACGGCCCAGCCCGGCTCGGCGGCGCTGGACCCGAAAAGCGACGCGGCCGTCATGTTGCGCGTGGCCGCCGGAGACGAGGCGGGTTTCAACTACCTGGTAGAGAAATACCACCGTCCGATGATCAACTTTTTGTACCGGATGGTGCACACCCAGGCAGTGGCCGAGGAATTGGCGCAGGAAGTGTTCCTGCGCGTATACCGGAGCCGGGAGAGTTACCGGGCGGAAGCGAAGTTTACGACGTGGCTGTATCGCATCGCCACCAACCTGGCGGTGAACCACGCGCGGGACACAAGGTACGAGCGGTCGGCGCAGAACGTCTACCTGGATGTGCCGGACGAGGAGACGGGCACCACGCCGGAGATCGCGGACGACGAGCCGACCGTGGAGCAGAAACTGCTGCGCAACGAGCGGCTGGCGGCCATCCGCAAGCACGTGTTGGCGCTTCCTGAACGGCAGCGCACGGCGGTGCTGATGCACAAATACCAAGGGCTCGACTACCGGCAGATCGGCGAGGTGCTGAAGCTGAGCGAGTCGGCCACAAAGTCGCTGCTCTTCAGGGCGTACCAGACCCTGCGGGAGCGGCTGAAAGAGTTTGTCTGAGGGAGTGGAAAGGGACAGGGGATTCGGGGGAATCCCAGAGGAAACGGAGTTGGTCATGATGAAACGGAACACAAACATCTGCGCGGGAATGGAGACGAGGCTGGCGGATCTGCTGCTGGATCCGGAGAGCGCGCCTGCCACAGTGAAGCAGCACGTGGCCGGCTGCGACGGGTGCCGCAGCGAGCTGGAAGAGCTGCGCGCCACCATGCAGGCGATGGACGCCTGGGAGATGCCCGAGCCCAATCCTTATTTCATGACCCGGTTTCAGGCGCGGCTACGTGAAGAGAAGGAGTCCGCGCCTGCGCCATGGCCGGCCCGCGTGCTGGCCACGCTGAGGGCGCGCATGCTGCTGGCGCCCCATCACATGCACATGCGGCCCGTTGCCGCGATGGCACTGACGGTCATGCTGCTCGTGGGCGGCGGCACCTATCTGGATTTCTACTGGCAGGCTCCCCCGGCCGTGCCGCAACAGACCGCGGTGGTGCACGATCTGCAAACGCTGGATAACAACGCGCAGCTTCTGGATCAACTGGAGTCGATCTCCGGTGACCAGGGGGACCAGAACTAGACGAAGTGCCGGCAAGAGGCAACAGGCAGGAAGTGAGGAGACCATGACGGGCGGACGAAAGACGGGCGTTGTGCGCTGCGTGGCATTTGCCGCGGTGCTGGCGGCCTTGTGTCTGCCGGTGGCTTTTGCGCAGGGGCAGCATCACTCGTCGCCGCCGCCTCGTCCTCAGTCGCACGCTCCTCAATACCATCCGCCGGCGCAGCAGAGGCGGCCGCAGGGCCGGCCCAGCGCTCCGCCGCGGAGCCAGGCCCAGCGCCCCACGGCTCCCTACGGAGCGCCGCAACGGCCCGGCACTCCCTACGGAACCCAGCAGCGCCCCGCATACGGCAATGCACAGGGACGCCCCGCGTATGGCAATGCGCAGGGTCGCCCGGCGTACGGCAATCCCCAAGCGCCGGTCCGGCCGGCTTACCCGGCAGGTGCGTATCCCGGGGGCGCGCGGCCGTCCTATGCTCCGCCGTCCAGATACCCCGCGCCTCCCGGCCATCTGCAGTCCTGGCTCAACGAGCACCGCAACGTGCCCGTTACCAACCAGGAGCAGATGCTGCGCAGTGATCCGAGCTTCAGGCGCCTGGCCCAGGGCGAGCAGCAACGGCTGGTGCAGCAGTTGAACCAGGTGAACCATCTGGCGCCGGACCAGCAGCAGCGCCGCCTGGCGCGCGCGGAGAACCTGGAGCGTCTCTCACCGGAGGAGCGCATGCATGTGAACAGCTCCATGCGTGAGTGGAAAACGCTGCCTTCCAATCGCCAGTCCATTATGACGAACGCCTTCCGCGACCTGCGCTCAGTTCCGCCGGACCAGCGCAGCATTGTGCTGAACTCTGCGCGCTATCAGAGCCAGTTCACTCCCCAGGAGCGCGGCATCCTCTCCGACATGCTCAGGGTGGAGCCATACGAGGCGCCGAAGTAAGGCAGCCACGCCGGGGCGGCCACCACGGGAAGCGGATCTGATTGTTCGGTGATCCATGTCACCGGCGACCGACCCACTTTCGCGGCAACATACTCTCAGCGTTCCGTATTTGCGGAACGCCGAGGTCAGTTATGCCGTCGACCACCGCCGAAATCATGGATACCGCCCGGCTTCGCGATATTGTCCGGGCCGCTCTGGAAGTCCTGCGCGAACCGCCGCGCCACGAGGTCTCGCCTTCTGCCGCCGTAAACTCCTTTGAGGCCGAGGCCCTGCGCGCCGAGATCATTGCCGTGGGCCGCAAACTGTGGCAGCGCCAGTACGTGGATGGCAACGGCGGCAACATCAGCGCGCGGCTCAACTCGAACTACATCCTGTGCACGCCCACCATGCTGAGCAAGTGCGACCTGCAGCCGGCCGACATCTGCCTTACCGATCTTGACGGCAAAGTGCTGGCAGGCGACCGGCTGATGACCAGCGAACTGCTGCTGCACCTGGCCATCTATCGCGCCAATCCGCGCGCCCGCGCCGTGGTGCACTGCCATCCGCCCCACGCCACCGCCTATGCCGTCACCCGTTCCGCGCCGCCCTCGGGCTATTTGTCCGAATATGAAATTTTCATCGGTCCGGTAGCCCTTGCGCCGTACGAGACCACCGGTTCGCAGGCATTTGCCGAAACCGTCCTGCCCTTCGTCCGCGATCACAACACCATCCTGCTCGCGAACCACGGCGTCGTCTGCTGGTCCGATTCCGTGACGCAAGCCGAGTGGCTGGCCGAAATCCTGGAGGCCTACTGCAAGACCCTGCTCATCGCCGGGCAGATCGGGCGTCCGCTCATGCCGATCCCGGGCGCCAAGCTGGAAGAAATTCTGGCCATCAAGCGCCGCCTGGGCCTGCCGGATGCGCGCCTGGGCCCCGAAGCTGCGCAGCCGCCCGCTCCGCCGCGGTCGGTGACCGAGATCGATGCGCTGGTCGATCGCGTCTTGAAACGGCTGGAGTCCCGCGCCTGACCAGCGCCTTGTCCCGCATCTCCGCCGCGGCTGGCGCCCGCGAATCCGTGATCGCCAATCCCGCATGACAAGAAGGGCGCTCTGCGCCTATCCTCATCCTTCAACTTAACGAGGTAAAGCCATGTTCCAAATCGATTCGCACGCACGTCTTGCGCTTGTGGCACTGGCGCTTGCTGCATCCGCCGCCATCGCCGCCGCCCAATCCGGTATGTCCTTTGAACAAGCCGACCAGCGCGCCCGCGCCCTTCTGAAACAGATGACCCTGGACGAAAAAGTAGGCCAGATGAACGAGTCCTCCGGCGTGCAGATGCCCATGCTCGGCTCGGACAAGCCCGACGACCTGATCGCCCACGGCCGCGTCGGCTCCGTGCTCTGGCTCATCGACGTGAAGCAGATCAATCGCCTGCAGCACATCGCCGTCGACCAGTCGCGCCTGCACATTCCCATCATGTTCGGCTTCGACGTGATCCACGGTTACCGCACCGTGTTTCCCGTGCCGCTCGCCATGGCCTCCTCGTGGGATCCGAGCGTCGAAGAGCAGGCTCAGCGCTTCGCCGGCCAGGATGCGCGTGCCGCCGGCATCCAGCTCATCTTTACGCCCATGGTCGACATCGCCCGCGACGCCCGCTGGGGCCGCATCGTGGAGGGCGCCGGCGAGGACCCGTACCTCGGCTCGGCCATGGCCCGCGCGCAGGTGCTCGGCTTCCAGGGCCCGCATCTCAACCCGGATGGCGTCACCGTCTGCGTCAAGCATTACGCCGGCTACGGCGCAGCCGAGGGTGGCCGCGACTACGACTCCAGCTACATTCCCGAGGAACTTTTCCGCAACGTCTATCTCAAGCCGTTCCACGCCGCCGAGCAAGCCGGCGCGGGCAGCTTCATGTCCGCGTACATGGACCTGAACGACGTTCCGGCCACCGGCAATCGCTGGCTGCTTACCGACATTCTCCGCAACGAATGGGGCTTCAAGGGCTTCGTTCTCTCTGACGCGTTCGCTGTCGGCAGCCTGCAGGTCCACGGCTACGCCAAGGATCCCGCCGACGCAGCGTACAAGGCCGTGCACGCCGGCACCAATATGGATATGGCCAGCCAGACCTACACCAAAAACCTGGCCAACCTGGTGAAGGAAGGCAAAGTCAGCCAGGCGGAGATTGACGCCGCCGTGTTGCCCATTCTGCGCGTCAAGTATCAGCTCGGACTCTTCGACCACCCGTATGCGGACGAGTCGAAAGTCGAAGCCGAGCTCGACCGGCCTGAGGGCCTCGCGCTCGAACGCAAGCTCGCCGGCCGTTCCATGGTGCTGCTCAAGAACGACAACCACGCGCTGCCGCTGTCCACGTCCATCAAGAAGATCGCGGTGATCGGCCCACTGGGCGATTCTACGCGCGATATCGAAGGCGGCTGGACCGTCGAAGGCCTCTTCGGCGGCGGCGGCAAAAGCCATCCCGTAACCGTGCTGGCCGCGCTCAAAAAACGCCTGCCCGATGCGCAAATCACTTTCGTCGCCGGCCCCACTCCCACCACTGTCTATGCCGGGCTCTTCGATCAGATCCAGGGCAAGAAGCCGGCCCCTCCGCCAACCGATGCGGAGATCGCGGATGCCCTCAAGCAGGTGAACGCCGCCGTCAGTGACGCCGACGTGGTCGTTGCCGTCATGGGCGAACTGGCCACCATGAGCAGCGAAAACGCCTCGCGCGCCACACTCGATCTGCCCGGTATCCAGTTGCAGATGTTGCAGACCGCGGCCGCATCCGGCAAGCCAATCGTGCTGGTGCTGGAGAACGGCCGCCCGCTCGACATTCGCTGGGCCTCCGAGCACGTTCCCGCCATTCTCGAGGCATGGTTCCCAGGCACCGAGGGCGGCGACGCCGTGGCCGACGTGCTCTTTGGCGACGTAAACCCCGGCGGCAAGCTGCCCGTAAGCTGGCCCCGCGTGGCCGGCGCCGAGCCGCTCTACTACAACCACAACCTCACTCACGAGCCCGAAGACGCGCCCAACTTCACCTCGCGCTACTGGGACATGAATTCCAAGCCGCTCTACCCCTTCGGCTACGGACTAAGCTATACCGCGTTCAAGTTCGGCAACCTGAAGCTGAGCCAGGAGAGCATTGGCACGAATGGCAGCACGGAAGTTTCCGTCGACGTAACCAACACGGGCTCTGTGGCCGGCGACGAAGTGGCGCAGGTTTACATTCATCAGCGTTACGGATCGGCGTCGCGGCCGGTGCGCCAGTTGGAAGGCTTCAACCGCGTCACGCTCCAGCCCGGCGAAACCAAAACTCTCACGTTCAAACTGGGCAAAGACGAGCTTGAGTTCTGGAGCCCGCAGACCAAGGCCTGGGGAGTCGAGCCGACCACCTTCGATGTGTGGGCCGGCGAGGATTCTACGGCAACGCTGCACGCGGAGCTGACGGTAACGAAATAGGCGACTCCAATAACGGGTAGGGGCGCGACTTCAGTCGCGCCGTTCTCCTGCAGTTTTTTGAAGGGGCACGACTTTAGTCGTGCCGAAAAGGCCGCGAATCGAATTGGCCTTTAGGCGCTGGGGGAGGGTTCTCTCGACCGGAAGCACGTAATCCGCTCCGCATCCACCGCCGTCATCGCGCGCAGCCACGGCTCCTCGGCAACAACCTCCGCGCACGGCCCCAGCGTACACACGCGGAAGGCGCGCCTCTCGCCTTCACTCCGCAGCCGCTCCAGCACCGTCCGCAACATCCCGCCAGTAAACGGCGTGTAGAGATGGAATACGGTCCCCGCGCCCAAGTCAGCCTCGCGCGCATCCTGCTCCACAAACTCCACGCGCTCCAGCCCCAATCCCTGCGCGCTCTTCCGTGCGCCGCGTACATACGCAGCGTCCAACTCAATTCCGATCGCGCGCGCTCCCGTCAGGATCGACGCCAGCACGGGCACATGCCCCAGCCCCGATCCGAGATCCACCAGCACATCAGTCTCGTTCAGCCCGCTGACCCGGATCATCTCGAGGATGTGCCGCGCCGGCGTGGGCTGGTAGAAAACCATCTCCGGCCCAAGCACCGTTTCGCTTACGGGCTCGCGCGACTCAAGAACTCCGGCGATCAGCTCGTCCAGGTGGTCGTATCCCAGGCCCGGCTGCGGCGCACCAGCGTCTCCGCACTGCGCAATCCATTTGCGGAGGCACTCTGCTCCTGCGCCACGCCCCACCTCATCGCGTATCGCGGCATAAATCGCGCCATTCGCCGCCTCCAGCTTCTCGCGCAACGCGACCACGCGCGCAAACACAGATTCAATCCGGATCTCGTGCGACTCTGGAATCAAAGCGTCCAGATCATCCAGCGCTGCCATTCGCGCGCGCAGCCGTTCCGGCGCAAACAGCGCCGCGTCCGTCTCCAGCCGCGCAATCCATTCGCTCAAGTCGCCGGAGAGCATCACGGCTGAGAATGCTCCTTCGCCGGCGTCTTCTTCGGCGCCGCCGCCGCCCATGGCATCATCGTCTTCAGCCCGCCGTAGTATTTGTCGTACGTGCCCGCATCCAGATATGGATCGGTCTCCAGATGTTGCTGTACATCCTCCGGCAGCGGTTTGCCTCGCAGGACTAAATCAACATCAGGGTCTGTCACTGTGACCAGGAGGTAGAGCTGCGGCCCGTTCCACAGCGCCTGCACCGTGCCGGAGACGTCGCAGGGTTCAAGCGGCTGGGTCAGCTTCGGGTTCATGCACAGGTCGATCGGCTGCGCGGACGCAGCTTCCCAGGCCACATCGGCCTTGCCGTCCACCTGGATAGGCGCCGTGGTGAAGACCGCCTTCAGCACCTTTTCCTGCCCATGCGACACCGCTGCGCATGGACCGATCAGAACGGCTGTCGAAAGGAAGGCTGCGGATGCGGCGAGGCCGGTGCGCATGGGGCAAACTCCACCAGGTTTGAGCGATCGCTCTCATTGAAACACACCCCCGCGCGGCGGTTTTCTGCACCCATTTTCGGGCAGGGACATCGATAGCTCAGACGGTTTCCCCTACGCTGGTCTTCCTTGAGTGGTTCCCGTCGTGGCAAACTCAGAGTTGAGGTCGGCTCAATGTCGCTTCCCACGCACATCCTGCTCATGTACGGCTATCTCCTGGTCTTCGCCTGGGTGCTGGTTGAGCAGGTCGGGCTGCCGCTGCCGGCCACGCCGGTGCTGCTGGCAGCAGGTGCGCTTTCCGCGGAGCGCCAGCTCAGCTTCATTGCCGCGCTGGCAGCGGGCGTGGTCGCATGCCTCATCTCGGATAGCACATGGTTCTTCATCGGTCGGCGTTACGGGCGACAGGTGCTGAACCTGCTCTGCCGCATGTCTTTAGAGCCCACCATCTGCGTGAAGCGGACCCAGCTCTCGTTCGGCCGGCGGCGGCACGCAACGCTGATGCTGGGCAAGTTTGTTCCCGGGCTGGCCTCGCTGACCTCACCGATCGCCGGGCAGAACGGCATGCCGTACGCGGAATTCCTCTTTCTGGACTTCCTGGGCGCGACCATCTGGGTGGGTGCGCTGCTGGCCGGCGGGCGGGTCTTTGGCGATGCGCTGAATCGCGATCCGCGGCTGCTGGCGTGGGTGGGGCGATTTTCCGGGGCGCTGCTGCTCATCGCCATCGTGGCGTGGGTGGCCGGGCGCGTCTACCGGCGGCGGAGGCTGCTGCGCCAGCTGGCCGGGTCACGGCTGGAGCCGCAGGAGCTTTTGAGTCAGATGGATGCCGGTGAGGAGGTCTACATTGTGGATCTGCGGCACCCGCTGGAGCAGCTGACCGAGCCGTTTACGCTGCGGGGGGCGCTGCGGGTGGCTCCCGACGACCTGGCGAGGCGGGTGGGCGAGATTCCGCGGGACCGCGACATTATTCTCTACTGCACTTGCCCCAACGAGGAGACGGCGGCGCATACCGCGCTGAAGCTGCATCGGCTGGGAGTGGAGCGGGTGCGGCCGCTGCGGGGCGGGTACGAGGAGTGGAAGCGGCTAGGGTACCCCATGGATGCTATCCCGGAGGTGATGCCGGGGCCGGTGAGTGCGGCGGGGCTGGTGCAGCTGGAGGGGTGAAAAAGTACGAAAAATAAAAACGAGGATGTGTTATGGAATGATGGGGTTACGCCCTCAAAGTGCAGTGAATTGTGCACGGTTTCCCGGGGGCTGCCGGGGAGGCGGTCGCTGGGGCGGGTTGGGGCGGCTTCGGATTGCATTGGGCTTCGATCCTTTGCTGCTGTGGCTTCTGCGGCCACAGACGGGAACGCCCGCCTTGTAGGGCGGACGCAGTTCCTGCAACAAACCTATTATAGCACGGGTCTGCAACGCGCGCTGTCACGGGCTTTTCGCCCAAAAATCCGGGCCATCCGCCACCGTTCGTTCGTCGGGAACGGCTTCCTCAGACTCCGAATGGTCGATAATCGCTCTTTTTTTTGCTTATCATCCATCTAGATAGATGATAAGCGGAGGGTTGAGAAGCGCCCTCGTCGGTATCATTCATCTAGATAGATGATAAGCTGCGGAATTTGAGTCACGCCGTCCCTACAGGACGGCGGGTTCGGTGGTGGCATGCCTTCCCCGGGGTTTCACCCGGGGCTCCTTCGAAAATAGGCAAAAGCGCCCAAGAGCGTCCAGATCCGAACCGTCGCCGATTTTCATGCGTTGTTGTGAGCCAGGTGGTGGCATGCCTTCCCCGGGTTTCACCCGAGGCTACTTTCATTGGCTCCCTCCGGGAGCCACGGTTCCTGCAGGCTGAGCGCCGGACTTGGACGTGCAGTAAATAGAGGCGAGTTGTGGTTGGGCAGGCTTCCGCGTTCCCGGGTGCCCGATTGCGAGGGACCCAGGGCACCCGATGTAGCATTTGGAATATCGGCGCAGGCAACAGGGCCAGTATTGGAGTGAACCCCTGAAGTGAGACACGATAATTAGGGGACAGGCGAATCGAAAGAGGAGCGATGTCCCAGGTTGAGAAGCGGATCTTCAGTGGGGATTTCAAGCGAGCGGTTGTGAGGCGGATGGAGGCTGGAGAGAG
>DASZLE010000062.1:0-8167 GCA_035552475.1 Occallatibacter sp.
TCAGCACCAGGGTGTCACTCTCGGCAAGCTGGAACCGCGCGACCGGGAAGGGAATGCCGGGCGCTGCGCCCAGGGGCAGCGAGCCCTCCACGTCCATCTCACTTCCATTGAGAAATGGCGGCAGATGTCCGGCGTTGACCACGGTGGCGGTTCCGTTGCGCTCCACGCGAAGGGCCAGGCAGGTGACCAGCCCGCGTCCTTGCAGGCGCTCATTGAGCAGGGCGAGAATGCGTTCGGGATCGGATGTGAAGGCGGCGGCGGTGCGAATCGAGCCGACGATAAGAGAGGCGAGCATTCCGGCCTCGATTCCTTTGCCGGCCACATCGCCAACCACCACCAGCACTCCATCGTCGAGCGGCAAAACCTGGAAAAAGTCTCCCCCCACCTCGCGCGAGGGCTGGTATTCGCTTTCGATGGCGAGACCGGGGGTCTCCGGCAGATGCGTGGAGATGAGATACTGCTGCACATTCCGCGCCGCGTGCATTTCGCCGGTGAGTTCCGCGCGCTCCTCGAAGACGCGGCGTTGCTCGCGCAGCAGCAGCGCCACAAGGGTGACTACGATGGCCAGAAGGGCGATCCCGCGCGCCTCGGCCAATTCGCTGTACCAGCGCGCGAAAAGATCGGGAAAACCGGGTATTTTCGAGAAGATTTCGAATCCGATCCACACCACGTCGGTGAGTGCCCACAGCCAGCAAAGCGCCGCCAGCAGATGGGTCCCGGATGGCAATCGGCGCAAGGGTAGAAATGCGAGCAGGGCGGAGCCGACTGAGACCAACCCGGAAAGTGTAGCGAAAACAATAAAGACAGGAGCAAGGGCTCCGTGCATCCGAACCGAGATAGAGAACGGCACCACCGACGACGCTGTTTCAAACACCAGCCACACGGATTCAAGCGTCAACGGGACCAGGATGATGATGGGTATGCGCCGTCTGGCGAGACGGAAGAAGAAGAGCACCTGTCCGATCTCGAGAATCACATTGAAAGAGCCGAAGAGCGTGTCTGCTGTTTCCGTGGAGATGCCAGCCTGCACATTGGCGGCGAATACGATCAGGCGGAGGATTGCGAGGGAGACGCATACAAGGCCAAGCAACAGGAGTTCCGGGCGCGAGCGATCGCTAAGGAAAAAGCCGAACAAAGCAAATCCGATGGCGGCGACGACGATGTAGCAGACCGCCATTCCCGCACCGCTTCTTACTGCGGAAAGGATGGTGGAGTCGCGCAGCGTTTTCAACTCGTCCGCGCGGCCGAGCCACAAGGTCGCCGGCCCGGAGGCAAGATGGCTTCGATATGCCAGCCGCAGGGCGATCCTATCGTGAGTGCCCGCCAGGCCAGGCGGCAACGTCCAGGATCGGGTCCGGTCCATGCTGAAGTTGCCGGTGCTCACATTGCCGAAGCTGCCCACCTGACGGCCATCCAGGTAGAGCTCATACGCTGCTGGAACGGAGATCTGAATGGCTGCGCCGGGAAATTCGCGCATGGGGGCCAGGTCAACCGTGCAGCGAAGCCAGAAGCGGCCTTGCTTAAAGCCGGAGGGCCACTGCGCAAGGGACTGCCATTCTGACTGGTCGAGACCGGGCGCGGCCCAGGCGGGGTTGTCGCCGGCGCGCCAGACGCATTGCTGGGGAGGGATGGTCTGGAAGGATTGAGCGGGGAGTGCCGATGTTGAGATGAAAAACAGGAAGACGGCGCAAACGAGGGCGGCTTTGGAGAGGCTGCGGAAGAATTCGCGAGAGTGTTCTGACCGAGGGGAGAGACCGCAGGGGCTAAAGCCCGAGTCCTTTGTTTGGGCTCTTTCGGCACCCATTCGGCTCCGCTCAGGGCAGGCTCTAAAGTCATGCCCTGACACGGTTCGATCCTGGGAACCTGGTCTACCCTGGGATCCTGATCTAGAGATCGGCGGCGGCACGGGATGCGCTGCGCTACGCATGCAGCACCTCGACTGGGACAAAGGTGAGGGTGAGGACGGTAATGTCGTCCTCCTGGCCGTGGGCCTGGGCGGCTTGGGCGATGGCTTCGGCGGACTGGGTGCTGATCTGGCGGGTGCGTTCGAAGCCGTATAGCTCGCCGGTGGGGGATTGGGCTTCGACTACGCCATCGGAGAGGAAGGTGAGCTGGTCGCCGGAGGCGAGGTGTACGGAGGATTCGGCGTAGTTGTTGTCGGCTGCGATGCCGAGGGGCAGGCCTGGCTCGATCTGGACTTCATCGCCGTTGCGATATGGCGAAAGGTGGCCGGCGTTGGCGAGGACCAGGGAACCGCCTGGAGAGATCTCCGCACAGAGACAGGTGGCAAAGCCGCCGAGATGCATATCGGTCATGGCGCGATTGAGGTGTTGGAGGAGCGCTGCCGGGGAGTCGGAGTCGCGCTGCTGGGCGGCGCCGAGCAGGACGGCCGCAGTCATGGCGGCGGCAGCGCCTTTGCCGCTGACGTCGCCGATGAGGATGCGCTGGCGGCCTTCCGGCAAAATGCGGCAGGTGTAGAAATCGCCGCCGACTTCGCGAATGGGGCGGAAGGCGACCTGGATGCGACAGGCCGGAACGGTGTCAAGCGCAGCGGGCGCGAGCATGGACTGGACTTGCTGAGCGGCCAGCATTTCGCCGGCGAGGATGGCGCGCTCCTGCGCGGTCTGTTGCTGCTCGCGGAAGAGCAGGAAGAGCAAGGCGACCACGAGGCTGAGGACGGCTACGGCTTCGGCGTCAGCTACGGTGGCGCCCCAACGTGTCTGAAGGTCGGGGATGCCGGGGATTTGTGTGCCGGTAAAGCGGATGGCGAAGAAGGCCATCATGACCGCGCCCCACGCCATGCACAACACGGCGAGAGGTTTCATGCGGCGGGTTACTCCGCTCCAGGGCAGGAAGGCGGCGAACGGCGCGAGGCTTTCCAGGATCCGGAAGACGTCGCCGATGGCTTCCATTTGTCGCGAGCGGAGGGTGTCAAGCCAGAGGGCCTGCGCGGCAGGCAGCATGGGGACTACAACCGCGGGAAGATAGAGCCCATTACCGGCGATGATGACGATCCAGAAGAAAACGGGGACGCGCCCGCGGGCCAGCGCAAAAAAGAAGAGCGCACGGGTGATGTTGGCGACGGCCGCGGGTATAGCCCAGCCGACGAAGTAGGCCGAGACGGAAAATGGAAAGAGGGTCGCGGCGCCGGTGTAATCGAGGTAGATGGGTGAGAGAGCGAGGCAAGAGATGGCGAGCAGCAGCAGTTCGCGGCGGCTGCGGTCGTTTATCCAGAGTGGAAGAAGGATTACGCCCAGGACACCGATGATGCAGAAACAGACGGCGGGGAAGATGCGTGGGCCCACTTGAGCGAGGATCACGGAACTGCGACGGTTTTGGAGGAGATCGGAGCTGCCCGCATAGATAGCGATCGGTGGCGCGGGGGCGACGGGGACTTCAGAGACGATACGCCGGGTTACGCGAAGGGCTATGACAGCGGGAGGGGCAAGGTCGCCGGAGAGCGGCCATTGGCGGATGATGTCCATGGTGAAGGCGCCGGTTTTAAGGTTGCCGGCGGCGCCGATGGGGCGGCCATCGATGTAGACCTCATAGGCGGCATACAACGCGATCTGGAGGGCCGGGCGCGGGGCGTCTTGGAGCGGGGACAGATCGGCGTGGCAGCGGATCCAGATGTTGGGCTCAGTTGAGAGCGGGCTCCACGTGGAGAAGGGCTGCCAGTCGGATTCGTCGAGATTGGGGGCGGCCCAGGCGGAGTTGTCGCCGGCGTGCCAGACGCATTGCTGGGGAGGGATGGTGAGGACGGATTGGGCGGACAGTGCGGCCGGGATGAGGAGGGCTCCGAGGACAGCCCACCCTAAGCGCCGAAAAGCGCGCTTAGGATGGGGCACCCCGATCGCCGAGCTTTCAGGCATGGAGCGCCTCGACTGGGGCGAATTGGACGGTGAGGACCGTGATGTCGTCCTGCTGGCCGAACTGCTGGGCTGCGTGGGCGATGTCGTGGGCGGATTGCGTGGAGATGGCGCAGGTGCGATCAAAGCCGAAGAGTTCGCCGGAGGAGGAATAGGCTTCAACGACGCCGTCGGAGAGGAAGGTAAGGCGGTCGCCGGGGTCGATCTGGAGGGTGATCTCGTTGAATTCGGGGCGTTCGACGATGCCCAGCGGGAGCGAGGAAGGAGTGGAAAGCTCCTGGCCGTTGAGGTACGGCGACAGGTGGCCGGCGTTGGCAAGGGTGAGTTCTCCGTCGTTGGAGATGAATGCGGCAAGGCAGGTGACGAAGCCGCCGTGCGGGCGGCCGATGAGGCGGTCGTTCAGGCATTTGAGAAGGCCGGCGGGAGAGACGCCGTGCGCCGCCTCAGTGCGGATGGCGCCCACGAGCACCGAGACGATCATGGCAGCGGAGAGTCCCTTGCCGCTGACGTCGCCGATGACGATGAGGATGCCGCATTTTGGATCGGCGATCTGCTGGAAGAAGTCGCCGCCGACCTCGTCAGCGGGCCGGTAAAAGCTCTCGACATGAAAGCCGGGGCACTGTTCCTGCTGGTCGGGGAGCAAAACGAGCTGGACCTGGCGCGCGGCCTCGAACTCGCCCTGAAGGCGCTGCTCGCGCTGGCGGGCGAGAGCGAAGCGGCGAATGAGGAAGATCAGGAGGGCAAGCAGGAAGACCAGATGGAGAATGGTTCCGAGATGGACGGTGAAGGGAGGCAGAGGAAGCGGAGCCTCGAGGATGCGCGGATTGTGGATGAGGCCGGCCTGGTCGAGAAGGATGGCGAGATTGTCGGCGAAGTAGTAGCCGAGGTCGAGGAGGGTGGGGACGAGGAGCAGGCGGGCGTCGGGATTACCGCGGAAAGTGCGCTGGATGAGGAGGGCAAGAATCCAGGCGACGGCGGGTAGTTGGAGCAGGAGCTGGGTGGCGGCGGAGGCGGCGGGCGAGGCCCATTGGGGCCAGTAGAGGACCGAGGCGAAGGGGCTGGCGGCGAGGAGGATAAGAAGGAAGCGGCCGAGCCAGCCGGCCTTGACCTGGAGGACGCGGGAGAAGAAGTAGAAGGCGGCAGCAATGTAGATCGCCATGAGCGCGCCATCGACCAGGTCGTTGACGGGCACGGACGGCCAGAAGAAGGCCTGTTCTGCAATGAAGAGAGCGCTGTCGGCGGACTGGGCGAGCAAAATGATGGCGAACCACAGGAATTCGCGCTCGGCTGGGCGGATGAGGAAAAGGCCGAGGATAGCTAGTCCGACGAGGGCAGCGGTGATGCTCCAGGAGTAGGCATCGACGTAGCGGATGTTGCGGGCGACCTGGTGGTGCACCTTCTCCGCGGCAAGGAGAGCGGGGTCGCCGGCAAGATTGCCGCCGCGGGAAGTACCGCCTCCCACGTAGCCGGCCCAGATGGGTGCATGCCAGACGCGGATAGCGATCTGCAAGGTGCGGGGGGCGGAGGCAGGGGTCAGCGTGAGTGGGTATTCCTGGTATGTGATGAGGGCTGAGGGGATGACATTGGAGATGATGCCCAGGCCACCTTCGGGTCGGCCGTCGACGAAAACTCTGTACGAGGTGAGGATGGGGGCAAGCAGGATGGAGGTAGGTCCCTGGCCTGCGGGAATGATCACCTTGAAGCGGTACCAGGCGAATCCGCCGAGGTTGGGATAGCCCTGGTCGGACCATGAGCGGTCGCTGTGCAGGGTGGGCCAGGCGGAGTCGTCGAATGCGGGATCGGCCCACAGAGGAATGCCGTTGACGATGGGCGAATCGCCGGGGTGGAAGCGCCACGAGCCGTCGAGGGAGATGATGGGCTGGCGGTCGCGGGCGAAGTCGAAGGACTGGGCGGCGAGGACGCCGTTGCACACAAGGGCAACGAGAACGGCAAGCAGTCGCAGGCGGACGCCGTGGCGCATGAGCGGAAGTTCCCTCAATAAACGGGGAATGAGGACGTGCTCTCATCCTACCGCAGGAAAAGGACATACGCGCTGGGAATCTCGAGCTGCGGAGAACCTGGGCCGGCAGCGTTTACAGTGGTGTGCATGAAGAGATGGAAGTTTTTGAGCATGGGGATAGCGCTGGCGGTGATTCTGACGTGCTGGACACAGGCGAAGGGGCCCGTGGAGGCCGCGCAGGAGCCGGCACAGGCGCCGCGTGCGGGACAGCCGGAACTGGCGGGCTTGCCTGAACTGGCGATACTGGACACCGATATCGGCGATGACATCGACGATGCGTTCGCGCTGGCGCTGGTATTGAAGAGCCCGGAAGTGAAGCTGCTGGGGATTACGACGGAATTCGGCGATACGGAGCTGCGGGCGCGGCTGGTGGACCGGTATCTGAAGGCCGTCGGGCGTACGGATATCCCTGTGGCGGCGGGCAAGCCGACGCCGCACAGCAACGTGTTCACGCAGGCGGCGTATGCGGAGCAGGAGCCGGACCGGAAGCACCCGGACGGAGTCGGGTTCCTGCTGGATCAAATCCGGAAGCATCCCGGACAGGTGACGGTGATCGCGATTGGCCCGCTGGTGAATGTGGGAGCGGCCATTGAGCGGGATCCGGCGACGTTCCGCAAGGTCAAGCGGGTGGTGATGATGGGCGGGAGCGTGTACCGCGGATATGACCACAACGGCCAGACCAACTCGCAGCCGGATGCGGAATGGAACATCGCGCGAGATCCGGAGGGGGCGAAAGCGCTGCTGGCCTCGGGAGTGCCCATCTACATGATGCCGCTGGACTCTACCCAAATCCACCTGGAGGAGCCGCAGCGGGAGCAGATGTTTGGGTTCGGGTCGCCGCTGACAGACCAGTTGACGCTTCTTTATCACCAATGGGCGGCGCATAACGAAGGGCACAGCGCCACCCCGACATTATTCGATCCCGTGGCAGCCACTTACGCTGTACGGCCGGAACTGTGCCCGGCGACGCCGATGAGTCTGGAAGTGGACGAAAAAGGCTTCACGCGGCCGGCAAGCGGGAATCCCAATGTGCAGGTGTGCCTAAAGTCGGATGAGAAGGGGTTTCTGGGCTTTCTTCTCGGACGTATCGCCGGTCCGGCGAACGAGCCGGGCAAGTGAGATAAAGGCGTCTGGCCCGGATACCTCCACTAAAATCTTTGAGCGCGCTCTCAGAAAAATCGCCGGAACACGCGGGTGTGTGCCCGGCGTCACTTTCAAAGTGATTGACACGGAGGAGAGTGAAGAGAAAAATGGCGAGTCGATCCCCATAGAGGTTCCGGCGAGGTTCTATGCCCGATTCGGGGCAGCTTCGCCAAGAGGGGCAGTTTGCGGTGAGCCGGACAACCCGTCCGGGACGGATCGGCCTGTAGCGCGAGGCAAAGGATCGAGGAGGAAACTGTGAAGAAGCTGTTTGAGGTCTGTGCGTTGGGGGCTCTGGCTGCGGTGGGTGCAGGGCTTCTTGTGAGTGGGTGCAAGTCGACGCCGGAGCTGGGCAAGGACACGGCGCAGGCGCTAATCCAGGCCCAATACGACCAGCAGCCGGCCGGGGTCACCATTACGGTGGGCGACGCGGGCCTTAAGCAAGGACTGGCGGCCGGCTACTGGAAATTGACCAAGGTTTACCCGAATAACCGGTGGGCGGATTACACCCTGACGCCTGACGGCAAAAAGGTCCTGAAGCTGGCCGGCGGAGGCGATGTGATTCAATGGCGGCCGGAGCAGCAGGACAGTACCTATTCCTTCCTGATCGTGACGTTGGCGACGAATCCATTGCGGGCGAAGGACCTGCAGGATCCGCAGGACGACGTTGTGTCCGGCGCGACCGCGGCCAAGAGCGTGACCTTCACGGAGAGCGTGAACATGACGGGGGTGCCCCAGCCGCTGCAGGACATCGCTCATAACGCGGGAAACAAGTTGAGCTCGAAGAAGCAGGCTGAATTGACTTACGACGGCATGAACTGGAAGCTGCACGGAATCGTATAGAAGCTGCTTTCCGGCGCAGGCTGGAAGCACAATGCAAACCGGCGCGCCGGACTCACGTCCGACGCGCCGCATGCATGTCAGCTACTGTTCCTTGTAAGTGTAGTCTGTGTATTGCCAAGCCCCGTTGATCCACGAATAGAGCCGGGCATAGAGGGTGACCCCATTGGTGGGTATAGTGACTACTCCGGTGGTTAGAGCGCTGGTGACGGATCCAGTGGGGTTATAGACGTCCTTTGAGCCCGGGCCCGTGGTGCCGAGTCGGAACTCGTAGGTTACTACGCCCCCGCCCTTGGTC
>DASZLE010000063.1:0-203425 GCA_035552475.1 Occallatibacter sp.
TTCTGGTTCCATACCCTCTCCCGACAAAAATGTCGCTGGTAATAAGATTCAAAGCTCAGAACAAAGTTACGGCCACGATAACACGATTATGCGCGCTTCACCTTCAGATGGGGCGGCCACTCCCTTCAGTCGCTCAAGGAAGGCCGTATGTATAGTGTCCCGATTTTAATTCACCGCGTTCCTTGCGGCATTTTTGGCGCACTTTGGCCGAACCGCGGCGAAACTCGCTGGCCTGCGCGCGGTGAAGTCCCGGTGGATTTTGCCGATGGTCCCCATAGTCCGGATCGAACCCGGCCACGCATGTCTTTATTTGACGATTCCGAGATCTGCCGCGGCATTCTCGAAAGCCTGCCGTCCGGCGTGTGCGTGGTCGACTGCGAAAAGAAAATCGTCTTCTGGAGCGACGGCGCGGCGCGCATCACCGGGCACCTGCGCCATGAAGTCACGGGCCACTCCTGCATTTCCGAGGCTCTGCTGCACTGCGATCAGGCGGGGTGTGAGTTCTGTCACGAAGACTGCCCGGCGGCTAGAGCGATGAAGCTCTCCCATTCCGTGGAGACGATCGGATTCCTGCATCACAAGAACGGGTATGAGGTTCCGGTGCGCATCCGCGCGGTTCCGGTGCACAACCAGCACGGTTCTATCATTGGCGCGGTCGAAACTTTTGAGGAACTGCAGCATGCCACTCACCCCAGCGCACGCGAGCGCAGTGCAGAACTACCGGGCTCAGTCGATGAGGTGACCGGCGTGGCCAGCCAGGTGTTGATGCAGTCGCATCTGCGCCGCGCGCTCGCCACATTCGTTGAGCATCAGGTTTCGTTCGCCGTATTGGCTTTGCGCCTGGAAGGTCTGGCCCATTTTCGCGCCGGCCTGGGGCCAGAAGCTGGATCATCGTTATTGCGGGTGATTGCCCGCTCGCTGAAAACACTTTGTGGACTACCGACGTGGTGGGCCGCTGGACCGAGGATCAGTTCCTGGTAATTCTCAACGGCTGCGACGCGCCGGCACTGTCCGCGGTACGGGAACGAGTGCGTGGCATGCTGGCTGGCGATGCGATCGAGTGGTGGGGAGAACGGCGAAGCTTGGCGGTCTCGATGGGTGAAGCCGCAGTGCAGGCTGGCGACGACGCCGCATTGATCATGGGGCGAGCAAAGAAATCGTTAGAGGCAAGCGCGGAGGCAACCGCGGAGGCAACCGCCACCTGGCGAACCTCGGCCGCCGCTGCCTCCAGCGCGGCGAAACGTGATGCATCTCCCAACGGAACGTCTTCGAGTGGAAACCGGAGTTAAGGCATGTTTGTAATTATCGGCATCGTCGTTGTTTTCGGCTGCGTGATGGCCGGCTACCTGATGGAGCACGGCAGCCTTAGGGTGCTGGTGCAGCCTGCCGAACTGGTCATTATCGGAGGCGCCGCGCTGGGCACGCTTCTGGTCGCCAACCCGCTGCACATTCTGAAAAAGATCGGCGGAGGCATCGGCGGCGTGTTTGGCGGCTCCAAGTTCGGCAAGCAAACCTACATCGACACCTTGAAAATGCTCTACGACCTGCTCAACAAGGCGCGCAAAGACGGATTGATGGCCCTGGAAACCGATGTGGAAGACCCGCATAAGAGCCCGGTCTTCAGCAAGAATCCAACATTCCTCAAGAACCACCACGTCTGCGACTTCGTCTGCGATTCGCTGCGCATGGCCATCACCGGCGTTGACGCGTTCGATCTTGACCAGATGCTCGATCTGGACCTGGAAGTTCACCATGCGAGCGCCTCGCAACCCACCGCCGCGTTGAGCACGATGGCCGATTCCTTGCCCGGCCTGGGCATTGTGGCGGCCGTGCTGGGGGTGGTGATCACGATGGGAGCGCTGGGCGGGCCGCCGGAGGAGATTGGGAAGAAGGTGGCGGCGGCGCTGGTGGGAACATTTCTGGGGATACTGCTGTGCTACGGCGTGGTGGGCCCGGTGAGCTCGAACATGGCCAAGGGGGCCGAGGAGCATAACAGCTACCTGCATGTGCTGCGGGTGTTGTTGCTGGCATTCCTGAAGGGATCGGCGCCGATGATTGCGATTGAAATGGCGCGGCGGGCCATTCCGGCGCATGTGCGGCCGAGCTTTGACGAAATGGAGAAGCACTGCAAGAACCAGGGCGGGGCGCAGGCGCCGGCCGCAGTGGCAGAAAAGGCAGCGTAGCCGGAGGGCCTATGACGACGGGTAAAGTTCAGCCGATCATTGTGATCAAGAAGAAGGGTGGGCACGGGGGCCATCATGGCGGAGCGTGGAAGGTTGCCTATGCGGACTTTGTGACCGCGATGATGTCGCTGTTCATCGTGTTGTGGCTGATGAACTCGAGCGATAAGGTGAAGAAGGCGGTGGCAGGGTACTTCAACGATCCGCGGGGCACGGCGAACCTGCAGGGGACAACGATGGCGGGCAATGGGGTGAATGTGACCGAGGCCAACAGCGACCAGATGAAGGCGCTGAAGGACAAGCTGGAGGCGGAGATCGCGGCCAGGAAGGAGCTGGACAAGCTGAAGAGTCAGATTGAGATGACAGTGACTCCGGAAGGACTGCGGATCGAGATGCTGGAAGGCAGGGACGGAACGTTTTTTGAGACGGGAGGGGCGCGGCTGAGCCAGCCGGGGCAGGACGTGCTGACGCTGCTGGCGGGAGAGCTGAAGGCGCTGCCCAATGCGCTGCTGATTGAGGGGCATACCGACGCGCAACCCTATGCGAGCGGCGCGGGATACACCAACTGGGAGCTCTCCGCGGACCGGGCGAATGCGGCGCGGCGGCTGTTGCAGCAGGATGGCGTTCGCCGGGACCAGGTGACGCAGGTGCGGGGTTACGCGGACCAGCTGTTGCGGATGAAGAACAATCCCTACGATCCATCGAACCGGAGGGTGTCGATCCTGGTGAAGAACCTGGATGGAACGGAGGCGAAGCTGGCGCCGTTGAAGGGGGTCGAGACGAAGGCGGCGAAGTGAGGGCACGAAAAACGCCGGAGGATCGTGGCGATCCTCCGGCGATTACCACCTGTTGCCGGTTGGGTTAGAAGTCGTAGCGGAGGCTGAACTGCATGCGACGTGGTTGGGTGAGCAGCGAGCTGGCTATGCCAAGGTTGCCGCTGGTGAGGCCCGACCCGATGGATGCTGGATCGAACTTGACGGTGTTGGTGACGTTGTAGGTTTCCCAGGCAAATTTGATGGTGCCGTATTCGCCCAGACCCCAGCTCTTGTCGACGCCGCTATCGACGTCGAAGTAGCCGTCGCCGCGGAAGTTGTTGCGCTGTCCGGCTTCACCGGGGTAGGGCAGGCGGACATTGCCGCCGCTGCATCCGCCGCAGGCGAGATTGTTATTGATCGAGCCGGCGTCGGCGAAGAACTGCGGGTTGTGGTTGGCATCGATGTGGCGATTCATCTTGACTGGCCCTGTGGTGACGCCGTAGCTCTCGATCTGCCAGTCGGTGGACCAGCCCGGTTCAAAGAGCGAGAAGGGAAGCCCGCTGGACCAGCGCTGGATGCCGGACCACTGCCAGCCGCCGATGATGGCGTTCAGCAGGTGGTCGGCGCCGCCGCCGAGTGCTTTCCCGGTTCCGAACGGCAGCTGGTAGATCCAGTCGCCGGTGATCAGGTGGTGGGTGTCGAAGTCGGAGACTCCGCGGTTGAGGTAGGGCTTCCAGGTGTTGAGGATGTCGCTGAAGGAGCCCTGACCGGTGAACTCGGTGTTACGCTCGGCATCGGATCCCATGTCGATGGATTTGGAGAGGGTGTAGCTCACGTCCATCTGGAAGCCGTGGCTCATGGGGCGGCGGAGCGTGATCTGGCCCGCGTCGTAGTAGCTCATGCCGATGCTGGACAGGGCATAGAGCGAGGAGAACTGGTCCTGCCAGAAGTGCGGCTGCCAGTTCGACGGCACTGGATAGAAGCCGTAGAGCAAGTCATAGAAATCGATATCGGAGAGGGCCGTGGTGGCGCCATATTGCGCGCGATACGGAGCCCACTCGTTGTTGTAGATGGCCTGGGTTGCGCTTTCTCCCGCATAGTCAAAGCCCGCCATGAAGGGAAAAACGTCTTCGAAGTACTGGATGGGGTTCACGTTGCCGGAACCGCCATCGTTGATGTCGACGTCGTGCGAAAGCTGGGAGCCCGCGGAATAGTAATCGCCGCCGCCGGCAGGATCGATGTAGTCCACTGGCTCCGCCAGATCGAGGCTTTGCAGCAGGTGCCTGCCCAGCCGTCCGACGTACGAGGTCTCCACGGTGAAGCCCGCGGGAAGCTCGCGCTGGATTGAGAAATCGAAGCTCTCCGAATAGGGAGTCTTGATCCGGTTGTCCAGACCCCAGGTGATGGCAAAGTTATCCACTGGCGCCGTGAACGGATAATTCTGCGTCGCCGGTGAACCGCCGTTGTTGATGTTGGGCAATGTGTTGCGGCCCTGGAACCGAGGCGATGGGGAGTGGTTCGAATCGCCTTCGATGCCGTAGATGCCAGCGGGATTGGTGACCGAAGAGCTGATGCCGAAGGAGCCCTCGCGGTCGAAGATGCTGACCAGCGACTCGCCGTAGTGGTCAAAGAAAAGTCCCGCTCCGGCGCGAATCGAGGTCTTGGTATCGGGCGAGTAGGCGACGGCGACGCGAGGAGCGAAATTGAGCTTCTGCATGGGCCAGAAGCCCGGCTTGTTGTAGGAATTGCCGGAGGGCGAGAACTGAAGGTCGGGCTCATAGATCTGGCCCGCCTGCGCAGCCGACTCGCGCTGCAGGAACCACGCATGCGTGTCGATTGTGGGCGACACCTGTTGGCCGCTGGTTTCCCAGGGAGTTTGGAGGATGGTGTGGCGCAGGCCGAAGGTGAGTGTGAGATTCGGCTGGATCTTCCACGCATCCTGGACGTACCACTCGAATTCGTTCGCCTTGAAATGGCGGGTCAGGTAGGCGCCGTCTGCGAGCAGTGTGCCGGAGGCAGCGCTGTCGACGTGGTAGTTATACGAGTTGGTCAACGAGGGCACGGTGCCCACCAGGTTGGCAAACGCGATCTCGTAAGAGTTGGCGAAACCAGTGTCGTTGACCGACGGCAATCCGATCTGGCTCGGGTCAGGCGGGTTGCCGCCCAGCCAATAAGGATTGGTGCTGGCGCCCTGCCAGGTGGTGGCATCGGAATTGTGGTTCTGGTGCACCAGGCGCCAGTTGGCTCCGAATTCGATGGTGTGGTTCCCCTTGGTCCAGCTCATATTGTCGATGAGGTTATTGACCGGGATACTCGTGATCGTGGTCCGGGTTTCCGCTGTCGGCGTGGAGAGGAACCGGAAATCGACGTAGTCCTGGTTTCCCACGCCAATGTCGCCGAATCCCTGGCGGATATAGCCATAACGGAGATCGTTCACGAGGTTTGTCTTGATGACCCAGGTGTCTCCAAAGGTCATGCCCTTGTTGTTCGCCTCAAGGAAATCCGTCGGCGGCTGTCCCGGGAACTGTTCGGGCGCCGCAGTGGTGTCTTTCTGCAGATTGCCGCGGGCGAAGATGCGGTGCTTGTCGTTGGGCGTGTAGTCAATACGCGCGATGTAGGTGTTCAGATGCACCGGATTGGGTGACGCGAAGGAATACGAGCCCTCGTTTACTCCGTCGCCGGTGAGGCTGCCATTGGCAGTCGGCATGGTTTTGAAGAGAGCCAGTGCGCTCGAATTCGGTCCTGGCGGGCTGGGATAGTCGCTGGTGTTGCAAATCTGGCAACCGGCATCGAGCTGCGTAATCTGTGAGGGAGAGAGCGTTCCGCCGGGATAGACGATGTTACCCGCTGCGTAAGATGCTGTGGGAACGGTCTGTATCTGCTGGAAGTCCTCCGCCTGGCGCTGGCCTTCATAGTTAGCGAAGAAGAACAGCTTGTCCCTCTTGACGGGCCCGCCAAAATCGGCGCCGAAGGTGTTGCGCAGAACCTTTGTGGGTATATTTGGCAGACTCTCATTTATCTCGGCCTGCTTGTTGAACCAGTTGTTTGCGGCGGTGAAGGGCGGCCGGTAGTACTCGTAGGCGGCCCCGTGGAACTTATTAGTGCCGGACTTGGTGACCATGGAAACCTGGGCGCCGGAGGAGCGGCCGGCATCGGCATTGGCGTTGCCCGTGGTGACACGGAACTCCTCAATGGAATCCTGGGTTTCGCGCAGGACGCCCTGAAACGCGTAGCCGTTCACCTGGTCGTTGTCATCAACGCCGTCGATGGTGACGTTGCCCTGATCGGAGCGGCCGCCGTTCACCGCGCCAGTACGGCTGTCGTTGCTGTTCGGCAGATAAAGCACGCCGGGCTGGAGCGAAAGCAGGTCAGGCACATTTCGGGTTTCGCTGGGCAGGGCCTGGATCTCGGCGTTGTCAGCGGAACTGCCGAGCGACGCATCGCTGGTGTTCAGCGTCTGGGCCCCGGCGGAGACGTCCACGGTGACGGTGCTGGACTGGACACTCAGCGTGAAGTCGACGGTTGCCGGCTGGTTCACCAGCAGTTCGGCGGTTTTGGACTGATCGCCGAAGCCGGTAGCGCTGATCGTGATGGTGTATCGGGCCGGCGGAATCTGTTCGAAGTCATAGGCGCCGGAAGAATTGGACACGGCCTTCTCCGACAGGCCGGTGGAGGCGGCGGTGATGGTCACCGTGGCCCCGGGGACAAGGGCGCCGGATGGGTCTTTGACGACGCCGCGTAGTGAGGTAGTTGCGCTCTGGGAATATGCAAGGGAAGCAGAGGAAAGGATGCAGATCAGCATCCATCCCCACAGGGATCTTTTCACGTCTCCTCCTCCAAATACTTCAGGCCAGGCGGCGATCGTGCACGTCGCGCTGGATGGTTGTGTTGTGCGTTTCGGTTTCCATGTTCAAGCTGGACCGGGAACGTTTTCTTTTTCTGCGATCAGAGGCTCGTCAGCGTGCACGAGCCCAAGGGTAACTTCCGGGAATGACCTATGAAAAAAGCGGCCGCAGGATCAAGGGGGTGGCAGGCCGGCTCCTGAGTAAGCCCTATGTTGACTGAAATTCATCCAGGATTCAACAGGAATCTGCAAGTGTCCACCGCCTGAAGGGAAAAGCTGGTGGCTTCCATGTACTTGATGCCGCCGAGGTTATGGCTTGATTGGCGGGGTGACGCCGTTCGGCAGGCTATGGGTTCCCGGGATGAAAAGGGCGAGTGCCCGAGACGGGCCGTGGCTGTGCGGGACCGCCAGAACGGCACCTTCAGAGGCACGCGTATACGACAGCGGACATTCATGAGCTTAAGTGCCGATGCTGCCACACAATTCGTAAGGAAGGCATGAGGAATCGCAATGGACTCTGTTCTTCAAGAGGTGGAGGCCTGCTGCGGGGCTGGCGAGCGGCGCTACCCTGTCGCCGGCAACAAACATTTGGGCGCGATGGGTTAGGCTGTTTGCATGCAAACGCACCGCTTCCCCGTGGCTGTTGCAGCCATTCTTCAGTTTGCCGCCCTGATAGTGCCAGCGGCCTATGCGCAAAAGACACCGATTGAGATTGTGGCCGACCTGACGGACGCGCCGCGCAAGCTCTACCACGCCGAAGTGGACCTTCCGGTGACGGCGGGGCCGCTGACCCTGATTACGCCGCAGTGGATACCGGGGAATCACCGGCCGACCGGGCCCGTGAGCGACATTACCGGGGTGGTGTTCACCATCGACGGCAAACCGGTGGAGTGGCGGCGCGACGACGTGAACCTGTACGAGTTTCACCTGACGATTCCGCCGGGCGTTACGACGCTGCACGCGCACCTGGACTGCATTGTGACGGCGCGCGTGAGCCATAAGCTGGCGGTGCTGGAGTGGGAGAAGCTGATGCTTTATCCGGCCAACATTCCGGGCCGCGATATCCCCATTCAGCCATCGCTGAAGGTGCCTGCCGGGTGGGGCGTGGGGACCGCTCTGCAGCCACTGAACGGGGCATCATGGCCAGTGCCCGCGGGGGGAAGTACGACCCAGTTTGCGGTGACGAACGTGGAGCAACTGGAAGATTCGCCGATCATTGCCGGCGAATATTTTCACGAGTTCGCGTTGGCGCCGGAGATCTCGCCGAAGCATTACCTGGACGTGGCGAGCGATGAACCGGAAGACTCGAATCTGAAGCCGGCGTTTCTGGCGGAAGTGAGCAACCTGGTGCGCGAGGCGAGCGTGGAGTACGCATCGCACCACTACAACGTCTACCACTTTCTGCTGACGCTTTCCGACGTAGCCGGGGGCGAGGGATTGGAGCATGGGCAATCGTCAGACAACGGCGTGGGCGAGAAGGGCTACGCGGACGATGCGCACCAGTTGGCGGAGTCCGATCTGCTGTCGCATGAGTTCACGCATTCGTGGAACGGGAAGTACCGGCGGCCGGTGGGGCTGTACCAGCCGGACTTCGCCACGCCGCAGCAGGGTGCGCTGCTCTGGGTCTACGAGGGCATGACGCAGTACCTCGGCAACCTACTGGCGGCAAGATCGGGACTGAAGTCGCAGGCGCAGTACCGCGACATGTTGGCGATGAGCGCGGCCAATCTGGATTACAAGCCGGGCCGCGACTGGCGGTCGACGGAAGATACGGCGATTGGGGCGAGCATTCTGCGCGGGGGCAATCCGGCGTGGTCGAACTGGCGCCGCGGTCAGGACTACTACCAGGAAGGCGAGTTGCTGTGGCTGGATGCGGACACACTGATTCGCAAGATGAGCGACAACAAGAAATCGCTGGATGACTTCGAGAAGATCTTCCTGGCCAAGGGCGGTAACACGGGACCGATGATTGTTCCGTATAAGTTCGACGAGCTGGTGGAGGACCTGAACCAGGTTGTGCCTTACGACTGGGCCGCGTTTCTGCATGACCGCGTGGACAAGATTCGTCCGCGCGCGGACCTGGATGGCATTGAGCGGGGCGGGTACAAGCTGGTGTACCGGGACAAGCCGAATCCTTCCGAGAAGACCGTTGCGGCGGCGTTTGCGCGGCGCGGCGGCGGCATCGACTGCTGGTACTCGGTGGGGTTGCGGATCGGACCCGACGGCAGCATCTTTGACGTGCGGTGGAACGGGCCCGCGGACAAGGCCGGCCTGGCGCCCGGCGAAAAGATTCTGGCCATCGACGGGCAGATCTTCTCAGCGGACATGCTGCGCGATGCCATTCGCAACGCGAAGGGGAACAGCGAGCCCATCAAGCTGATTGTGCAGGCGGACACGTACGTCCACGATGCGCAGATCGATTATCACGATGGCGAGCGGTACCCGGTTCTGGAAAGAATTGGAAACGCGCCGGCTTATCTGGACGACATCACCAGGCCGCGGACGACGCCGGAGAAAGCTCCCGAGAGCAAGCCGGACAAGGCTTCGGACTGATGGAATGAATCCGCGGGGGGCGGGCGCCGATCGGGACGAGTGGGGACTATGGCCGTTTGGTGCGGGGGCGCGCGCCGGGCGGACAAGTGGACTCGCGGATCACCAGTTCAGGATGAATCGGAACCACATCGGGGAAGCTGGCCTGTCCGCGGATTCGCTGCAGCAGGATGCGCGCTGCGACGATGCCGATCTGGCGCAGCGGCTGACGAATTGTAGTGAGGCTTGGATTATGAAAGGCCGCGCTCTGTATGTCGTCGAAACCGACGACGGATACGTCCTCAGGAACGCGCAGCCCACCGTTGATGAGGGCGCGTATGGCGCCGATCGCGGCAATGTCGTTATAGGCCACCATGGCGGTAAACTCCGCGCCACGCTGGATTAGTTCGTTGGCCGGCGCAAAGCCCAGCTCCGGGGTGGAAACCCGCAATTCTAGCTGAACGCAGAGTTGCGGAGACACGGTGAGCTTCAGGTCGCGCGCCACGGCCATCAGGCAACTCCAGCGCTCATCGGCATCGGAGCTGTGGCTTCCGCCGCGCATGAACGCGATCTTGCGATGGCCGAGCTGATAGAGGTGGCGCAAGGCCAGCTCGGAGGCCCGCCGCTGGTCCAGCACAACATTGGTCACGCCTTCAATCTTGCGGTGACCCGCGACCACAACAGCGGGCAGGCCGAGGGTCTTCTCGAGGATGGTGTCGATGACGATGAAGCCCTCAACCGAGCGCTCCATCAACAGTCTTGGATACTCCTCCACCAGATCCGGCTGCCGGTGGTGACTCGCGGTCAGATAGAAATAACCCTCCTCAATGAGAAACGCTTCCACGCCTGCCAGGACTTCGGTGGCATAGCTGTCGTTGAGTTCCGGAACCAGCACGCCGACGGAGAAGCTTTGCCGTTTGCGCAGGGAGCGGGCGTAGAAGCTGGGCCGATAGTCGAATTTGGCGGCGGCCTCGGTGACGCGGTTGCGCGTCTCCTGCGGGATGGAGCGGACACCTGGAGCGTTGTTCAGCACCAGCGAAATGGTTGCCGGAGACAGGTTCAGGTATTCGCCCAGAATACGCAGGCTCATCGGCTGGCCGGGCTGTGGATCCGCGCCCGGTTTGGATCGCTTGGCCATGCACCCTCTTTTACCATCCCCGGGTGGGAATTGCCGAAATATCAACGACTTTGCCCGTGGATGGGATTACCAGTGGGGCGGAGTGGGGACGCCAGGAGAGTTTCGGTTCGAGCCTTTCGGCCGAGGAAAACCGGAATCGGAGAACAGAGCCAACGTACAATCTTTTTAGAGCCCACTCGCGGAGGGATGGGTGAGCGGTTGATACCGGCGGTCTTGAAAACCGTTGTGCCTGAAAGGGTACCGGGGGTTCGAATCCCTCTCCCTCCGCCAATTCTTCAACGCCGGTCCCATGCTATGTTGTGGCGAGGTTCCGTAGATAAACCGAGTAGCGCTCGTCCATGATCTGGTTGAGCGGCACCAGCGTGTGGGTTGGCCCGTGTCCTTTGGTACGGAATTCCAGAGGATAAAGTGGCGATCCCTCCTTCTGTTCGAACCAAATCTTATCTTCGTCTGTGACGGCTTGCGACGCGCCAGCATCGGTGGCCGCTGCTCCTCGGCGTACATGACGACGGGTGTCGACGGTAGGCAGGGGATAGCCTTCGTCATAACCCGCGGGGCCTGAGTCTCCATAAATCATGGACGTTGTAAGCCCCTCCGTGCCGAGCCGTGCTGCGAGCACGAGCGGACCATACATTGCTGCCTGCACCTGCTTGTCGTCTGGCGTGGTGGCAATGTGAAGAGTGAGGGGAAGATCAACCGTAATCTCATCTCCAGTCTTCCAGTCGTGCCGAAGTGCGAAGTAGGTGGAGGGCGCGGCAGTCACGGGCTGCGCCTCTTCATTAATGCTGACCTGGATGCTCTTGGTGGCCCAGTACGGCACGCGGATCTTGAGGGTTGTTGGGCTCGACGGCGCATTGTCGATGACGAAGGTAATGCGCTCGTCGTGGGGGAATTTAGTTGTCTGGCGGAGCTTGAATCCGCGCTCGCGCCAATGCAGAGTTGAAGGGATGAAGAGGTTAACGAGGACCGAGTCGTCATCATGAAAGTAAATGGAGTCGTTCAGCTTTGAATACTCTTCCGACCCGGTGCCTGTGCAGCACCAGAATGAATCAAAGATTGTGCCAAACGTTTTGTACATGCCGGGTTGCAGCGGCACATAATACATCAGCATGCCGTTGCGATCCTGGGTGCCGTAACGCACATTCATGATCAACCGCTCGTAGTAGTCGAAGAACTTGGGATCCGGCTGTTGCCCGAAGAGATGCCGCGCCAGCTTCATCATGTTGTAGGAGCAGCAGCACTCTTCTGCTGCCGGCCCAAGCTGATTGGCAATGGCGTCCGGCGCGTGCCACATCTCGCCGTTGCTGGTGCCGCCTGTACAGTACGCGTGGTGTTCCGTAACTACGCGGTAGAAGTTCTCGCTGATCTGCCGGTATCGCTCATCTCCTGTCAACTCGTATCCGCGTGCCGCACCAATAATCTTGGGAATATTGGTGTTTGCGTGATTATGGTCGAGCATGTCCTGCCCGGAGGCAAGAGGATCGAAGATCTTCTTATGCTCAAAACGATATGCGAGGTCGCGGTACTTGGGTTTGCCGGTGATGGCGTAGAGATTGAACGATGCCTCATTCATTCCGCCATGCTCTGTCAGCAGGACGCGCTGCCAGTCATCGTCCGTAAAGGATCGCGCGTATACGTCGGCCCAATCGGCCATGCGCAACGCGATGTCGAGCGCCTGTTGATTTTCGGTGTGCTCGTACATGTCGATGAGGCCCGCAATGATCTTGTGGTACGTGTAGAACGGCGCCCAGACTCGCTCGTGCTTGCGCAGCCTGTCATAGAAAGTTGCAGGATATGCGCCCAGGTAGCCATCTTTTGCCTGGCACTCGGCAAGCATGGTCACCAGGTCGTTGGCCTTGTTTCGAATCACCTGGTCTCCGGCGCCAGCATGCATCAGCGCGCACGACGAGAGATAGTGTCCCACGTAGTGACCGCGCAACTCGCAATCGGGGGCTTCCCACCCTCCCAGCGGATCGGCATCCGAAGAGATGCCCGCGGTGACACGAAAATTATGCGCAAGGCGCTCGTTGGGCAAGGCATAAAGGAAGCTGCGATTCAGCTCCATCGTGTTCTTCCAGAAGCTGGGCAGCAGGCGAACTTCTGTCATTGAAAACGGCTTGGCCTTCCACTGCACCTTGGCCACAGCAGCACTGGTCAGCGTCTGATTCGCCGTGTCCTCGACAGCGCCTTTCTGCGCCATCGTCCGGGCGACGTCCGCCAGGACCGCTGGATTAGAAGAAAGCAAACCCGCTGCTCCCGCGGCAGCCGCTCCACCTAGAAACTTCCTGCGCGTTACACCTAAACTCATGGCCGCCCCCTTTTGCCGTTCCATTGACCTTCCTGAACACCATTTCCCTGAAAAATACAATATCGCGTACAATTTAAACAATCTTCCCATTAAGGCTTATCTGTCAACTTGCCAGCCAACTTGAAATCTCCTCAATCCGTTGGTAGGGAAAATCGCTGCATCCCTGACCGGGCCACCGGGTGCGATTGTCCTGCCATTCATTGTCACACCGGCCACAGTTCTGCTGGATGGAAGCCGGAAGCGCACGTGCAGGGCCTTCGGCAGCTCAATGTTAGCGACGAACCGGTAATCGCCGTCCTTCACCAGGTGAAAATCGACGCGGCCCCATCGCGTAGGCGCCTGCTCAATCCCGATCTCTTTACCGGATGCAATCCAATCGCGGGGCACCGCTCGGCCAAAATAGAGGGTCTCATCATCGGGGTCTTCGAAGACTAGCATCCAACGCACCAGCAGTGGAATGGTTTGCTGAGCGGGGATACAAAACAGCGCTCCATCGCCGGTGATACCTGAGACTTCATCGGCTGTCCAACTGCCGCGCGAATGGTCATGATATCGATGCGAGTAGAGGAAGAGGATGTACTCCTCGATGCGGTCGAGCCGCAATAGCGCCTGTGCGTATCCATACGAGATGAAGCCAAGAATGTCTCGGCCATTGGGGTGAGGGCGCTCGACATTGCCGGTGATGGAACACGTCGCCGACGATCGCATTGCCACGGCTGTTCTGCGCGTCGTGTTTCCGCGTTTCGGAGCCGGCATAATGGCCGCGGCCATTATGGTATCTACCTTCGGAACCGCCAATGCCCTTACGTTGGCCGGGGCTCGCGCTTCCTATGCGATGGCAAAAGACGGATTGTTTTTCCCGAACACGCAACGTTTGAATGCGGTCCATGTGCCGGGATGGGCTCTGTTGATCCAGGGATGTTGGTCGGTGCTGCTGGTGCTTCCGCGCACCTACGATCCGGTGACCCGGCAATACGGCAACCTTTACAGCAACCTGCTTGACTATGTGATTTCCGCCGCGCTGATGTTCTATATTCTGACATTGCCGGCACGTTTCGCTTGCGCAAGATCCGCCCCGGCGCCAATCGGCCGTATCGGACCTGGGGATATCCCTTTGTGCCTGTGCTTTACATCTTAGGGGCATCCGCAATTCTGGTTGTGCTGCTTCTGTTTCGCCCAACCACGACCTGGCCCGTTGGCATTGTCGCGCTGGGCATGCCGGTGTATTTTCTGGTTCGCTGGCGAAAAGGCAGAAATGAATCAACGACGAGTTAGCGCCTGGGCTTGACCATTGAAGGCGGCTCTGGTTTCTCTTTGGGTGCGCACTTTGATATTCGGATGAGCGAAACATTTCGAATCACGATCAACGGACGACCAGTCTGGGTGGCGGAGGGCACGAGTGTGGCGGCGGCCACGATCATGTCCAGCGAGCCTTGCAGGCTCTCGGTGCGAGGGGAACCTCGCGCTCCCTTTTGCGGGATGGGCATTTGCATGGAGTGCACCGCCACGGTGAACGGCATCCCTCATCGCCGCACCTGCCAGGTGGTTTGCACACCGGAGATGGAAGTGGTGACGGGATGACAGTGCGCTTCGATGTTGTTGTTGCAGGAGCCGGCCCTGGCGGAATAGCTGCGGCAACTGTTGCCGCGGAGTCAGGGCGCCGAGTGTGCCTGCTCGATGACAACGTGGCGCCTGGCGGTCAAATCTGGAGAGGATTTCGCGCAGAATCGGCGCGGAAACACCCGCACGGAAAGAGCTTCCTCGATTGGACGCTGCGGTTGCAGCGCACAGATTGCGCGGTGTGGAGCGGCTGGCAGGCGATCGACGCACCGTGTCCTGGTTGTTTGCGCCTGGATCGCGATGGCGAGACGAAAGACATGGGGTTCGCCAAACTGATTCTGGCAACGGGCGCGCGTGAGCGATTTCTACCCTTTCCCGGATGGACGCTGCCGGGAGTCATGGGTGCAGGCGGCCTGCAGGCTCTGGTTAAATCAGGCCTCGATGCCAAAGGAAAGCGAGTCGTAGTGGCGGGGAGCGGTCCTCTGCTGCTGGCTGTCTCTGCGGGGCTCACGGCGTCCGGCGCCAGGATCGCCGGCATCTACGAGCAGGCCCGACTGCGCCGGCTGGCGGCATTTGGCTTCTCACTGCTCGGCCACCCCGCCAAACTGGCAGAAGGTGCGCGCTACCGCATGCAAACGTCATCCGCCCCTTATCGCACCGGGTGTTGGGTGGTGCGAGCCGAGGGAGAGGGCCGCGTGGAACAAGTCATCGTAACCGACGGGCGCAAGCATTGGACGCTGGCATGCGATTGGCTGGGCTGCGGATTTCACCTTGTACCGAACCTCGAACTTCCGCGTCTTCTCGACTGCCGCATCACTGGGGGCTACGTTACTGTCGATGGATTGCAACAGAGTTCGACGCCTGACGTGGCCTGCGTGGGGGAATTGACCGGTATTGGGGGCATGGAAAAGGCGCTGCTGGAAGGCCAGATCGCCGGATGGGCCGCAGCGGGACGCGACGCGGAAGCGCATGCGTTGGCGCCGCGCCGCAAACGGTTCGAGCGATTCGCCATGCAGATGGACAGAGCCTTTGCCTTGCGTCAGGAACTGCGCACACTGGCCGACGCGGAGACTCTGGTTTGTCGCTGCGAAGACGTGACGCACGCCGCACTAAAGGACTGCAACTCCTGGCGCGAGGCCAAGCTGCACACTCGCTGCGGAATGGGCCCCTGCCAGGGACGCATCTGTGGTACGGCTGCGGAGTTTCTCTACCGTTGGGAACACGCCGGAATGCGTCCCCCGGTCTTTCCGGCCAAAGTGTCCGCATTGGCGGCCGAAGGCGAGCTTCTTTAAACAGTGCATGGCGCAAGAGGCAGTTCCAAATTCCTGGAAAGAGTTCGGCGACTTCTCTTTGAAAGGGTTCCACTAATGTGTTCGCACAAAGATCACCTGAGCTTGTGTCACCAGCTACCGTCCCTGCCTGCGCGTCAACTGCTCTCCGGCATGGCCACTCTGTTGCTAATTACCTTGGCCCCGACGATAGTCGGCGCTTCCAGACCGAATGCGAAGATTCACCGAAACTTGCTAGAATTGACGCAAGGCAATTGATACCGACAAAGAAAATCAATTTCTGGCCCCGCCAAGTTTCGGAGCCCGAGAGTGAATGCGAATGGCTCCTTCAACGACAAGAGCGACCAAGGAATTAAAGAAACGCTCGACCAAGGCCGAGCATGGAACCAGTGTCGGCGTCGCGGTGCAGCGAATTCGCGATTTGATAGTGCATGCCAAGCTGGCGCCGGGTTCCTGGATAGTAGAAGGCGACTTGTGCGAACACCTGAATATGAGCCGGACGCCAGTGCGCGGCGCGCTCTACCTGCTGCAGCGCGAGGGCTACGTAATCGAGTATCGCAACGCGAGCAAGTCGCGCATGATTGTTGCACCGCTTACAAAGGAAGATGCGAGCGAGCTGTATCCAATTATTGGACGGCTCGAAGGATTGTCGGGGCGTCGCGCCGCTGGCCTGCCCGTGAGTCAGCGCGATGAACTGGCTGCCAAGTTAAAGAAAGTGAATGAGAAACTGGCCAAGATTGCCCGCGATCGTGGAAACCACGGCCCCGGGATCTTTGACCTCGACCACGAGTTCCATCGCCTCTTGCTTGCCGCAGGTTCGGGACCGCGCCTGACTGCGTTACATCGCGCAATCGAGCCGCAGACCGAACGATATTGGAGACTCTATGCAAGCTCGATCATCGGCGAACTCCATCTATCGGTGGACGAGCACGAAGAGATCATCGCCGCTCTCTTGCATGGAGATCCAGACCGTCTGGAGCGCGCGCTGTTCACCAATTGGGTGAATGGTTGCAAGCGACTTGCCAAGGTTATCGATATGTACGGTGAACGCGGCAGCTGGCTGTAGCGGCTTCAGGAACCGAGTTCTTTCCAACGGAGCGCGACAAATCAGCGAACGAACGGCGTGCTGGCGACAGATCCCGGCGGTCGATTCGCCTGTGCGAGTTGAAACGCCGCTCGCGTTTCGGCCAACTCGTCGCCAATCAATTCCAGCCTTGGAGCGCGGACCCGCGCGGAGCCGATACCCGCCTCCTGCTCAATCTGCTTGATGAGCTGGATGAATTTCGGAACAGTGTCCATGCGCAAGAGGGGCAGAAACCACCGGTAGAGTTCGATCGCCTCCGTAGTTTTGCCGGCCTGTGCCAGGTTGAACAGGTCTACTGATTCGCGGGGCAGCGCGTTGACCAGCCCCGCAACCCACCCCACCGCGCCTGCCGCGATGCCTTCGACAATCGCGTCATCGACACCGACCAGAACAGCCAGCCGGTCCCCCAGCAGTGCGCGAATGGCTGTCACGCGACGAACGTCAGTAGAGGATTCCTTGACGGCGGCAAAGTTCGAAAACTCATGCGCCAACTCTTCCATCTGCGGGGGCAGAAAATCCACCCCGTACGCAACCGGGTTGTTGTAAAGCATTCCGGGTAATGGCGTGGCTTCGAGAATCGCAGCGACATGCGACTTATTCTCGCGCCAGTCACCGTTGTAGACGTAAGGCGGCAGGATCATGAGTCCCGAGCAGCCCACGGCATGCGCGGACTTGGCCAGCTCCACCGCTTCCGCGGTCGACAGCGCGGAGATCGAGGCGACCACCGGTGCAACGCCCTCCATGGCCGCCACTACGGTCTTGAGAATTTCGACCTTCTCCTGAAAACGCAGCGTGGAAGCTTCTCCCAGCGACCCGAGGCAAATGACCCCTGTGCAACCGTTCTGCACGAGCCATTGCGCGTGCTGTGCAACCGCAGCGTGATTCACGCTGAAGTCCGGGTGAAAAGCGGTCGTCATTGCCGGCAGAACACCAGTCCATTTCATAGCATCTCCCGAAGAGTGATTTCTTGTTGTTGCAATTCTTGATTGAAGCGAGACGGCAAGTAAGGGGCCGGTGAAATAGCCGGCAAGCTGTGAGTAAAAGCTGCGACAAGCAGCTCGGCGGTCGCCAGCGCGGTCGTAATTCCCAGTCCCTCGTGTCCTGTGGCAAGCCAAAGCGTGTCATCGCTGGAGACAGGGCCGATGAGTGGCAGTTTGTCTGGAGTGGCGGCACGGAAGCCGGTCCACACCCGCAACGCATTCAGTGCGCCGATCGCTGGCAGGTAGAGTGCAGCGCGATGCAGCATGGCCGTCAGCATTGACTGATCGATCGCCATGTACTCGTTGCCATACTGACGCGACGAGCCAATGAGGATTTGCCCGGTTTGCCGCGGTTGCACATTGAAGGCGACCGAATCGCTGGTAAGTGAATGCGCGCTCTTCAGATACCCGAGTTCGACCAGTTGGTGATTGACAAAGCCAGGATATCGATCCGTGATGACTAAGTGCCCCTTGCGCTTCTTCAGGGCCAGCCCCGGCGTGCACGATGCGGCATCGGCTCCAGTTGCGTTCACCAGCCTCGACGAGCGCAAACAAGTTCCGTCTTCAAGGCGCGCCTCGCCGGTTGCCAAATGTGTAATGGATTTTCCAAACAGCAGGGCTGCGCCAAGCGCCTCGGCTTGCTTGGCCAGGTGCAGCGCCACGGTTGGTGGATAGACAACCGCATCCTCTTGCACCAGCAATCCCCCTGCCAGCCCAGGGCGCAGATTCGGCTCCGCCACAGTCAACTCTTCGCGCGAGAGCACGCGGCTGGGAACCTCACGCGCTCCAAGATAGGCGTGTTTGCGTTCAGCCTCGGCCATCTCTTCTTCATCGGCGGCCACCCAGATCGTCCCGCGCGCTTCGTACTCTCCACTCGCAGGCAACTGTGTGGAAAGTGTTTGCCACAACTGTTGCGAGCGCCGCGTGAGAAGAAACTGAGCTTCGGAGTCGTCCAGAACAACGATATGGCCCATGCCTGCGGCAGTGGCGCCGCTGCCCGCAAAATCGCGCTCGACCAGGGCAACGCGAAAGCCCGCCTGTGCGCAAAAGTACGCACATGCCGCGCCGACAATGCCGCCTCCTGCCACCACCACGTCGTATGTTTGCGGCGCGGACCTGCTCATTCCGGCGCTCCCACCCGAAAAGGATCTGCGGCCACATGGGCAGCCCCGATAATGCCGGACGAAAACAAGGCGAGGCGAATCTCCCAGGCGAAATGAGCGAGCGCTTCCACGTTATAGGCTCCTACGTTGGGCGCGATCTCATCGGAGCCGCGTGGTTCGCATAAAACGGCGCGCCTGCAAAAATCATGCCCCGCGCTGCGCGAATCGATCACACCCAATCGATGGGGAATTTGCCAACTCAACATAATTGTCTGAGAGTCAGGTTACATATAGCGAAATGAAATCTTGCGAAATAGAGTGTCTCGCGCAGGAGAGACACCCGCTTGACGCGAGAGGGCTTTGAAACAAGATCGCACCCAACGATCACTACCAAGCGGAGCGGTCACTCTCGTCGCTTTGGGAAAGTATACGAGTTTGGATACAATCAGTGCTACCCGCCGCCGGGAAAATTCTCTTCCCGATGGAAATTCCCCTGCAATTCTGGAGTGGAGAAGGGTATTTGGAGGCGTCGACGTGGGCAGTCGACCAGGATGGTTTTGCCTCGGCAGCGTTCCACAGTTATCCAGACAAGATGGCGTTTGATCCGTACTCCGGTAATGCCATAACCGTTGAACCGCGCGACAGCTTTCGTCAACGAGTCTATCTTGCGCCCCTCGGCTTGTGGCTTACGCTCCACAGCGGCCGGTTTGAACGGGTCACGCTGAATAAAGCCACCGGCGCCGTCGAGGTGCAACTTGCGCCCGCCGATACCTACACGCCCACCGCGTTGCTGCGCATCGAGCAGGAGGCGCATGCCTCCAATGTTAGTGCGATTGCGCCTTTAGAAAAGTTGACTCAGCTGCGCGGGGCCTGGGCGGTCGATCTAGGCGCGACGGGTGCAACGATCCATCTGGGCCGTCAGCTTCCAGTCGATCATTCCTTGTAGAACCGGTCCGATAAACCTGTCGAGACAGTTTGCAGATTCCAGCGGAATGATAAAATGACATAAGAAAGAAGAATTCATTTTGCCATTTCCGGTGAAACCGTGTGATGGCTCCTTTAGCGAGGAGACCATTCGATTGTTGCTCACTAATGTCGATCGCGCGCAGTGGCTCCCTCAACCCTGTGAGCGCTGCGGGCAAAGAGTTGGGGCACGTCTCGAAATGGGACGTTGGTTTCCGGAGACCCACTGGCCTTCAATTCCGCGACGGCCATCCTCACGACCGGCAACGAATAGTCCCGCGCCCGAAACCGACGACGGAGAGAAGCAGTAGCTTTAGATCCAGCTAACAGTTGGACCTGAATCTCTTTCAGGTTACCTCTGTTGAGTTCATCTATGATCCCGGACCTTCAGTCGGAATCGTTGGAGTGATCTGGGACTCTAAGCCGCTGCCTTCTTTTCGATCTTCGCCCACGAGTCCTTCAGTGCCAGCGTCCGGTTGAACACCAACTTCTCCGCCGAATCCGGATCCAGGCAGAAGTAGCCGACGCGCTCGAACTGATAGCGGTCTTCCAGCTTTGCCTGGCCCAGCGATGGCTCAAGCTTTGCGTCGGCGATGATTTCGAGCGAGTCTGGGTTGAGATTATCCAGAAAACTTCCACCCTCCGGGTAGTCGTTGGGATCGGGCTTGGTGAAAAGCTTGTCGTAGAGGCGAACCTCAGCGGAGATGGCGTGGGCGGCCGAGACCCAGTGCATCGTCGACTTCACCTTGCGTCCGTCCGGCGAGTTGCCGCCACGGCTGGCTGGATCGTAGGTGCAATGCACTTCCACCACGTTGCCCTCCGCGTCTTTCGCCACACTTTGCGCCGTTACAAAGTAAGCGCTGCGCAGCCGCACCTCCTTGCCCGGCGAAAGCCGGTAATACTTTGACGGCGGGACTTCGCGGAAATCGTCCTGCTCGATGTAGAGCTCGCGCGAGAAGGGAACACGCCGCGTCCCCGCGGAGGGATCTTCAGGGTTGTTCGCAACCTCGACAAACTCCTCGCCCTCGGGATAGTTGTCGATCACGACCTTGAGCGGCCGCAGCACGGCCATCGCCCGCCGCGCGCGGTGGTTCAGGTCGTCGCGCTGAAAGTGTTCCAGCATTTCGATGTCGACAATGCCATTGGTGCGCCCCACCCCGCCGGCGGTCACAAAGGCGCGGATGGCTTCCGGCGTGAATCCCCGGCGCCGGATGCCGGAGAGAGTGGGCATGCGCGGATCGTCCCAGCCGCTCACTTGGCCCCCCTGTACCAGTTGCAGCAGCTTGCGCTTACTTAGCAGCGTGTACGTCAGGTTGAGCCGGTCGAACTCGATCTGCTGGGAAGGAAAGATGCCGAGTTGCTCGATATACCACCGGTAGAGCGGCTGGTGATCGGCGAACTCCAGCGTGCACATCGAGTGGGTCACGTTCTCAATCGAGTCCGACTGCCCGTGCGCATAGTCGTACATCGGGTAGATGCACCAGTCATCGCCGGTACGGTGATGACTGGCGTGCACGATGCGGTACATCACCGGATCGCGCATATTCAGGTTCGGCGAGGCCATGTCGATCTTGGCCCTCAGCACTCGGCTCCCGTCGGGGAACTCGCCATTCTTCATGCGCACAAAAAGGCCGAGATTCTCTTCCGCCGACCGCTTGCGATAAGGCGAGTCCTTGCCGGGCTCGGTCAGTGTGCCGCGGTGCTGGCGGATCTCATCAGCCGATAAATCGTCGACGTACGCCTTGCCCGCCTTCGTGAGCTTCAGCGCCCACTCGTAGAGCTGGCCGAAGTAGTCTGAGGCGAAACAGAGCCGATCCCAGTCGAACCCTAGCCAGCGAATGTCCTTCTGGATGGAATCGACGTACTCCTGCTCTTCCTTCTCCGGATTGGTGTCATCGAAGCGCAAGTTGGTCTTGCCGCCGAACTCGTCGGCGAGGCCGAAATCCAGGCAGATGGCCTTGGCATGGCCGATGTGCAGGTAGCCATTGGGCTCCGGGGGAAAGCGAGTCTGCACGGTCGCATCGCCGTACTTCTTTGTGCGCACATCCTCGGCAATGATGTCGCGAAGGAAATTGGAAGGAGTGCGGAGTTCCGGGCTTTCTGTGTTTGACGTGGTCATAGTTACCATTCCTTATTCTTCCACTTCTTCCATCAGAGGGTATGATCTGGGAGCCGGGCGCGCTCAACCGAGCGATGCGAGCTTTTCTTCTGCCTTGCGAATCCGCTCCAGGCACACCTCGCGCCCCAGCACAGTCATCGTTTCAAACAGCGGCGGCGCATTCTTGCGCCCGCACACCGCCACGCGGATCGGCTGAAACATCGGCCCCGCCTTCAGGCTCAGCGAAGCCGCCGCCTTGCGCAGACCCTTGTCCAGCGATTCGTGATCGAACGAAGTGTTCACCAGCACCTCTAACGCCTTCTCCAGCACCAGTCGCGCCAGCACCGCATCGCCCTTCTGCGGAATCAATTCCGCAGGGTCGTACGGCGCCAGCTGATCGACAAAAAAGAAGTCGGCGGCGGACACTGCTTCGCGTAGCGTCCTGATGCGCTCGCGGATCAGCGGCGTTACAGCCGCCAGCTTCTCCGGCATCGTGTGCAACCCGGCCTCCCCAAAGAACGGCTTGATCCGCCGGCTCAGCTCTTCCACCGGCAACGCGCGGATATGCTCCGCGTTCAGCCACACAGCCTTGGGGTCGAACGGATCGAATTCCGTGGAGCTCAAGGCTGCCTCCTTGAAATTCACCACCGCATTCGCGCGGTTCACGTTGTCCAGCGTGAAGACCGATGTAATTTCATCGACGCTCATGAACTCGCGGTCGTCCTTGGGCGACCAACCCAGCAGGCACAGGAAGTTGATGAAGGCCTGCGGCAGGAACCCTGCATCGCGATACGTAGTCACGCTGACCACTGCCCCGTGCTTGCGCTTGGAAAGCTTGGCCCCATCGGGAGCGACCAGAAGGGGCAGATGCGCGAATTGCGGCGGGGCGATACTGAAGGGTTCGGGGCCCAGCCCTTCAAAAATCAGCAGATGCTTGAAAGTGTTGGTCAAGTGATCCTGGCCGCGAATAATCTGCGTGATCCGCAAATCGGCGTCGTCCACGCAGGATGCCAGGTGGTAGGTCGGCATGCCGTCCGATCGCAGCAGCGCAAAATCTTCCACCTCGTCGGCGGCCTTGGACTGCTCCCCGTAGACTCCATCCGTGAATCGCAGAGTCCGTCCGTCGCCCCGCGGCACGCGATAGCGCAAGGCAAACGGCTCTCCAGCAGCAGCGCGCCGGTCGCTCTCTTCACGCGACAACTCCCGCATGCCCGGATTGCATAACCAGGCCCCTTGCGCCGACGACGCCTCGCCTTCGGCCGCATGCGCCGGCGTAAAGTCGCGATACGCAAGCCCCTTGGCGAAAATCGCTTCCCCCGCCTGCTGGTGCAGCGCCAGCCGTTCCGATTGCTTGTACTCCTCGTCCCAGTCCAGCCCAAGCCAGCGCAGCCCCTCGAAGATCGATTGCACGCTGGCGTCCGTGTTGCGCTCCACGTCCGTGTCGTCCAGGCGCAGCACCATGGTCCCGCGATTGTGTCGCGCATAGAGCCAGTTGAAAATGAAGGTCCGGGCGCTGCCGACGTGCAGAAAACCGGTTGGCGAAGGGGCAAAGCGGACACGGGGAGAGGCGGCAGCAGACGGCGTATCTTCAGGCATCGTGAGAGGTTCTTTCCTCTCTCGATGCTACCAAGTCCGGCCCGCTAGACCTCCCGGGTAACAGGTTGGCTGGGCTTTGAGACGGCCTGTTCAGATAAAAGAGGCTCGGGCGCAGCCGCGGGAACAAACATCGGCCGTCGCTTCCAGTCGGCGATCGCCAGCAGATACAACAGGATGGTGTTCCCCAGCGGGATGCAGTTCAGCAGGGTAAGCCAGGGCGAAAACCCGGCCTTGCGGCAAATGATTCCCAGCGGAATAATCCACAGAATCAGGACCGCGGGAATGCCAAGGAGCAGGAAGTACAGCAGATGCGTCGGCTGCAACCAACTGGACATGGGCATCTCCCGAAGCGCGGATCACCTGGATGCGCGCTATCGTAGCACCGCTCCAGAGGCATTTGGAAGGAATTTCCGTCCCGTTCCCTCATTTGGAACAGGCTCTAGACCTGGGGCGGAACCGGCGGAGGCGGATACGTCGGCGTATACACCGGCGCCGCAATTGGAACCACCTTCCAGTCGGCAAACGCCAGCACATACCAGAGGATCAGGCTGCCGAACGGGACAATATTCAGGAACGAAAGCCACGGCGAGAATCCGGCCTTTTTGCAGATGAACCAGAACGGCAGGATCACGATGGCCAGACCGATGATCATGATGAATGGCAGGATCGCCAGCATGGCCATCGCCATTTTCTGGGCCTGTTCCAGGTTGGGCTGATTGGCCGTCTCCTGCAGTATCGCGGCGAGAAGAAGCATGGTAGACGCTCCGTGTAGATGAAGATGGAATTCACAGCCAAGTTACGGCGAAAGCGTCGAATGCGCAAGGGGGAATTACGGATTTTGGAACGCGGAGTAACGGCCTCGGCCTGTCCGTTCCCCGATCCCTGCCTTTAGGTGATGTCTTCAGTGTCGAAGACCGGCGCGACCGACCGCTTCTTGGGAAGCCCGTGAACCTGGCTGAGCAGGTCCTCCACCACGTCCTCCAGCTGCCGCTGCGACTCGATCACAGCCGACATGCTCTTGAGGCCTTCTTCGTCCGGAATGCGCTCCACCAGGGCCACCGCGTGACATTGGGCCACGTGGTCCACGCCAAGGCCTTCGGGCGTCTTTGCCTTGATGCTCACGTCCTTCATCTCGATGCCGAGCAGATCGGCGACGCGGGCGCGCATGTCGCCGGCAATCGGCGCAATCTTCGGCGCGGCCAACACCAGCGTCACATCCACGTTCACAATGCGATAACGGGCGTGCTCCAGTTCTTCCATGGCCAGCTTCAGGAAAATGGCCGAATCGGCATCCTTCCAGCGCGGGTCGCCCGGAGGGAAGAAACTGCCGATATCCCCAGCGGCCACGGCCCCCAGCAGCGCGTCGGTAATCGCGTGCAGAAGCACGTCCCCGTCGGAATGGCCGGCAAGTCCCTCCGGGTGATCCAGCGTCATCCCGCCGATGCGCAGCGGCACCCCAGGCTTGAATGCATGCGAGTCCCAGCCAATGCCGATGCGAATGTCCATGGTCTCCAGTTCAAATCAACGCTATATCAGGGCCGTCATCAGCCGGACGAGTGCGAGCGCTGGCGAAGGTAAAACTCTGCCAGCTCCAGGTCGCCCGGCTGCGTAATCTTCAGATTAACCTGAGATCCCGGCACCACCGCTACCGGATGGCCGGCTCGCTCAATCACCGAGGCTTCATCCGTGCCCACAAAGCCATCCGCAATAGCCTCTGCAAAGGCGCGCTGCAGCAGCCCGAACCGGAAGCCCTGCGGCGTCTGGGCAAGCACGATGAACTCTCTCGGAATGGTGGAGGTGATAATGGCGCCGTGCGCGGTGCGCTCCACCTGTTTGATGGTGTCCACGGCGGGCATTCCCACAATGGCCGCTCCGTGCTGAGCCACCGCATCGATGGTCCGATCGATGGTGGCGGCGTCAATCAACGGGCGCACTGCGTCGTGCACCAGCACGATGTCATTCGCCTCCGCCGTAATAGCAGCCAGCGCATGAGAAACAGATTCCTGGCGGTTATCGCCGCCTTCCACCACTTTGACCTTTCCGGCCAAGCCATATTCGCTCACCTGGTCGTTCAGCCGCTCCATCTCCGTTTTGCGCACGGCAACCACGATCTCGGTAATGCGGGGAACCGCGGCAAAAGCGCGCAGGGAATGGATGAGAATGGGGATTCCACCCAGCGAGAGGAATTGCTTGGGCTGAGGGCCGGCCATTCGGGTCCCGACGCCGGCCGCAGGAAGGATGGCGAAGACTTGCATAACGGAGCAGTATATACGGCGAAGCGGAACTAGCGGCGGCAGAACCGGAAAAGGGCGGCGAGGTTCCACTAACCCCGCTAACTCCGCTAACCCCGCTCACTCCGCTTATAGCACCAGCTGCATTTCGCCGCTACTGCGGAATCCCATGCCTTCGTAGAGCGGGCGGCCCTCATCCGAGGCATGCAGCGTCACCACCTGAAGGTTGCGGTCGCGGGCCTCCGCCAGGCAGCACTCCACCAGCGCGCGCGCCAGGCCGCGGCGGCGGTATCCCGGATCGACAAAGACGTTGAGGATATACCCGCGCAGCGATCCGGCAGGATGAAGCGGATGAGGCGGCCAGTCGAGAAGCAGCAACCCGGCCGAGGCGATCGCGTGTCCGCCGTCCTCGGTAATCCAGCCCATGTAGCGGCCATCCACCAGCCGCGGAAGCAACCAGGGATGAAAGTTGCGGGTCATTTCGTCCAGGACGTCCTGCGCAGCGGCGCCCATGGCCGCGAACATGGCGCGGCGGTGGGCCGCGATGAGGGCGGCGTCGGCCAGGATGGCGTGGCGGGTGGCAAGCATGGGGCGATCATAACTCCCCGTCGGGCCCGCATTCGCCACCCGGCGCCGGGAACAGGGTCTTGTGCACTAGAATGGTTCGCACTTCGGATCACGAGGACGGCTGCGATGCGGATTCTTCCGTGGATGATGGTTCCGTTTCTTCTGTTTGCGAGCACTGTTCCAGTTGCTGCGCAAGTTTCTGCTGCAACACAAAGGTCGAACACGGCGCAGGCTTCCAGCCAGGGCTGTGAGAAACTCGCCGGTCTTGCGGTGCCGAATGCGAGCATCACGATGGCCAGGGAAGTGGATGCGGGCGCCTTTGTTGCACCACCGGCGCCTTTCACCGGAAACGACGCCTCCGCGTTCTACAAGACGCTGCCGGCGTTTTGCCGGATCGTGGCGCACGCGCGGCCTTCGGCGGATTCGGACATTGTCATCGAGGTCTGGCTGCCAGTGTCGGGATGGAACGGCAAGCTCCAGGGAATGGGGAACGGCGGCTTCGCGGGATTCATTGACTACGGCGAACTGGGCGCGTCGATTTTGAAAGGCTATGCGGCGGTGGCCACCGATACCGGCCATGCCGGATCGCCGATCGATGCGGCCTGGGCTCTGGGACATCCCGAGAAGGTGGCGGACTTTGGGCATCGCGGCATTCACGAGATGACCCGCGTGGCCAAGCTGGCAGTCATGCAGTTGTATGGAACAGGCGCAAAGCGCTCGTATTTTGCGGGCTGCTCGGATGGCGGCCGCGAGGCGCTGATGGAGGCGCAGCGCTATCCGGAGGACTACGACGGCATTCTGGCCGGCGCACCTGCGAATAACTGGACCGACCTGCTTACCATGGCCGTGATAGACACGCAGGCGCTGACAGCCACGCCGGCGAGCTTCATTCCGCAGGCGAAAATTCCGGCGATTGCCAAGGCAGTGGTGGCTGCATGTGATGGTCTGGACGGCGTACCCGACGGCATACTGAACGATCCGCGGCAGTGCAGGTTCGATCCGGCCACGATCGAGTGCAAGGGCGATGCGGAGTCGAATGAGTGCCTGAGCGCGGCGCAGGTCACGGCGCTGAAGCAGATCTATGCGGGGTTGAAAGACGTGCAGGGGCACTCCATCTTCCCGGGGTATCTTCCGGGTGCGGAGGAGGGCGGTGGCGGGTGGGGCCTCTGGATTACCGGGCCGGCTCCAGCGAAAAGCCTCATGGCGTACTTCGGCAACGGGTATTACGCGGACATGGTGTACGGAAAAACGGGCTGGGATTACAAGTCGTTCGCGCTGGAAAGCGGGCTGCGCGATGCGAAAGAAAAGACTGCGGCGGCGCTCGACGCAGTCAATCCCGATCTGAGCGCGTTCCGGTCGCGTGGCGGCAAGCTGATCCTCTTCCACGGCTGGAACGACCCGGCCATTCCCGCGCGGAGCACGGTGGAGTACTACAACAACGTGGTGGCGAAGGGCGGAAAAGAGGCCACCAATGGGTTTGTTCGCTTGTACATGTTGCCGGGCGTGCAGCATTGCGCCGGCGGCCCTGGGGCAGATGTCATCGGGCTGTCGGGGACGTGGCCGGACGACCCGCGGCGAAATGTGCGTACCGCGCTCGAAGAGTGGGTGGAGAAGGGGATGGCGCCCGGCACGCTGGTGGCCAGTAAGACCGCGGGTGACACCCCCCAGGCCGCGGTGACCATGACCCGTTTGCTGTGCCCTTTTCCAGAGCTGGCCAAGTACAAGGGTAGCGGTGACCCGAACAACGCGGAAAGCTACGCGTGCACGGCGGCCAGGGTGGTTAAAAGGTAGCTTCGCGGAACACCGCGCTGAAACCGCCTATCATTTTCGTGGTGAACGGCAAAACGACACTCAACCTGAATACGGCGCATCTGAAGCCCGGCATGCGCCTGGCGGTCGGCGTCTCCGGCGGCGCGGACTCCGTCTCGCTCCTGCGAGCCCTCGCCCAGCGCGCCCCGGAGCTGGGCCTCGTGCTCTTCGTGGCGCATCTTCACCACGGGCTGCGCGGCGCGGAGGCAGATGCAGACCTCGAGTTCGTGCGCGAACTGGCCGCCCAACTCAATCTGCCTCTCCATGAAGCGCAAGTCGATACGGCCGCCGAAGCGGCAGCGCAACCCGGCAAGCCTGCGGAAACCATCGAAGAAGCAGCCCGCCGCCTCCGTTACGCGTGGTTCCGCACCCTCATGCGGAAGGGAAAAGCCGATGCAGTAGCCACCGCGCACACCCTGGACGACCAGGCGGAAACGGTACTGGCCAAGTTCCTCCGCGGCGCCTGGACCGAGGGGTTCAGCGGAATCCACCCGGTAGTCGAGTTTCCTGAGGGCTCAAGCCCTGGAGTAATCGTCCGGCCCCTGCTCGCGACAACCCGTGCCGAGGTGGAAACCTACCTCAGCGCGCTCGGCCAAAATTGGCGCGAGGACTCGACCAACCGCCATCTCACCTTCACCCGCAACCGCATCCGGCACGAACTCTTGCCGCTGCTCCAGACCTGGAACCCCCGCCTTAGCGAGCACCTGGCACAAATGGCAGAGCTGGCGCGCGACGAGGAAGCATGGTGGCATGACGAAATCAGCCGATCGTCCCCGGGTGTGATCCTGACCGGCAAACCAGTGCGCGGCGGCGGGCGCGCAGCCGGAGAAGAAGTCGCCATCGATCTCCCGCGGCTGGCCGGCTTTCATCCTGCCATCCAGCGGCGGATCCTCCGTCACGCGGCCGCCAGCCTCGGTTTTGCCCCGGATTTTGCCGGCACGGAGACCTTGCGGAATCTCGCTCTTCACGGAAAAGCAGGCCAGAGATGCGAGCTGGCCGCAGGCCTGCGCGCGGAGCGGACGCACAGGGAGTTGCGCCTCACTGTTCTTCCGGAGAACCAAACCGGCGCTCCTCAAACCCCTGCCCCTGAGGAGGTTACCATTCCCGTTCCCGGCGAAGGCGAGTCGTCAGGCTTTGGCGTCCGCATCCGCATCACCCGTGCGGAGCCCCCCGCGACGGACCCCGGTCCTGCTCTCCTGCGCAACTGGAAACCCGGCGACCGCGTGCGTCTGCGCCATTCCGCGGCCCCCAAAAAAGTAAAGGAAGTGCTGGAGCGGCTGAAGGTGTCCGGCGCGGCCCGCGCCCGCTGGCCAGTTCTTGAGCTGAACGGCCGGATCGTATGGATGCAGGGAGTGGTTCTCGAGCCGGAGGCCGGAATCACCATCACCGCCACGGAACCAGAGAGCCCCGCAACTTCGTATCCGGTGGGGTGACTATCTCCTGCCTGTTGAACCTCTTTTGGTGCACAGTTATTCCGCGCCGGCAGCATGCAAAGTTCGCCACCCCGGGAGTACAATCTGAACTACTGCTCATCCGGGCGGCGGCTGCCTGACTTGCGTATTCCGGGCGGCGCGCGGAAGATTGTGTGACCAGAGGCCGGTTGCAGACGTCTTAAAGAGTATGGGGGAACAGGGAGAAGTCCCCGACGCGGACAGTCCCCTCCGCGAAAAGGAGTCCTGGTGAATTCAACCGTAAAAACCATCGTGTTCTGGGTCTTTATCCTCATCTGTCTGCTCATGTTGTGGACAGTCGTGTCGAAAAGCACCAGCCTCACGGGCAAAGACCAGGAGATTCCCTACTCCGAGCTGTACGCCAAGGTGCAGCAGGGACAGGTGCAGGACGCGACCATCCAGGGCACCGACCTCCGCGGTCATCTGAAGGGCTCCAAAGACCAGTTCCACACCACGGTGGGCACCAGCTATCAGGACCTGCAAAAGGCCATGCTCGATCACGGCGTGGTCCTCGTGCTCAAGGATCCGCAGAACAGCATGCTGATCCCCCTGCTCATTAACATCGGTCCCTTCATCCTCATCGGCGCCATCTGGTTCTTCATGTTGCGGCAAATGCAGTCGGGCGGCAACAAGGCCCTCAGCTTCGGCAAATCCCGCGCCCGCCTGCTCTCCATGCAGCAGAAGAAGGTCACCTTCAAGGATGTGGCCGGCGTCGACGAAGCCAAGGAAGAGCTGAAGGAGATCATCGACTATCTGCGCGAGCCGCAGAAGTTCCAGAAGCTCGGCGGAAGAATCCCCAAGGGAGTCCTGCTCGTCGGACCTCCCGGAACCGGCAAAACCCTGCTGGCGCGCGCAGTAGCCGGCGAGGCCAATGTGCCGTTCTTCTCCATCTCCGGCTCTGATTTCGTTGAAATGTTCGTCGGCGTCGGCGCCAGCCGCGTGCGCGACCTGTTCGAACAGGGCAAGAAGAACGCGCCCTGCATCATCTTCATCGACGAAATCGACGCGGTCGGCCGCCATCGCGGCGCTGGCCTCGGCGGCGGACACGATGAGCGCGAGCAGACCCTGAACCAGTTGCTCGTTGAAATGGACGGCTTTGAATCGAACGACGGCGTCATCCTCGTCGCGGCCACCAACCGGCCTGACGTGCTCGATCCGGCGCTGCTCCGGCCGGGCCGCTTTGACCGCCGCGTGGTTGTGGGCCTTCCCGACGTCCGCGGCCGCGAAGAAGTCCTCCGCGTCCACGTAAAGAAAGTGCCCATCGCAGAGGACGTGAACCTGAACGTGCTGGCGCGCGGAACTCCTGGATTCAGCGGCGCGGACCTGGCCAACATGGTGAATGAGGCGGCCCTCAACGGCGCGCGCCTCAACCGCAAGCAGGTCACTATGTACGACTTTGAGCTGGCCAAGGACAAGGTCCTCATGGGCGCCGAGCGCAAATCCATGCTCCTCACCGACGAGGAGAAGCGGGTCACCGCGTATCACGAGGCGGGTCACGCGCTGGTTTCGTTCATTCGCGACCACTCTGACCCCATCCACAAGGTCACCATCATCCCGCGCGGCATGGCTCTCGGCGTCACCGTCTACCTGCCCGATGACCGCCACAACTACACGCGCGACTATCTGGAGACGCGCCTGGCCACGGCATACGGCGGACGTGTGGCAGAAGAAATCTTCCTCAACCAGATGTCGACCGGCGCAGGCTCTGACATTGAAGTGGCCACTGACCTTGCGCGCCGCATGGTGTGCGAGTACGGCATGAGTCGCCTGGGACCGCTGACCTTCGGCAAGAAGGAAGAGCAGATCTTCCTCGGCCGCGAGATCGCCCAGCATCGCGACTTCTCTGAAGAGACAGCCCGGCAGATTGACCTCGAGGTTCGCCGCTATATCGACGAGGCCTATCAGTCGGCAAACGCGATCATCAACGACCATAAGGACGCGATGCACCGGCTGGCCGCGGCTCTTCTGGAGCGCGAAACCATCGATGCCGAAGAAGTAAGGCTGCTGATCGAAGGCAAGGAATTGCCCCCGATGCGGTCCATCCTGGCCGCGCCCAGCGACGGCCCCGGAAGCGGGCAGCAGGTCCTCAAGCCGGAGCCGCGCAGCGGATCGGGCTTCCCTGAAGGCTCGCCCAGCCCGGCGTAAAGTCAGTTCCCAGTTCGTAGTTCACAGCAAGGGCCGCCCGATCCGGGCGGCCCTTGCTGCTGAAAACTCGTTCAAGACGCGGGTTGGTGCGCCCCCCTCCCGGCCCGCGCCGCCGGAAAATATCTCCGCCAACCCGACTTCGCCGCACTGTCTGCGCCACGTGCTACGGTGGAACCAGAATGACCAGAAAAGGCATGAGTCCCGCACGTCTTGAGGCGTTCTCTGACGGCGTCATCGCCGTCATCATCACCATCATGGTGCTGGAGCTTAAGGTGCCCGCGCCGGATGGCATCGCCGGCCTCCGCGCGGTGCTGCCCACCCTCTTTCTCTACCTGCTCACCTTCGTACAGACCGGCATTTACTGGGTCAACCATCATTATCTGGTCGACGAGATCGAGACCGTCACCCACGGCATTCTGTGGGCTAACCTGGTCTTTCTCTTCTGCCTCTCGCTGTTCCCATTCGCCACGGACTGGATCGGCATCAAGGGGCTGACGCCGTTCAATACCGCGCTCTACGCCGGGATCAGCATTCTCCCCGGCCTCGGATATATGTTGCTCTGGATCCGGATTCGATCGCAGAGCGCGGCGCCCCCGCACGCAACCTGGGGCAAGCAAGTCGCGTCCATCCTGCTTTATCTCGCCGCCATTCCCGTGGCCTGGTACCGCCCCGCCGCCTCTCTCGCGCTCATCGCAATCGTCGCCTTGCTCTGGCTCCTCCCGCCCAAGGCCGAAGCGCCCCAGAAGTGAGATAACTGCCTCGCAACTCGCATTATCTCCAAACCAGAGCTGTCATCCTGAGGAGCGCAGCGACGAAGGATCCGCGTTTGTTCTTCTCGTTCCGTACGCAAGGCCGACGATCCTCCCTCAACCAGCGATCAAGGCGCAGCAACAGCGTCGTCGAGCGACGCCCTCGCAGGAGCCGCATCGACGGTGCGGGTCACGGAGAGGACAGTAATGTCGTCGTCCTGGCCGAAGGCTTGTGCGGCCTGGGCAATCGCTTCGACGCCCCGCGTGCTCAGAGAGGCGCTGCGTTCAAACCCGAACAGCGCGCCTGTCTTGTCGCGCGCCTCAATCACGCCGTCTGTCAGAAGTGTGAGTTGCTTCCCGGGAGACAGTTGGAAGGTGGATTCGGTATAGATTGTGTCCGCGGAGATCCCCAATGGAAGACCATTCTCGAGTTGCAGTTCTTCCCCGTCCACATAAGGCGCAATGTGGCCCGCGTTGGCGATGGTGAGCGTGCCGTCGGCATCGGCGCGCAGCACCAGGCAGGTTGTGAATCCCCCGTGGCTGCGCGTCAGCATGCGCTGGTTCATGGCGGTCAGTATCTCGCCGGGCCTTTGCGTGTAGTGGGCCAGCGTGCGCACCGTGCCCACCAGTAGCGAGACGGTCATTGCGGCGGGCATTCCCTTGCCGCTGACATCGCCGATGATCACCAGGACTCCGCCGGCTCCCTCCTCGTTCCGGACCGGCAGAATCTGGAATAGATCTCCGCCAACGTCGCCATATGGCTTGTAGACGGATTGAATATCGAATCCTGGAATTGCAGGAATTTCTTCGGGAATGAGAACCTGCTGCACGGCGCGGGCGGCGGCGAGTTCAGCCCCCAGCCGTTGCTTTTCCCCGCGGTCGCGTACAAGGTCGCGAACCAGGATGGTCAGCGTCACCGCTCCCAGCAAGGTCAGGACAGCGGATGGAAGATGCCACTGCCAACCCCCGATGACGGCGTAATTCTTCATGCCGGTCAGATGCTGGAAGGTGCTGGAAACCGTGATGCGCACCAGGACAAAAGCGGAGAACGCGGCAGCCACCATCCGGTCGCGTCGATTGCCGCCCCGCAGGCTCTGCACAATCAGCACCGCAAGGGTAGGTTCCGATAACACAATCGGCCACTCATGGACAAAGGCCAATGAGGGAAACCATCCGGCGATGCCGGCGAAAGCGTAGATCGGCCACAACAGGCGGGTCCAGCCGAGATGCGGCGCCTGCATGGCCTCGCCCGCCGCCTCAACCAGCATTGCCGTGGCCAGGGCTACCAGGGTCCAGTAAAGGGCAGTCCCACCAAAGTACTGACAGAACTGTTCCAGGCCCACAATGGCGTAGAAGATGCCCAGGCTGCGAAAGGCTCGAAAATCAGGCGCGGCCCGCCAAAGCGCCAGATACGCTGCCGCCAGGCAGCACATCAGCACGAAGCCAATGAGGAGTGGTGTCTGCTGCAACTGCTGAACCAGCGGAACCGGACGAAACAGCCTCTCGATCAACGGCACTCCCGCGTCCAGAAGGAGAACGGCGGCGATGTGGGGAAGCATCCGTAAATCATAAGCCGCCCGCATGTTGCGCGTGAATAGATGCCGATCTTCAGCGTTGCGCCCCGAATACCGGAAGCAAACCCCCAGGTTCCGTTCTTGGCGCAGCCGCAAAGCTCGGAACCAGCCCAGCCTATGCCACCACAGCGGCTGTCATCCTGAGGAGCGCGGCGACGAAGGATCCGCGGTTGTTCTTTCTCGTTCTGTCCCCAGCGCCGACTAACCCTCGGAATGTTGAAGCAGTAATCCGTTTAAATACAGTGGCTTAAAATTATCTTTCGCAAAAACAGCCCAAAAACCCAATGTCAAGGGGGTCTCGAACTACATTGCGGTACGTCGTCCCACAAGCGTCCACAGGTATCTGCAAACATGAGGGTTGCGACATCACCGGAGATTTCACTTTGTCCTGCAAAGCCTGCAGTCTTAAGTTCCGGACCTGCTAAACTATGTATAGAAGGTCAGAAATGGCCAGAACGCCCGCCCCTACCGGCGGGCGTTTCCATTTCCAGCCCATTCTCAAAATAGGAGGAACCAACCGTGCCAGCCGCAATCGAGCCCGCAAGCGTCTCCTCCCGCCATATCTCTCGGTTCAACAACCGCTCCGGCCGCCCCACTGCCGCCGGGCACTCCACCCTCGCCGATTCGCAGCCTTTCGAGAATTGGCTACGGCGGGATATCGATAGCTTTTTATCCAGAACTTCGGCCCTCAGGGAATACCTGCGCAATTTACTGCAGTTTGAGCCATTAACTCCATCAATCCACAGGACATCGCCGTTTTTATTTTCACGCAATTCCTGCTATCCCGAAGCACCATCATGCGAGCCGCTTTCTAGTTCTCTTGGTCCCTCGGTCCCTGTTTTACTGCAGTTTCAGCCCTTAACTTCATCAATCCACAAGACATCGCCGTTTTTATTTTCATGCAATTCCCGCTATCCTGAAGCCTCCGCTGGCGCGCTGCTTTCTCGTTCCCTTGTTCCCTCGTTCCCTGGGTCTCTGCTCCATCCGGCCGTGTGCGATACTCAACATTGGCTATGTACAAGCGGATTGTTCTCAAGCTCTCAGGCGAGGCCCTGGCGGGTACGCGCGGCTTCGGTCTGGACGCGGAAAAAGTTGCGGAAACGGCAGCCGAGATTGCAGATGTGCACACCCTGGGCGTCGAGATCGCCCTCGTTGTCGGCGGCGGTAACATCTTCCGCGGCGTCGCCGACCAGGCCCGCGAGATGGACCGCGTCTCCGCCGACAACATGGGCATGCTCTCCACGATCATCAACGCCATCGCCCTGCAGGATGCGCTGGAGCAGCGCAACGTCCAGTGCCGCGTGATGACCGCCGTCTTCATGAACCAGATCGCCGAACCCTACATCCGGCGCCGCGCTGTACGCCACCTCGAGAAGGGCCGGGTGGTCATCTTCGCAGCCGGCATCGGAAACCCGTTCTTTTCCACAGACACCGCCGCCAGCCTGCGGGCCATGGAGATCAAGGCGGACGTGCTGCTGAAGGGCACCAAGGTCGAGGGCGTCTACAACGCCGACCCGAAACTGGTGGTGGATGCCGTCAAGTACGACCAGATCACCTACATGGACATCCTGAAGCAGGGGCTGAAGGTGATGGACCTGACCGCGGTGAGCCTTTGCAAGGACAACAACCTGCCCATGATCATCTTCAACATGAACCATCCCGGCAACATCAAGCGCGTGGTCATGGGGGAGAAGGTCGGTTCGCTGGTGACGGCGTAAAGACAGGGAGCAGGGAGTAGAAAGCCAGGACCAGCGCCAAAGCGCAGCCAGACATTCCAGCAAGAGAGTCATCCATTCTGCCCGTATCGCAAGCTCACTCGCCGACGTCTAATCGTCCAGTGGAGACACGCAAGCCAGACCGGCTGAATGCGTTGACCGGCCTGCGCACCTTCGCGGCCATCAACATTGTCCTCTTCCATTTCTCCAATCCTCAGTGGTTCGGCATCTTCGCGCCGGTGGTGAATGCCGGCTATGCCTCGGTGAGCTTCTTCATCCTGCTCTCCGGCTACGTGCTCGCCTATAACTACGCGGCACGGGCGCGCGAGGGGAAGCTGGATGCGGTCCGGTTCTACAAGGCGCGATTCACCCGGCTCTATCCCATCTATCTGCTCAGCCTGCTCATGGCCTGGCGGGTCGTTCCGCAGGAGTACGTTTCGCACACGCACGGGATGTTCTGGACCGGCATGGTGCTGAGCCCGCTGCTGCTGCAGGGCTGGATCCCGGAGATTGCCACGTTCCTGAACACTCCGGCATGGACGATGTCGGCCGAGTCGTTCTATTACGTGCTGTTTCCGTGGATTGCGCGGTGGAAGCGCCCCGAAAGCGTTTGGCCGATCCTGCGCCGGCTAGGCGTGATCTGGCTTGTCGGCCTCATCCCCGGGACGCTCTACATCATCTTCAGCCCCGATGGCATTCCGCATCCCGACCGCTTTTCTACGGGGCCGTGGCTGCAGGCGCTGAAGTTCACGCCGCTGCCGCACCTGGCCAGCTTCGTGTTCGGGATGGTGCTGGCGGAACTGGACGAGCTGATCCCGCGCGCTGCTCGGCTGCGGTTGTTGCTCGGCGTGGGCGGCTTTGGCGGATTGTTCTTTCTGCTGTGGCTGGGGTCAGCTGTCCCTTATCCCATCATCCACGACGGCCTGCTGATGCCGTTGTTCGGATGCATCATTCTTGGTCTTTCCGGAGACAATCCGCTGGCTCGCGCGCTGGGCGTCAGGCCGTTGGTATTTGTGGGCGAAGCCAGTTACGCTCTCTACCTGCTGCACTTCAACTTCTGGAACCTGATTCACGATACGCACGTGCTGAACCGTCTGCACCTGGCGCAGTACGATCCATGGATCAGCTACGCGATCCTGATCGGGATGGCCCTGCTGGCATTGCACCTGGTGGAGAAGCCCGCCCAGCGGCAGTTGCGCAAGTGGATGGGCGCATAGCCGCCCCAGCGACGAAGACCTGTCGCCGGGGACCCTGCGTAGGCCGATCAGGGTAGATCGCCGCCGGCGAACAGGAACTCCCACGACGCATCCAGATAGAGCCAGCGCTGGGCGCCGAACCAGCTCGTGGGCAAGCTGGGCACATGGAGCAGCGTATGCCCGCCGGTGCAGATCATCTCCGTGCCGTTCCAGCCGAGGAAGGTGCGGGAAGCGATGCCGACCTGGGCGGGGTGAGTGACGCGGCGGAGGCAGACGGGGCAGCGCTGGCGCTGATCGAGCACGGCCCAGCGTAAGGCGAACAGGCAAAGGACAAACGCAAAGACGAATTGCGCGAACTCCGCCATGGGAGAGAAGCCGGCGATGTTCCAGTAGGCCAGGTCGCATGAGGCGAAATAGGCGATGGAGGCGATCAGCACGAACTTGGCCGCGAGGAACGCCCAGCGGAAAAGGCAGGTGGAGAAGGAGGGCCGGTGCGTGCTGAAGCTCGACTCGCTGATGGCCATGGAAGTGACGGCGGGAAGCGCGAGCAAGGCGAGAAACAAGGCGAACCCAAACACGAGCTGTGGACCGTCGATGGGCTGATCGAGCATGGTCCCATCGAGATCATCCTCGATGGGAACGTGTTCGCCAGACACAGTGGCCCGGCCGAGTGGTGAGAGATGCGCAATCACAAATCCGCGGGAGGCATCGGAGGCGGGGCTGCCGCCTTCTCCGAGCAGCCATGCGTCGGGATGGCCGGGCAATTGCCACGACCCATAGGAAATGACGCCGGCAACGCGGACGGTCTCCCCGCCGATCTGGAGCAGGCGGCCGGGAAGGGACGGATCTTTTCCGAAATCGCGAACCCAGGCCTCGCGGCTGACGATGAGCGCCGGCAGCCTGGAGTCAGCGGGCAGTGCAGGCAAGAGTTGGAGCGGGAGATCGAGGATGGGAAGGAGGCTGGCGCTGGCATGGGCCACGCGCAAGGCACGAGGGCGATGCGCGCCTCTTTCCGCGGCCTCCACGGTGATGCGATAGAAAGCGAGACCATCGACATAGCGTTGCCGGCTGGAATTCCACACGCGATATTGCGCGAGCGATATAGAAGGCTGCGAGGCGGGGGCGCCGGCATCTCCCACCGCGATGAGCGCGGACCGCATGCGGAAGCGGTGGCTCTGGTATTCGACGCGGACGCCGGTGAGGAGGCGCGCGGGTACCACGCAGAGAACGAGGACCGCGCACAGGCAGAGGATGCACTGCGCTGCCGACCCATGGATGGAGGCTGTGTGCCGCGACGGCGCAGCGCACCGGCGAATGGCCACCGCATCAGGAAAGCAGCCTGCGCAAAACGCCGTGATTTCCAGTTGGCCGCGCCAGGAACCAGCAACGGCCGGGGGCAGCGAGTGCCGGATATGCCATAGCTCAGCCCTCCATTCGCGTAGCCAGTCATGCCGTTCGCCGCGAGGCACGATCAGCGAAGCGGAGTGCAGCAACAAGAGGTGTCCGGCATGAAACGCCCGATCGAGAGGAAAGCTCATACGGATTTTGCCTCCTCGGCTGGAATCAGTCGTTCGAGGAGCGGATAACGCCTGCGCGAAGCCTCAAGGGTGGACCGTCCGGCGGCAGTGAGCTTGTAGTATTTGCGCGCGGGGCGCTTTTCTTCTCTTGCGGCGGACTCCTGTTCCCAATGGGAGCGGATCAGGCTGTCCCGCTCCAGGCGGCGCATGCAGGGGTAGACGGTGCCGCTGGGCAGCCCAGTGACTTCCATGATGCTGAACCCGTAAACGAAACCGGCTCCGATGGCCTGGAGAATGAGGGCGGCGGTGTGGGAGAGTTTCGCGTCTTGCGCCATGCCGTATTCTACCTATGTAGAAATCTACTTGACAAGAGGGGAAATGGGTGTATGCTGAATACTACATAGGTAGCGGCCGAGCCGCGGGAGAGATCCTGAAGCACTTCTTCCGGCGATGAGGAGAGACTTCCCTCAGGGGCTAAAGCCCGGGACAAGTTTGCGACATTTACGGCACGGCTAAAGCCGTGCCCTTTCAAAGCATCCCATTGCCAGCGTGCCCTTTCAAAGCCTCCTAATGCCAACGTGCCCTTTACGACAACGTGCCCTTTCAAAGCATCCCATTGCCAACGTGCTCTCTACGACAACGTGCCCTTTCAAAGCCTCCCAATGCCAACGTGCCGCTCTACGGCAACTTGCCCTTTCAAAGTTCCTCAACGCCATTTGGAGAACTGGTCCGATGCTGGAAGTAAAGAACCTCTTCAAGAGCTATCGCGGAATCCCAGCGGTGGAGGACGTCAGCTTCAGGCTGGCCCCCGGTGAGATTGTCGGATTCCTGGGACCGAACGGGGCAGGGAAGTCGACCACGGTGAAGATGATCACGGGCATGCTGAGGCCCAACGATGGGCACGTGCTGTTCGAGGGGAAGGACATTCGCGAAGACCTGGTGGCCTACCGCGCCGCGATCGGCTATGTGCCTGAGGAAGCGCACCTCTATTCCTACCTGTCGGGCCTGGAATACCTGCAACTGGTGGGCCGGCTGCGCGGCATGAGCGAGCGGCAGATTGAGACCAAGGCGACTGCGCTGCTGGAGTTGCTGCTGCTGAAATCATGGCAGCATTCGCCGATTTCGTTTTACTCAAAAGGCATGCGCCAGCGCGTGCTGCTTGCCGCGGCGCTGCTGCACAATCCGCGGCTGCTGATTTTCGACGAGCCACTGTCCGGACTGGATGTGATCTCCGCGCGGATGTTCAAGGACCTGCTGGAGATTCTGGCCGCGGAGGGCAAGGCGGTTCTGTATATCTCGCACGTGCTCGAGGTGGTGGAGCAGGTATGCCGGCGCGTGATCGTGATCGCCAAGGGCCGCGTACTGGCCGACGCTCCTCCGTCAGAACTGACGCAGCTGATGAGCCTGCCCAACCTGGAAAGCGTGTTTGCCCAGTTGACGGAGCAGCAGGACACGCGGACACAGGCACAGCGGATGGTGGAGGTTATCCAGCGCCATGGGTGACGGATTTCAGCGCATCTTCGATCGCGAACCAACGGTCATGTCGCTGAACGTTCAGGCTGCGCTGGGACCCGTGGTGCAGCCGGAACGCAGCCAGCTGTCGCACCTCGTGCGCCTGTTTCTAGAGCGGTTCTTCAACCATGAAACCGCATCGCACGACGGAGACGCCAAGGCGCGGATGGTCCTGATCGCATTTACAGCGGGCCTCCCCGGATTTGTGGTTGCGCTCTACTTGTGGCCGGTATACCACCGGTTTCGGGGTTGGCCGCCGGACAGCCCGCAAGTGGGGCCGCCGCCGTATTGGGTTCAGGTGAATCACCACTTTTTCTTCATAATGTATTCGTTTGTGGCCATGGGGCTGGCCACGGTTTTCGAGTGGGATCTGCTGTTTCCCGATCAACTGGATGTGTCGGTGCTGGGCACGCTGCCCATCGCGTCGATGAGGACCTTCCTGGCTCGCATAGGCGCGATCCTCGTATTCACTCTGGGCTTCCTCTTCGACGCCAACATCCTGGCTCCGGTGGTGCTGCCCGCCGCCACGGATCCTCCGAGCCTGATTCCGTTTCTTGCCGGGCACGTTGCGGCCGTCGGCGTCGCAGGCCTGTTTGCCGCGATGCTTGTCCTGTTCACGGAGAGCGCGCTTCTGGCCCTATTCGGGGAGCGCTGGTTTCGCCGGTTTTCGCTGGCGCTTCAGGGAACGCTGGTCACGGCATTCTTATTGCTGCTGTTACTGTTTCCGGTGCTGTCAGGCGTTGGACCGGCTATGTTGAGCTCCGCGCATCGATATGCGCTTTGGTTTCCGCCGTTCTGGTTCCTTGGCATCGACCAACATCTGCTTGAAGGATCGGCAGGTCTTCCTATCTATGCGACGTTAGCCCGGATCGGATTGGCCGGGACACTGGCGCTGGGCGCAGCCACGAGCCTGGCATACCCGGTGGCGTATCTGCGCCGCGTGCGCGCCCTGGTGGAAGGCACTGCGAGCCGATCGAAGCTGGGCCGAATCGCTTCGCCATGGAATGGCCTGCTGCACGCTACCCTTGTGCGTCCGCCCGTGAGGCGAGCCATCTTTCACTTCATTGGCCAGACGCTCGAGCGCGTGTCGCGTTACCAGATCTACCTGGTGATGTACGGTGGCGTCGGCCTTTCCGTGGTGATCGCGACCATTCTTCGTCTTGAGGTCGTGAAGGGACAGGTGGAGTCCACGGTTTCCGCCGACGGGATTCGCGCTGCAATCGGCATCATTGCGTTCTGGGTCATCGCCGGGTTGCGCACGGCGTTTGTGTCGTCGGGGAATCAGAAGGGAAGCTGGATCTTGTGGACGATCCATGGGCGGCCGCCGCATTTTGACGCGGCAATCGAGGAACTGAATGCCGCAAAGCTGTGGGCGATGCTGTGCGCGGGAGCCGTCACGCTGGGGGCGGTGATCGTGTTCCGGTTCCTGGCTCCGCCGGAACTGTTGACCATGCGCGCAACCGCGGCGGAGGTGATTGCGGGGACGGGAATGTGTGTTTTACTCACCGACCTTTTCTTTCTCCGCGTAACTACGGTGGCGTTCACGGGGCAGAGCGGACCGGAGAGCAACCTGGCTTTTACGGTGCTGCGTTACTTCACGTTCTTTCCGCTCGTGTCATGGCTCTCATGGGTCTCGCAGCCGTGGATGGAAACCAGCGGCCTGCGCCTCGGCGTCGCCGCCGGAGCGATTGTGGTGGCGCATCTCTGGCTGCGCCGGCATCATCGCGCCGTGGTGCGGGAAGCCGCGGAGCAGATTCCGCTGGAGGATGGGGAAGACGAGTTTCCGATGAGGCTGGGGCTGCGCTACTGAGGAGTCGCGGATGCGCTGCGCTCCGGTGGGTTCGGCCATTGGAAGAGCTGGAACTCGCGGATGTGCGCTTCCGATGTGCTGGAAAGAATGTTCAGGCGCACGCGGCGGGCGGTGACAGCGGGAAACGAATCAATCTTCTTGTGGCCGATGGCCTGGCCTGATGAGACGGGCGACCATTTCCGATCTTTCTCATTCCAGATTTCGATTGCATATTTCTGGACGTGCTGTCCGTCGTTGAGCCATTCCATGGTGACCGCGTGATTGAATGTGATGGGCTCGGCGAAGGTGATTTCAAGAACGGAATGGCGAGAATCCGGCGGTGCAGACCAGAACGTGTCGGGATCGTTGTCGAGTGCCGCGGCGATTTCCGGAGTTGTGGGCGCATGGAGAAGCGATAGATTGCGTTCTGCGCGGCGATGAAGCGCGTCGCCGAATTCGCGGAGGCGCGCGACGTCGGCATCGGGCAGGAGGCCGCGATTGTCCGGCGCCAGGCCGAGCATGAGCTGTGCGCCGCGCCCGACGGTTTGGTCATACATGGCGAGAAGTTCGTCGAGGGGCTTGAGCGAACTTTCGTCATGAGGATGCCAGAACCAGTGTTTGCTGCGCAGCGGCGTGTCGGCCTCCACGGGCCGCCAGCGCAGATAGCCGTGGCGATCGATCACGTTCCAGTTTTCGTAATTCACTACGCCGGCTTCATTGCCGACCCAGCGCGCGTCGCCGTACTCGAAGAGGCCCGTATCGGCAAAGACTACGGTGTTGGGCTGATAGGTACGCAGCGTTTCAATGATCTTCGGGAAGTCGTAGACGTGGCTCGCGCTGCCGGCGCCGTCGAGCCAGAACTCCACCAGGTCGCCGTAGCTTTGCGCCAATTCAGTTAGCTCGGCGTTGTAGTAGCGATCGTAGGCCACCGCATCGTTGTAACGCGGATCATGGCGATCCCACGGCGAAAGATAGACGCCGAATTTCAGTCCGTACTTTCGCGCGGCGCGCGCCACGTCGCCGACTACGTCTCCTTTGCCATCGCGCCAGGGGCTGCTCTTGATGCTGTAGCTGGTTTGTTCAGTGGGCCAGAGGCAGAAGCCGTCGTGGTGCTTGGCCACGAGCACGACATACCTGGCGCCCGCTGCGCGGATCGCCTGCATCCATTGATCCGGATTGAAGTCAGTGGGATTGAAAACGGAAGGGCTCGCCGTGCCGTCGCCCCATTCGCGGTCGAGAAAAGTGTTGGTGGAGAAGTGAATGATGACGCCGAATTCAAGGTCTTGCCACGCAGTCTGGTAGGGTGCGGGGCGAATATCGCCGGTGGTGGTTTGCGCGAAGGCAGGCAGGAGGAGGACGGCAGAGATCACGGCGACGAGGGCGCAAATTTGCATACGATGCGGCGACTGTCTCATCGCCGCATTGTATCGCCCCCGCAGATGGGCGGGCGCGAAGCAACCGACATGGAAGCACGATCAGGGAACCAGGATGATCTTGCCTCCCGTACCGCCGTGCTCGGCGAGCCGATGCGCCTCCTGAATCTCGCTCAGTTTCATGACTCGCGCAATCGGGATGGTGAATTCGCTGCGCGCTACGTCTTCTGCCAGTTGGTAGAGGCGCGATGCGTCGGGAACGGCCATGATGGCTGAAACGCGGAGGTCAAGCCCGCTGGCGGTCTCGGGTGCGCCGAGCACCGATCCCAGGACGCCGCCGGCGCGGATTGCTTTGAGCAGCCGCCGGATGGTTGGGCCGTTGACGGTGTCGGCAATCGCATCGAGGTCAACGAGCTTTGCGATCTCGTGCTCGTCGTCGATGGCGACGGCCGACTCGACCTTCAGGTCGTGCAGGGCACGTTCGCATTCGGTGGCGCGGACGCCGGCGAGAACACGCGCGCCATGCTTCCCGGCGACGTGTACGGCGGTGCGGCCAACGCTGCCCAGCGCGCCGGTCACCAGAACTGTCCAGCCAGGCGCCGGCTTCACGGCGCGTTCTATCAATTGTGTGCCGGTGAGCGTAACCAGCGGCAGAGCGGCGGCCTGCTCAAAGGTCAGCGCATCGGGGATGGGCGCCAGGGTGTCGGCCTTCGCGGTCGTGTATTCGGCATACGTCCCATTGGCGAGCGCCATCACACGCATGCCTTTGGGGAATCCGGACACGCTCTTGCCGCACGCTTCCACTTCGCCGGCGAGGTCGCGGCCGAGGATCGCGGGAAACTCCACCGGAAAGCGCGCTTTGGCCGCGCCGCTGCGAACCTTCCAGTCGATGGGATTGATGCTGGTAGCCCGTATCTTCACCAACACTTCGTTATCGCCGTACGGTGGAACTTCGGTATCCTCGTACTTCAGTTGGCTCGCATCGCCGTATTCGTGTAACAAAACCGCCTTCATATTGCACCTCGATCTTAGTTGGCAGGTACCGCTCCAAAGCCGTTGCCTGGGCGTAGCGGCCCTGAGATTTGCTCATGATGGCACGCGGATTGTGATGCGGAAGGAAAGCTGCGTGTTGCAGGAATCTCAGTGGGCGAGCGGCTGCGCAATCAACGCGCGATATTGCTGCAGCATCCGCAGGCGCCAATGCAGGATCATGCCGAATGCCAGAATGAAGAACAATCCGCCGGTCTGCTCCAGGGTCATCATGGAATCCAGGTAGCCGCGCGCGAAATACCTGACCGCGGCCAGCGCGACCACGACGGCGAAGAATGCGCCGGAGCGCTGCATCATCACCGCGTCGCCGGTGCGCACCAGTCGCGACGTGGCCAGCAGCGGCCACGCCAGCAGCACCGCCCCGATAAGAAACGCCACCAGAGCCCAGAGCCATGGCACCCGGAACGCCGGCACGAAGAACATGGAAAAACCGGTAGCCATGCCCAGCGGCGGAATAATAATCTTCCGCACCGTCACTGCCGTACGGCCTTCGCGCACACGCCAGGCCAGCACGCCGGCCAGGCCTGCGAGCGACACGATTGCAGTTGCTGCGACGGGAACATGCATCTACCGACCCCAACTCCAGTTTACCAAAGAGCGACGTTCCCACCGCTCGATCGGAGCCTTGTTCCGCCCTCTCCGGATGGGTCTTGAGGCGGCTACAAACCAGGTTCCCTCGTTCCCTTGTTCCCACGTTCCCTGCCGTTGCGCTCCCTGGTCCCTGGTCCCTGATCCGTGTATTTCCCGTAGCTTTCCAGCTGTTTGGCTGTGAACTCCCGCCGCTCCACTGGCGACGACAGCACCGTAGATGTCGAAGTTGCGCCCAGTGCCGACAGGCGATCGATCAGCGCCTCCATATGCCGGATCGACACCACATCCGCCTCGATCACAAACGACTCCGACCCGGTGATGCGGTGGCAGCGCCGCACCTCCGACAACTCCTTGATTGCGGTGACCGTCCTGCTGATCTGCAAGTCGCCCCCGGGAATCGTCAGCCGCATCAGGATGCGGATGGGCGCGCCCAGCTTTGCCGGATCGACGGCTGCGTGGTAACCCGTGATGACGCCCGCCTCCTCAAGCCGATGCACTCGCTCTGCAACCGCCGGCGTCGACAGACCCACTTTCCGGCCCAGCTCAGCAAACGTGAGCCGCGCGTTGTGTTGCAGGCCCTCCAGGATTTTCCAGGCAATCGCGTCCAGTTCCACCATGTTGGGTAAATGTTTATGCGGCATGCAAGCAATCCTTAGGTTCCTACACAATTATGCCTAACGTCGTTAACCTTACGTCACCGTTTTTCTTCAAAGTGCCCTTTCTTCGCCGTGCGCCCACGCCTATGCTGACCTCAGCCGGAATGCTTCCCCGTTCCCAAATTCCCCCCCGCTTCCGGCGCAGAGGTCCTTATGAGCGCATCCGCTCCCATTGCGTCGCACTCCGCCGCTGAATCGCTGACGAATGAGCGCGATTTCCTTCCGCTAAAGGGCACGGACCACGTTGAGTTCTACGTGGGCAACGCGCGCCAGGCGGCCTATTTCTACCGCACTGCATTTGGCATGTCGCTGGTCGCTTACGCCGGACCGGAGACCGGCCAGCGCGATCGCGCCTCTTACGTTGTCCAGCAGGGCAAAGTCCGATTCGTCCTCACCACGCCTCTCCGCTCCAGCGATCCCGTTGCCGACCACGTGCATCGCCATGGCGACGGCGTCAAAGTGATCGCGCTCTGGGTAGACGACGCGCGCCGTGCGTGGCAGGAGACCACCAGCCGCGGCGCCGTCAGCGTGGCCGAGCCTTTCGTCAAGACCGACGAGCATGGCCATGTGGTGCTCGCCAGCATTGCCGCCTACGGCGACACCATCCACACCTTTGTCGAGCGCAGAGACTACAACGGCCCGTTCATGCCCGGCTACGTCGCCGTGGATCACGATACGGTTGCCCGTCCTGTCGGCCTGCTGCACATCGATCACATGGTGGGCAACGTGGGCTGGAACGAGATGGATAGGTGGGTCGAGTTCTACGGCCGCATCATGGGTTTTTCGCTCTACCAGCACTTCGACGACAAGGACATCTCGACCGAATACTCGGCGCTCATGTCAAAGGTGATGGCCAACGGCAACGGCTACGTCAAGTTCCCTATCAATGAGCCGGCCGAGGGCAAAAGGAAGTCGCAAATTGAGGAGTATCTCGACTTCTACCCCGGTCCCGGCGTGCAGCACATTGCCTTGGCCACCAACGATATCCTGCACACGGTCACGCTGCTGAGCCAGCAGGGCGTTGTGTTCCTCCGCGTCCCGCACACGTACTATACCGAGCTGCAAGGTCGCGTCGGCACAGTCGATGAGCCCATCGAAGAACTGGAAAAGCTCGGCATCCTGGTGGACCGCGACGATGAAGGCTACATGCTGCAGATCTTTACCAAGCCTGTTGAAGACCGCCCCACGCTGTTTTTCGAGATCATCCAGCGCAAGGGCAGCCGCAGCTTCGGCAAGGGCAACTTCAAGGCGCTGTTTGAAGCCATCGAGCGTGAGCAGCAGCTTCGCGGCAACCTCTGATTGGGCACATTCACCTCGCAGCGAGGACAAGCATCATGGCCACCGCAACTCTAACCGCCGCCGCACCCTACATCATCCGGCAGGATTATGCCGCCTACACGCCGGAGCAGCACAGCGTATGGTCCGAGCTGGTCGGCCGCGTCCTGCCTGAGCTTGAAAAGCACGCTGCTCGCGAATACCTCGAAGGTTTCGAGATTATCGGGTTGCAGCGCGACCACCTGCCCAACCTGGCGGAGATCACCCGCCGCCTTGGCCCGCGCACAGGCTGGAGTTCCACGCCGGTCAGCGGCTTTCTGCCCGCGCCGGCGTTTTTTGAGATGCTGGCTAACCGGCTCTTTCCCACCACCACGTGGCTGCGGTCCCGCGAGTCGCTCGAGTACACGCCCGAGCCAGACATCTTTCACGACGTCTTCGGCCACGTACCCATGCACGCGCACAAGGTCTTCGGCGACTTCCTGGAGCACTACGGCCGTGTCTGCGCCGCCATTTCAAACCAGGACTCCCTCGAAAAACTGGGCCGGCTCTTCTGGTATACAGTGGAGTTCGGCCTCATCCGCCAGGACGGCGAGATCAAGGTGTACGGCAGTGGCCTCATCAGCTCCCATGGCGAGTGCCGCTACGTGGTGAACGGCGGATGCCAGGTCCACGATTTCTCTCTCGACGAGGTCCTCTCAACGCCCGTCAAGGTGGACGAGTTCCAGAAGGTCCTGTTCGCCATTCACAGTTTCGATCAAATGTACGAGGCAATGCATGAAGCAGAGCAGCGATTCAACCACGGTACTCTCTGATACGGAATCGGCCGCGGCCGAGCTCTTGTATCAGTCCGGCTTTGGCAACGAGTTTGCGACCGAAGCCGTTCCTGGCGCGCTTCCAACTGGCCAGAACGCCCCACAGAAGCACCCGCTCGGTCTCTACACTGAGCAATTCAGCGGTACGCCTTTCACCGCGCCGCGCGCCACCAACCGCCGAACCTGGACCTACCGCATCCGCCCCTCGGTCACGCATCGTCCATACGAGGAGATTCCCGCAAAGCTGATCCGCAGCGGTCCGTTCAATGAAGTTCCCACTACGCCGAATCAGCTCCGCTGGAATCCGATCCCCGTCCCCACAGAGCCCGCGGACTTCGTCGACGGTATTGTCACCCTGGGCGGCAATGGCGATCCGGAAATGCAGGCCGGCGTCGCTATTCATCTCTACGCGTGCAACGCCTCCATGCACGACCGGTTCTTCTACTCCGCCGATGGCGAGCTTCTCATCGTGCCTCAGCAGGGAGCGCTACGTTTTCATACGGAGCTTGGCATCCTCCACGTTGCACCCGGCGAAATCTGCGTGCTGCCTCGCGGCCTCAAGTTCCGCGTTGTCCTCGAAGAGAGCCAGGCCCGCGGCTATATCTGCGAGAACTACGGCCTGCCGTTCCGTCTTCCTGAACTCGGTCCCATCGGCGCCAACGGACTCGCCAACCCTCGCGACTTCCTAGCGCCCGTCGCCGCCTACGAAGACCGCGACGGTGACTTCCACATCACCGCCAAGTTCCTCGGCCGCCTCTGGTCCGCGTTCATCGATCACTCGCCGCTCGACGTCGTCGGCTGGCATGGGAACTACGCGCCGTACAAGTACGACCTTGCGCGCTTCAACTGCATCAACACCGTCTCGTTCGACCATCCCGACCCTTCTATTTACACAGTTCTTACCGCGCCTTCGCTGAACCCTGGCGCGGCCAACTGCGACTTCGCCATCTTTCCACCGCGCTGGATGGTGGCCGAGCACACCTTCCGCCCGCCATGGTTCCATCGCAACCTCAACAACGAGTTCATGGGCCTTGTCTTCGGCGCTTACGACGCCAAGGCTGAAGGCTTCGTTCCCGGCGGCGCCAGCCTGCATAACTGCATGGCCGGCCACGGCCCCGATGCCGAGACGTTCGAGAAGGCGTCGAATGCGGAACTCAAGCCGCAATATCTCGCCAACACTCTGGCCTTCATGTTTGAGACGCAGCTCGTCGTCCGTCCTACCGCCTTCGCCATGAACACGCGCATTCTTCAGCATGAGTATTTCGAATGCTGGCAGGGCCTGAAGAAGCACTTCAATCCCGGAGCCGGCGGATCACGGGAGAAATGACCGCTATCGAAGCCGCGCTCAGCGGGCTCATCGACTACGCCGGCCTCTATCCGCCGGCCGCGCTCGACGTGCCCGCCGCCGTTCGCAATTACCTCGACTATCAGGCCGGCGCCCGCGCGTCCATGCTCGGCCGCTTCATCGTCGATATCGCCCGCATTGCCGAACTCAGAGGCGCTGCCGGCCCAGCTGTCTCCGGTATGCAGCTCAGCATTATTGCCCCGCCAACTCTTGAGCCCGCGCAGCTTGCAGAGCACAGCGATCTGCGCATCGAATCCCTCGAAATCAAGTCCGCCGATCCTGCGGATGTCGAACGGCTCCGAGCGCAACTGCCCTCGAATCTCGATTGCTATTTCGAGCTGCCGCTGGACGCCGTCCCCGCCCAAACCATCCAGGCCCTCGCTCGAACCGGCGCCCGCGGCAAGCTGCGCATGGGCGGCGTTGCCCCCGGCAATATTCCTTCCGCCGCTTCAGTCATCGACCTTTTGACTGCACTCGCGCATCACCGCGTTCCGTTTAAGGCCACCGCCGGCCTCCACCACCCCATCCGTTCCTGCCATCGACTTACCTACGCTGCCGACAGCCCCACCAGCACCATGCACGGCTTCGCCAATCTTCTCTGCGCCGCAGCCATCCTTTGTTTTTCCGGCTCGCCCGATGACGCTGCCGCAGTGCTTCAGGAAGAGAATCCCCACGCCTTTCGCATTGCGCCATTCGCCGTCGGCTGGCGTACGCTGGAGTGGAGCGCGGACCAGCTCCGTGAAGTTCGCCGCCGCTTCTTCGTCAGCTTCGGCTCGTGCTCGTTCACTGAACCCATTCAGGATCTCGAGGCACTGGGATGGCTCTGACTAGCTGGATCGCCTCCGCAAACTCGCCCGACGCCGATTTCCCTCTTGCCAATCTCCCCTATGGCGTCTTCACCCAGGCTCACTCCACGCGCATCGGCGTCGCTATCGGCGACCAGATCCTCGACCTCCGCGCTGCCGCCAGCGAATCCCTTCTGGCCGATCTTCCAAGCGCGGTCGTCGACGCCTGCACCGCATCTGTTCTCAATCCGCTGATGGCTCTCGGGCCGGATGCCTGGTCCGTGCTTCGCCGACGCATCACCGAACTGCTTTCTTCCGCCGCTTCCGAATCGACGCAGCGCCGCGTGGCTCCAATGCTCTTCGCGCAGTGCGACGCCGAGATGCAGCTTCCGGCCCAGATCGGCGACTACACCGACTTCTACGCTTCCATCCACCACGCCACGCGCGTCGGCAAGCTCTTCCGGCCTGACAACCCGCTGCTGCCCAATTACAAGTACGTTCCCATCGGCTATCACGGTCGCGCATCTTCCATCCTCGTGAGCGGCCAGCCGATCCGCCGGCCCTCCGGACAGGCCAAGCCTCCGCAAGCCGCCGAGCCGGCCTATGGCCCCGCCCGCAATCTCGACTACGAGCTCGAAGTCGGAGCCTTCGTTGGACCCGGCAACGCGCTCGGCCAGCCCATCTCCATCGCGGAAGCCGAGCAGCACGTCTTCGGCCTCTGCCTTGTAAACGACTGGTCTGCGCGTGACATCCAGTCCTGGGAGTACCAGCCACTGGGCCCATTCCTGGCCAAGAACTTCGCCACCACCATCTCGCCCTGGATCGTCCCGCTGGAAGCCCTCGCGCCCTACCGCGTCCCTGTCGCCGAACGCCCTTCCGGCGACCCCGCGCCGCTGCCTTACCTCACGTCACCATCCGCGGAGCGCGATGCGTTTGATCTCACGCTGGAAGTCTTCCTCGAATCGCAGCGGATGCGCGACGAGGGTATGCCGCCGGCCCGCGTCAGCCGCGGCAATCTCCGCGATCTCTACTGGTCCATTTCACAGCTGGTCGCGCATCACGCAAGCAGCGGCTGCAATCTCCGCGCCGGCGATCTGCTCGCCACCGGAACCATCTCCGGCCCCGACGAAGGCTCCGAGGGCTGCCTGCTTGAAATGAAGCATCGCGCTGAACCGCTGCGCCTGCCCAGCGGCGAAACTCGTGTCTTTCTCGAAGACGGCGACGAAGTCACCCTGCGGGCCTACGCGGCGCACGAAGGCCTGCCGCGCATTGGATTTGGGGTTTGTTCAGGAAGAATCGTCGCCGCACGCTGAGCGAGGACGAATCACGAAATGGCGGAGAGGATCGCGAAAGGCTGGCGGAACCCGCGTCCCTCAGATCCGGTTCATCAACAGCAGCACGATCGTCAGCGCCAGGATCGCTCCCACGCCTCCGGTGGGATAGTAGCCCCAGTTGCGGTTATAGGGCCACGTGGGAACAACCGCCACAAGCAGCAGAATCAATACTGGAATGACAAACAGGATAATCATGCTCCCCCGGGGCGCGGAATGGCTGGATTGCCGCTATTCGGGAGATGCACGCTTGGGTGGCCTGGGTTGCTCCGCCCTCCGACTCTTATTTCATCTCCACCTGGTCGATTTCCAAATGGAACTTGCCCGGAGTCATCACCCGGACAAATCCGAGCCCCATCAAGTCGCTGCCATCCCCCTGGAATGCCGAAAACGGAAACGTGTACTGTTTCCACTCCGGTCCCGCGGCAAACGTGACCATCGGGGGCAATCCCTCCTGGCCAGCGTCCGACTCTTTCATCATCATCAGCGAGTATGTTTGCCCATCTCCCTTTGCCCAGAAGCTGATCTCCTTCTTGCTTGAGAGGTTCACCGTCTGAAAGGGCGCCATTCCCGGGAAGAACAACGCGCCCGCAAATGGGAACGGATCTCCCGGCGCCACCTCGCCCTTGACCTGCAGCGCGCCCTTGGTGCCCGCCGCGCCCGGTTCCACCACGGCCATCGACGAGGTCGATTTTCCAGCGCCGTTCATCTGGTCGCTTGCCGCCATCCACGATCCGAAGTTCGCCGTCGGCTTGCCTTCATCGAAGGTGCTCACCACTCCGGATTCCGAACCCGCGGGCACGGGCGCCATCGACACTGGCCTCCCGGTCGCGCTGTTGAGGCTCGCCACCGTCAACCTCACCATCTTTGTGTGATCAGAGCTCGGCCCCACCATCAGCTCGAATACCCCCGGCTCCACCACGCGGTGCATGTCAATGTTCCAGATTCTCAGCATCTCCGGCGTCACCGTGAACTCCACAGTCCGCTTCTCGCCCGGCTTCAACGTCACCCGCTCAAACCCCGTCAGCTTCATCACTGGCTGCGTCACGCTTGACACCTTCGGATGCAGGTAGAGCTCCGCCACCTCGTCGCCCTCGCGCGCACCCGTATTGGTCACATCCACTGTCACCTTCGCCGTTCCGGTGGCCAGTATCTGCTGCGGCTCCACGCTCAGGTTTTCGAACTTGAATGTCGTATAGCTCAGCCCCGATCCAAATGCAAACAGCGGCTTCCGCGTGCTGAACTCGTAGCTGCGATTGTCCGATGGCTTGTGGTTGTAGAAGTCCGGCAGCGCGCCCACCGTGTGCGGAAACGTCATGGGCAGCTTGCCGCCCGGGTTCACGTCGCCAAACAGCGCTTCAGCAAACGCCTGCCCGCCCATCTCGCCCAGGTACCATCCCTCGAAGATCCCCTGTGCATGCTCCGCGATGTAGTTGACCGAGAGAGCCCGCCCGTTGATCAGCAGCACCACCACCGGCTTGCCCGTTTCCACCACGGCCTTCACCAGCTCATTCTGCGCTCCCAGCAGATCCAATGAGTCGCGATCGCCCCGGTGATTCTCCGCCCACGCTTCGCGGTTGGTGCTCTCGTTCTCGCCCACCACCATGATCGCCACATCGGACGCCTTCGCAGCCTGCACGGCCGCCTGGATCGAATCCTGCTGCGTCTTCGGATCCACCAGCTCCACGTCGCTGACCCACCATCCGCGATACCCCTCGGGCGCCGTTGTGATCTTGCAGCCTTGCGCGTAAACCACCTTCGCCTTGTTGCCCACGTAGGCCTTGATTCCGTCCAGCACGCTGATCCCGAATCCCGGATCACGGCTGTACCCGCCAATGTGCACATCGGCCGCGTTCGGCCCGATCACCGCAATCGTCTTCAGCTTCGTCAAATCCAGCGGCAGGAAATTCTTGTCGTTCTTCAGCAGCACAATCGACTTCCGCGCTGCCTCCAGCGCAAGCTGCTTGTGCTCCGCGCTGTTGTTCAGGCGCTCCGCATAATCCGGATCGACATAGGGACGATCGAACAGCCCCAGACGGAATTTAGTCTCCAGCACCCGCACCACGGCCCGGTCCACCTCGCTCATCGGCACCGCGCCCGCCTTCACCTGCTGCACCAGGCCCGGATAAATGGGCGAATCAGAGACCTCAAAATCCACTCCCGCCGCCAGCCCCTGTCTTGCCGCATCCGACAAGTCGTACGCCACGTGATGCGTATACACCAGCATCTGCAATGCGTTGTCGTCGGAACTGATGTAGCCGTTGAAGCCCCACTCCTGCCGCAGCACCTTGTCCAGCAGCCAGTGATTCACGTGCGCGGGCACGCCGTCGATCTCGTTGTATGAGGCCATCACGCTGCCCACGTGCGCCTCTTTCACTGCTGCCTCAAACGGGGGGAAGAAATTCTCCCGGATCACGCGCTCGGAGTAATTCCCCGGCGCTGTATTCGTCCCGCCTTCCGGCATCCCATGCACCGCAAAGTGCTTCGCCGTAGCCAGCACATGGTGCCGGTCAATCAAAAATGAGTCGCCCTGAAGACCCTCGATCGCCGCTACGCCTGTCCGCGCCGCCAGGTACGGATCTTCCCCGTACGTCTCCTCCGTCCGTCCCCACCGCGGATCGCGCGCAACGTCCAGCACCGGCGAGAACACCTGGTCCGCCCCACGCGAACCGGCCTCGTCGCCGATCGCCGTAAAGATGCGCTTCACCAGCGCTGGATCGAACGTGCTGGCCAGTCCCAGCGCCTGCGGAAAGCTGGTGCTGCCGTCTTCCATGTACCCGTGCAGCGCTTCTCCCGGAAAGATCACCGGAATCCCCAGCCGCGTCTTCTCCAGTTGGTACCGTTGCACCGCGTTGCGCAGGATCGCCGCATTGCGCGGCGTCAATTTCAGATCCGGCGCCCACTCCCCCGCCACCGTCTTCCGCGCTGTCTCCGCCGTGTAGGTCCCCGTCGGATCGACCACGTCGATCTTCTGTATCCATCCCCAGGAGAGCTGATCCACTTTCTCTTCCAGCGTCATGCGTCCCAGCAGGTCCGCCACGCGATCGGTAATCGGCAGGCTGGGGTCCTTGTAGCGCGCACTCGTATCACTAGCCGGCTTTTGCTGGCCTGCGGCGCCCGGAACCAGGATGGAAAGACTCAGCAGAAAAGCAGAGATGATGCAGAAGAAGGTCATGCGCACACGGTTGGTCATGGTTTTGGCAACCTCAGGTCCTGTAAGGATTTCCGGCGGATCATTGTAATCCAATTACGCCCACGAGTCGTGTGCGGTTCCTCACGACGCGCGTACCAGCATTGGTTCAGCATCCAAGTAAAGGTGCCGGAGTCAGCACGAAAGCCAGCATTGATCTGGCACAATTGCCGTTAGAGATCGGTTACAAATGCATGCGCAAAGTCGCGGTGGTCGACAATCCAGCTTCAGGACAGTCTTCGCCCCGCCGCCAAGCTATTGTGCACGACACCATTGCCGCCCTGCAGCGCGCCGGCATTGAGACCGTCCACTTCACCATTGACGGCCCCGGCAGCGGCTCCCAGCTCGCCCGCCAGGCCGTTGAGAGCGGGTGCGATGCCATCCTGGTCTGTGGCGGCGACGGCACCGTCCACGAGATTCTTCAATCGCTGGTCGGAACGCCCGTGGCACTCGGCGTCGTCCCCATGGGCACGGCCAATGCCCTGGCCTCCGACCTCGGTCTCCCTCGCTCCCCTTCGAAGGCCATTGGCAAACTCCTCCAGGCCCAGCCGATCGAGGTTCCCGTCGGCCGCATCACCTTCCGCGCCGAGGATGGCTCCGAGCAATCCCGCTATTTCACTGTCGCCGCGGGCATTGGCGCCGATGCACTTCTGATGGCGCGCATGGATCCCACCCTCAAGCGCCGCTTCGGCTACTTGCTCTACCTGGTTGAAGCGTTTCGCATCTGGGTCAGCCATCCCTTTCCGCTCTTCCAGGTCAATTTCGTCAATGGCGGCGGCATCCCGCGCGAAGAGCACGCCTCCCAGCTCCTTGCCGTCCGCGTCCGCTCCTTCGGCGGTGTCCTCGGCCGCTTCGCGCCCGGCGCCAGTGTCCACAGCCACAGCCTCGCCCTGGTCGCCTTCAAGACTCGCAGCCGCCTGCGCTACATGCGCTTTTTGCTCGCCGTCGTGGCCTCTCGCCACACATTCTCCCGCGATGTCGAGCTTATCGCTACCGACTCGGTCGAGTGCCGGCCAGCCAATGGTTCCTCCACCCGCGTCTACGTTGAAGCCGACGGCGAACTCCTCGGCTACCTTCCCGTGCGCATTGAAGTTGCCGCGGAAACCCTCACCCTGCTCGTCCCGCCCAACGCCCAGCCATAAGCTTGAGTCCGCTTGACCTTGCGCCGAGCACCCTAGCCTGCAATCATCTCTGCGAACTTCCTTTCGGAGATTTCTTGCATGCGCGCTTATGTTTCTGCCGTTGCCGCTCTTATCCTTACCGCTATTTCCGCAACTGCGCAGAGGCCGGCATGGCAACCTGCCGCCGGCCACGCGCAAATTCCCATTTGGCCCCACGGCGCTCCCGGAGCAGCGGCGCAAACCGGCGCGGCACCCGAGATCGACACCACCACGGCAAAAGACAACCTCATCGCCGGCAAGCCGCTCATCCGCCTCGGCAACGTCTCCGTTCCAACCATCACCTACTACGCACCCCACGAGTTGGGCGGCCCTGTTCCGCCGGGTTCCACGCCGGCCATCGTCGTCTTTCCCGGCGGTGGCTACAGCATCCTCGCCATCGATCTCGAAGGCACGGAAGTCTGCGACTGGCTCAACTCCGTCCGTATCGCCTGCGTGCTGCTCAAATACCGCGTGCCAAATTCCGGCCCGTATCCCAAGTCCCTCGCGGCCCTGCAGGATGCCCAGCGCGCCGTCAGCCTTGTCCGCCAGCATGCCGCCGAGTGGAACATCGATCCCCACAAGATCGGCGTGCTTGGCTTCTCCGCCGGCGGACATCTCGTTGCCGCTCTCAGCACACACTTCGATGAGCGGCTCTACGATTCAGTCGATTCCGCCGACCAGCTCAGTTGCAGGCCTGATTTCGCCGTCGTTGTTTACCCGGGATATCTCGCTCTTGCCGAGCAGAAGATGGCGCCAAACCCGGAGATTCATCCAACGGCACAAACTCCGCCGACCTTCATCGTCCAGGCGGAAGACGACCCCGTTCATGTGGAAAACGCCACGACCTATTTCCTGGAGTTGAAGAGTGCCCACGTACCCGCTGAGCTTCACATTTATGCCGAAGGCGGCCACGGTTACGGGTTGCGGAAGACGAACCTTCCCGTTACGTACTGGCCAGGTCTCGTGGAAGTGTGGCTGAAGACCATTGGCGTAAATCTCCACATTCCCGAGTGATACGGAGCTACAATCCTTCCATGCTCATGGCCGTCGTCACCATCTCGGACCGCTGTTCCATCGGCCAGATGACCGACACCGCCGGTCCCGCGGTAGCGGAGATCCTCCGCGCCCAGTGGCCCGATGCGACCGTAGAAACCGCCCTGCTGCCCGACGAGGAGGACTCCATCGCCGCGCTGCTCGAGCAGTTCGCCGCCGACGGCGCGGCCCTCATCCTTACCGCCGGAGGCACCGGTTTCGGCCCGCGCGACCGCACCCCTGAAGCCACGCGCCGCATCATCGACCGCGAAGCTCCCGGCTTAGCCGAAACCATGCGCTCCCAGGGCGCTGCTCAAAACAAATTTGCGTGGTTATCGCGCGCGGTTTGCGGCCTGAAAGGGAGCACGCTGATCGTGAATCTTCCGGGCAGCCTGCGCGGCGCCACGGAAAGCCTCACCACGATCCTGCCGCTGCTCAAGCACGCCATCGACGTCGCTGCCGGCGGCCAGAGTCATCCGTAACGACTTCGGCTAAGCCGCTATCCGGACGTCTCTTGCCTTCGGGCGCTTTACCCGCTTCGCCTCCACTACGGTGAGCCGCAATCCGACGGCATTGACGACTGCAATGAGGGTCTTGAGGGTGGGGTTTCCCTTGGGAGATAACGAGCGGTAAAGGGATTCGCGGCTGATACCGGCCTGGGCAGCGACTTTGGCCAAGCCGCCGTAGGCTTCGGCGAGGGCGCGCAGCGAGAGAAGCCCGCCGCCACGCTCCTCGGGGTCCTCGAGGGACTCCAGGGCTGCCCTAAGCAACTCCAGCGCAAACTCGCGATCCTTTCGTAGCTCCCGAATCTCCCAATCGTGGAATGATGCGCTTGCTTTCAGATTCTTTTTCATGCGTGCCTCCTCTTCCAGTCAGCCTGTTAAGGATCTCGCTCGTGACGCAAGCGGAGTGATTCATCACAAGGCGACCGACTCGGGAAGCGCCCTTGATATCCTCATTCGTTCCAGAGGGCTAATTATCCAGATATATGAGTCGAGCAATCGCCGATCTTAGGTATCTCAGTTCAGAAACATCGTTCGGTACAGCGTGTCCCTCTGCACCGGCTTGAACCCCGCATCGCGGATGATCCGCCGCAGCTCCTCTTCAGTCGTGCAATTCGACGTCCCCGCCGCGCGCACCACATTCTCCTCCAGCATCACCGACCCCACATCATTGCCGCCGAAGTGCAGCCCCAGCTCCAGCACCTTCAGCCCCTGCGTCACCCAGCTCGCCTGCACGTTCTCAATGTTGTCGAGATACAGCCGCGCGATCGCCAGCACCTTCAGGTACTCCACGCTGGTGGCTTCGTCCCAGCCGCGCCCGCCCAGGGCCGTGTTCCCGGGCTGGAAGCTCCACGGGATAAACGCGGTGAATCCGCCCGTCTCTTCCTGCAGCCGCCGGATCACCTCAAAGTGATTCACCCGGTGCTCATGCGTCTCGCCCACGCCGAACATCATGGTCGCCGTGGTCCGCATGCCCAGCTCGTGCGCCGTGCGGTGCACGCTCACCCAGTCCTCGGTGCGGCACTTCAGCCGCGCAATTCGGAACCGAACCTCATCATCCAGGATCTCCGCGCCGCCGCCCGGAATCGAATCGAGTCCCGCCTCGCGCAGCCGCGCAATCGTGGTGCGCAGGTCCAGTTCGCTGTACTCCGCAATCGCCAGCACCTCGCTCGCTGAAAGGCAATGCAGCCAGATTTGCGGAAACCGCTCCTTGATCCCCTTGAATAGCCGCTCGAACCAGTCGATCTTCAAATCCGGATGGATGCCGCCCTGCATCAGCACGCCCGTCCCGCCCATCTCCAGTGTTTCCGCGATCTTCTCGTAGATCTTGGCGAAGTCGAGGATGTAGCCTTCGCTCGCCATCGGCCCCTTCAACGGGCGATAGAAGGCGCAGAAGTTGCAATACTCGGTGCAGAAGTTGGTGTAGTTGATGTTGCGGTCGATGATGTACGAGACCACGCCCTCGGGATGCAGGCGCCGGCGCACGGCGTCCGCCTCGAATCCAAGGCCGATCAGGTCGGGTGAACGGAAATAGTCGAGAGCCTGTTCGCGGGTCAGCGGCATACTGTCATTTTACTGCGATACGGGACCGAATCGGTCCTGAAAGGAACGCGCAATCTACCGGCTTGTCTTCGTCGACTTCCGGAACAGGAACAGCCCTCGCCCCACAATCGGCGCATTCCGCGTGCGTGCCACGTTCGACTTGGTCGACACCCCGCTGAACAGGACAAAAAAGTCCAGAAAAGCCTGCCAGAATCCCTTCTTCTTTTTCATCGCGAACTCTGCCCCGACTCTTGGATTCGTCGCAGGGCTCACGGGATGCGAAGACTCAAAGGGCCTTCGCATCATTGCGGCGGTTTGCGCGCCGGCTTCTTCGCCGGGCTAGAGGCGCCCAGGCTCATCATAACGATCTTCAGAATCTTCTTCAGTTGTGCGCCCAGTCCCATCGCTTGCTCCTCGCTATTTCTTGGCCGGCGCTCCAGGCGCGGCTGTCGCGGGATTTTGCGCCGCCGTCTCGCCCTTCAGGATCGCCACCGCAGCCGGCGGCAGCGGCTTGTCGGCATTGGCCAGCAGCAGGCTCACCTGCCACATCTGCGTATCCGTCAGCAGTTCCTTATAGCTCGGCATGCCCGTCAGCCGGATCCCGTTCGACACCTTCCAGTAGGTCTCGCCCGGCTCATCGTCGCTCACGCCCACCACTTTGCCGTTGTGGTGCGCCTCCCACAGAGGCGGGGCCTTGGGAAACTCATTCTGCCCGGTCCGCGACGGCTGCCCGTGATATCCGTGGCACACCGCGCAGTTGTCGGCGTAGATGTGCGCCCCCGCCACGAACGTGTCCTCATCCGCCTGGATTGGCGGCGTCTTTACCATCTCGCGGTCGATGCGCGCATTCTGCGGAACGCTGGTGATCAGCTTTTCGTACGGCAATGGCTTATCGCTCACCGCCACCGGCACACTGCCGAATTTGAAATAACAAAACACCGCCAGTGGAATCAGAACAATGCCGATAACGATTCCGAGCAAGAATCGACCCATGCTCAAGACCTCCCCGTGAATGCTTCCATCCTAGCCTACCAACCTGAGGTTGGCCTGAACCTGAGACATCTGCCAGCGAATTTACCGCCCATCCGTCCAACGCACAGCCACACAAGGCTCCCTGCGAGGTGCTTTAATACCTAAAGGGGGAAGCCGCACAGCGCCAGAAGGACCCGGAACTGCGACTACCGAACCACGGCCGTCGCGGCAAACCGCTGGAGCGCGCTTCCGCAATCCCGTGGAGGAAATCCGAACCCGATGTTCTCTTTCCGCTCTCTTGCTCTCGCGCTGGCCGTGGCCGCCGGCGCTGCCCTCTCTGCTCTCGCGCAGGATTCCAGCTCCGTTTCCGGCCCCCAGGACCAGGCGCAGCAGGCGCCCGCCAACCAGGGTTCCGTCAGTGTGCAGGAGCGCATCCACGAGCGCCGCGCCGCCCGCCGCGCCCAGGCCATCAAGGACGTCTATACGCATCTCTACGAGGGCTACGTGGGCATGGGCTACATGCGCTTCATCCCCGGCCCCAACCTGCAGCGCACCACCATGTACGCATGGAACGCCGAGCTCACCCGCTACTTTAACGAGCGCCTCGGCGCCACCCTGGACGCGCGCGGCAACAATGGCACTGTCTTCGTCGGCCTCAACCCCTATAACGTGACCCGCCCCGCCATCGCCACGTACTCCGGCATGCTTGGGCCCACTTACCGCTTCATGCTTGAACCCAGGTACTCCGTCTCCGGCCGCGCTATGGCCGGCTACATCCAGGGCAGGTTCTCCGGCGATACCAACGGCTTCGGCACCCAGCTCCTCGGCCTCTATCCCGACAGCGGGACCTTTGCCGCCTCCGTCTCGATTGCCGGCGAGTACAACCTGAGCAACAGCATCGGACTCCGCCTCGCCCCCGAGTACAACTTCTCCGGCTTCGGCTCCAGCCTCCAGGCCAGCCGAGGCTTCACCGGCGGCTTCGTCTTCCGCTTCGGAAAGCAGTAAGGCAGGGACTAAGGGACTAAAGGACCAGGAACCAGGGACCAAGAGAGACTATCTCTTAATGAAGCAGATTCGGGCGCGGCTCGCACATGCGGATCGCGCCCGAATCTTTTTCTTGACGGTGAGCCGCTTCAGGAACGGAATCTTTGTTGTCCCTTGTTCCCTATTCCTTTTTCGCCGCGTAGTCCGCCGCTCCCATCAAGTGGATCGAGACGTACGGCTCATCGCCGACCACCCAGCTATCGTGTCCGGCGTCGATATAAAAGAGGTCTCCGGCTCTCATCTCGAAGATGCGGCCGTCGTCCATCGCCGCCGTGGCGCAGCCTGAAACCACCATTCCCACGTGCTCCACTTCGCAGCTCTTCTTTCCGGGCCCGCGGCCTACGTGTTCTGACCATCTCCATCCCGGCTCATACGTAGCCCGCCCAATCGTCATGCCGCCGATGTGGATGAGCTCAAATTTGCGCTTCTCGAAGGTCCTGACCTCGTCCGGTGATTCGAATCGCTTCAGAATGACTTCGTACATTAAGGCCTCCTTTTTGTTCTCATTCTGCTTCATTGCGAATGGAACCTGCCGCTGCGCCACCCCGTACTTCATTTCAACAGGAGATTCGCACCGATGCGCAAGACAGTCGTTCTCTCCGCTCTCGCCGTGCTGGTTCTCGGCTCCGGCCTGCTCTACGCCGCACCCGCAAAGTCCGCCAACGGCTCCATCGTCATCGTCTTCAAGGACGGCCATCGCCAGTCCTTCAGTCTCGCCGACATCGAGCGCATCGAGTTCCCAGGCGCCGCCGTTGCCGCTTCCTCGGGCGAGAACGAGCCGCCGCGCGGCCGCTACGTGGGCAAGTGGGACGTTGGCGACGGCAACGGCGGCAATTTCACCATCACGCTGAATGAAGATGGCAGCGCATACCGCACGCTCCAAGACGTCCACGGCCACTGGAACTACGTGAACGGCGACGCCCAGATCACCTGGGATGACGGAGCGCAGGACGCCATCCGCCGTTCCGGCTCGCATTACCAGAAGTTCGCCTATTCGGCCGGAAAATCCTTCACCAGCAAGCCCGACAACGTGACGCCCGCGCACAATGTGTCGCCGAAGCCGATCTGATTACGTTGGAGATTGGCGGCCAGCGGCGGCCAAAGCGTGCCGCATTGCGGTAAACTTCACGATGCCCGAACCGGTGCCCGATAATGAGAGCGTGCAATTTAGGCTTCTCTACAGCGGCAACCAGCTCCTCTCTAATGGGGGTCCTGCAGTTAAGCATGCTCTCCGAAAATCGTTCCATCCTCAGCTTAAGCATTTATGGTTTTCTAATCCTCGACTCGTGCGCATGGCATCGCGATGGGGGAATTTCAAGCTGTATGGAGACCTTATTTTAGGCGGTGAGAGTGCCGCCCGAGAGAGGGAACCTATTTGGGAAAAGGTCGAAGGCCAGATGGCGAGAGGGCAGGGCAAATTTCTCCAGATGGCTGCGGACCGATATGCCAGAGGAAAGTTCAGATTTGTTCCTCTTGTGGAAGAGGACTTACGTCTCCGGGTGAGTCTGGACATTTTGTTTTTGCGTCGGGATCATCACCCATTAGTCAAAGAGGGCGGCGATATCGACAATCGCCTTAAAACCTTATTTGACGCTTTGCGCGTGCCAGACACAAGCGATGGTCTGGGAGCGGAACCGGGAGAGGGGGAAGAGCCCATCTTCGTGCTTCTGCAAGATGACGCGCTTATCTCCGAAGTGCACGTAGATACCGATAGTCTGCTAATGCTTCCTCAGCAGAAAGCGCCTGATCCCAAAGATGCGTTTTTGGTGATTGATGTAAAAATTCTACCAACCGAGGATATTGAAAGATCGCTTTGCTTTTCGTGACTAAGTGAAAACCCCGCCTGGCAGCGGGGTTTATAAGATGCTGGACAATATTTATGCCGGTGGGAGGTACCCCGTCCCTGAAAGCCGAAGGGCCGGATCCTGGCGGATCCGGCCCAGATCATTTATAGCATGATTCCGGTCCAGCAACAATGCATTTTCGGAAAGGCGCGGCTCCCCCTCCCATGGCGCCAAAAGCGAGGGGCCATTTTGGACGACGTCACGTCTCTTTACTTCTGATAGAATGTAAGGAAAGGAGGACCGCCTCAAATGGAAGCAAAACTCAGCAGTAAAGGGCAAGCGACGATCCCCAAGACGGTCCGTGATCGCCTGCAAATAAAACCGGGGGACAGGTTCAAGTTCTTTTTCCACCCTGACGGTGTGATCATTCTGCCCAAGATTCCGACTGCTCGAATCAAAGGCATGATTCCAAAACCGGACAAGCCGGTATCTCTTGAGGAAATTGATCGCGCGATTGAATCAGGTGCAACGCAGAGATTTCGGCGCAAAAAATGATGGGTCTGGATACAAACGTTCTTCTGCGCTACCTTGTGCAAGACGATCCGAAGCAGTCCCGCCGTGCAACGGAGATCATTGAGCGGCTGACTGAACAGGAACCAGGTTTCGTTAGCCTGGTGACTGTCCTTGAAGTTGTCTGGGTTCTCCAGAGTCTCTTCAAGCGGACGCGGCAGGAAATCGCGAATGATCTCGAAATGCTGTTAGCGGCAGATACCCTTGAGGTACAAAACGAGCAAGAGGTTTATCTCGCCGTCGTTTCTCTCCGGAATGGGATTGGAACATTCGAAGATGCTTTGATTGGCTCTCTGGGCAGCTGGAGGGGCTGTTCGGCAACCTTGACCTTTGATGAAAATGCCGCGAAGCGGTTAGATGGGTTTCAACTGATCTAGGGGGCGGTCCTGCGCACGGTTTCACAGGCATCCGTGATCCCGGGTCCCAATTCGTCCAACGGCATGCGGTTCACTTCTTGATCTGGAATACGCGGTGGGAGAGGCAACATCAAGCGCCCAAGGCATCTCTCAGGATTCTCTCCAATCCGCGGTAATCCTTGCGAAGAAAGCTCTGCTGGGAGGCCTCGATCATCTGCTGGGGAAGCGTTTGCCTCCACGCCAGGACATGGCCGTCCGCCGCTGCGAGTTGCCGGATGAACTCTCGCTGCGTACGCCCATTTCCCTCCCGAAAAGGGTGGATGGCGTTGATTTCGCCCAGGTAGTATGCGGCACGATGAACCCACGCGGCGAGGGACAAGCCTTTCAGTAAATCCTCAGCAGCGAGTTCTCCAAGCAATGCGCTCAGCCCGGCTTTCAGATGCTCCGGTGGCGGGAATAGCGCGTTCGGTTTGGAGATGTTGACGGTGCGGAACTCGCCGGCCCAGTCATAGACATCTTGAAAAATGTACTTGTGAATGGCCTGGAGGTGTGCGGCATCGAACTTGCCTACGACAGGCATATGTTGGAGTTCCAGCAGACGCCTAAGCGCCAGCGGCGTTTCGCGCCGCTGCAATTCTGCAAGGCTCGTCAAGTCGAATTTGTTGCTGGGAACTTCGTTGCCGGAGGGTGTGTGGCGAGCAGGCATCTCAAGCAGGGCGCCAGCACCGGCTGGAGCTAAGCTGCGTCCTCTTGGGTCGTCATATGGTCGACATGGCGTTCGATGGCGGCGCCCAACTCCTCGAGCGACATCGAACCGGCACTATAGTGCTCCAGCAACGCGGTTGTTGCCCGATCCGGACTGAGACCCTCCATGCCGAAGGATGCCAGGACACTCTTCACTGCGGCGGTACGATCGATGAGTTCGGCGGGCGATTTGGAGGTTGTAGCCATACGTCTGAGCTCCATCTTTATTCTATCGGCTTTATTACTGCCATGCCAGAGAGTCCCTGGGGCGATCAGGTCACGTTTGACCGGGCGCGTTCAAATCCACCAGCCCCTCCGGCAGCGCCATCTCCACCCGCCGGTTCTCCAGGTCCAGCTTCCTCAGGTAGCTCTGCGCGAAGGGAATCAGCACCTCCCCGCGCACGCCGCGTACAATCAGGATGGGGGCGGATCCGGCTGACCGGTCCACGTCTTCGATCTCGCCGATGACCACCGGAGCGCCGGCGGGGACATCCACCGCCGCCACATCCACTACGGAGCAGCCGATCAGGTCCGCGATATAAACCTCGCCTTCGCTCAGCACCGCGCGCTCGGCTTGCGGCACGGCCACGATGAGCCCCGCCAGCGCCTCCGCATCGGAGATGGATTCAACTCCGGCAAAGTGCAGCACCACGCCGCCCTTGTGCAGCCAATGCGCTTTCAGCCCGGCCGGGCGCGGCGCGGTTGCCGCCATTTCGCCCAGCAGCCACAGCTGCCTGCGTTCGGCAAATTTCTCAGGAAAGTCAGTGAGGATTTCGGCGAAGACTTCGCCCTTGCGCCCCTGGGCGCGGCGAATGCGGGCCAGCCAGACCCATCCTTCAGGGATTGTGGTCACAGGCGCCTCCATGCAGGGCCGATGCCGGCCTGGCAGGCAAGGCGAGCCTCAGGCCTCTTCGCCTTCTTCAAGGATATCCAGGGTGTAACGATGATGCAGCTTCATGCTCACTGCGCCCAGAATGGTGCGCATGGAGCGAGCCGTGCGTCCCTGCTTGCCGATCACCTTGCCCACGTCGCCGGGGGCCACCCGCAGTTTGAGAATCGTGCTCTCTTCCCGGCCGAACGACTGCACTTCCACTGCGTCCGGCTCGTCTACGAGCGCCCGCGCAATCTCGCGGACCAGGTCTTCCACAGCGACCATCGCTTGCTGGGTCATGTTCGTGCCCCTGACCGATGCGTTCCAATCGTTAAGACTAAGAGCACGCTCTAAGATACGGCGGCCCCACTTTAGCTATGGCCCGTCGATTTGCGGGTACTGCGTCAAGCCTGAATACAGCTTTACTATCGGAATCAAGATGCTGGAACGAGCCGTGCGCCGAATAGTATCAGAAATACGCGCCGCCGTCAGTAACGGAGTGACGGCGCGAGGAAATCGGCCTTGTTCAGGCGGCGGGAACTTCTACGGGAGCCTGGGCGGGGAACTTCTCCACCAGCTTGGCCACGGTGGGCGAAAGCTGCGCGCCGTTGCTGCGCCAGTAGGCGATCCGCTCGTGCTTCAGGTTTACTGTGGCAGGGTTCGTGCGGGGATTGTAGGTACCCACCACCTCGATGGAGCGGCCATTGCGGGCGCGGTCCTTTTCAATCACCACAACTCGGTAGTAGGGCTGCTTGGTGGCGCCGAAGCGCGCCAGACGGATCATTACCACGGCGATACGGTTCCTTTCGATTCAACCTTTAAAGTCTGCTTGTGACGGGAGGGCGCTTGGCGCCCATCGGCCAGCCAGCGGGAGACGGGAGCCCCGGCCGGCGCAGGACATTAACAACTAAGTATCGCCGATCCGGAGGGCAAAGGGCAAGGGCGGGTAGCAGGTTCCAGGTGACAGGTGTCAGGTGACAGGTGTCAGGTTTCAGGTGACAGGTGTCAGGTGACAGGTTTCAGGTTTGCGAGCCCTGAGGTGCACCGGTGTCACAACCATGACGTGAATTGCGTACCACCGACTCGATCTCCGATCTCCTCCGTTATGAAACTCAGGAGCGAATTGATGGTGAATTCATATCGTGATCTCAAGGTCTGGCGGAAGGCAGTGGATCTCGTCATCGCCGTTTACCGCCTGACGGCGCGGTTTCCGAGAGAGGAGACCTTTGGCATCGTCGCGCAGATGCGCCGCAGCGCGGTCTCTATACCGAGCAACATTGCAGAGGGGCACGGACGCCTTACACGGCGCGATTACCGCCAATTCCTGAGCATCGCGCGTGGTTCCAACTTCGAACTTCAGACGCAACTGGAGATCGCGAGCTCGCTTGGGTATGGCGACCCCATCGCTATTCAACAAGCTTTGGCGCTATCTGAAGAAATTGGAAAGATGATCTACGCGATCGCAATCAAACTCAAGCCACCGGCCTCTGCGGGCGCGCGCACGACCACCTGACACCTGACACCTGTCACCTGCCACCTGTCACCTGTCACCTGTCACCGGTCGCCACTCCGCACCCAGCTTCACCGCCAGCTGCAGCGGCCGCGGCGGCCCCTTCGGCGGCACCGTCACTTCCATCCAGAGTTCCTCTCCCGGTTTCAGGGGCAGCGGGCTGGCTGCGTGCTCCGCAACGTAGAAGTCGACCGGCTCGACCAGGCGCATTTCGTCACAGCCCGACCCCGATCCCGCCTCCACTATCGGCCCCTCCTGCCGAGCGTAGGCCTCCGGCAGCCGCAGTGCCAGCAGCCGGCCATCCTGTACCGCCAGCTTTACCGGAAACTCCACCGATCCAAGCGCGCTGACCGCAAACCGCGGATTGGCAATGGTCCCATCCGGCTTGCGCGGGAAACGCGCCTGCGCATGCGAGGGCAGGGTACTCTGGCAGCCATCGACGGCCAACTGCAGGCTCAGGTAGCGACCGCGCATGAACATGTCGGGGTCGTAGGCCGTCGCTTGCGTCCACGCCCGCGGGCAGCGCCAGCGCTGGTAAAGATACTTGACGGCGATGGACCCCACCAGCGCCAGTTGGATGAGCAACAGCGCCACCGAGACTCCCGCAAGCCGTACCGGTCCGATCTTCATTGCGTCACCTCCGCGGCCTTCGCGCTGCCGCCGGCCATCCCGGTAATCAGGCGCCGCCGCATGCGCTCCAGGGCCCAGCCACCCAGCAGGAACAGCACGCCGAGGCCGATCAGCCCCAGAGAGCGGCCCACCTTGTCCATGATGTCGCTTGAGTAGAACCACAGCACCGAGGCTGCGAAGCCGATCACGCCAACGTTGACCAGGGCCTTGCTGGAGATCTTTACGCCCAGCCACGCGACGAACACCGCCGCTCCCGCCACCAGGAGCTGCCCGAGGATCAAGCCGGCGGCATGCCGCATGACCTCACTGTTTGCCAGCCAGACGGCCGAAGCCGCGAAGCCGGCGATCCCGATTCCGGCGAGGAATCGGCCATGCTGGCGAACGCCCCAGTAGGCAAGGAAGATGGCGAAGGCGGCGACCAGCGCGATGGCCGCGAAATTCTGATCGGTCCGCGTATACGAGGTATGGATCTCGCGGCCCTGAACGTAGTAGCTGTAAGTCTGAACCCAGGTCCGGCGGCACCAGGGAAGAGCTTCGGCAAAGGCAATGGCCGCGGCCGGCGGAATCAGCCCGCGATGGCCCTTGAACGCCCCAATCAGCAGCGGAATTCCGGCAATGGCAACCCAGCTCCACACCCTTGTTCCGAAAGGGATCAAGCCGAAACTGCTGTTCCACGACGGCCACCCTTCCAGCAGCAGCACCACGCCCGGAACTGCTGCCATGGCCGCCGCGCCAAACAGGACCCCCTGCGTCACCTTTCGCTTTGAGGCAAGGAAGAAGGTGAGGTAAAGGATGCTCCAGACGATGAGGAAGCGGCCCATGTACACCTGTTGCCCCACATGCTGCTGGGTGTGGTATTCCATCTCGCACAGCATCCACGAGGGGACGAGCAGGAGCGCCATGATCTGTTGGGCCTGGTCGCGGAGCAGCGCCCATCCGGCCAGCGCGGCCAGCGCCCACAAGAGCACTCCGGCGGGCCAGTGTTCCTGGATGTTGAAGATTTGTCCGACAAGCGCGATGGCAGCGCCGGTGGCTATGGTGCCGGTTGCGTGGAGGGCCGTCGAAAGGCCGCGGAAATTCTCCCGCACCATGGCGCCGGCCAGGTGGAAGACGGCCACCATGGCCATCACCAGTGCAAAGCGCGCGCCCGGGCCAAGCTCGCCCCAGTGGGCGGAAACGAAGAGCACCACGCCGCAGCCCAGCAGGATGCCGCCGAGGATGAGCGCGAGCATGCCCTGCCAGGCGATGCCGGTGGTTCGTTTCTGCGCCGACTCATAGGCGCGGATGCGTTCCGCCGCAGCCGCGTCCAGGACCCCCGCTGTCTGCCAGCGGGTTAACAAGCCCTCAATGTTTGCCATGATGTTTGGCCACCAGTAAAGCACACTTACGATTTTTGAGCCGAATGGAAGGTAGAGGGCGGGCGTTGTGGCAGTTTCGAAAGCGTCCCAAATTCAGACTTGCAGTTTTGCGGTTGAGTCGAGTCAGCCGGGCGCCCGCTATGATCGAAGTTGGCCATGCGGTTCGACATCGTTACCATTTTTCCGGGATTCTTCGCCGGGTTCTTCGAGCACGGCATCGTGCGCCGCGCCCAGGCTGAGGGGCTGGTGGCGATTGCGGTGCACGACCTGCGCGTGTTTACGCACGACCGGCACCGCAGCGTCGACGATCGGCCATTTGGCGGCGGCGAGGGCATGGTGCTGAAGCCGGAGCCGCTGGCCGAGGCGCTGGAGTCGCTGGGGATTGCGGCGAAATACATCCCTCAGGGGCTAAAGCCCACGTCATCAGTGGCCGGTGCGAGCGGCACGGCTGAAGCCGTGCCCCTTCAAAGCCCACGAGGCCAAGGGCTCGATGGCAGCGCGCGGAGCGAGGCGGGCGGCAGGCGCGTCATCCTGCTCTCGGCGCAGGGGCGGCCGTTCACACAGGGCGTGGCGCGGGAGCTGGCAGGGCTGGAGCGTGTGGTGCTGATCTGCGGCCGCTACGAGGGCGTGGACGAGCGCATCAATGAACTGTACTGCGACCTGGAGCTTTCCATCGGCGACTACGTGCTGAGCGGCGGCGAGCTGGCGGCGGCGGTGGTGCTGGATGCGACGATGCGGTTGATTCCGGGCGTGCTGGGCAACGAGGCGTCGGGCGAGTTCGAGAGCTTTGGCGCGGCGGACGCGGCGATTGCGACGGACGTGGAGGGAGTGCCGCGGTCGCAGCACGGTTCAGGCGGGCTGCTGGATTATCCGCACTACACGCGGCCGGCGGAGTTCGGCGGGCTGAAGACGCCGGAGGTGCTGCTGAACGGCGATCATCGGCAGATCCGCAAGTGGCGGAGGGAGCAGCAGTTGCTGAAGACGCTCAAGAACCGGCCGGACCTGCTGGAGGGAGCAGAGTTGACGGCGGCGGAGCGGCGGCTGCTGGCGGAATGGAAAAGCGAGTCAGCGAGTCGGCAAGTCGGCTAGCCGGCGCATCGAGAACGCAAAAAAACAAAAGGTCACGATCGTGTCATTCCGGCTGGTCGGCGCCGTCTGGCTGGTACCGGGCTTCTTTGCGCGATGGGAAGATGGAGGGGTTCCTCGCGATCAGTTTGGACAGGACCCGGCCGGCGAGGTGGGCGGCGTGCTCAATCTCGGCCTCCAGGTCCATTTCGCTTGCTGTGGTCGCGCCCCGGGCCTGCCACTTCGCGGTGCGGATGGCGAGGATCAGGCAGGTGGCAATGAGGAGCGAGGGCCCCATCCTGGGCCAATCCGGGCGTTGATTGTGTCCGTCAACTTCCAGTCCCATGGCATTCTTTCTTGTGGGGACATTATAGGCGAATAAATAGCGAACAGAATCCACAGAACGGCGTTGACGGAAATGTTTTCTGTCCGATTGCGGACAGCGGGGAGCGATTTCGCGCAGTGCCGCGGGCGGAATCGGCGCGGCGGCCGGAGTGATGGCGGCGTTCGCACTAGCGCGCGTGATCGGGAGCCTGCTGTTTGAGGTGAGCCCGTACGATCCCCTGGTGACAGCGAGCGCGACCGGAGTCCTGCTGGCTGTAGGAGTGATGGCGTGCCTGCTGCCGGCGCGGCGAGCAGCCGAAGTGGATCCGATGCAGGCGCTGAAAAGCGGGGAGTGAAGAGACAGGGAGCGAGGGAGCAAGGGAGCGAGGGAGCAAGGGAGCGAGAAGCAGGGAGCGAGAAAAACGAGGGACATTGAGAAAACTGGGAACGGGAAAACGCGGCGGGCATCCCTTGACGGGATGCCCGCTTTGCTGCCCACCAGAACTGTGAACCGACAACCGAAAACTGTGAACTGAAAACTGCTACTCGCCCGACTCCGGGGTGATGGCCTTGGGGTTGTAGCGGATCAGGTTGCGCTTCTTGTAGTCGTTGGCGACGCTGGAAGCGAAGATCTCGAAAGCTTCATTGCGGCGCTCGGAGAGGATCGATTCGCGGGTCTGATCGAGGTTCTTCTGGATCTCCTGCGGAGTGGGTTCCTGCTTGTCGTCGATTTTGGCCACGACACCCGTCCGGCCGGCATTGATGGGGCCGCTGATGGCCCCGGCGGACATGTCAAAGAGCTGCGGAGCAAGCTGGCCGACAGCGCCGAAGTCGGGGACCTGGGCGCTCTGGCCCACCAGGTCGCTGGTCTTGACGCTGGCGCCCACTTCCTTGGCGGCCTTGGCCAGGTCGCCGGTAGCCTTGGCTTTGTCGGCGAGTTGCTGGGTCTTGGCGTTCAGCAGGCCGGGCAGCTGCTGGTTGCGGAAGTCATCGAGAACGTGATCCTTCCAATCCGCAAAGCTGGGCGAGTGCGCCGGTGCGATGCCCACCACCTGAAGGACGGCGTAGCCTTCGCCGGTGGGCGCGTACTGGGGCTTGTCGCCCTTGGCCATCTGGAAGGCCTTGGAGATAACCTGCGAGCCGTCAGGCAGCGCGGCAATGGTGCCTCCGGCGGCCGCGACGGGCGGCGTGGTCACGAGATCGAGGTGATGAGCGGCGGCGGTGGCCTGCAAGCCCTTCTGCTCGGCTTCCTGTGTCAGCTGGCGGGCGTAGTTCTCTTCCGCCTGGGATATGAGCTGGCGGCTGAGCGTGGCCTTGATGGTGTCAGAAACTTCAGCAAGGGACTGCGAGTGAGCTGGCTGGCGCTCTTCCACCTGGATGACGTGGTAGCCGAACTGCGACTTTACAACGGAGATATCGCCGATCTTTTGCGTAAAAATGGCGTTGTCGAACTCCGGGACCATGCGGCCGCGCTGGGAGAAGCCGAGCTCGCCGCCGGAATCCTTTGAGCCGGGATCGTCGGAGTCCTTTTTGGCCAGGTCAGTCCAGTTTCCGCCCTTGCGGAGCTGGTTGGCGATGTCCTCGGCTTTGGCCTTGGCGGCGGCGTCGGTCTTGGCGTCAGCGCCGGCGTCCACCTTGATGAGGACGTGGCGGGAGCGCGCCTGCTCCGGCACCTGGTATTCCGACTGGTGCTGGTTGTAATAGGACTGGATCGCCTGCTGCGAGGGCTGCGGAATGCCTCCGGGGAGCTGGTTGGGCGTGAACCCGAAGTAGGCAATGGTGCGCTGCTCGGGGACGCCATGCGCGTAGCGCGCCGCGTTCTTGGTGAAGAACGACTGGAGCTCCGTGTCAGAGGGATTGATGGTCTTGCGCAGATCGTCGCCGGAGAGCACGGCGTATTCAAATTTGATCTTGATATTCTGCTTGCGGTAGGTGTCGCGGACTTCCTGGTCGCTCACGGAGACGCCGGCAGTGATGTAGTCCTGCAGCCTGTTAATGACGATCTGGCGGCGGACGCCCTCCTCGAAGTCGGGCACGGACATGTTCAGGCGCGAGTTGACGATGTTGGTGTAGGCCGCTTCGCCAATGAACTTGCCATTGGGGAAGAGAGCCTCGCCGGTGGGTCCGGTGTGGAGGTATTTGACCACGTCGTCGTTATTGGCGGAGATGCCGAGCTTGGCGGCTTCCGTCACCAGGATCTGCTCCTGGACAAGCTGCTGGCCCACCTGCTGCGTAAAGTAGTTGAGAATCACCGGGTTGTCGAGGTACTGAGGACTCCGCTGGGAGATCTGCTGGCGCGCGGTCTGCTCCACCTTCTGCAGGCTCACGACGTCCGCGGCGTGGAAGAATTTGCTGTACCAGTGCGGGTAGACCTCGGCATAGGTATCAGGGGCCGAGGTAGCGCCGCTCATGAGGCCGGGGATAAGGTACACAACCATGCCGACCGAAGCGGCGGCAATGATGACGATGAAGATGGCTTTCTTCATCTTGGTTTCTGTCTGCAGGAAACGAATCATGGGTGGGCTTTGCTCACTATTCTGACGACAATTATAAGTTGTCGGTGGTCAGTTGTCAGTTTTCTGAAGGCAGGCAAGGCACAAATGAGGCGGGCATCCCGGAAGGGATGCCCGCTTTGCTGACGACTGACAACTGACGGCTGACAACTGCCTTTACCGCCAGTAGTAGTAACCGCCCGCCATGTAATAGGGGCGGTAGTAGACGGGGTAGGGGTAGTAGGCGACGCGCGGGTAGCCGTATCCACCGTATCCGCCGTAGCCGCGACGCTGGTAAAGCTCGGGACCGCCCTGGTAGAGGCCCTGGGCAAGGCGCCCGGCCTGCTCGCGCGTGACGGGATCGACGGTGACCGGCGAAACGATGTGGAAAGTGACCAGCGCTTCGGCGGGGATCCACGCCTGTGGGTTGCTGGCTGCCGAAGCCACGGTGCCCGCGCCTCCGCCGGCCACTGCGCCGATGGCTGCTCCGCCGCCGCCGCCGGCTGCTCCGCCGATGATGGCGCCGATGAGCGCGCCGCCGATGGTGTTACTCACGGTGCGGCCGGTCTTGCTGGGGCCCTTGATCTTGAACTGATCGGACTCGACGGGGTAGCTGCGGCCGTCGATTTCAACCGCGTTCATCTGCAGGGCGAGTTCGGCGCTGCCGGTGAGCTGGCCCGCGTGCCTGACGTCGGCGATGATGCCGTGAACGGTGGCGCCGCGCGGAATGGCCAGATAGCCATTCACGGTGACGTCGCGGATCACGGTGAAGTCAATGGGCGTGCCCGGCTGTGCCTTCTTGCTGGAGACGGCGTCGTTGGTCCGCACCTGGAGCACCGTGTCCTGGGGAACGGTGAGAGGGCTGTTGGCAAAGGAATAGGAGGGGCCGGGCTGCGGCTGCTGCTGATAAGGCTGGCGGTAACCGGGGGGCGGCGGCGGGTAGCCAGGGCCGTAGCCGGGTTGCTGCGGGTACGGTGGCGGCTGCTGACCATAGCCGGGCTGCTGGGGGTACGGGGGCTGCTGCTGGGGATAGTTCTGCGATTGCTGCGGGTAATTCGGCGGCTGCTGGCCGTAGCTGGGTTGCTGCTGGCTATTGTCGGGCTGTTGGCCGTTATCCGGTTGACCCTGAGGCGGACGGTAAGCGGGAGGCGGAGTGTTGCCGGCCTGGTCGTCGGCAGGCGGTGCACCGTTGTCATTCAGGTCAGTGGCCGCATTGGGATCGCTGGCCGGATTGCCCACCTTCAGGTTGTTGTTGACATTGGCGACGCCGGGGATTTTGCCTGCGATTGCGCCCGCGAGCTGCTTGTCAGCGTCGGAGGCAACGGTGCCGGACAGGGTGACCTTGCCCTGAATGGTTGCAGCCGTAATCAGGTCATTTTTCAAGGCATTAGAGGCGTCGAGGGCCTGGACCACGTCCATCTCGATCTGGCCGTCGGTGCGAGCTCCGGAGAGCTGGGCGGATTCGGCCTGGGGCGGAGTCTGGTCCTGCGCCAGCAGAGCCGGGGCACCCAGGGCAAGCACAGCCGCGATAGCGAAAGTGGGGGATAAGTTCTTGAGCATCAGTCCTTTTGCGAGCATCGTTCTCCTCCGCACAGCGGTGAAGCAAAACTTGTACGGCGTTACCAATCCATTAGACGCTGGATCGGCAGACGCCGACAGTTTTTCAAACACCGAGGGCGCGAAAAAGTTACGGAGAAACGGGGAGCAAGGGAACAGAAAGACAGGGGCTAAGGGACTAAGGGACCGAAACCTGAAAACTGACGCGAGGCGCTCCCGGTGGTCAGGAGCGCCCCGCGTCAGATTGGTTTCGCTGAGGGTCAGTTGCTGGCGGAGCCGCCTGCCGGCGCGTAATTCTTGTACTCCGACGTGAACAAGGTGGTGCGAGTGGAGAAACCGCCGGCGCCGGCTTCGCCGTTGGGCACCACTTCAGTGATCATCACGCTTCTTACAGGCAGAACGAGGGCCTTGCCGCCAATCGTGACCGGGCCGTAATCGATGCGGGTATCGAGCTGATGAACCATGTCAGAGGATTTCTGTTCCGCCATGGTGATCATGCGGACCACGATGCCGGAATCGGGGTCAATAAAGAATTCGCCGCGATAGCCGACGTTCTTCTCTTTGTAGGGGCTCCAGCTGGTGTTGGTCTGCAGGTTGCCGCGGGCGCCGCCGCCCGAGCCGCCATTCAGCGAGCCCGTCGATGCCGACTGGAAGGTGACAACGCCGGCCTGGTCGATCTGAGGGAAGCAGCAGACGTTGACGGCCATCTTGGCTTTCTTCTTGGCCACCTGGTAGGAGAAAACCGCGGCGGGCTTGCCGTTGACCAGTTCCCAGCGCTCCCATTTCAGATTGCCGCTATCCTTGGCTTCCTGGAAAATGGCCGCCAGACTGGGGGCGGGATCCATCACCTGGATCATCTTGTTGCGGCCCCACTGGGTCTTGTCCTCAGGCACGCGCTCGGCCCCGTGGTCCAGGCCAATTTCCGTGTCCGTCGAGTTGATGTAGTGAATGTAGTTGTAGGGATTCACGAAGACTCCCGCATTGGGATCCGTGGACCCGCCGTGCATGCTGGATGCGTCGGCCAGGGCTTCCACGTTGTCCTGAAAGCGGAGGGTAGTCTTGGTGGCAGTGAGGGTGGGCAACTGTCCCCAGGTGCCCGATGCATACGTCCCGGCCTTGGTCAGAAGGGCCTGCTGCGCGGCAGCATCCAGAGGAGCGGTGGTCGGGATGGCCGAGGCGGCCGGCGGAAGCATCGCGCTGCGTGCTTCGAGCACGTAGATCTGCTCGCTGGAGAGGGTGCCGGGCAATTCGTCCGCGAAGTTGTTCATTGTGGCGCGGTCAAGCTGCTCGGAGAGCTGGACCTGCTTGAGGGCGGTGGCTGCGTCGGCATCGCTCTTCTTCTGGTTGTGCATAGTGGCCAGCATGTCTTTCAGCTCGGCGACTGTGATCTTTCTGGCGGCGGCGGAAAAAGCCGGCACCGCGGCCACCAACAGGAGAGTAATACAAAGAGCGTGTTTCATCGGGCAATTCCTCCGCGGAGATTGGCGCGGCCATTGTAACGCGGGCGGGCCGCTCCGGACAGTGAGCTGGGTCTGGCAGAGGTCTGGCAGCGCTTGGGCCTATCTGGTTTGAGGGTCGTTAACGGTTATCAGTTAGCAACATGAAGAGCACGGAATGGGATGGTGACCGATCCCATGCGGCCTGAGTTTTCGTCGACGACAAGCACACGCAGCGAGCCCATGCCCGGTTGCATCTCCACCGCATGCTCAAATGGAACACCAACGGGCAAAAGGTTCTGGTAGGTGGCAGGCCTCAGGCGCAGGCCGAGGGTCTGGCCTTCCACGCGGGCATGGATGCCGGCGTCGTCACGCTGGATGAAGAAGATATCGAGCCTGTCCATCCAGCGTCCGCCCTGCTGCTCCATTGCCAGATCGGCGGCGGCAATGTTGAGCTTGATCGACGAGCCGGCGCCCGACGGCTCAACGCTGGCCGTAACGCCGATCTCAGAGCTATCCGTGGGCTGCCACACGGCGTTGCGGAAGCGATCTTTCATCGATACCGGCTCTTTGCCAAAGAGATACCCGGTGCGGTAGCGGACGGTCAGGCCATGGCGTCCGTTCAGCTTCACAGTAAGCGCGTGGTACTTGTCGTCGGGCGCGCCTTGCGGATAGAAGCTCAACTGGTAGGCCGCGCGTCCATCTTCCACAATCCCCGCCAGCTCGGCGGCCAGGTCTCCCGACCGCCGGATCGTCCGGCCGCCGGTGCCGGTCGCCACGTCGCGCACAGGCCCCTGGATGGGATGCAGGTCCTGACTCATGGCGGCATTGATGCGGCCGGTTCCGGTCTCGCGCGCAGAGGGCGCAGGAGCGCTCTTGGGGCCCGCCGCGCCGGCAGCAGTGGCCGCATTATCCTCCGCCGCGGCCGTCAGCTGCACATTGCTGTTCTGCAAGTCCGCGCCTATCGTGCCCGCTTCGAGCTGTGACACGTCGAAGGGATAAACCGCGGCATGGGCCTCGTTCATCGCCTCTTCCGCCCGCCGCGCGTAGCTCTCTACCATCTTGGGACCTTTGTCGACAGCGACCCCCTGGTCTTCCCAGTCGGCCAGCACGTTGTCGCTGGAAACCCACACCAGGCTCTTGTGCCCGGAGATGGCCGCCAAATGCCGCGCCACCTGCGCCAGGATGATGAACGACGCGCGCGCCGGATTATCGCCCATCGAAAGCAGCTCCGGATCGACGGGCTGGTCTGCGTCCACCACATCGCCGTGATTACCGTTGACGGAGTTGAGGTCGGCGGCGTTGTGCACGTAATCGAAAGACTGGCGGTTGCGGCGCTCTTCCTCCTGCGCCTGGTTGATGGATTGAGCCGAAGGCAGAAAGGCTTTCAAACGGGCAGCCACGGCGGCGTGGTCGGTCGTCAGCTCAAGCAGCACATGGAAACCGAGCCCGTTCATGCTGTAGAGACCCACGGGTGCGTCGGGCGCAATCCTGGAGAGAAACTTCAGCATCTGCCCGCGCGCGTAGTTCAGGTCGGTCCACGCAATGTGGCTCTCGTCGATCAGGAGCACAGTCCCGGCAGAAGCGGAAGCGGGCGCGGCCACAACGGTGTCGGGAGCGCGGTTGGTGAAAGTGGTTGCCGGCGCGGCTGCGGGCGCTTCGGGCTGGGCGGCCGTAAAGAAGCGGATGTCGCGCTTCTGGCCATCGTCGTAGAGCTCGAAATCTTCCGGCTTCAGGTCGGTCACGGGGTGGCCGTGCTTGTCGAAGACGATCGCGCCCACATCCACCAGGTGCGATGTGATTTTGAGCGAGTAGCCGCTGTTCGGGTTGGTGGAAACATCGGGCACGCCTGTTGCAGCGGCCATGCTGATCTCCGGGATCACCGGCTGAAGCGGCGGCGCGGGAGCCGGAGGCGGCGCTGCTGCGGGAGCTGTTGCCGGCGGAGCAGCAGCAGCCACCTGCTGCCCGGATGGTGCTTGAGTTGACGGACCAGCAGCTGCGGATGGCGCGGATGGCGCTGCCGCGGCCGGAGTAGCGGTCAGCGCAGGAATGTCGGCTGCGGGGTTCCCCGAACCGGCGGGCTGGGCCCCGTCCGCAATCACGCGCACGGTTGACCCCAGGCGATGGTAGTCGGCAAAGGCGTTTTCGTTGATGCGCAGAATCGGCGGCTGCTGGGGCTGGCCGTTGGGCGTGTAGGGCGCCTGTTGCAGGCTGATGGCAAGGCTGCGCACCGGGCAGATAAAGTCCTGGCCGCCAATAGACACTCGACCGTATTCCACCACGGTGGCCGCTCGCTGGATGGGATCGTCGGTGCTCAGCTCCGCTTCAATAGCGATGCGGACGATGGCGCCGGTGCCGGGGTCGATCGAAAGCGAGCCATGGTAAGCGGGAGTCGCGTCGAACGGCTGGAGTTCCTGGGTGTGCGCGGGGTTGGAAGTCTCAGCGGCGCGGCGGCCAACGTTGCGATCGCCAATGGTCCGCCGGCCGGCGTAGCTTTGGCTCACCAGGCAGCAGAAGTGAACCTGGTAGTGGGAATCGGCCTTGGGCACTTCGAACTGGTAGACGGCGGCGATGCCCAGCGGGGTCTGCTCCCAGTGGCTGAACTGGACTTTGCCGTTGACCAGGTCGGTGAAGGTGCGCGCCAGCACGGGGCCGAACTCGCCAAAGGAGTAGAGCCCGAGGTCGGCCTTGGCGGCAGCATCGCCCGCGGGCGCGTCGGCCACCTCTTTTCCGTCGCGGAAAGTGACGGAGCGCGAGGTTGAACCGTCCAGATGGAGCCCGACGCGGACAGGCCAGTCGCCCGGATGCGGCACCTGGGCGGCGTCGTCGAACTGGGTCACGGCGCGCGTCGCGAAGAGATTGGGCAGCCGCGGCATGGTCTCCACCACGTAGCCGCGCGCCAGCTCAAGGATGTGCTGCTGGGCAGCGGCGTCGGGCGGCTCGGTGGCGGGAATCTCCGATGGCGGCGGGTCAAGAAAAGCGGACTGGTCGGCCAGCATCTTGAGAGCCAGCGCGGTCCGCGGCTGGATCGGCAGCTTCGCGGCCAGCCGTCCCAGCGTGATGGGCGTCAGGCGCTCTGAGAGCTCGACGTTCGCAACCATCTTCGCGATATCGGCGTCGGAGTGGTGCTCGGCGATGGCGGCGGAAAGGTTCTGCTCAAGCTGGGCCACGGGGATGCGGTGGGCAGCAAGCGCGGGCAGGGAAAACAGAGCCAGGAAGGCCGGAAGGACCAGGATCACGAGCCGGCGCATTAGGGGCAAACTCCACCGCATGAGGATTGGGTTCCTTACAGGCAAGGACGGTTGAAGCGGCGGCAAGGACGACAGCATTGCAGAAAATCGTTTTATGGAGCCGAATCTCCGGTTCTTTCCATACAGCCAGAGGCTTCGGGAATCCGCGCCTGTAACTCTACACATCCCAATCAACCCCGGGCAAATCTGAAGCGACGCGCGCGCTGAGCGGGAAACCTCGGCCGCCGCACCAACAAAGGTTTTGGGCTTCCAGCCAAAGGTTTCGGCTTTCAGCTCCTGAGGCCAGCGCTTTGTGTCAGGGCACGACTTCAGTCGTGCCGCAAGCCGCCCCCAAAAAGCTGCCGGGCTTTACAGGCTGCGGAAGAACTCCCGTCCCAGGCGTTTTGAAAGGGCACGACTTCAGTCGTGCCGTAAGCCGCCCCAAAAGAGCTGCCGGGCTTTACAGGCTGCGGAAGAACTCCCGTCCGAGGCGCTTTGAAAGGGCACGACTTCAGTCGTGCCGCTAAGTGGCCTAAAATCAATAGGGCTTTAGCCCCTGAGGGATGGTTTGCCGCCGCAACGGCAAGGTCGTGCATGAGACACAGTATTTCGCAGATCCCTTTGAGGCGCCGGTCTTGGCGCAGCCAATGGGTTCAGCGGATCGCATGACCCCGCATGCAACGCGCGATGAATGAAGTTCTGCCTCGGTCGGTGATGAATCGGCGGTGCCTCGTGTCCTTGAATCGCCGGGAATTGATGAAAGCGCATTCCCGTACCCTGCGGCGTTACGGGGGAGTAATTCGAGGACAGGCTTCATTCTTTCCCACCTCTCACTAAGAAAAAGCGAGGGATTGGGTAACAGGCTCGTGGCTTGAAACTTGGGAACATCCCGTCTGTCCCGAGGTTTCCAGGTTTCCAGCCGATGAGCGAGCTGGGCTATTCGCGCCAGCCGACTTCTTACCCTCCCACCGCACCTCATAGCGAATCACATCAAATCCACTACTTCCAATTTGCGGTACAGAAGCGGGATCTGGGCGGATTTGATTCTGAACTGACTTCGCCTCTTGATCTGAGGGCGTGCGGTCGAAGCATTTTCCATCTTGATCCCGGGGTCATAATACACAGCTCCGACCGAAACCGCGTCCAGAAAGAGCAGGAAGTCGGTTCCGGTTCCAAGCCTCACGCGGCTCCCAAATCGGTACTGTCGCACCCCTTCCTCGCGCACGATGGACGGCACGTAAGCTGCGCGGGCGTGCTTACGGTTCCAGTGTGCCAACAGTCCCGTGTAGGGCCATCTTGCTGCAGCTTCTCCCTCGGAAGTCAGAAGGGCGATTCCGCCGGTCGAATCCGTGATCTGCTTCCTCCGTCCATCGTAGCCAACTAATGCCAGGACGAGACCCGTCGTCGCGCAGGCTCTGACCGCATTGTGAATTCCACCGAAATTCCTTCGGTCAGCGATCTCCTGATCTCGATAGCCAAATCGCCGAATGAAGGCCTCCACGCCCTCCGAGGCATAGACGCCTTTTGCAGGCTCCGGTGTCATAAGCGCAAAACAATCCTCTATCGCGCAACAAATGCCGTAAACTGTTGCATAACCATGCGAAAAGGAAAGGCTAAAGCCAGATCTCTCAGGAAGAACGAAGTGGTCAGCGGCCCTAAGACCGGAATCGAAATCCAGCGTGGTGTCGGTCGCAGCAGCTCGTGCTTCAATGGCGGCCCGCCGAGGAATGCCGGCCCGAGCGGACTCTCGGTCGAACGATTCTTTAGGCCGCGATGCGATAGATACGCAGAGAAGGTCATCGATGACCCCAGACGCTTCGACGCCATCGAGGTGCACGAAGTTTGCGAGTTTTCTGATCCGGAAGGGCCAAGTTATGAAGAGCCGGACTGTGATCGCGTCGAACCGTCGACCTTCAACGTCTATGCCCACTTGAAGGATGGGGGAATCGACTGCTGCGGTGACTTCGGTAGACGGTCAGATGCGCTAGCGTACGGCGCAGGGCTAGCCAGCATCCATCATTGGCCGGTGTTTGATTACATTTCCTCCAAGCGCCAAAACAGTTCGGAGGCTCAACGCCGCGATGCTCTCCTTTCAATGGCGGTGTCACTGCGAGCTGGATGTATTCGGGCGTTGGACCCACTGGACGCAAACTTCGAGGATGATCGCCCGGCAATCAGCGCGATTCGGAGTGTCTATGAAGTTGGAATTGCGGAGATAAGGCGACACTTGCAAGCGAATAAGGATCAATATCGGTCCAAGGTGAGAACCGTCGATGGCCAATAACTGGACACGCGCCGAAACGATTCTCGCATTTAACCTCTATTGCAAGATTCCATTTGGGCGCATCGATCAAAGAAATCCCGAGATCATTGCGCTCGCAAATAGGCTCCGCCGAAGCCCCGGCTCTGTATCGTACAAACTTGCAAACCTCGCACGTCTCGACCCTGCCCTTCGGAAACGAAATATTGCTGGCGCCTCCCACGGCAGCAAAATGGACGAAGAGGTATGGAACGAGTTCCAAGGCAATTGGGACGCCCTAGCCTACGAGAGCGAACTTCTGCTGTCGCCGCCTGAAACAGGGCTCGTCGAAGAGCGCACCGATTTCCCTGAGGGCGGAATGCGCGAATCGCTTGTGAAGACGCGCATAAATCAGCGATTCTTCCGTGCAGCTGTGCTCGCAGCCTATGAAGGCCGTTGCTTCATAACTGGCTTGGCCGTGCCGGAATTGCTAAATGCCAGTCACATAATCCCATGGAAGACTGACGCGAAGAATAGGACGAACCCGCGTAACGGACTCTGCCTAAATCGGCTCCATGACGCGGCATTCGATTGTGGACTGCTAACCGTCACGCCGAAGCTGAAAGTCCGAGTCTCTCCAATGATCGAGAAGAGGAGCAGCGAACCGGCGATAAGGGATTTACTGATGAGGTATAAAAACGCCTTGCTCAAGGCTCCAAGACGGTTCGCGCCCGATCCCGACTTCCTTCAGTACCACAACGACGTGGTCTTCCAGAGCCGCTAGCTTCGGCCGAGCGGAGCCACCTGAACAGCCGCCCCCGTGGCGCGACCACCCACTTTAAATGCCCCAGAACGTCGCCTCGGCCGTCTCGTGCGCCTGACACGCAGGCTCCAAACGATCTACGCCTGCAGTTGGGATAGCGCTGGAGGCCACCCGCTTTCCACCTAGGGTCATTTCTTGATTATTCGCTTCCTTGCACTGCGGTTCGCTTTAAAGTGGAGTGTCAGGGCATAATCGTTGTAGGGAGCGCGCAGTATGACAATCACTTTGCCTTTGGAGCCGCAAACGGAGGCCAGACTCATGGCCTTGGCGCAGGAAAAGGGCGTGACCGCTGGCGAGCTGGTGCGCGTGGCTATCGACAAGATCATTGCCGAAGCGGCAGAAACGCGAGCCGACGAATTGCCCGTTTGGCATCTCGGAGGCGCCGGAACGCTTCACCGACGGGAGATATACGACGATGCCCGTTGAGCCCGGGCTGATTGATGCAAATGTTCTGGTCTACGCGCTGGACGCAGACGCTCCGCAACATGCCGCTTCCCGCGCTTTACTTGAGTCCGCACGCGCCACATCCGCTGCTGTTTATGTGACCTTGCAGACGCTCTGCGAATTCTATTCCGTGGTGACGAATGCGCGGCGCGTTTCAAAGCCGCGCTCTCCCGCAGACGCCTTGAGCGCGATTTCAGGCTTGCTTTCTTTCGTTCAGGTATTGCCTGTCCCGGCCATCACCGTGGACGGGTTGATGGATTTGCTTCGCCGCCGTCCCGTAACGGGCGCCGATATCTTCGACTTGCATCTCGCAGCGACGATGAAAGCAAACGGCATCCTGAGAATTTACACGTTCAACCGGGAAGACTTCGAAGCTTTTTCCGAACTTGAAGTTCTGACACCGTAGCGGGGTGAGCCGGGTCCTAAAGGAAACCACCAAACAACTGCCGGCGGTCCGTGTCGAGTCCGCTGCGGCGGACGAGGACAAAAAGAGCGCAAGTCCCATCTCACCCGCGGACTTATCCCCCCAATCCCGCAAAGAGATCAACGAATGTGAACGAAGCAGTACCTTCGGGCCTTTCTGGTCCAGAGCGGAGAATCTCGCGCAAAGCGGGCTCCACGAATAGTGGGATTTGCGTCTGGCGGTTCTCCCAACGCGAAATGGTTCTGGCTGTCACGCTGAGCTTCTGTGCAGGCACTCGCTGGGTGAATTGCTGCCTCACTTCGATTAAAAGATTCAAAGGGTTGCGTTCGCGAATAGGGATCACGGGCATATCAGGAGACAGTACGTCCTATTTTTGTCCCAGAGTCCATTTCAATCTGCAGGTGGACCATACTTTCCGGATCCCCACCCCAGCTCAGCGTCACCGGTGATCCAAGGCACAGCCGTCGAGTCCCCCAAAAAATCTCCTCAAGGCCCTTGACACCAAAACCTGAGCGTGCTACGCTCACCATAGTTGCACAAGAACCACTAAATGCCCGCCGACCAGCGGGCATTCGGCTTTTAGGAGAAACTTCATGCTGGCCCGACAATGCCGCCTCACATCTTCATCCACCCTCCCGGCCGGAAACCCGGCCCAACCGGCCCTCTGCCCCGCGGACCCATCCATCCGCCGTCGGGGCCCGGAAGGGCTGGAACCCACTGTCCAAATTCTGACAACATTTACTGCAGTTTCAGGGCGTAATCCCATCAATCCACAGGACATCCTCGTTTTTATTTTGCGCATTTCCACCCCAAACCGCCCGGGCGCCAAAGATTTCTCGCTGTCGTCCACGGGCGGCGAAAAGGCGAACACAATTACTGCAGTTTCAGCCCTTAATCCCATGATTCCACAGGAGAAGCCCGTTTTTTTTCTTGCACCGCACGCCCTTCCGTTCGCCTCCAATGTGGCGCGGGTACTAATATCGTCCCGGAGCATACCGGAGGTCGGTCATGAAGGAAGCAGTCATCGTTGCCGCGGCGCGCACGCCGATTGGGAAGTTTCAGGGGTCGCTGGCGGGGTTTACGGCGCCAAAGCTGGGCGCGATCGCGGTGCGCGAGGCGGTGCGGCGGACGGGCGTTGCGCCGGCCGACGTGGAGGAGTGCATCATGGGTTGCGTCCTCCAGGCCGGGCTGGGGCAAAATCCAGCCCGGCAGGCGGCCATCCACGGCGGCCTTCCGGCGGAGTCGGCAGCGCTGACGGTGAACCAGGTGTGCGGATCGGGCCTCCGGGCGGTGGCGCTGTGCGCCCAGGCCATCCGCAACGGCGACGCGGAGATCATGGTCGGCGGCGGCATGGAGTCGATGACCAACGCCCCGTACCTGCTGCCGCAGGCGCGAACCGGATACCGCATGGGCAACGGAACGCTGGTGGACGCGATGATCAACGACGGGCTCTGGGAGGCGTACCGCGGCTTTCACATGGGCGTTGGCGCGGAGATGATCGCGGAGAAGTATGGGATCGGGCGCGAGGAGCAGGACGCGTTTGCCGCCGGGAGCCATCACAAGGCAGCGAAGGCAACGGCGGAAGGGTGGTTCCGGGATGGCATCGTGCCGGTAGAGATTCCGGCGGCGAAGAGGGGCGATGCGCCGCGCGTGTTCGACAAGGATGAAGCGATCCGGCCGGAGACGACGGCGGAGATCCTGGGAAAGCTGAAGCCGGCGTTCAAAGAAGGCGGAACGGTGACGGCGGGCAACTCGCCGGGCGTGAGCGACGGGGCGGCGGCGGTGGTGGTGATGAGCGCGGAGGCTGCGCGGGCGCGGGGACTCAAAGCCATGGCGACGATCCGCGCGGCGGTAACGGCGGGCCGGGAGCCGGAGTGGTTCGGGCTGGCGCCGATTGACGCGGTGCGCAAGCTGATGCCGCGCGTCGGCTGGAAGCTCGAAGACGTGGAGCTGTTCGAGCTGAACGAGGCGTTCGCGGTACAGGCGCTGGCGGTGATGCGCGAACTGGAACTGGACCCGGCACGGGTCAACGTGCACGGCGGCGCGGTGGCGCTGGGGCACCCGATCGGGTGCAGCGGCGCGGCGGTGCTGGTGAAGCTGCTGGGAGCCATGGAGCGGTTAGGCAAGACGCGGGGCGTGGCGGCGCTTTGCCTGGGCGGCGGCAATGCGGTAGCGATGGCAGTGGAGCGGAGTTAGCGGGGCTATCCGAGTCAGTGCAGTTGCCGCGAGAAGCGCCCGCCTCCAGATCCGCCAAACAACATTTGATCGCATTTCCGCCATCTGACCGGATGCCGCCGTCTAAAGTCTGCTCGACGGCAGGCTAAGGTTGGCTGTCTTTTCCGAGATTGACGCTTCTTAAAAAAAAATTGAAAAAAAGTCTCAAGGGCGGCTAATACATTCCACTCGGGAGAAAACTAATGACGCATGCAGTCCGGGGTTTCGGCCTCGCCGCTACCCTTGTGTTTGTTTCCACCCTTGCCGTCATCCCGCAAGCAAAAGCGCAATCCGCATATGTTTATATGCAGAGCCAGGGGCCGGCGGGTCCCGTGTACGGTTACAGCGCCTCCTCCAGCGGGCAACTCACGGCCATCCCTGGATCGCCGTTCAAACCTGGCACGCAGATCATCGGCAGCAACAAAGCCCAGTTCTTCACCCTAGGAAAGACATTGATCCATAGCTACGCGGTAGGTTCCAACGGCGCTATCGGATCGCAGCTATCGAGCATCGGCTTCCTCAATTACTCGGGCAGCGCGTGCGGAGGCGGGACGAACGGCTTCGCCAACGGATTGCTGGACCACACGGGACAGTATTTCTACGTGGAACTCCAGAACGGCGGGGACGGGAGCTGCGCAGCGTATCAGACCTACAAGATCAATACCGGCGGCACCTTCACCTTCATCGGCGACACGGAAAAGAATCTGGTGGTAGGCGAGAGCGACTCGGTTGATCTTCCCTCGATCCTGGGCAACGAGAGTTTTGGCTATGCCAGCGAATGGATCGGCCACTACTCCAGTCTGATCGGGTTCCAGCGGGAAAGCTCGGGAATGCTTCAACTGATACAGTTCGGCGAGACCGACCCAACGCTCTCGGGCAGCGTGTATTTATCTGCCAATCCCGATGGTGCTCCCAGCGGTAATTATGCTGTCGTCCAGCTTTATCCGGACAATGGCGGAGGGGACTCGAATCCGCCGCAGCTGGGCAGCTACACGGTGGATTCGAAGGGAAACATTTCCTCTACCAATACACAGAGCAACATGCCGACGACGGCGGTGAGTCCGGTTGGCTCCTCTTTCTCACCCGACGGCAGTTTGTTTGCGCTCAACGGGGAATACGGAATCGAGATTTACCACTTCAATGGCGCCGCGCCGCTTACGCTGAACACGAAATTGCTGAATAACACACGCGTCGACCAGGTGGCGTGGGACAGCAGCCACCATCTCTATGCCTATTCCAGCTCCACGAACAAGCTTTACGTCTTTACGGTGACTTCAACGTCGGCGATCGAGGACAGCTCCATATCGGTCTCATCGCCCTGGTACATGGTTGTTGTGAGCGCGGCCGCGACGACTGGCGGCGGTTGCTCTGCCCCGGCCAGCAACGGCATAAATGTCTGCTCGCCCGCCAATAATGCCACTGTCACTTCGCCGGTGCAGATCAACGCTGCGGCGACGGTCAGCGGAGGAGTATACCGGTTCGAGCTATGGAATGGCAGCACCAAGCTGGTATCGATAGACAACAGCGGGATCATGGATAAGTCTGTCTCGCTGGCGCCGGGAACCTATCACCTGACATTTGACGCATACAACAGCGCCAAGACGACCCATGAATACGCAACGCGGGATATCACGGTGAAGTAGGCGGCTGCGGGCGCGGACGGGGACGTCCGCGGTGACAGCCGGCCGGGAGGCCGGCGCTACGTCGGGGTTCGCAAAAGTGTCCGAAAACGGACAGTGCGCTTCGCGAGCGGTCAGTCGGGGGTGTGAGGCGGCCGGGGCGACCCGGCCGCAACTCTTTTAGTTGCAAGGGTGTGGATGGGGGGCCCTTTTGGCAAGGGACGTGCAGCCTTCTCAGAGTTATGGATATCGCACGTCCTGATATAAAACGCAAAAAGCAGCGCCAGATGATCCTCTGGATTGGCGTTGGAGTGGTGGTTCTGGCTGGAGCAGCGTTTGCCGTTTCGCGGCTAAAGCCGGCGGCACCGGTAGTGGACGCTTCGGCGGTGTGGCCGGACACGGTGAAGCGGGGAGACCTGATCCGGCAAGTGCGCGGGTCGACGGGCACGCTGGTTCCGCGGGAAGACTCGATCCAGTTGATCCCTGCGCTGACCGACGCGACGGTGGTTCGGATCCGGGTATTGCCGGGCGCGAAGGTGACGCCGGACACGGTGATCATGGATCTTTCCGATCCGCAGCTCGATCAGCAACTGCTGAACGCGAAGCTCCAGCAGCAGCAGGCGGAGCACGATTACAAGGCGCTTGAGGCGACGCTGCAGAGCACGCTGATGGACAAGAAGATTGCGGCCGAGGAAGTGAATGCCAACTACACGCAGGATCAGTTGCAGGCGCAGACGGACAAGCGTCTGTACGAGCTGGGTGTGATGGCGGGAATCGCGTACAACAAGTCGCAAAGCACGGCCGACCAGTTGACGGCACAGCACAAGCTGAGCCTGCAGCAGCTTGAAGTGAATGAGAACGCGATCAAGGTGCAGCTTGCCTCGTCGCAGTCGAAGATCGACCAGGCGAAGTCGCTGGTGGGCCTGTACGAGCAGCAGAAGGCGGCTCTCGAGGTGCGGGCTGGGATTGCGGGCGAGGCGGCGGCGCTGACGACGCCGATGTCAGTGGGCATGCACGTGACGGCGGGAACGCCGGTGGCCGAGGTGATCCAGCTGGACAAGCTGAAGGCCGCTTTGCAGATTGCGGAGACGCAGGCGCACGATATCCAGCTTGGGCAGCCGGCGACGGTGGATACGCACAACGGAGTGGTGCAGGGGCACGTATCGCGCATCGATCCAACGGTTTTGAACGGAACGCGTACAGTTGACGTACAACTGGATGGGCAGCTGCCGCCGGGCGCGGTGCCCAACCTGAGCGTGGACGGGACGATTAACCTGGAGACGCTGCACGATGTTCTGTACGTGGGCCGGCCGGCTCTGGGCAACGAGAACTCGACGCTGAGCCTGTTCAAGGAAGATCCGGATCACAAGGGGGCGACGAGGGTGCAGGTGAAGGTGGGCAAAGCCTCCGTTCAGTTCATCCAGGTAATGGAGGGGCTGAGGGAAGGCGACACGGTGATCCTGTCCGATATGTCGCGGTATGACAACGTGGACCGGATACGGCTGGAGTAGCGGTGGGCAAGTGGTCAGTGATCAGTGATCAGTGGTCAGAAGGCCGAGATCAGCGATCGCGGACCGGGGACAGCGAGAAGAAGTGAACTGGTGAAGAAGGTGGTCACTGAACCGGAACTGACCACTGAGCACTGACCACTGATAACTGAATTCGAAGCGAGGAACCGAATGGCAAACGACACTCTGATTGACATTGAGGATCTGACCAAAGTCTTCTACACGGACGAAGTGGAGACGCACGCGCTCTCCGGGATTCACCTGACGATTTCGCGGGGCGAGTACGTAGCCATGTCGGGGCCTTCGGGCTGCGGCAAATCGACGCTGTTGTCGATTCTGGGGCTGCTGGACACGCCGACGGGCGGCAAGTACCTGCTGAACGGGAAGCCGGTGGAGAACCTGAGCTTCAGCGAGCGGTCGCGGATACGCAACCAGGAGATCGGGTTTATCTTCCAGAGTTTCAACCTGATCGGCGATTTGACGGTGGAAGAGAATGTAGAGCTTCCGCTGACCTATCGCGCGGGGATGCCGTCTGCGGAGCGGAAGAAGCGGGTGAAGGAAGCGCTGGAGCGCGTGAACATGGCGCACCGGATGCGGCACTATCCGGCGCAGCTCTCAGGCGGCCAGCAGCAACGTGTGGCCGTGGCGCGCGCGCTGGCTGGGTCGCCCTCGATCCTGCTGGCCGATGAGCCTACCGGAAACCTGGACTCGAAGAACGGCGAAGCGGTGATGCACCTGCTGGCCGATCTGCACCGGGAGGGCTCGACCATCTGCATGGTGACGCACGATCCGCGGTTCGCCAAGCACGCGGAGCGCGAGGTTCACCTGTTCGACGGCAAAGTGGTTTCAGAGGACGAACTGCGGAAGCTGACGGCCGAAGTGGAAGCGTAAAGACAGGGAATAGGGAGTAGGGAGCAGGGAGTAGAAGACCGGGCCAGGTAACGGGCACTGTCGATGACTCCCGTTCCGCGTGGGCGGACAGGGGTGTTCGCCTGCTGCAGGAAAGCCTTGCTTATGCCCAGCTTTCGGTGGTCGATCCTTTCGGCAAAATCCGGAAAGGATGGACCGCCCACGAAGGAGCGGCCATGATTCTCCATGATGTTCGATATGCGGTGCGGCAGATGCGGCGGGCGCCGGGGTTTGCGCTGACAGTGGTGCTTACCCTGGCGCTTGGCGTGGGGGTGGCGACGGCGGTGTTCTGCGTGATTGACGCGGTGATCCTGCGGCCGCTGCCGTTTGCGCAACAGGAACGGATCGTCGCCATCGAGACGCGCAGCCGGAGCGGATACCAGCAACCCGCATCGTGGCCGAGCTACGAGGACGAGCGCGCGCAGTCGCATGAATTTGCCGCGCTGGCGGGTTACGTTGACTATTTTCAGTCCACGATGGATACGCCGTCGGACGGGCCGGTGCTGCTGGACGCGGTAAATGGAACGGACAACTTCTTCCAGGTGTTCGGCGTGCAGCCGCTGATGGGCCGCACCTATCTTCCGGGCGAACAGCAGGAAGGGAAGAACGATGTTGCGGTGCTGAGCTTTGATGTGTGGGAGCGGTACTTTGGCAGCGACAAGGGGATCCTGGGAAAAGCGATCAAGCTGGACGGGCACAGCTACACCGTGATCGGCGTGATGCCGGCGGGCTTTCGCTATCCGCTGAACAAGCGCGACGGGATTTACACGCCGCTGCATCTGGATCGGGATTGGATGCACGGGCGGGGTAATCACTGGCTGCGCACCATCGCGCTGGTGAAGGAAGGCGTGACCATCCAGCAGGCGCAGACGGACCTGGCACAGGTTCTCAGCAATATGGCGAAGGCGTATCCGCAGACTGACGCGGGGCGGACGGTGAAGCTGGAGCCGCTGGCGGAGGAGATCAACCAGGAGACGAAGGGGCCGTTGTGGACGCTGCTGGCGGCAGTGCTGGCGGTGCTGGCGATCGGGTGCGTGAACGTGGCTGGATTGCTGCTGGCGCGAGGAGTGAAGCGCGAGCGCGAGATGGCAATGCGGACGGCGATTGGCGCTGGCCGGGCGCGGCTGGTGGGGCAGGTGCTGACGGAGACGCTGATACTTGCGCTGGCAGGGGCCGCGCTGGCGGTCGTGCTGGCGTGGGCGCTGTTGAGTGGAATGCGGGTATTCCTGATGCACGCGCTGCAACGCGGGGCGGAGATCCAGATGAACTGGACGGTGCTGGCGGCGGCGCTGGCGGCCGCGGTGGTCGTGAGCCTGGCGGCGTCTCTTTACCCGGCGTTGCGGATGGCGGGGGCAGATCCAAGCCGGGCGCTGAAGGCCGGGGGGAATGCGGCGGGAACGGAGCGCAGCCAGCATCGGTTACGGGCGGGATTTGTGATTACGCAGGTGGCGCTGACGCTGGTGCTGCTGGTGGTTTCCGGGATGCTGATCCGGATGGTGACGGGCTACCAGCGTGCGGACCTCGGGTTCAACGCGGCACACATTCTGGCGACGCCGATCAACCTGTCGCCCGACCGGTATAAAGGGCGCGATCCGATTGCGGACTTTTATCAGCCGGTGTTCGATCGGGTGGGACGGCTTCCGGGGGTGAAAGCCGTGGGTGTGATCAGCATACTGCCGATCGAGAGCTACGGATCGAACTCCGATATTCACATTGCGGGGCAGCCGCCGTATCCGCCGAACCAGGAGATGCTGGCCGAGGGGCGGTTTGTAAGCGCAGGCTATTTTGACGTGTTCGGGATCAAGCTGCAGAGCGGGCGCATGTTGTCGGCGAGCCTGGACCGGCCGGAAAATCCGTCGGCCGCACAGGTAGTGAACGAGCGGTTTGTGCAGAAGTTCAAGCTGACGGACGCGAACGCGCCGGGGCAGCGCATCGACGATGACGGCAAGGAAGCCGGCTGGTCGCGAATTGTAGGCGTGACGGGGAATGTGCGGCAGGACATTTACGAGTTGCCTTTGGCGGAGCGCGACTGGCTGATCGACGCGGTTCCGCTGCCGATGCGGCCGGAGATGCTGAACGGAATGTCGCTTGTGATGCGGGTGGATGGCGATCCCATGGCGATTGTGCCGGCGGTGCGCGGCGCGATTCACGACATCGATCCGACGGTGCCGTTCAAAGAGGCGTACACCATGGAGGACGTGGTGACGAAGACGCTGGTGTTTGAACGGATGGAGAGCTGGCTGTTCGGAGTGTTTGCGGGGTTGGCGCTGGTGCTGGCGCTGATCGGGCTTTATGGGCTGTTGAGCCACGAAGTGGAGCAGGGCACGCGCGACATCGGCGTGCGTATGGCTCTGGGCGCGTCGAAGGCACAAATCATAGGGATGGTACTGCGGCGGGTTTCGTGGATGCTGGGCGCGGGTGCGGCGGCGGGCCTGGCGCTTACGCTTCTGGCGCGGAAGACGATCGACATGGTGATTTACATGGACGCCGGGAAAGAATGGGGGACGCTGGTGCTGACGGCGCTGCTGCTGATTGCGGCGGGGCTGATGGCGGCGATGATTCCGGCGCGCAGAGCGGCGTCGATTGAGCCGATGCAGGCGCTGAGAGCGGAGTGATCAGTGGTCAGTAGTCAGTGATCAGTGATCAGAAAAGCAGGGACAGAGGGACTAAGGACCAGGGACGACCCGAACTGAGAGGAGCGACGGACAGTGCTTCGCGACATTCGTTATGCAATTCGGCAACTGATCAAGTCGCCGGGATTCACGCTGACCACGGTGGCTACGCTGGCGCTGGGGATCGGCGCGCTGACCACGGTAGCGACGTGGACGAATGCGGTGCTGTTCAATCCATGGCCGGCGGTGCGCGATGCCCGGTCGCTGCGGTTTATTTCTGCGACGGTGCTGGGCAGCGAAGGGTATTCCGTTCACTTCGACGACGTCAAGTTTGTGAAGAGCCAGGCGCACTCGTTCAGCGATGCGGCGGGATTCGACATCAAGACGCTGAACCTGGACCTGCCACATGCGCAACCGCAGGCCATTCAAGCCGGGAGTGTCACCGCAAATTATTTTCAGCTTCTTGGTCTCAAGCCGCAGGCGGGCCGGTTCTTCCAGGCCGACGCGAACGATCGCGAATACGGCGCCCATGACGAGGTAGTGCTTTCCGACGGACTTTGGCGGGAGCGATTCGGCGCGGATCCGAGCGTGGTGGGGCGGGAGATCTCGATCAACCGCCATCCGTTTACGGTAATCGGGGTGGCCCCGTCCCATTTCTGGGGAATCTACGGTGGCATGGCGGAAGCGGCGTGGGTGCCGCTGTCGTGCCTGCGCGATTTATCGCCGGATGCGCCCCCGGATCCGCTGGATCACGCGGGATTAATGGCGGCGGTGCGGCTCAAGCCCGGTGTGAGCGATCAGACTGCAGCAGCAGAGCTGCATACGCTGGCGCGGCAAGAAATAGCGGCGAAACATGGCAGCCAAAACGGTTGGGATCTGAACCTGGAAGATTCGGCGCATTTCCAACGCGGCCTTTTCTATGGAATCGGAGAAATGCTGCCGATTCTAAAAGGCGCGTCGGGACTGTTGATGATCCTGGTGTGCATCAATATCGCTTCGCTGCTGGGGCAGCGGGCGGCAAAGCGGCAGCGCGAAGTGGCGATTCGCACGGCACTGGGCGCGGCTCCGAGACGGATTGCGCGGCAGGTGCTGATTGAGACGGGCATGCTGGCGGTCGCCGGAAGCCTGGCCGGATGGGCGGTGAGTACAATCCTATCCCGGATGCTCTACGCGCTGCTGCCGAATTTCGGAATGCCGCTCGAATTCAACCTGAGCGGCGATGTGCGCCTTGCGCTGTTTGTGGCGGCGGTGGCTGCGATTGCGACACTCGTATGCGGGCTGTATCCGGTACGGCAGTCACTGAAGGTTTCTCAACGCGAGGCGTTGCACGAAGGCGCAGCAGCGGTCGCGGGGCGGTCGGGAAAGGGTTGGGGGAAGCGAGTCCTGCTGGGCCTGCAACTGGGGATCTGTTTTGTAGTGCTGGTTTGCTGCGGATTGCTGACGCGGAGCGCGCTGGCGATATTTCATCGCGACATTGGATTCGATCGCAATAATACTCTGACGGCGGTCATGGATCTCTCTCGCGCTGGTTATGACCAGGACCGGGCGCGCGTGTTCGAAACAGCGCTGCTGGACCGGCTGCGGAACGCGCCCGGAGTCGAGTCGGCCACAATGACGACGCATCTGCCTATGGGCGACTGGGGATCGGGCAATACGCGCGACTTCAGTATTCCGGGGTATGTCCCCGCCAAGGGCGAGGCCATGTCCGTGGTAACAGACTTCGACGGGCCGGACTTTTTCCATACCGCGCGCATTCAAATGCAACAGGGACGCGATTTTACGCGCGAGGATGCAGGCACGGCGCCGAACGTGGCCGTGATCAATGAGACGATGGCGCACAAGTACTGGCCAAAGGGCAATGCGATTGGCAGCGGCATCGTGGTGGACAAGCTGCCGCGCACCATCGTTGGCGTCATTCACAATTATGCGTATCACAGCCCTGGCAATACGGATCCGAGCCCCGTGGTGTATCTGCCGATGTTCCAGGGAAAGCCCGGATACGGCTATGTGATTGTCGCGGTCCGGTCGCGAACTGCAGCGGACGCGGTAGCCGGCGTGCTGCGCGAGGCGGTTGCGGGCCTTGATCGCACGGTACCACTGGAGAATGTGCGCAGCCTTGTGGACGTGACAGATGAGCAGTATGTTGCGTCGCGCGTGCCGGCGGAACTGCTGGGCGCTTATGCCATCTGCAGCCTGCTGGTGGCCATGATGGGCCTGTATGCGGTGATGGCGTATTCGGTGATGGAGCGGAATCGCGAATTTGCGGTGCGGATGGCGCTGGGTTCGACGCGTGGAGAGATTTTCCGCCTGGTGCTGGCGGGGAGTGCGTCTATTGCCGCGGTAGGACTGGTGGCGGGAGGTCTGGGCTCGATTGCGGCCGTGCGGTTGCTGCGCTCCCTGTTGTTTGGCGTGGCGGCGTTTGACGGGATGAGCTATGCGGCGGCGGCGGCGATTCTGCTGGCGACGCTGCTTGTATCGGGCATGATTCCGGCGCGGCGGGCGGCGGCCATTGAGCCGATGCGCGCGCTGCGCATGGAATGAAGGGAACTTTCTCAAACCATGAAAGGCATTTGGTGGGCGGGATGAAACACGTGATTCAGGATTTGCGGTACGCGCTGCGTCAGATTCGCAGGTCGCCGGGATTTGCCATCACGGCGGTGCTGACGCTCGCATTGGGAATCGCGGCGAATACCACCATCCTGAGCTGGATCAGCGCAACGCTCTTCGATCCGATTCCAGGGGCCGCGCATACCGGCGACATGGCCTCGATCATGGTGGGCGAGCGCACGGAGCACCCCACGCCGCCGCTGTCGTATCCGGACTTTGTGGACATGCGCGCCGGCACCAAAACGATCTCCGGGATAATTGCGGAGCATCAGGATTACATCTCCATTACCGGAACGGCGCAGCCTGAGCGCATCTTCGGCGAGCTGACCAGCGCGGACTATTTCGAGGTCCTTGGCGTTGAACCGTACCTCGGCCGGACGCTTATTTCCACGCTCGCGAACGAGCGGGCAGGAGCGCCGATCGCCGTGCTGAGCTATAGCCTTTGGCAGAACCGGTTCGGCAGCGATCCCGGTATCATCGGCAAGACCATCCAGCTGAATCGATTTCCGTACACGATCGTGGGTGTGGCGCCCAAGGGTTTCCACGGGGCCGTCATTGGATTGCGCAGCGACATCTTTCTTCCCCTGGGCATGATGCAGCAAGTGTGGGGATGGAATCCCATCGATCGCAGGGGCACTTCCTTTCTGAATGTATCCGCCAGGCTTCGTCCCGGCGTGGATCGACGGGCGGCGCAGAACGAACTGAATGTGAAGATGCAGGGCATAGCCAGCCGTTATCCGACCGATCACCAGGGCAACAACACGGTCTCGCTGGATCCGCTGTGGCGCTCGCCGTTCGGAGCCAACGTGTACCTGGCGGGAACGCTGCCTATCCTGCTGGCGCTGGCTTCAGTGCTGCTGCTGCTGGCATGCGCCAATGTGGCCAACCTGCTGCTGGTGCGCTCGGTGGCGCGGCGGCGAGAATTCGCCATTCGCCTTTCCATGGGCGCGAATCGCTGGCGGCTGGTGCGGCAACTGTTGATTGAGGATCTGCTGGTGGGACTGGCGGGAGGAGGCCTGGCGCTTCTGGCCACGTTCTGGTCCGCCAGGACGCTGGCCTCATTCATCCCCATTACCTCGCTGCCGCTCGCCATTAACGGGCATGTGGGCAGGATTGTCCTGTTTGGAACCATCGCGGTGTCGCTGCTGACGGCGCTGATTTCGGGCATCGTGCCGGCAATCCGGGCTTCGCAGCTTGCGCCGGTGTCCGTACTCAAGGATGAGTCGTTGAGCACGTCGGGAGGGTTGAGCAAGTCGCGTCTCGCGGCCGGACTGGTGATCGCGCAAGTGGCGCTCTCGTTGTTGCTGCTGGCCTGCGCAGGACTTTTTGTTCGCAGCCTGCAAGCCGCGCAGAGAATCAATCCAGGTTTTGATTCCACCCACGTCCTGCTGACAACGTTCGACCTCGATCCCCTTGGGTACACAGCCAAGGCCGGCGCCGAGTTTCAGCGCCGGGTCACCCAGCGCGTGGAGCAGTTGCCCGGAGTGCAGTCGGCGACGCTGGCGGATTTCTCGCCGCTGAGTTTCACCATTCACTCTGAAGGCGTGCTGCCGGAAGGTTATGTGCCTCACCTGCACGAAAGCATGGAGGTGGATCGCGGGGTTGTTGGCCCGGAGTATCTGGCGACGATGCGCACGCCTCTCATCGGGGGGCGCGAATTCACCTCGCAGGACACTGCGGATGCGCAGCGTGTTGCGATGGTGAACCAGGCATTTGTGGACCGCTATTGGCCGGGACAGAACGCGATCGGCAAGCAGATCAACGACGGGCGCAATTCGTGGACGGTGGTGGGCGTGACAGCTAACGGGAAGTACCGCCGGCTGGTCTACGACCCGGCGCCGCTTGTCCTGTATCCGCTGGCGCAGCGGTATGAGAACGAAGTCATTTTGCATGTGCGCACGCAGGGCGATCCGCAGACGGCAGCGTTCGCGGTGCAGCAGGCAATTCACCAGCTCAATGCAAATCTTCCGCTCTATAACGTCACGACGCTGCGTGAAAATATCCGCATGGGCAGCGTATTCGAGCGGCTGGCGGTGACTTTTGCGGGTTCATTCGGACTGCTGGCGCTGCTGTTGGCGGCGATCGGGCTCTACGGTGTGGTGTCTTACACGGCGCGGCAGCGCACGCACGAGATCGGGATTCGCATGGCGCTGGGGGCCGGCAAGGCCGACATTTTTGGTCACGTGCTTGGGCAGGGACTAAGGCTGACGCTGATGGGCCTTGGCGCGGGGCTGATTGCGGCGCTCTTTTTAACCCGCTTTATGCGCAACCTGGTGTTTGGCGTGGGCACATCGGACTGGTTAACATTCGCCACCGTATCGGTGGTGTTGTGCGCGGTGGCGCTGGTGGCCTGCTATTTGCCGGCGCGGCGTGCAGCGTCGGTGGATCCGATGCAGGCATTGAGAACTGAATAGGAACTGGTAAACGAATGCAAACTTCCCTGAATGATCTTCGCTATGCACTGCGCCAGTTGCGCAAGTCGCCGGGCTTTGCCATCACGGCGGTTCTCACCCTGGCGCTGGGCATCGGCGCAAACACCGCGATATTCACGCTGGTGAAGGGCATCCTTCTGCGTTCGCTTCCGGTGGCCGATCCGTCGCAACTTTATCGCATCGGCGATACCGATGATTGCTGCGTGAATGGCGGGTTCGTCGGCGATAACGGCGATTTCGACATTTACTCGTACGATCTGTACCAGCACTTCAAACAGACCACCCCGGAATTCGTGCAGCTTGCGGCGGTGCAGGCGGGGCAGCCGATGTTCAGCGTTCGACGAGGCAACCAGCTCGCCCATGAACTGCACGGCGAGTATGTCTCAGGGAACCTGTTCTCGACGCTGGGCCTGATGCCCTACCTGGGGCGGCTGATGAGCAACGCGGACGACCAGCCGAACTCCCCTCCAGTGGTTGTTCTCAGTTACAAGGGATGGCAAGGCGATTTTGGCGGCGATCCTTCGATCGTGGGATCGGCAATCTCGATTCAGGCGCATCCGTTCACGGTGATCGGAATTGCTCCGCCCGGATATTTTGGAGACCGGGTGACCGACTCGCCGCCTGATTTCTGGCTTCCGATTGCGACGGAGCCGCTGGTGACGGGTGAAGATCAGTCGATCCTGCACCATCCGGATTCGCACTGGCTCTACCCGATCGGACGGGTGAAGCCGGCAACAAATATTGCCGCACTCCAGGCCAAGCTAACGGGGTCTCTGCGGCAATGGCTGTACAGCCGTTCCACATATACGGATAACGGCGGTTCCACACTGATTCCCAAGCAGTACGTGAAGGTGGTTCCGGCAGGCGGCGGAATCCAGAGCATGCAGCAGCAGGCGGGAACGGGATTGTGGATGCTGATGATCCTGTCCTCGGTGGTGCTGCTGATTGCGTGCGCGAATATCGCCAACCTGACGCTGGCCCGGGGAACCGCACGGCGCGGAGAGACCGCTATCCGCATGGCGGTGGGCGCAAGCCGGTTGCGAGTGATGCGCCAGGCCATTACCGAATGCGTGGTGTTGAGCTGCCTTGGGGGGCTTGCCGGACTGGCGGTCGCCTACGCGGGATCGCGCACCATCCTGGCGCTGGCGTTTCCCAACGCGCACAACATGCCCGTAAGCGCGACGCCGTCGTTTGCCGTTCTGGGATTTACCTTTCTGGTTTCGCTGGTGACGGGCGTTCTGTTCGGGCTGGCTCCGGCGTGGCTGGCATCGCACGCGCAGCCGGCTGAGGCGCTGCGCGGAACCAACCGCACGGTGCGCGACCGCTCATCGCTGCCACAGAAGCTCCTGGTGGTCTTCCAGGCTGCCCTGTCGATTGTGTTGATTGCCGGCGCCATCCTGATGACCAAATCTCTTGCCCGGCTGGAGAAGCAGGATTTTGGGTTGGCGACGAGCAACCGGTACGTGATGCACTTTGATCCGAGCGGCGCGGGTTATGGAATCGAGCGCCTGCCCGCACTCTACCGCTCGATCGAGGATCGCTTCTCTTCATTGCCTGGCGTGGCACACGTCGCGCTGGCGATGTATAGCCCACTCGAAGGCGACAACTGGGGCGAGTGCGTGATTCAGCAGGGCCATCCGGCGCCCGGTCCGAACTCCCATTGCGGGTCGACGTGGGTGCGGGTGTCGCCGCAGTATCTTGGTTCGATCGGCGTTCCCGTGGTGCGCGGGCGCGACCTGAGCGAGCAGGATACAGCCACCAGCCAGCCGGTTGCAGTTGTGAACGAAACCTTCGTCAAGCGGTTTTATGCCAGCCAGGATCCGGTGGGCCAGCACTTCGGCATCGACGATCCCAAGTACTCCGGCGCATTCGAGATTGTGGGCGTGTTTCGCGATTTCAAGATGAACAACCCGCGTAACCCTGTGCGGCCGGTGTTCCTGCGTCCACTCTCACAATACTTGACCGCCTACAAAGAGCCGCAGTTTATCTCGACTGAGAAACAGTCGATGTATGCGGACGCCATCATCGTGGATTTCAGCAGGACGCCGCAGAACCCCGACACGCTGCTGCGCAACGCTCTGGCATCCATCGACCCCAATCTCACGGTGGTGGACCTGCGCACGTTCCAGGCGCAGATTGAGGGCAATTTCGATCAGGAGCGGCTGCTGGCGCAACTTACGGGCCTGTTTGGCGTCCTGGCCCTGGTGCTTGCGTCGGTGGGGCTCTATGGCGTGATGTCCTACTTTGTCGCGCGGCGCACGGGAGAAATCGGGATCAGGATGGCGCTGGGCGCCACGCGCGCCAGCGTGGTCGGCATCGTGATGCGCGGCGCTGGGTTGCAAGTGGGATTGGGGCTTCTGCTGGGGATTCCCGCGGCGCTGCTTGCGGGGCACCTGATGGCCAGCCAACTCTATGGTGTGGGCGCGTACGATCCAGCGGCATTTACCGGAGCGACGTTGGTACTCGCGGGGTGTGCCGCAATTGCCGGCTTCATTCCGGCACGCCGAGCGGCTTCCATTGAACCGATGCAGGCATTGCGAATCGAGTAGGAGAGGTCATGCGAGTGTTGATGCAGAATCTTCGTTACGCCTTCCGGCAACTGCGGCGTTCGCCGGGATTCACGGCAACGGTGGTGCTGACGCTGGCGCTGGGAATCGGCGCCAATACGGCCATCTTCACCATGTTCGACCAGGTGCTGCTGCGCATGTTGCCGGTGGAGAAGCCGAAGGAACTGGTGCGCCTGGACTGGAACGGCGCCTTTTCCGGATCCATGAGTTCGTTTGGCGGCGACTCCGATGGCCACCGCAATTACTACTCGTATCCAATGTATAAGGATCTTCGCGATCAGAACTCAGTGTTCCAGGGAATCCTGGCGACGGACAAGACCCAGCTTGGCGTGTCGTGGCATAACCAGGCGGAGAGCAAGGATGCCGAGGTTGTCAGCGGGAACTACTTTCAACTGCTGGGTCTGAGGCCGGCGGCCGGACGTTTATTCAACGCGGAGGACGAAACCGCGAAGAATGCCAACCCCGTTGTGGTGCTGAGTTACGACTACTGGCGGACTACGTTGGCCGCTTCACCCAGCGTGGTGGGGCAAACGATTCTGGTGAATGGGCACCCGTTCACGATTGTCGGGGTCGCGCCGAATCGTTTCGACTCGGCCATCGGCGGGTTTAAGCCTTCAGTCTTTGTTCCCATCACAATGGTGGAACAGGCGATTCCTTGGCGCGCGCAGCTGGACGATCTCAAAAATCACCGGTCGGCGTGGCTGACAGTAGTGGCGCGGCTCAAGCCCGGCGTGAGCGATGCGCAGGCCAACGCCAACCTGGCGCCGCTTTGGCGTACGCTGCGCACGCATGAATACGCGGCTTTCAAGCATCAATCCGAGGGATTCAGGAAGGCTTTCATCGACAACTCGCAAGTCCGGGTTGTGGACGACTCAAAGGGATTCAACCCGAATCGCAGCGATCTGGAAAAGCCCCTGGTCATTCTTTTCAGCATGGCCGGCCTGCTGGTGTGCATGTGCGCCATCAATGTGGCGACTCTTCTGTTGCTGCGGTCGTCGGTGCGCGCACGCGAGATGTCGATGCGCTATGCGCTGGGAGCGCGGCGCAGCCGCATCGTGTCGCAGTTGTTGGTGGAAGGTGGACTGCTGGGGCTGGCCGGGGCTGCGGCCGGCCTGGCGCTGGCGCCCGCGGTGGCGCGCCTTCTGGTGCGCATCATGACCAGCGCCGACCCGGGCTCCGAACCGTATTCGACGTCGCTGGACGGCCGCGTTCTCCTGTTCACGCTGGGCATTGCCGTGCTGGCGAGCCTGCTTTTCAGCATTGCGCCCGTCTTCCATTTTCTCCGTCCCGACCTGGTGAACGCGCTGCGCCAGAATTCCGGCACGTTGTCGAAAGAGTCGCAGCGCTTCCGCAAGATCGCCGTCGGCGTGCAGATTGCCCTGAGCGTCATGCTTCTGGGAGGAGCGGGACTTTTTGTGCGCACGCTGCAGAATCTTCGCAATGAGAATGTAGGCTTTAAAGTCACGCACCTGGTCACTTTTGTTTTCGACCCCACGAATTCCGGTTATGGCGAAGACCGCACGCCGCAGATCATTACCAGCGCCATCGAAACGCTGAGCGCGATTCCGGGCGTACAGCAGGTGGCGGGGACGACCGATCCGGAGCTGACGGGGGACAACACTACGTCGAACTATTCGATCCAGGGCTACAAGCCTTCCGAGGGCGAAAGGATGGATTTCGAAGAGCCAGACGTGACGCCGGGCTACTTTGCGACGCTGGGCCAGCCGTTGCTGGCGGGAAGGGAATTCAATATCGGAGATGCCAAAGGCCAGCCCAAAGTAGCGGTAGTGAACATGGCCATGGCAAAGCATTTCTTCGGCACGCCGCAAAATGCCATTGGGCGTCAGATCGGAAAGGGTGACGGGCCCGACACCAAGTTCGACCTGACCATCATCGGGGTGGCCGGAGATATCCGCCACACGGACCTGCGCACGCCCCTGGGATCGGCGGTTTACCTGCCGTATTTCCAGATGGAGCATCCCACGGGCGTGGAGATGTACGTGCGGACCGCGCAAGCGCCGGAGGCGGTGGAAGGCACCATTCGGCAGGCGATCCATCGCCTCGATTCCACGCTGGTGGTTGACGGGCTGCGCACCATGGAAGAGCAGGTGGACCGCAGCGCGGCGGAGGAGCGCGCCCTGGCCATGCTGGCGATCGGGTTTTCCGCGCTGGCGATGATGCTGGCGGCGGTGGGGCTGTACGGCGTGCTGGCGTACTCGACCGAGCAGAGGACGCGGGAGATCGGGGTTCGGCTGGCGCTGGGGGCGCAGCGGTCGAGCGTGGTGGCGCTGGTGCTGCGCGAGATGCTGGTGATCGCGTGTCTCGCGGTGATTGTGGCGGTGCCTTCAATGGTGGGGTTGGCGCGGCTGTTCCGCAGCCAGTTGTACGGAGTAACGACGGCCGATCCGCTGACCATGGGGATTGCGGTTGCGCTTACGGCGGTGATGGTTATGCTGGCCGCGGCGCTGCCGGCCCGGAGAGCGGCGTCAGTGGAACCGATGCAGGCATTACGGACGGAATGACGCGGAGCCGATGAGGGCCCTCAGAATTGAATAACAACAACCAAAGGAACCACTCAACAGAAACCGGAGTCACCAAACACGATGATTGACCTCAAGAACGTTGAACGCAGTTATAAGACCGGGCACACGGAAACATGGGTGTTGCGCCGCGTAGGGCTTACGATTCGCGAGGGCGAGTTCGTAACTGTCATGGGACCCTCCGGGGCCGGGAAGTCGTCGCTGCTGAACGTATTGGCTCTGCTGGACGATAGCTGGGCCGGCGAATATTGGTTCGGAGATACCGGAGTGCATAAGCTCAACCGCAAACAGCGCGCCGACCTTGCGCGGCAGCGCATCGGCATGGTGTTCCAGAGCTATCACCTCCTGGACGACCTGACGGTTGCGGAAAATATCGATCTGCCGCTTTCCTACAAGAACCTCCCCGCCAAGGAGCGCGCCGGCATGGTTGCCGATATTCTCGACCGGTTTCAGATCGTGGCCAAGAAGGACTTGTTCCCCAGTCAGCTCTCCGGCGGGCAGCAGCAGCTTGTCGGCATCGCGCGCGCGGTGGTGCATGCGCCGTCGCTGTTGCTTGCAGATGAGCCCACGGGCAACCTGCATTCGACCCAGGCCCGCGAAATCATGGAACTCTTCCGCGAACTCAACAAGCAGGGCACAACCATTGTGCAGGTGACGCACTCCGACGAGAATGCGCGCTTTGGCTCGCGGATCCTCGAGCTCCGCGATGGCTGGCTGGTAGCCGATACGTCGAATCCGACGCTGGGGCAGGAGGTCAACGCGCAATGACTTCGACCTCACGATACTCTTGGATTCTGGCTGCGGCGCTTTGCGCGCAGCTTGGTTTCAGCGCATTTGCTCAAAACCCCTCGCAAGATACAACGCCGCCCCCACCGCAGACGGCCCCGGCCTCACCTGAGGCTCCAGCGCCTGCGTCCGGTTCTTCCACCGCGCCCGCTCCCACGCTGGCGCAAACCATGCAGCAGGACCAGCAGCCGTCGTTTGCCCCGCAGGAGCCGTTTCATGTTGCCCTGCCGCACTCGCACATGCCGCTTTCGCCGTACATGCCCAGCATGCCGCCGCCGTTGAACCTCGCCAACTCGCCGCGGCTGCAGAACCTCATCCGAGATGGAAAGCTGTACATTTCGTTGCGCGATGCGATTTCTCTCTCCATCGAGAACAATCTCGATCTTGCGTACTTCCGCTATAACTTTCCCATCGCACAAATGGATATGGCGCGCACCAGGGCAGGCGGCTTTGCGCAGGGCGTTAACACTTCTGTGGTGCAGTCGTCCACGCAGGGCGGCTTTAGCTCATCGAGCGGCGGCGGTGGAGGCGGCTCGACGTCCGGAGGATCCGCTGCCGGCGTGGGCGGAATTGTCACCTCCACCCTCGGCAATGGAGCCGCGGTCCCGTCCTTCGATCCTTTCGTGAGCTTCCAGGGGTATGTCGATCACACCGTCACCCAGCAGGAAAACCCGTTCCAGGTAGGCGTGCCGATTTTCAAGCAAAATACGATTCAGGCGCAGGGAAATTACTCGCAGAATTTCCCGTTAGGCACCGGGGTCAACGTCAACTATCTGGGACAACGTCTTACCAACAACAGCCCCTACGACGTTATCAATCCGGCGCTGAACTCGTTTCTCACAATTACCGTCGGCCAGCAGTTGCTCGCGGGCTTCGGTCTGGCAAGTAACCAGCGCTACATTCATATCGCGAAGAAGAACCTGCAGATCACCGATCTTGCATTTCGCGCACAGGCGATCGCTACCATCACGCAGGTGGAAAACATCTACTGGGACCTGGTGAATGCCTATGAAGACGAGCAGTTGAAGGAGCGCTCGTTGTCCTTTGCGCAAAAGACTCTCTCGGACGATCAGAAACAGCTTGAACTGAAGGCCATCCCTGCTATGCAGGTGATGACGGACGAGTCGGCCGTGGCCACAAGCGAAGGCGATCTCACGGTCTCGCGCGCAACGCTGCGCCTGAATGAGCTTCTCATCAAGAATGCCGTCACCAAAACCGACGATCCGACGATCGACGAAATGCCGGTCATTCCTCTCGATACCAAGGGAGCTGCCGATCCCAACGCCTCAAAATCAATTGACGAACTTATTGTCGAAGCCGAAAAGAATCGGCCCGACGTTGCCGAGGACGATCTCGCGATGCAGGTGGCGCAGGCGAACCTCAAAGGGATTCGGAGCGAGTTGTTGCCAATCCTCTCCGTTTTTGGCCTCTATCGGGGTGCGGGAATTGCCGGCCCGAAAGACCCCAACTGCAGCCTGGGACCTACGGAGTGCGCCTCCAATCTTCCGACGAGCTTTGGCAGCATGTTCGAGAATACCTTCAACTACTCGTCACCCGAATATCAGTTTGGAATGAATCTGCAGATCAACTTGCGCAACCGCGTGTTCAAAGCGGACCAGTTCCGAGCCGCGCTGGAATACCGGCAAAGGCAGATCAGTTTCGAAGAACAGAAGAAGACCATCCGTTTTGACGTGCGCAACTCGCAATTCACGTTGCAGCAGGATCAGGCTCGTGTGGATGCTGCGCAGAAAGCCCGCGACCTGGCGCAGCGCACGTTCGACATCACCGCGCAGGAACAGAAACTCGGCGCCAAGTCCAGCTACGATACGCTTGTGGCGCAGAATGCCCTTGCCCTCGCGGAATCCGCGCTGGTGGCCGCCCAGACAACTTTTGAAAAAGCCAAGGTGCAACTCGACCAGTCCACCGGAACAACTCTTGAATTGATGGGCGTCTCGATCGATGATGCGCGATCGGGCGTGGTGACGCACGCACCGTAGAATCACAAGGAAGGCGATGCCCGCAGCGATGCAACCCGCAGGTACGGTAGTGGAGGAAAGTCATCCCTAAGCAAGAGCCTAAAATCCGTGTTCTGGTTGCGGACGATCAGCCGCACATCCTCGAAGCAGTGGAATTGTTGCTCAGTCCTCAGGGTGTCCACGTCGACAGCGTCCGTTCGCCGCAGCTTGCCCTGGAAGCCCTGGGACAGAGCGAATACGATGTCCTGCTGATTGACCTGAATTACACGCGCGACACCACGTCGGGGCAGGAGGGCCTGGATCTGCTGGCACGCATCCAGGAGATCGATTCACGCTTGCCGGTGATTGTCATGACGGCGTGGGGCAATATCGATCTCGCCGTCGAAAGCATGAAGCGCGGAGCTCGCGACTTCGTCCAGAAGCCATGGGAAAACGAGCGCCTGGTGAGCCTGGTGAAGGTTCACGCGGAGTTGCACCAGGCACTGCGGCGGGCTCGGCAGTTGGAGTTGGAAAACCGTCTGCTGCGTGCGGAAGGCATGCCGGAGTTCGTCGCCGGCGCGCCCTCCATGGCGCCAGTTCTCGAGCTGATTGCGCAGGTTGGCCCTTCCGATGCCAACGTTCTTATCACCGGGGAACACGGAACCGGCAAGGAGATCGTCGCTAAGCTGCTCCATGCCGCCTCTCCTCGCGCTCGCATGCCGCTGGTTGCGGTAAACGCCGGCGGCCTGCCGGAAGGCACGTTTGAAAGCGAGATCTTCGGCCACGTGAAGGGCGCTTTTACCGACGCGCGAACCGATCGCATCGGCCGGTTTGAGCTTGCCAATAACGGCACGCTCTTCCTTGACGAGATCGCCAATGTTCCCATGCGCCAGCAAGCGAAGCTCCTGCGCGTACTGGAAACCGGCGAGCTGGAGCGCGTCGGCTCTTCGCAAACCCGCCGCGTCGACGTGCGCGTGCTCTCGGCAACAAACGCCCAACTGCACGAGGAGGTGGCCGCGGGAAACTTTCGCGAAGACCTGATTTTCCGTCTGAACACCGTGGAGATTCATCTGCCTGCGCTACGCGATCGCCGCGAGGACATTCCGCTTCTCGCCATGCATTTTCTCAATCGCAGCCGCGCGCGCTATCGCAAGCAAGTCGCAGTTTTTTCTCCCGGCGCCATGCAGCAAATGATGCAGTATCCCTGGCCCGGCAACGTGCGCGAGCTGGAGCACAGCGTGGAGCGTGCTGTGCTGCTCTGCCGCGGCGATGAGATCGACGCCGCCAATCTGGTTATCACAAGTGGGCGCACCCCGGTGCAGTCCTTTGACAACATGAGCATCGATGAGGTCGAGGCGCTCCTTGTCCGCAAGGTGCTTCGCCGGTGCGACGGCAATATTTCGCAGGCTGCGGAAGCGCTCGGGCTCAGCCGAGCGGCTCTCTATCGGCGCATCGAAAAATATGGCCTATGAACGGAAATCGGGCCGCCGCCACCGTCGCTCCGCCGTGCGCCGGGCATGGCTTTACACTTTCTGGCTCGCATTACCCGCATGGCTCTTCGCAGCCATCCTGCTCTATCGCGAAAGCATCGGGCTGGCCCCCGCTATTCTCCTCGCATGCTGCTTGTTGCTCTACCTGCTGCTGATGGCGGCTGCGCTGGTCGAAAGCCTCGTCCGTCCGCTGCAGACTCTCTCCAACGTTGTGGCTTCGCTCCGCGAGGGCGACTACTCCTTCCGCGCGCGCGGCGCCGGCACGCGAGACGCACTGGGAGAACTGGCCGCCGAAGTGAACGCGCTCGCCGATCTGCTGCAGCGCCAGCGTGTGCGCTCCCTTGAAGCTACCGCATTGCTGGCCCGCATTCTTGAAGTGATGCATGCACCGCTGTTTGCCTTTGACCGGGAAGATGTGCTGCAGCTGGTCAACACCTCGGGCACACAGCTACTCGGCCGCCCCCATGCACGCTGCTTTGGCCATTCCGCGGCCGAGCTCGGCCTCGAAGATCTTCTCCGTTCTCCTGACCAGACCATTCATTCCTTCGCGGACAGGCCCACCCGCTGGCTGCTGCGCAAGGCGACCTTTCGCCAGGAGGGGGTGCCGCACACCCTCCTGCTGCTGGCCGACGTGAGTCTGCCGCTGCAGGAAGAGGAGCAGGCAGCGTGGAAGCGCCTTATTCGCGTGCTGGGGCATGAGCTCTCCAACTCGCTTGCCCCCATCAAATCCATTGCCGGAAGTCTGCTGGCCCGCGTCGACGTGATGGAAGGCGATGCCGATACTTTGCGCGATTTCCGCCGCGGCCTTGGCGTGGTGGAAAGCCGCGCGGACGCGCTGCACCGGTTCGTGCAGTCGTACAGGCTTCTCGCCCAGTTGCCGCCGCCGCACCTTAAATCCGTTCCCCTCCAGGCTTTGCTTGAGCGCGTGGTGCTCCTGGAGCAGCGTCTGCCTGTTGTGCTTGAGCCAGGCCCGCTGGTGGCGCTTCACGCCGATCCCGACCAACTAGAGCAGATGTTCATCAACCTCCTGGCCAATGCGGTGGATGCAACGCTGGCCAACCACGCCGAGCAGGTGCACGTCACGTGGAAAGCGGCGGATGCCTCGGCATGGATCAGCATTGAGGACAGCGGACTCGGCATTGCCAATACCGAAAACCTGTTCGTGCCCTTCTATACCACCAAACCCACAGGCAGCGGCGTCGGGCTGGCCCTGGCACAGCAAATCGCCCGGGCCCACGGCGGTGAAATCCGGCTCGTGAACAGGGAAGTGGGAGACGGAGCCCGGGCAACCGTGCGGCTACCTTTGCTCTGAAATGCTCCCGATTGACTTGTCAGGTGCAGGCGAACTCGAACAGGGCGTGGATGTGCGCCGCAGCGGTGTTGATGTAGCGCATGCCATCTTCGATGAAGCCGGGCGATTCCTTCGAGGCCGGGAATGCGAGCGGTAGTTCGGTACATGCCAGGCAGACGGCGGCGCCATCCGGGACTTGGCGGCCGAAATGAGCTTCGGCGATCGCATGAATTCGCGCCGCCGTTCCTTCGATGTGTTCGGCATGAATATCCGCGATGATGTTGACCACCGCGGTGCGCGCCTTCGCCTCCGTGGGACTGGCCGCTTCAATGCCGTAACGCCGGAACGCGTCCGGATACATCCTCGACTGCATCGTGAGGGCCGTGCCAAGCACCAGCACGTGGGTGGCTCCCATGCGCACGGCTGCCTTGGCCGCCGCGTCAACAATGCTGAGCACAGGAATCCCGATGCCGCTGATGATGCTTGCAAGCCGGTGATGCGCTGAGTTGCTGGCGATTGCGGCTACCTCTGCATCGCATGCCTGGAGCCGTTGCAGAGCCGTGCGATGATATTCGTCGAACCGGCGCCACGAGTCTTCGTCGCCGGTGCGTCCCAACAGCCTGTTGGCCATATTGAGGTCGAGGGATTCGATGCATATTTCAGGAGTCAGCGGTCCGGTCTGCACTTTCTTCGGCGCTCGCCGCTGTTCGCTTAGCCGGCAAAGTCCCGCGTAGTATTCCACGGTCGATTGCCACCCGACGCCGCCGACGATCCCGATCCGCTTCATTCCTGCTCCCGCCCCGGCTGCGCAAAAGCCTGCAGAAGAGGAATAACTTCTCGCGAAGCCGACGCTGCATCGGCCACAAAGCTGAATGTACCATGTTCCGTCATCTCGTGAGCCGCGCGGAGAAAAGCGCCCAGTGCCGCGCGGGCGAGTGCGCTTCCTGTGCTCAGCCGCCGCACTCCAAGCGCAGACAGTTGCTCGAGGTTCAGCATCAATCCCGGCATACCCACCAGCACATTCACCGGCCGATCCAATGCGTTGACGACCGTCGAGATTTCTTCGCTCGTTGTCAGTCCCGGTGCATACAGAACATCGGTTCCGGCGTCCTGATAGGCTTGTAGCCGTTCGATCGTATTCTTCAGATCGGGCCGCCCGTGCAGGTAGTTCTCGGCGCGGGCACACAGCGTAAATGGGAAGGGAAGCGCGTGGGCTGCTTCCGCTGCCGCGCGGATGCGCTCCGCTGCATGGGCCATTTCGTAGATCGGCGCTGACTCATCTCCGCTCGCATCCTCAATCGATCCGCCGGCGAGTCCGGCCTCCGCCGCCATGCGGATCGTCTCCGCGGCAACCTCCGGCGCGTGCCCGTAGCCGTTTTCCAGATCGCCGCTCACCGGCAGATCGGTTGCCGCGGCAATCTCCGCGACGTGCGCCATCATCGCGTCCCTTCCCACCGCGCCATCTATCAGGCCGCGCGAAAAAGCGTATCCGGCGCTCGTCGTCGCCAGTGCCTCAAATCCAAGCTGAGCCAGCAGCCGCGCCGTGCCCACATCGAAAGGGTTAGGCAGCAGGAATGCCCCGGCGCGTTGATGCAGCGCCCGAAATCTTTGCGCCTTCTCGGCTTGCGTCACCATTTACCGTGTCTCCTTCATCAGCGACGGACGGTTCAGCGATCCTTCCACTGCTTCAAGAAACGTCCGCTCTTCTCGCAGGATAATCCGCAGCCGCTGGGCCATACCGAAGTTGTCCATCGCCTCGCTGTCGCTTTTGAGCCGCGCCCGGTACGCTTCATACGCCGCAAGGCTGGGGAACGAGACAATGCCCCATGCGATGTCATTCGTGCCTTCCGCAGGCAGGAAGTAGCCAGCCAGGTCCCCACCGCATCGCGGAATGATGCGGCCCCAGTTCTCTGCGTACTCCTTGAAAGCGTCTCGCTGGAAGGGGTCGATCTGGTATCGGATAAAGCACGTAATCGTCACGCGATCTCCCTGTTGGGTTGATTTTGGAGGCGCCGGACCGGCACTTGACGCTCCGGCCCTCATTGTCCTGAGAGTAACGGTTGCCCCGCCGGAACACTTCGGCTAACGTAAAACTATGAATGTCGAGACCGCTGATGCGGCTGTCGCCCGCATTGCCTCCGCTATCGGCGAGCCTGCTCGCACGCGCATGCTTTTCTGCCTGCTGGATGGCCGCGCCCGCACCAGCACGGAGCTCGCGGTGATCGCTGCCGTCGCGCCTCCGACCGCAAGCGCCCATCTGAATCGCCTCAAGGCCGAAAACCTGGTGACAGTGCAGGCGCAGGGGAAGCACCGCTACTACGTGCTGAAATCGGCACAGGTGGCACGCGCGCTGGAAGGCATGAGCGTGCTTGCCGGAGCGCCTCGCGCCAGCTTTCAACCCACTACGCCCGCTCCCTATCGGCTCGCGCGCAGTTGCTATGACCACATGGCAGGCCGGATCGCGGTTCAACTCCTCGATCGTTTCCGCAGCCTTCGCTGGTTCCGCGCAAGCTCCGCCGGCCCCAACACGCTCGAGCTGATGCAGGAAGGCCAGGCGGGTCTCGCCGCTCTCGGCGTCGACCTGGACGCCGCCCACTCCGCGCGCCGCAGGTTCGCCTATGGGTGCCTGGACTGGAGCGAACGCCGGATGCATCTCGCCGGTGCGCTTGGATCCGAACTGATGAAAGCGTTGCTGGCGCGCCAGTGGGTGGAATCGGAGCTTGATAGCCGCGCCCTCAGGATCACGCCGCGCGGGCGTCGCGAATTCCGCCAGCGTCTCCAGCTCGAAATCTGATTGCATTCACCGCCAGAAACAGCTTCACCGTTACACTGGTGTCAGCATTGGAATGGCGCGAAGAATTATTGAACATTACGAAATCGTCCGCCGGTTGGGCGCCGGTGGCAGCGGCGTCGTCTATCTAGCCAACGACACGCTGCTGCAGCGTCCCGTTGTGCTCAAAATCCTGCGCGCCGGGCTCAGTTCGGCCGAGCAGCTTCGGCGCACCGTGCTGCGCGAAGCCCGCCTTGCCTCCGCCATCGAACACCCCAACGTCTGCGCCATCTATGAGGTAGGCGAAAGCGGCGACGAAGGCTATATTGTCATGCAGTTTGTGCCGGGCCAGTCGCTTGACCGCCTCATTGCCCGCGGCCCGGCCAGCGTTCAGCTTGTCCTCTCCGTGGGAATCCAGATCGCCGACGGCCTGCAGGCCGCGCACTCGCTCGGCATCTTCCATCGCGATCTGAAGCCGCAGAACGTGATGCTCACTGAAGGCGGCCTGGTCAAGATTCTCGACTTCGGTCTCGCCCGCCGCCTGCGCCCCGAAGATGCCACATTCGATCCCGGCAAGCCCGCCCTCGCCAAGGACGCTTCGCTTGCTGCCACCTATACCGCGCGCGGCGGCACCATCCGCTACATGGCGCCGGAGCAGTTCGTTACCGGCCAGTCCAGCGTGCAATCGGACGTCTGGGCGCTCGGCGTCATCCTCTACGAACTCGTCTCCGGGCGGCATCCCTTCGCCCGCCCTGACGCGGAGGACTTCCAGGCCATCCGCCTCATCCAGTTCTCTGAAGTTCCCGATCTTGCTGAAATCGTTCCCAGTGTCTCCACGGAGCTGAAAAGCATCATCGCCACCTGCCTGGAGAAGAATCCCGGCGCGCGCTACGCCTCCGCCGCCGAGGTCCGCGAGGCCCTGAAAACCATCATGAAGGCGCTGCAGATTGAGACCGGCAGCATTCCCGGCGAAGCTGCGGCAAACCTGCCCACCACCGGACCCGAAGCGGAAAAACGCGCCACCGGCTTTCTCTCCATGCTTGCCGAGCGCTTCAGGGAGTCCGGCGCAGAACGCCCGCAGCAGAACTCGCTGGTGGTTCTTCCCTTCACCAATCTTGGCGCGGCCGAAGTTGCTCCGCTGTACGGCTTCGCCCTGGCTGACGCCATCGCCGCACGCCTGGCGCGGATTCCATCGCTCATTGTTCGTCCCTCCAGCACGCTCATGTCGCTTCCCATTGCGCAGATGGACCCGCTCCAGGTGGGCCAGCGAATGCTTGTCTCCCTGGTCCTTGCCGGCAGCTTCCTGCGCAGCGAGCACGGCTTCGATCTCAACTGGCAGCTGCTCGACGTCTCTTCGCAGAGCGTGCGAACCGGCGGCGCCATCCGCGTTTCCTCACTCGACCTCATCGCAGTCCAGACTGAAATCTCCAATGAAGTCTTTGCCACGCTGCACGGCCTCAGCGCTGCAGAGCCTGGCGACGTGCCGAGACCTGCTGCCAGCGCTACGTCGCTTCCCGGTCCGGTCAGCGAAGAGTACCTCCAGGCTCGCGCACTTCTCAGCTCATTCATGGTGCGCACCGGCTCCCGCGCCGATCTCGACCGTGCTCACGCGCTCTTCTCCAGCGTCACCGGCAAGGATCCCGACTTTGCGCTTGGGTGGAGCGGCCTCGGCATCGCCGAGCTCCAATACACCCGTCACGGATTCGGCGGCCAGAGCCACATCATGCTTGCGCGCCGCGCCTTCGAGCACGCCCTCCAACTGGATCCCGCCGCGACCGAGGCCAATCTCTATCGCATTTACATGCTGCTTTCGCGCGGGGAAAAGGAATCGGCCCGCCACGGCATCGCCAACCTGCTGGCCACCGCCGCCAACGACTGGAACGTGCATATGGTGGCCGGCCTCGCTCTGCGCGGCGATGGCATGTACCTGGAAGCGCTCGCCGAGTGCGGCCGCGCGCTCAAGCTTAACCCTGCCAGCGCCGCCATCCTCTATAACCATCGCGCCCGCGTCTATCACTACCAGAACCAGCTTGAGCTGGCTGGCGATGAGCTCGAGAAAGGCCTCGCCCTGGAGCCGCGGCATCCGCTCCTGCGCACCTCCTCCGGCTATCAGCAGATGCGTCTCGGCAACCTTGGCGCAGCGATTGACATCCTTGAGTCCGTCATTCGCGACGATCCCTCCACCCGCATCGCCGTTCCCACGCTCGCGCTCTGCTACGTCCAGGCCGGCGAGCGCGCGCAGGCCGCGGCCCTCCTCAAAGACGACACACTTGCCGCCGCCGAAGCCGACAGCGAGATGGCCTACCGCCTCGCCACCTACTTCGCCGTCGAGGGTGACGCGTCCGAGGCGCTCCACTGGCTCCGCCGCGCCATCTACCTCGGCAACGAAAACTACCCGTGGTTCCAGAAGAACCCAGCCTGGAACAACCTGCGCACCAACTCCGACTTCGAGCGCATCCTTGAAGACCTGAAGAAATCCTGGCGCAAGAACCAGCGCACCTGGAAGCGCCTCCTCGAGCAGGTTCCGCGCGAAACCGAATAGACGCCGACTTGGAGCGCGCGCGAACCGGGCGCTTTCCCGTTGCTCCTGCTTCGTTCCACCGCATACGATGGAGTCGCACTGCATCGATTTACTGGAGCCGGATGATGCGTTTTTCTTTCGTCGCAGCTTTTGCCGTCCTGTTAGTCTCGACTGCCGCCGCACAGGCTCCGAACGCCGCGCTGCAGCCTGCGCCTACGCCGGAGCAGGTGAAGGCCGCCGCGGCCATGCCCTTCCGCAACCCCGCGCTGCCCTTTGAGAAGCGCGTTGACGATCTCGTCTCCCGGCTCACGCTCGAAGAGAAAGTCTCGCAGACGATCGACCGCGCTTCTGCTATTCCTCGCCTCGATGTTCCCGCATACAACTGGTGGAATGAAGGCCTCCACGGAATTGCTCGCTCCGGCTACGCCACCATGTTTCCGCAGGCAATTGGGAACGCCGCCACCTGGGACGAGCCGCTGGTGCACTCGATCGGTGCCGTCGTGTCCACTGAGGCACGCGCCAAGTACAACGACGCCATCCGCCACGACAACCACGACCGCTACTACGGCCTCACCATCTGGTCGCCGAACATCAACATCTTCCGCGATCCGCGCTGGGGACGCGGCCAGGAAACTTACGGAGAGGATCCGTTTCTCACCGCCCGCCTCGGGACCGCTTTCGTGAAAGGGATTCAGGGCGACGATCCCAGATACTTCCGCGCCATCGCCACGCCCAAGCACTACGCCGTGCATTCGGGTCCTGAAAGCACGCGCCACCTCGCCGACATCGATCCCTCGGAGCACGACCTGTGGGACACATACCTGCCCGCGTTCCGCGCCGCGATCACCGAGGGCAAGGCGGACTCCATCATGTGCTCCTATAACGCTGTCGACAAAGTCCCCGCCTGCGCCAGCCAGATGCTGCTCGGCGACATCCTCCGCGGCGACTGGCGTTTCCCGGGCTTTGTTGTCTCCGATTGCGACGCCATCGACGACTTCTCGCAGCCTCGCGGCCATCGCTACTCGGCCGATCACGCCCACGGCTCCGCGGCCGGCGTCATTGCCGGAACCGACCTTGATTGCGGCATGTCCTACCGCGCTCTCGTCGATGCAGTGAAGCAGGGCCTCATCTCCGAGAGCCAGATCGACCTCACCGTCAAGCGCCTCTTCACCGCGCGCATGAAGCTGGGCATGTTCGATCCGCCGGCGAAAGTGCCTTATGCCTCACTGCCGATGAGCGGCGTCAACTCGCGCGCCAACGGCGATCTGTCCCTCCGCGCCGCGCGAGAGTCCATGGTCCTGCTCAAGAACGACGGCCATTTCCTGCCGCTTGATCCAGCGGGCAAACAAACCATCGCCGTCGTCGGCCCGCTTGCCGCCTCGCGCATCGCTCTCGAGGGCAACTACAATGGAACTCCGCTCCATCCCATCCTGCCTATCGACGGAATCGAGAAGGAGTTCGGCCATCCGCATGTTCTCTACGCGCAGGGCTCCGCCTATGTTGAAGGCGGCGACGTTCCGGTCCCGCGCACCATGCTCCGCGCCGCCGGCGACTCCACCGTTCAGGGCCTCCAGGGCGAGTATTTCTCCCACCCCAGCTTCGATGGAGCGGCGGAGATGATCCGCCTGGATCGCGAGATCGATTTCGATTGGGCTAACGCCAATCCGGTTCCCAGCCTCGCCGCCGATCCGCAGGCCCAGACGTTTGCCGTTCGCTGGACCGGCGCCATTGTTCCGCCCACGGCCGGAACCCTCAACTTTCAGGTTCGCCTGCCCTTCTGCTATCCGTGCAACGGCAACCTGAAGTTTGCGCTCTACGTTGACGGCCAGCCGATCCAGCCCGAGGCTGCGAATCAGGCCGCAACTCACCTGCCTCCCAGCGGCCGCAACTTCGGCGGCGTCCAGCACTTCTCCATTCCGTTCGCTGACACGCGCGCGCATGCGCTCCGCATCGAGTACACCCAGACGGCGCGCATTGCGGGCAGCGGCATCTCGCTGGAGTGGACTCCCGACCCCGATCAGCTCCGCGGCCAGGCTGTTGCCGCGGCACAGAAAGCCGATGTCGTGGTCGCCTTTGTTGGCCTCACCGCGCGCCTCGAAGGCGAGGAGATGCGCGTGAATGCTGCCGGATTCTCGGGCGGCGACAGGACCTCCATCGACCTGCCCAATGTGCAGCAGCAGATGCTCGAGGCAGTGGCTAAAACGGGCAAGCCCGTCGTCGTCGTCCTGCTCAACGGCTCCGCGCTCGCCATCAACTGGGCGAAAGACAATGCACGCGCGGTCGTCGAGGCCTGGTATCCCGGCCAATCCGGCGGCCAGGCGATTGCGGAGACTTTGGCGGGCAAGAACAATCCTGGCGGAAGGCTGCCCGTTACTTTCTATACCGGAATCGACCAGCTTCCGTCCTTCGATGATTACTCGATGGCCAACCGAACCTACCGCTACTTCAGCGGCAAGCCGCTCTTTGCGTTTGGCGACGGCCTGAGCTACACCACTTTCGCTTACGCGCATCTGCGGCTCTCGACGGGTGCGCTGCACGCCGGCTCGCCGCTCATTGTCGAGGCCGATGTGACCAACACGGGCAAGCTGGCCGGCGATGAAGTGGCGGAGCTCTACCTGACACCGCCGCATACCGACGTCTCGCCGCGGGTCGCGCTCGCTGGGTTTGAGCGCGTGCATCTTGCGGCTGGCGCGACGCGGCACCTCATCTTCCATCTCGATCCGCGGACGCTTTCGCAGGTGGACGACAAGGGCAACCGTGCCGTGAGCGCTGGGCAATATCGCATCAGCGTTGGCAGCAGCCAGCCTGACGGCGATGCTGCGTCCACCGTTGTCTCGAAGGAGTTCAGGGTCGAAGGGGCATTTCCGCTGTCAAAGTGAGGTAGTCATTGTCAACCGCGTGCGTGTTTACAGCTCGGTTATCAGGCCCGCGCTGAGCCTTGCTTCTTCGGTTCAAAGTCAATGATCTACGTGGTTTAAGCGGGATTGATCGTGCGAAAGAGGCTCACTTGCAGCCGATGACCACGATGAAAACAAATAAATACAATTCATCTTTAAAATCAAAGGCTTAAGAGAGGTTTTGTTGCTACATAGGGGAGGGGTGGGGGGGGTATTCCGCTCTAAATTGGAAAGGAGCTTCCGAATGGAAGCTCCATAAAGAGAGTATAAGCGCATCCAGGGGCGATGTCGAAGTTCTTGCCCTTGGCGGCGAAAGCCGTGTCCTTTCAAAACCAGACTTTCGGCACGCTGCTAGACTGCGGCCGTCTCCATCCTGGGTTTCCTCCGCCGGTCTCTCAGCTTCAGAAACGGCCGCTCGATGCTGAGGTGGAGCAGCCCGGCAACCACCATGCAACAGACGCCATACACCAGCAACCATCGCCAGCCGCCCCAGTGCTCCGCCATGGGAAACCACGCGCTCACCAGGTGGATCATTTCCTTCTGCGTCAGGTAAAGGGTGTAGGCCAGCGTGGCTACCAGCTTCGCTCCGGGCACGCGCATCCGGCTCAAAACGCCGTTCACGCTCATGGCCGATGCCACCAGCAATCCAAGCCCGAGCGAAAGCACCGGGAATCCGATCACGTCTCCAACCGCGGTGATGCCGGTCGCCGAAACAAATCTATCCTTGAACAGCGGCACACAAACCGCGATCAACGCAATGCCTGCGAGCGCCTGGAGATGTCCGCGCTGCGCGAACGCAGCCCACCACGAGGGCCGGAATGATTTCACCACCGCCAGAGCAACCCCAACCAGCAGCCCATCGAAGTGGCAGTAGGTTGCGTAGTAGATCAGGTTCAGGTAATTGGGCCACTCGCCCGTCGCTGCCTGGGGCCGTAACCAGTGAAGCAGAATGAAACTTCGAATTGCGATTCCTGCCAAAACGAAGCAGGCAAATGCAATGGCGGCTTTGCGCGCCGATGGCTTCTTCATCATGGCGAGGAAAATCAGCGGCAGAAGCAAATAGAAATGCTCCTCCACGCAAAGGGACCATGCGTGGGAAAACGCATGAGCATCGTAGGGTCCAACGGCGAAGTTGAGCGTGAACGTGAGGAACGCCCAGACAGGCGCCAGCCCTGAGAACTCCGCCCATTTGGGAACAAACTCGTACAGCGCCAGCACCGCCAGGTACGCCGGCAGGATTCGGTACATCCGGTTGCGATAGAAGCCCCACAGGCTCGGCGTGCCGCCGCGAAGATACGGCCGCAGCAATTGCGCCCCGATCAGGTAGCCGCTGAGCACAAAGAACAGGTCCACGCCCATCCAGCCGAACTGCGCCACGGGTTCAAACCATCCGGGCAGCTTGTTATCGCCGCCATAACCCCACACGTGAAACACGATGACAGACAGGATGGCAACGCTGCGCAGCGTGTCCAGCCCATGCACGCGAGAGGTCGGGGTTTTCACGGGAGTTCCTCGGAAAGCCATCTGCTCATCCTAGCGCGCCGGCGAATTCAGCCTCGTCCATCCGCGCGGAAAACGATAACCCCGTATCTGCACAGCAAACAGCGCCGGCAGATACGGGGTTCAAAGTTGGTGCAACTCAGCAGGGGCTGAACAGGCTGCGGAAAAAGGCGGAGAGTGGTCAGACCGAAGCGAAAAACCTCAGGGGCTGAAGCCCAAGTACTTTGTTTGAGCGGCTGCGGCGGTACTAAAGTACCGCCCCTACGCGCTTTCAGGGTTCGCGTCGAGTCTTTCCGCAAGCTCTGAAGCCCAGCGGATTTTTTCTCAGCTTGCGGCACGACCAAGGTCGTGCCCTTTTACAAAGCAGCCCTTCGCACGAGTTCTCTTAGCGGTGAATGTCGTTCCCTGACGTATTCTCTTCATTTCCCGGAAGCTGCGAATTACTGCAGATTGACCGTCGCCTTCAGCGGCAGCTTGTCGCTGGAGCCGCCGACCAGGAACGTGTACTCGCCCGGAACCAGCGTCCAGTCGTGCTTGTCCACGTCCCAGATGGACAGATACTTCCGTTCGATCTCAACGGTAACCGGCTTGCGTTCGCCGGGCTTTAACTCCACCTTGTTCCAGCCCACCAGCCGCTTCGGCGGTTCCTGAGCCGAGGCCGGCAGCGCGGCGTACACCTCGGCAATCTCCTTGCCGGTTCGTGCTCCGGTGTTGGCCAGCGTAAACGTCACCTTTACGGTGTCACCAGCATCCACCTTCAGCGCGGAGTAGCCAAACGAGGTGTACGACAGCCCGAATCCGAACGGGAACAGGACCGCTTTGTGCTCCGCGTCGTACCACTTGTAGCCAACCTTCACGCCCTCGTCGTAAGGCCGCTCGAACGGGGGCAGGCCCTTGGCCCGGTCTTCCGGCTTGATGCTGGCCCAGTCCACCGGCGGCGGTTTCACAATCGCCGGATGGGGCAGATCCTCATCGCTCCGGGGGAACGTGTTGGGCAGCTTTGCGCTGGGGTTCACCGCGCCGAAAAGAATATTTCCCAGGGCATCGGCGCCATCCGAACCTCCGTACCACGCCTCCAGGATTGCCTCGGCATCATCCACCCACGGCATGGTTGCGGGGCTGCCTGTCTCCAGCACGACAACGGTGTGCGGATTGGCCTTCGCGACGGCGTCCACAATCGCGTTCTGATCCACATCCTTGCCGTCGAGCTTGTAGTTCGGCAGCGCGAGCGACGACAGATCCATGCTCTCGCTCTCCCACTGGTAGGCAAACACGATGGCCACATCCGCGCCTTTGGCCGCCGCGGCTGCCGCCTCCGGATCCGCGCCCGGATCGTACGTCACTTTGGCGTGCGGCGCCCGCTCCCGTATCGCCTTCAGCGGCGACGTGGGGAACCAGACCTGCTCCAGCCACCGCGTCTGGCCCTTGCCCGGCGGCATGATGGCGTTTCCGCCGATCGGGTCCACCTGCGCCGAGCCGCTGCCTGAGATCATTCCCACATCCGAGTGCGCCCCGATGACCGCGATGGACCTGACCGTTGCCGCATGCAGGGGCAGCACGCCGCCTTTGTTCTTCAGGAGGACGATACTGGCTTCCTCGATCTTCCGCGACGTCTCGAATCCTGCAAACGGATCCACCACAGAGCGGTCGCGCGGATGATCGACGACGCCCACCGCAAACATAGACCGCAGGATCCGGTGCACGTGCTCATCCAGCTCGGCCTGCGAGATGGTTCCAGCCTCCACCGCGGCCTTGAACTTGTCGCTATAGAACGTCCAGCCCGGCTCTTCGTTGTCCAGCCCGGCTGCCGACGCCTTCTCCGTCGAGTGCGTACCGCCCCAGTCCGACACCACAAATCCCGGGAACTTCCACTCCGTCTTCAGAACGTCCTTCAGCAGCCACTGGTTCTCGCAGGCAAAGACCCCGTTCACGCGGTTGTAGCTGCACATCACCGCCGCCGGATGGCCCTTCTCCACGCCGATCTCGAACGCCAGCAAGTCGCTCTCGTGTGCGGCGCGCTTGTCGATGGCGTTGTTCACGCTGTCGCGCCCGTTCTCCTGGTCGTTGAACGCATAGTGCTTGAGGTCGCCAATCACGTACTGCGATTGGGTCCCCTCGATCAGGCGCGCCACCAGCGTTCCGGCCAGGATCGGGTCCTCGCCCAGGTACTCGAAGGTCCGCCCGTTGCGCGGCTCGCGCGTAATATCCGCGCCGCCGCCGAGCGTCATGTTGTATCCCTGCGCCCGCAGTTCCGTGCCGATCAGCTTGCCGTACTCGTACGCCGCGTTCGGGTCCCAGCTTGCCGCCGCCGCCACATTCGAGGGCAGCGCCGTGGAATAACGCCCGTTCACCCCGCTCGATCGCACGCCATACGCCGCGTCGCTCATGTCGATTCCCGGAATCCCCAGCCGCGGCACGCCCACCACGTACCCCACGCCGCGGTTCGATGCAGCGTTCTCCGGAGTCACCGGGTCGTCGGTCGGCATGCCCACGCCGTGCAGCAGCGCGATCTTCTCGTCCAGCGTCATCTCCTTGATCACAAGGTCCGCGCGCTCATCCGGCGAGAGCGCCGTGTTCATCCACGGCCCCGGCGGCGCGTGCTGCCGCCGCTGTTGCGCTGTCCCCGTCATCCCCGCGCCCAACATCGCACATAATGCCGCCAACGGCAGCCAGAACCGCAGATTTTCAGCCCTTGCTTTCATCTTGACTCCCGAACTAAATCGATTGATTTGACCCCTCCCATTCAACTACGCCGTGCTTGCCCGGGGCAAGAGGGAGAAAGCCTGCCTTTACAAAAATTATGATTCCGCCCTTGCCGTTTACCATGGTTTCAGTGGTCAGTGTTCAGTGACCGGCGAACGAAGAACTGAACTAAGAACTACGAACTGTGAACTGGGGTTAGCCATGGCCGCACTTATTGATGCCATCGATATCAAGCGCAAGGTGTATTTCGAGCACGACAACACGCCCTACCTCTGTCTCGACGTCGAAGTCTCCACGCCCACCGCACGCGGCGGCCAGACGCTGGTCCGGCTGAAGATGCGCAACCTGCTGACCCGGGCTGTTTTCGACAAGACCTTCAAGGCCGGCGAGAAGTTCAAGGAGCCGGATCTCGAAACCGTGGAGGCGTCGTATCTCTACAGTGACCCGGACGGGTCCTATTTCCTGGATCAATCCACCTTCGAGACCATCCCGCTGGCGAAGGAAAAGCTCGGCGACGCGCTCGACTTTCTCGTCGACGGCCTGGTCATCCGCCTGGACAAATTCAACGGCAGCCCCATCGGAATCGAGCTGCCGCAGCAGGTGGAGCTTGCCGTCGAGTACACAGAGCCGGCCATCAAGGGCTCGACCGCCTCAGGCGGAGCCACCAAGGCCGCAAAGCTCGAAACCGGCATCGAGATCAGGGTGCCGTTCTTTATCGAGTCCGGGGAACGGGTGAAGGTGTACACGGAGACGCGGGAATTTGCGGGAAGGGCGTAGCTGGGTGGGAGCTATTCTGAGTCGCGCGTCGTAGTTCGACTCAGCGCTTGGACGTCAATTTCCTGTACTCGTTGATGGAAAGAAGCACATAAGCGGGCCTTCCTCGATGAGTGATGATCACCGGCCCGTTTTCAGCGGCTTTCATAGCCAGGCTCGTATCCCGATTGAACTCCCGGCTCGATAGTGTGGTGATTGCCATCTACGACTCCAGGTAGCAACGTTATCCACGTCATCGTCAAAAAAGCGCGCGGGGACTAGGGCCCCCGCACACTGCCTTGCGCTAATCCACCCGCTCGTACGGCAGGTACACCGGATCCCACACGTAAGCCTGCAGGTCCTGGATCAGGCTGGCCGAGTCGTCCAGCTCGGATAGCCCCTCCGCCATCGCCGCCTTGCCAACGGCCTCGGCCACCGCCATCGACACCTTGCGCGATTCGCCAATCGAAGGCAGCAGCGGCGCATCCGCGTCCGTCATGGTTGGCGAGAAGCCGGCAAGCGCTTTTGCCGCCGCCATGATCATTCCGTCGCTGACGCGCCGCGCCTGCGACACCAGCGTCCCCAGCGCCAGTCCCGGAAAGACGAAGGAGTTGTTGCACTGCGAAATCTCCACCATGCGTCCGTTGATCTCCACCGGCTTAAACGGGCTTCCGGTAGCCACCAGCGCGCGGCCGTCCGTCCAACGCAGGATATCCTCCGGCGTGGCCTCGCTCTTTGAGGTTGGATTCGATAGCGGAAACACCACCGGCCGCTCCGCGTTCTTCCCCATCTCGCGGACGATCTCTTCCGTGAAGGTTCCCGCCTGCGCGGAAACACCCAGCAGAACCGTGATCTTGGCGTTGCGCACCGTGTCCAGCAGGGAAATGGGACCCGGCCCGGAGAGGTTCCACGCCGTCACGTCCTCGATCTTCCGCGCCAGCCAGGCCTGGCTCTCCCGCATGGCCGGATCGCCTTCCACCAGCAGGCCGTGCCGGTTGAATGCGTAGATTCGCTCCCGTGCCTCCGCCTCTGTCAGGCCCTGCTCGCGCATTGCCGCCACCAGCAGGCCGGAAATCCCCACTCCCGCCGAGCCGGAACCGAACATCGCGATGCGCTGGTCCTTCAGCGGCACGCCGGTGGCGTTCACCGCTGCCATCAACGTCCCAGTCGTCACCGCTGCCGTTCCCTGGATGTCGTCGTTGAACGTGCACAGACGGTCGCGGTACTTCTTCAGGATCTTGATCGCGTTCTCGCCCGCGAAATCCTCCCACTGCAGCAGGATGTGCGGCCACCGGCGTTGTACCGCCTGTACAAACATCTCGATGAACTTCTCGTACTCCGTCCCGCGCACGCGATGGTGCTGCCACCCGATATAAATCGGGTTGTTCAGCATCGATTCGTTGTCCGTGCCCGCGTCGAGCAGGATCGGGAGGCAATGCTCCGGCGGAATGCCGCCCAGCGCCGTGTACAGCGCCATCTTGCCGATGGGAATACCCATGCCGCCGGCGCCCTGGTCGCCCAGCCCCAGGATCCGCTCGCCGTCGCTCACCACGATGCAGCGGATGCAGTCGTAGCGCCGATCCGACAGCATCCGGTCAATCAGGTGGCGATCCGGATAGCTGATGAACAGGCCCCGCGGCTTGCGCCAGATCTCGGAAAACCGCTGGCATCCTTCGCCCACCGCCGGCGTGTACACAACGGGCAGCAGCTCCTCCACGTTGTGCGTGATCAGCGAGTAGAACAGCGTCTCATCGCTGTCCTGCAGATCGCGCATCAGCGCATATTTTCCGAATGCCGTCGGCGTATTGTCCAGTGCCCGCTTCCTGCGCTCCCGCTGGTCCTCCAGCGTCCCCACATGCGGTGGCAGCAGCCCGTGCAGCCCGAACTCGTCCCGCTCAGCTTCAGTAAACGCGGTGCCTTTGTTCAACAGCGGGTGCAGCAGCAGTGAATATCCCGTCCGGTGCGTCCGGATCACTTTCGGCCGCGACGTGTTCGGCGCGGAAATGGTGGTGGCCATAGCATTCCTCCCAAAACTGAAATCCTACCCCTCCACCCCGGAATATCCCTGCGACGCCCGTCACACGAGCCAGTTCACAGTTTTCAGTTGTCAGTTTTCAGCAGGGCGCCGGAATCTGACCAATAATCTAGCCATTGACAACTGAAAACTGAAAACTGACAACTGATCAAGCTACGAGCCGGCAAATGTGATCAGCACCACCTCGGCCTCCGACCCTACCCGCATCGGCGGTCCCCACGTCCCCGCTCCGCTCGACGTGAGCACCTGCAGCCGCCCGAACCGTTGCAGCCCGTAGGTGTACTTGCCGAACGCCCGCCGTGTAAGCCACGTGAAGGGAACGATCTGGCCGCCATGGGTGTGGCCTGAGAGTTGCAATGTCACCCCCGCCTGCTCCACGATCGGCAGCCGGCTGGGCACGTGGTTCAGCAGCACGCTTGCCGTCCCGTTCAGGCTCAATCCATCGAGGAACGTCCGCAGGTGCATCGGGTAAACCGAGTCCCTGTACGACACTCCGATCACTTCCAGCCCGTCCACATTCACGCGCTCGTTATGCAACACGCGGATGCCCGCCCCGCGCAGCGTTCGTTCGAAATCGGCCGCGTCGCCAAAGTCCTCGTGATTGCCGCCGCAGAAATACATTCCCAGGGGCGGCTCCAGCGTAAAAAGCGGCCCGGCCAGCCGCCTGGCGTCCACCTTCGATCCGTCATACAGGTCGCCGGCAATAAACACCGCATCCGGGTTCAGCCGCCGCGCAATCCCTGCAATCCGCTCCGCAAACCCCGCTCCGTTCACGTGGCCCAGGTGCAGGTCGCTCAACAGCAGCGCCGTCCGCCCGCGCCATCCTTCGGGAAGCCCCGGCAAGCTCACCGTTACGCGCCGCTCCCTGATCCGCCGCGCATTTACGAGCCCATAGACGCCCGCCAGCACCGCCAGCCCGAACAGCACCACGCCCACGGTTTCCCGAGCCGCCGCCGTGTCTTTCCCCGCCAGCCACAACCCCAGCTCCGCCAGCCGGCACAGGCACGCCGCCCAGAAAAGGAAGTTCAGGAAACCCAGCCACACCGCGGCCACCTTGTACATGGCTCCAACCAGCGCGTTTGCATGCCGGTAGCTCCAGAACGCCGCCGCCACAAAGCTCAGCGCCAGAATCAGCAACGCCGCTCCAAGCACCCGCTCCGCCATGCCGCCGACAGCAAGGAAATGGACGATCGTAAGAAACAAAAACCAATGGCCCAGCAACAGGAAAACCTGCAGTACCACGAGCCCCAAGAGCGGCCAGACTTTCAATCTCGATCTCCTCTGTCCATCATCAACCGGATCCGCCCCCAAACTCATGAATTCTCGTCCTCAGTCCATTCGTCCCCGGGTCTCTGCCGCCCTGGTCCCTTGTCCCGGCCTTTTGATCCCTGTAACAATACTCTCCATGCAATGGATGCCGGACAGCGCGCTGGGAGTCTACGTTTCCATTCCGTTTTGCCGCTCCAAATGCACTTACTGCAACTTCGCCTCCGGCGTCTATCCCGCCTCGGAGCACGCCCGCTACGTCGATCGCCTGGTGGATTCGCTTGCCGGGGCGGGGGATTGGGCTGCCGGCATCGGCGCGCATCTTCCCCGTATGGTTGACACCATCTTCCTGGGCGGCGGGACACCGTCCCTCCTTGAGCCCGAACTGATTCAAAAGCTCTTTGCCGCCATTCGCGCTCATTTCCGGGTGGCGCCGAATGCCGAAATCACCGCCGAGTGCGCTCCCGGCCAGCTTCCCCAGCCCACCCTTGAGGCTCTGGCCGAGGCCGGCGTCAACCGCGTCAGCCTGGGTGTGCAGTCCTTCATCGACGCGGAGGCCCACGCGAGCGGCCGCCTGCACTCCCGCGCCATGGTTCTAGACGACGTCCGCCGTCTCCGCGCCGCCGGCATCGCCAACCTCAATCTGGATCTGATCGCCGGCCTTGCTGGACAGACCTTTGCTTCGTGGAATGAGTCGCTTGCGGTTCTCCTGGAGACTGGAGTCCCCCACGCCAGCATCTACATGCTGGAAGTCGACGAAGACTCCCGCCTTGGCCGCGAGCTGCTCTCCGGCGGTGTCCGTTATCGTGCCGGCCTCGTGCCCAACGACGACACCGTCGCCTGCATGTACGAGACCGCCATCGACCGCCTTACTGCCGCCGGCCTGGCCCAGTATGAGATCTCCAACTTCGCCCGTCCCGGACATGAGTCCCGCCACAACCTCCGCTACTGGCAGCGCCGCCCTTACCTGGGCCTCGGCCTCGACGCCTCCTCCGCCCTCTATGCCGCGTCAGGCTCCGAGGAAAGGGCGGACCTCCTCCGCTCCACCACCACGGATGACTTGCAAGCCTATCTGAACGGTCTTCTTTCCCCCGAGACGGAGCGCCTCGACCGCGCCCGCCGGCACGAGGAGGCCTGGTTCCTCGGCCTGCGCCTCAACGCAGGCGTCGATCCCGCCGATCTGGCCGCCGAATTCGGCCCCGAACTGCTTGCACCCGCCCTCAAAGCCGCCGCCCGCCTCGCCGCCGATGGCCTCCTCGAAGCAAACGGCGCCCGCATCCGCCTCACCGCCCGCGGACGCCTCCTCTCTAACGAGGTCTTTCAGAGCTTTCTCGACTTACACGCGCTCCTCGCGCCCGCATAGCTGGTTCCAGCTTCCTATTTCCCAATTTCCCACACCTTCGCCTCCGGACACTCTCCCGCGCACTGGATCGTATCCAGCCCTTCCGCCTTGGCCACGCGCAGCATCTCTTCGGCCTCGCGCAGCACCACCACAGGCGACCGCCCCCGGCTCGCCACCACCCCGAAGCACGCCGACAGACGCACCATCCTTCCTGCCACCGCGTACGGCTCGCCGAAGATCTCCGTCCGCATCCGTTCCGCCAGCATCCCTCCGTTCACCATGCTGCACCCCGGCAGCGCCGCCAGGAACTCATCCTTGCCCACGCGCCCCAGCAGGTCGTAGCTGCGCAGCAGGACTCCAACCCGCTCCGCCACCTTCAACAGAAGCCCATCGCACGCGGCGGTCCCCAGACGCGCATTCCAGTGCCCGAAATCGTCGATGTCGAACAGGATCACGGACAGGTTGGTGTTCATCCGCTGCACCCGGTCAGTTTCCCGGAACAGCAGTCCCAGCATCGCATTCCGATTCCACACGCCGGTCAGCGGATCGCGTTCGACATCCCGCGCGGCCTGGTCACGCAGCCGCTCCAGCTCTGCTGTGCGTTCGCCCGCGCGCAGCGCCATCTCCACGCGCACTCGCAGCCACTCGGGCCCGATCGCCGGCGGCACCAGGTCATCGATGATGCCCTCAACCAGCCGTTCCTTCAATTCCTCTGAGACTGTGTCCGAAATCAGGACAATGGGGAACCGCTTGTCCTCCCCACGCACCGCGGCCAGCAGCCGCCCCAGTTCCATTCCGGGCAGCCGGGCATCCACCAGAGCCAGCGCCGGCGTGTCCATCAGCATGGACGCGAGCGCAGCTTCCCCCGACATGGCGACCTGCACCCGCACTCCAGGTTCTGTCAGGACAGGCTCCATGGCAGCCAGCAGCGCCGGCTCACCGGAAGCCAGCAGAACATAGCGGTGCGTCTCCTCTTGCATCCAGAAATGCCTCCGTGCTGGATGCATCGGCGGAGATTAGAAAATATTTAGAATTCTTCCCGCATTTCAGCCCCGTAATGCGGTCTTACGGCTGAGGGCCGAGGGCTGGAGCCATCATCTAATCGACGAAGTCGACCTCTGGCTTGATCGGAATGATCCCCCGCTCATGTCCCAGCTCCAGAAGCTTGCGGATCGCCTCGCGCCCATCCGCGCCGTAGTCCAGGGTCCGCTCGTTCACGTACATGCTCACAAAGCGGTTGGCCAGGGAGGCGTCCAGGTCGCGGGCGAACTGCATGGCGTATTCGAGCGCCTGCTCGCGATGGTCCAGGGCGTGCTGGATTGAGTCGCGCAGTGCTTTGGAGATGATCTTGTGCGCCTCGGCGCCCAGCGAGCGGCGGATGGCGTTGCCTCCCAGAGGCAGCACCAGCCCGGTAGTCTCGCGCCACCAGACGCCCAGGTCGATCGCCTTGTACAGTCCGCTCGAGGAGTAGGTGAGCTGGCCCTCATGAATGATCAGGCCGGCGTCGAACTTGCCCGCCCGGATGGCCGGGATGATCTGGTCGAACGGGACAACTTCGGTCTGAATATCCGGGTTGAAAACCTTGAAAGCCAGGTAAGCCGTAGTCAGCGTACCGGGAACAGCCACACGGATCGAACCCAGGTCCTCGGGCTTCAGCTTCTTGCTGGACACCACCAGGGGGCCGTAGCCCTCGCCCACGCTGCCCCCGCAACCCATCAGCGTGTAGTTCTCCTGGAGGTAGGGGTAGGCATGAAAGCTGATGGCGGTGACGTCGTAGAAAGCTTCGTTCTGGGCCCTGCGGTTCAGGGTCTCGATGTCGCAGAGGGTGTGGCTAAAGCGGTAGCCGGGGACACGCACCTTGTTGGTGGCCAATCCGTAAAACATGAAAGCGTCATCGGAGTCGGGACTGTGGGCTATCGAGATTTCGCGCACGCCTGCGGCTGCTGCAGCGGTAGTGGGCTGGCTACTCACGAGTGAAAGAGTCCTTTCAGATTCAAGACTAACAGGGCTGGCGGAAGCACAGCGGCGCACTTAAGTGTGGTGGCCATGCCACGGCCTCCGGACAATCTCCGAGCCTGCGCGGGCACACTGCCGCACCAGGCGCGAACCAGTCCAGCGCCGGCAATCCTAGTTGGGATCTGAGTAATTGGTGTAAATGGTGGCCAACCCGCGCCGCGGAGCCGGTCGGATCTGGTACCACTCCAGGCCCACGAAGGCGGCGAGTATGATCTTGATCGCGTCTCCGGGTACGAACGGCATGACCGCCTCGGCGAACACGATCTGCGGCGAGACATGAGTCAGGAATCCAAACCATGCGCCACCCAACGTCAGCAGGATCATGTTGCCGGACGTGGCGGCCACCAGTGCGCCAATAAAGGTGCGCTCACCGGTACGCCACAGGTAAGAGATCACCATCGCCATGAAGGGGTAAGCCATCAGGAAGCCGCCCGTAGGGCCCAGGATGTGCGCCAGTCCCGTCATTCCTGTGGCATTGGGAGCGAAAACGGGGAACCCCATCGCACCCTCAGCCAGGTAGGCGATCATGGTGGCCGAAGCCAGCCGCGGCGCCAGGAGCAGGCCCAGCGCCATCACTGCAAAGTCCTGCAGGGTAAGCGGAACTGGAGTAAACGTGAGCGGAAGAGTGACGTGCGCGCAGACACCAACCAGAAGACTGCCGCTCAGGATGATCAGCAGATTCCGCATCCAGACGAGAGACTGGCTGGAGTTGGCAACAAGAACAGGTTGGCTGACCGGAGTCACGCGTGTCGGGGATTGGTAATTCATGGCGCTTCCTCCGTTTCCTCCACCGTGCCCGTTTTCAACCTCGGCTCGCGCCTTCTGCCGCGTTCGCGCCAGATGTGGAGCGCCATTCCTGCCGATGCGGCCAGTAAGACGATCACCGAAACGACAAGTGCGATCATCATCCAGCGCATGTGACTCAACTCGGGGCTCCATATCGGCCGGGTGTTCCGGCTCTTGTCTCCGCTCGCTGGCTAAACCCTTCGGCGGAGCATGCGCCCTCGTTGGCCGAGGTAACAGGCAGACGGGGAGTACCGCTTTGGGAAGAGCATACCAGAAATGCTGCGATTCGGCGCAATTTATCTCCGATGAATAGGGTCCCGGACCCTGCCAATCTCCCCGCCCTGGCCTGAGCCCAGCCGGCCCTGGAAACTCGCCCGCGGGCAGCCCCTTTACCGCAGGCAACCGCTGAGCCAATCGAGATAAGCGCGGCTCCCGGCATCCACAGCCAGCACCAGGAACTCCGGAGTGGTGTAGCCGTGCAGCGCGTTCAGCCGCCGTTCCAACTGCTCCAGCCTGTCCGCCTCCGTCTTGATCAGAAGCAGCGTCTCCGCCGCGGATTCCACTTTGCCCTCCCAGAGATAGATGGATTGCGCCCCGGGAATCACCGTGGCGCAGGCAGCCAGCCGCTCCTCCACCAGCGCGCGGCCCATGCGCTCAGCCTCCTCCTGCGTGCCGGCGGTGGTCAGCACAATGCGGGCTGTCCTCGTGGTCTCGGTCATCGCCACCATTGTAGGTCCGGGTTCTCCCGTCTTGCTGAACCCCGGCCGCATCGCGCAGTATGGATTTTGCGCATCCGATCCTGCTGCGTGAAGGGAGCCCAAGCATGCCCAGCGTCATCAAGTTCGGCACCTCCGGCTGGCGCGCCATTGTCGCCGACGAGTTCACCGTGGCCAACATCCGCCTGGCCGTTGCCGGCATTGCCGAATACGTCAGGACCCTTGCTCCTCCGCATCGGGTCCTGGTCGGCCGCGACCCCCGTTTCCTCGGCGAGAGCTTTGTTGACGAAGCCGCGCGCATCCTGGCAGGGGCGGGCGTCATCCCGCTGGTCATTCCCGACCCGGCCCCCACTCCCGCCATCTCCCACGCCGTGCGCACCCTCCGCACCGCGGGCTCCATCAACTTCACCGCCTCGCACAATCCGCCGGAGTACAACGGTATCAAGTACTCCACACCGGACGGCGCGCCGGCTCTGCCTGAAGCCACCAGCCACATTGAGGCCGCCGTCAACCGCATCGCCGATTCCGGGGCCAGGATTCCGTCCGCCCCTCCGCCCGCCGAAGGGTTCGAGACCGTAAACGTCAAGGACTCGTTCCTCAAGCGGCTGGCCGAACTGGTCGATCTCGCGGCCATCGCCAAGTCCGGCATCAAGGTCGTATTCGACCCCTTCTGGGGCGCGGGCCGCGGCTACTCCTGCCACATCCTCCGCCAGGCCGGCGTCACCGTGGAAACCGTGCACGACTATCGCGACGTCCTCTTCGGCGGCCACGCGCCCGAGCCCGATGACCATCTGCTCGGCAAATGCAGAGAGAGGATGAAGCAGGTTGGCGCGGCCATCGGCATCGCCACCGACGGTGACGCCGATCGCTTTGGCATCGTCGACGAAGACGGCACGTTCATCCAGCCCAATTACATCATCGCCCTCCTCTTCGATTACCTGGTGGAAACCCGCGGCTGGCGCAACGGCGTGGCCAAAAGCGTGGCCACCACAAACCTGGTCAACGCCCTGGCCGATTATCACAAGGTGCCGCTCTACGAAACGCCCGTCGGTTTCAAATACATCGGCGAGCTGATCAATGAAGACAAGATCGCCATCGGCGGCGAAGAGTCGGCGGGACTCACCATCCGCGGCCACGTGCCAGAGAAGGACGGCATCATCGCCGGCTTGCTGGTCACCGAGATGGTCGCCGTTCGCGGCAAGAGCCTCGGCGTGCAACTTCGGGAACTGTTTGGCAAAGTTGGTTCCTTCTATCCCGTGCGCGAGAACTTCCGCTTGACCCCGGAGATCAAAGCCCGCTTCACTGAGAAGTTGAAGACGGATCCCACCGAGCTCAGCGGGCGCAAGGTCAAGCAGATCGTGCGCACCGACGGGCTCAAGCTGATCCTCGAAGACGGCTCCTGGGTCTGCTACCGGCTCAGCGGCACCGAGCCGGTGGTCCGCGCCTACACTGAGGCCCGCAGCGAACAAGATATGGAGGCGCTGAAGATCGCGGCAGAAAAATTTGTGATGTCGTAAAAGCAGGGAACAGGGAACCCAAACGCGTAGGGGCGGGACTTCAGTCCCGCCGTTGGCCGCGCACAGAGGAATGGGGCTTTAGCCCCTGCCCGGATGCATCAAATCGTAATCCGCATCAGGACGCGGCAATATCAATGACCGAAGAGAACATCCAACACGAGACCCCGCCCGCAGCCGCCGAGCCGCAGCCGCCCTCACCCATCCACCGCCGCGCCCTCAACTTCACCGCGCGCGCATGGCGTCCGGCGGGAACGGCCGTAGTGGTGATCCTGGCGCTGCTCATCGGCTGGCACGTGGTGAATGGAAAGCACGGCCTCTCAAGCTGGCAGCAGAAGCGTCAGGAGGACAAGGAACTCCAGAAGGAGATCCAGGACCTGCAGCAGGAAAACGCGCGCCTGAAAGTCCGCGTGGACAAGCTCCAGTCCGATCCCGACGCCATCGAGCACGAAGCGCGAGAAAAGCTGAAGTACGCCAAGCAGGGCGAAGTCATCGTCGATCTCTCGGGCGAAACCAAGCCGGCAGCGAAGTAAGTCCGCGGTTCATCAGTTCGTAGTTCATAGTCACGGTGTGCTTTGAAGGGGCACGACTTCAGTCGTGCCGCACACGCCAGAAACACGCCTGGGCTTTAGCCCCTGAGGGGCGCTCTTTCCGGTCTCGCCTCGTCGATGCAATCACCTGGGGTTTGTGGTCTACAGTTCAACCTTCACAGTTCCCGCTTCGCCGTTCAAAGGACACTCGCGCCAGATCGACCGGTGTCTCGCGGCAGGCGCTTGAGGAGGGAGGAGGCGCGCCGAAACCAGGGGCGTTCGCGCCGGCGCAGGTAGCCAGGCATGGTGGGTTTCTTGTCCAGCACCTTCCGCGCCCACTGGCGGGCCTCGGCATGGCGGCCCTGCGAGGCCAGGAACTCGGCGTAATTCAGGTAGGTTTCCGACAGTGTCGACCGGTCCACGGCCCGCTGGAAGTACTGTTCCGCGCGCTCGGCCTGTCCGCTCAGTGCGCAGGCCCGTGCCAGCAATCCGACGGCCCGATGGAAGTCGTGACCCGGGTCCTTCTCGACCGCCATTTCCAGGTCGGGCATCGCGCCTGCGGCATCTCCCATGAGCAGGGCGCAGACGCCGCGGCGATAGAAACAGTCCAGGGTGTTGGAGCGGGCGGCGATGGCCTTGTCGAAAGCGGCGCGCGCAGCCTGGAGCTTGCCCTCGTCCATGAAGAGGTCGGCGAGCTCTTCAAAATTTGCCGGCGAGGGGTTGTCGCGGATTGCGAGCTGGAGCTGGGCGATCCGCTTGCGGCGCGGGAAAGTTTTGAACGCCTGGCGCATGAGCCCGAAATCAGGCAGCATCTCCGCGAAGATGTAAACGAGCGCGCCGATGGGGCCGAGGAACAGGATCACGAAGATCCAATACGTGTCAGGGCGGCGCCGGATGAAGTGAATCACGGCGGCGGCTTGCAGCAACAGTCCCCACGGGTAAAGCAGGCCAGCTAAAAAGCCCATACGATGTCAATCCCGATGCGCTTTTTATCGTAAGGCATCGGCGAGGGATGGAGGCTGGCGGGCCGTGAACCCAATGGCGCGAATCGCGGCCAGGTTTGTCTACTCGTTTGCTTCGCCGGCATCCTCGGCCATAAGAGCGGCGATCTCATGGATCAAAACGGGCAGCTTCGATTGGACGACGCCCCAAACGATGCGGTCATCCACCTGTGCGTAGGCATGAACGAGGATGTTTCGAAAGGCGATGATGCTGCGAAACTCACTCACCTTTGCGGCCGCTGAAGGATCGATTCGATCGAGCTTGAGAAGAGCCTCGCCAATGATCGCGAAGGCCCGTTCAACCGCGAAACGCAGCATTGGGTCCTGCTGGTATTGGGCAAAGCCCTTTCCCTCTGTGAACTGACTGGCGAAGCTCGCGGCTTCCTGGATGTCGTAGAGGTACTTCCGCGCCTCAAGCCGCATAGAGGAGGGCCTTGCTTTGTTCTACGCTCTGGCGGAAATAGGGATTACGGATGGCCGAGGAGACGACCAGATCCACGGGACGGCCAAAGAGTTGTTCGAGCGCATGCTTGAGTGCGAAGAATGCGGTTGCGTAGTCGGCGGGCGCGAGCGATTCGAATTCGACCAGAAAGTCGAGATCGCTGCGCTCGGGATCGAAGGCGCTGCCGGCAGCCGATCCAAACAACTCCAGGGTGCGAACGTGGTATTCGCGGCAGAGCCTCGCCAGATCGGTCTCCTTGCCCGCGATTGGGAAGGACTGGCCGTCGCCCGCTGGAACCGAACCGCGCGCTCCACTCATGCCCTTGATGATACCGCCATTTTGCCTACCGGTACGATTCATCGCGGTGGATCACGAATTCCGGATAAGCGCCTCCGCCCAGCTCATGCAGGTCCATGCCCAGGCGCTCGCCGTCCGGGTCGACACGGAAGGCAACGAGCCGGTTGAGCATCGCTGAGATTGCGTAGACCAGCGGAAGGAAGACGCCGATCAGGGTGACGATACCAACCAACTGGGCGAGGAACTGGCCCGCTGCCGGAGCAAACAGCCCTGCGGCAAACAGGCCCCACAAACCGCCCGCGCCGTGAACGGTGATGGCGCCGGTGGGATCGTCGATAGAAAGCGCGAGCTCCAGCACTTCAACCAGCAGAGGCGTGAAGACGCCTGCCACCGCCCCTATGAAGAGCGCAGCGCCCGGCGTGACCAAAGCGGCACATGCGGATGACGCAACCAGGCCGGCCATCCAGCCGTTGGCGCAGAGACTGGCATCGGGCTTGCCAAAGCGGACGCGGGTGACAGCGAAGGTGGCGAGGAGCGCGCCGGCGGCGGAGAGCAGCGTGTTGAGTGCGGTACCGGCCAGTGCGGCCGGTTCAGCATGAAGCCACAGGATGGCGCCGGCGGCGTTCCACGCGAGCCAGCCCACCAGCGCCAGCAGGCAGCCGAAGAGCACGAAGGCGCCGTGGTGCGCCGGCATGGCGGTGGCCAGGCCTTCCCGTGGGAACTTTCCTTTGCGCGGCCCGGCGATCCAGACGACGGCGAGGGCGCTCAAGCCGCCGAGGGTGTGGACGGACGCGGCGCCGGCATTGTCGAGGAACCCCGCGCCGAGGCCGAAGTTGGCGCCCAGCGCACCGAGCCATCCGCCGCTCCAGGTCCAGTGCGAGAGCAGCGGGAAGAGGAACGCGGAGGTGACGGCGGCGGCGGCCATACCTGCGGCGAGACGCAAGCGGTCAGCACCCGCGCCCCATGGAATGAGCCCGGCGAGCGCCGCGGCGAGGCATTCGAAGAGAAGCCGCAGCTGGGTTTCCGGTGTCATTGCCGCGAAGCCGCGAAGCATCCACGGACCGAGCCCGAGAAGATCCCAGAACTTACCGCCCGCATGAACGCCAACGGCCGTCGACGAACCCGCGAAGATGCAGCCGATGCCGGTAAAGACGACGACCGCGACGGAGAAGATGGCCAGCGAACCCACGAGCGATTGTGCCGTGGAGCGTGAGCGGCCAAGGCCGGCATTGACGAGCGCCAGGCCCGCGATGGCAAGCGGCGCAAGGATCAGCAGGCCGGCGGCCAGCGCGCACAGGGGCCCGGAAAGCGCGAGGGCCGGCGTCATGGGCACAGCGGTCATGGGCGGCGCGCTCCCGGATGGACCATATGCCCGCGCACGGAAACGGCCAGCCCCAGCGCTTCCACCAGCAGCCCGCAAAGGACGAACACGCCGCGGCGCGCCGGATCAGGGAACAGCACCAGCGCGGAGACAGCGATGAGGAATCCGGTGGGCATCACCAGCAGGCCCGCGTATCTCATGGCTTCCCTTTCCGTTCATCCGCCGCACACTTGCAGGGGCGGATAGTCCTTTCCCGCCGCCCCACGATGGGGTCTCGGAGTCAGCAGGAAACTGTTGCGTTGAAGCCGACCGTCATCGGCGCTTTAGAGAATCTTAGAACATCCAGAAGCGGCGGCTGCTCGAGGCGGACCCGTTGCGCCCGCCGCGAAGAGACAATCCCGCCGGCCACCGCGCGGGTGAAGAGTTTCCGGCTTTATGCTTTCCTTCTGAACCGCGAACGATAATGAGCTATGTACTCCCGCCTGCAGAGGTCTCATCGATTGCTGTCCGTCCTCCTCGCCGCGGTGACGCTCGCAGGCGTGGCCGTGCTGTTCGCCTGGGATGCCGATCCGCGGCTGTTTCCCGTTCGCGCGCACGACTACCTGGCCGCATTTCCCCTGGCCATGATCGCGATCGCGTACCTGGTTTACCAGGCGGCGCGCCGGCCAAGCCGCATGGAAGCGCTGAAAGCGATCCTGCTGGCAGCGGCATTTCTGTTCTGGGCCGCCAACCAGTTCTGGCCCGGACTCTCCCTGGCGACTCTGTTCAACGACATTGCAATTGCGCTCTTTGTTCTGGACGTTTTCCTGGTGATTATCGGCTGGCCGGATACTTCGCCCGATGAGTCCTTTGCGGAGACGTGGGTATCGCCGACGGAGCGCGGCCATGGGCAAGAACCAACGGATTGACGTGAGCCGAAGTTATTCGAGCGGCGGGTTCTGCGGAATTGCAAATTCGGAGAAACCCATCTTATCAAGCTGCCGGTTGACGACCGAAATCAGTTCTTCCTCATTCAGTGCAAGAGGCACCGCGTGGCCGGGGACAAGAGGCTGGTCCAGTTCCAGCGCGCGAGCCTGATCCTGGTCCGGCGTGAAGGGCACCTCTCGATCCAGCGGAACGAGCGGATACGGTTCGGGCAGGAGGCGCGGGGCGTCCCTCACGCTGTAGCGGAGGATCTCCCGGATTTCTGCCTCCATGGAGCGCCGGTGCATGGCCGCCAGCATCTGCAGGCGGTGCTTGGTTTCATCATCGAGATTGCGAATGGTGATGATAGTCACGTTTCAAGCCTCACCGTCGACGATGCATGCAATGCATGCAAATGGGGGGAGGGGGGTATCCGTGGCGAGTTCGCGACGGGGTTCCCAGAGTTCGGCTTGCAAGCTGGTTTGCTCCTCCCAGTTACGAATTCTGATGACAGCCACCTTCAAGCCTCAATTCGGAACTGCCAGCAATGCCAGCGTCGCGAGGAATGCATGCAATGCATGCAAATGGGGGGGAGGGGGTATTTGTTTTCCCTCCGAAACGGGGAAAGGAGCTTCCGGCGGAAGCTCCTCTCCAATTTTCATTATGGGCAGGTTGTGTTTGGGCGGCTGTGATCGTGGTCACAGGAGTACAGGAGAACAGGGAACAGGGAACAGGGATCAGGGAACAGGGAACAGGGAACAGGGAACAGGGAACAGGGAACTGTCATTCTGATTCGCTAAAGTCAATGCCGAAACGCTAAATACGGCTGAGAATTCTCATAATCACTAAATGCCGCCTCGAAACGCCCGTTCCGATGCCTCAATTATGGAGACTCGTGGCCAGGTTCGCAGGAAGCCAGACTCACGACGATCAAATGGGTGCCACAGATCCCCCTGTTGGCGGCTGGGAAACGAGAATGCCGGACTCGCAGCCTTTCCCCCCCGCAAACCATTCCCGTTCCACCTGCTAGACTGCGCTTCGAACCTGAAATTGAGGCCCACCCATGCGAACGATTTGCCGTCTTGTCCCACTTCTGCTTATGCTTCTGCTTCTGCCCGCTGTTTGCGCTTACGCGCAGCGCATTGAAGTGACGCTGCCCAATACACAGCCGGTTACCGGGCACCTGATCCTTCTTTTTGCCAAATCCGACAAATCGGAGCCGCGGATGCAACTCAAGGAGACCTACCAGTCGGCGCAGGGGTTTGGCGTGGACGTGGAGGCGTGGCCGGCGGGCAAGCCCATCGTGGTGGATGCGGCGACGTTCGGGTATCCGCGGCACTCGCTGAAGGACCTGGACGCCGGCGACTACTTTGTGCAAGCGGTTTTCAATGTGTACCAGGAGTTCCACCTGGCCACCGGGAAAACAGTCTGGCTGCCGCCGGACAAGGGCGAGGGCCAGCACTGGAATTCGAAGCCGGGCAATCCGTACAACAAGCCGGTGAAGGTGCACTTCGACCCGGCGGCGCAGGCGACCGTGAAGATCGCGCTGGACCAGGTGATTCCGCCTATCAAAGGCACGGATCGCGATCCGGAGGTGCTGGCGAAGCGGTCGCCCGATCAGAAATGGCTCAAGTTCATGCGCTTCAAGAGCGATGTCCTTAGCAGGTTCTGGGGTCAGGACGTTTGGCTGGGCGCGTGGATCCTGCTGCCGGATGGCTTTGACGAGCATCCTGACGCGCACTATCCCATGGTGGTGTACCAGGACCACTTTCATCCGGGGTTCGGGCCGGCGGCCTTTGCGAGTACGCCGCCCGATCCCAAGTCGCCCGGCTATCGGCGGGAGCAGTCCGGCTACAAGCTCTATCAGGACTGGACGGCGGGAAGGCTGCCGCGCGTGATCATGATTTACGTCCAGAACGCGAACCCGTATTACGACGATTCCTACGATGTGGATTCGGCCAACGTGGGGCCGTACGGGACGGCGATCAACAACGAGCTGATTCCGGCGATCGAGAAGCAGTATCGCGGGATCGGGCAGGGATGGGCGCGGGCGACCTTTGGCGGATCGACCGGCGGATGGGAGGCGGCGGCGACGCAGATCCTCTATCCCGATGTTTACAACGGCGCGTGGGTCGCGTGCCCTGACCCGGTGGACTTTCACGCCTACCAGAACATCGACCTCTACAACGATGCGAACGCGTTTGAGCGCAAGGGCGATTTCGGAGAGGTGCCGATCGCAGCCGACCGCAAGCCGGATGGGTCGGTCATTGGGCTGACCGGCGACGAGTACGCGTTTGAATACGTGCTGGGAACACACGGGCGGTCGACGGAGCAGTGGGATATCTGGCAGGCGGTGTTTTCGCCGGCGGGCGCGGACGGGTATCCGGCCGACGTGATCGATTCGATGACGGGAGCGATCAACAAAGACGTGGTCAAGTATTGGAACGAGCACTACGATCTGACGGCGATCCTGAAGCGCGACTGGCCGACTCTGGGGCCGAAGCTTGAGGGCAAGCTGCATTTTGCCGTGGGCGATGGGGATACGTACTTCCTGAACAATGCGGTTCACCTGCTGCAGAAACAATTGGAGGCGACGCGCAACCCGCATTCCGATGCGACGTTTCAGTACGGGCCGGGCATGCCGCACTGCTATACCGGCGGGCCTGCGGAGCTGACCATGCAGGAGAATAACGCGAACTGGACACAGCGGGTGCTGCCGCTGATGGTGGAGCACATGCTGGCGACGGCGCCGGAGGGGGCGGATACGAAGTCTTGGAGGTATTGAGGACGGCGGGGCGGGCCGGCCAGGAGGATGGCGGGGCGGATTTGGTCTGGATTGGGCGTTTCGTGCATAATGGAACATCCCTGATCTCACCCTCTGAGACAAGTGCTCGCGGAGGAGCGGTTTCATATTCCCCGAAATCGCATTCGTCACAAAGATTACTGTTTTCAATGCGTTAGGAAGCGGATTCCCACAAGTTTTTTTAAGGTTTTTCGTTCACAGAGGGACCCATCCCATGGTCTCGGCTGTTATATTATTTTTTCGGGGTCGACTCCGTTAAGCGGACTTATGACTCTAAAGCATTTGTGAACACAAGGTATGTGACCGCCAGCACATCGGGCACATGCAAGTACCCACACCGAGCTCATCCACAACACAAGCGCAGCAGAGTAGGAACGTATTCATGGCGCAGATATTTGACCGCAGCTCCAACGCTTTGGCTCGCATGAGCCTTGTGTTGACGGGGCTGATCGTGATCGCCCTGGGTGTGACGCTGGACCAGTTGCAGCGCTCGCCCTGGGTGACACGCCAGGGGCAGCGCCCGGACCAGCCGGTGCCCTTCAGCCACAAGCACCACGTCCAGGGCCTGGGCCTCCAGTGTGCTTATTGCCACACGACGGTGGAGCGGTCTAGCTATGCCGGGATTCCGCCTACGAAGACTTGCATCAACTGCCACGCGCAGATCTGGACCAATGCTCAGCTTTTGCAGCCGGTGCGGGACAGCTGGGCGACGGGGCAGTCGATTGTGTGGACGCGGGTGCACGACCTGCCGGACTTTGTGTTCTTCAATCATTCGGTGCACGTGAACAAGGGGATCGGCTGCGCCAGCTGCCACGGGCGCGTGGACCAGATGCCGCTCATGTACATGCAGAACACGCTGCAGATGGAGTGGTGCCTGGACTGCCATCGCAACCCGGCGAAGAACCTGCGGCCGACGAGCCAGATTTACAACATGGCGTGGGAAGCGCCCAGCGAAGACAGGCCGGTGTGGTGCGGTGCTCAGGATCAGCAGCCGGGAGTGCCGACGGCGCGGAGCGTGAACTGCGTATTCAACGAGCCGGCGGGAGCGGGGCCGGCCGTGGCCGCGCTGCAACTGACGCCGGCGGTGCCGCCCGGGCATGAGCCGCTGGCCGGGGAGAATCCACCGGTGATGCCGATACCGGTGAATTACGAGAAGTTCACCAGTCAGGCAGACCTGGGCCATTTCCTGGAGAAGCATTACAAGATCCGCACTCCCCGCGAGCTGACCAGTTGCGAGGTTTGCCACCGATGAGCGCGCCTTTCAATGAAAACGAGAAGATGGGAATGAAGCGACAGGCTGAAGAAGAGCCCTCAGGGGCTAAAGCCCAGGAAGTTTTGGGCGCGGAAACGGCGCGACTGAAGTCGCGCCCCTACGCGACGAGTTCTGACGCGATGAGCTCGGACGGGCCGAAGTTGAGCCTTGAAGGGTCGAATCCTGACGCGTCGAAGTCGTGCTCTGACGCGTCGTGCACCTGCGGGAATGGCGGGGGAAGCACGCAGGCGGCGGAAAAGGGTCTTACCCTGGTGCAGGTGCGCCAAAAGCTGAAGGGCGTAAAGGGCAAGCGGTACTGGCGCTCGATTGACGAGCTGGCGGGCACGCCGGAGTTCGAAGAGGCGCTGGAGCGGGAGTTTCCGGCGGCGGCGCAGGAGTGGGTGGATCCGGTTTCGCGGCGCGGCTTTATGAAGCTGATGGGGGCGTCGATGGCGCTGGCCGGCCTGGCCGGTTGCACCAAGCAGCCCGACGAGCCCATTTATCCATACGTGAAGGCGCCGGAAGACCTGATTCTGGGCAAGCCGAACTTCTTTGCTTCGATGCATCCGTTCGTCACCGGCAGCGTTCCCATCCTGGTGAAGAGCGACGAGTACCGGCCGATCAAAATCGACGGCAATCCCGAGCACAAGTACAACCAGGGCGGGAGCGACGTGTTCACGCAGGGCTCGCTGCTGGATCTGTACGATCCCGATCGCTCGTCGAAGGTGTTCTATCGCGGCGAGACCCGGCAATTCGAGGAATTCATTGAAGAGTTTCGCGATGCGGCGACGGCATCGAAGGACGGGACCGGAATCTATTTCCTGAGTGCGACCATCACGTCGCCGACGCTGGCGCGGCAGTGGCAGGAAGTCGAGAAGGCGTATCCCAAGGCGAAGCTGGTGCAGTACGATCCGGCGATTGCGGGCACGGCGTTTTCGCAGGGAGTGACTCCGCAGTTCGCGCTGGCCGGTGCGGACGTGATTGTTTCGCTGGACGCCGACTTCCTGTCGGGTGCGGCCTATCCGGGATTCCACCGGCTGCTGCGCGATTACGCCGGAAGGCGCAAGACTCCCGGCAATCTGAACCGGCTGTACACGATCGAGAGCGCGCCGACCACGACCGGGTTCAAGGCGGAGCATCGGCTGGGACTGCGCGCGAGCGAGGTTCCGGCGTTTGCCGCGGCGCTGGCTGCGGCCGTAGGCGTGAGCGGCGTGAGCGCGCCGAGCTACGGCTGGACCGACGAGCAGCAGAAGTATCTTGAGGCGCTGGCGAAGGACTTGAAGGATAGTGCCGGCAAGAGCGCGGTGATTCCCGGACTCTACCAGGATCCGGCGGTGGCGACGCTGGCTCTGGCCATCAATCAGAAGCTCGGCAACATCGGCAAGACGGTGCTCGTCGCGAGCCAGCCGTCGAATCCGCTGCCCAGCGATCAGCTCGGCGATATGAAGGCGCTGGTTGCGGACATGAACGCGGGCAAGGTGGACTGGCTAGTCATCCTCAATGCGAACCCGATCTACACGGCGCCGGCGGACCTGGCATTTGCCGATGCGTTCAACAAGGCGAAGACGGTGGCGCACCTGGGCTCGCATGTGGACGAGACGGGGCAGATTTCGCACTGGCACATTCCGGCGGCGCATGGCCTGGAGATGTGGTCGGATGCGCGGAGCTACGACGGCACGGTTTCAATCGTGCAGCCGATGATCGAGCCTCTGTTTGGGGGAAAGAGCGCGCACCAGGTTCTGCAGGTGCTGCTGAATGAGCCGCTGCTGTCGCCCCATGAAGCGGTGCGGGAGACGTGGCGCCCGGTGATCAAGGGCGACTTTGAGACCGGTTGGCGCAAGGCACTGCACGATGGGTGGATCGAGAACACCGCGTTCGATACAAAATCGAGCGCAGACTTTGCCCTCAAGGGGCCGGTTCCGGCGCCCTCGCCGAAAGACTCCGTGGAGATCATCTTCCGGCCCGATCCCAATGTGTACGACGGGCGCTATTCGAATGTGGGCTGGCTGCAGGAGCTTCCCAAGCCGGTGGTGAATCTGAGCTGGGACAATGCGGCGATCATCTCCGCAGCCATGCTGACCAGGCTGGGCGTGGAAGAAGACGACATCCTGGAGATCACGGTCGGCAGCGGCAAGGTGAAGGCGCCGGTGATTGTGGCGCCGGGCCATCCAGACAACTCCATCACTGTGTATCTCGGCTATGGCCGCGAGTTCGCCGGGCGGGTTGGGTCGGGCCAGGGATTCAACGCATTTTTGATTCGCAACACCTGGGCACCTTTCTACGCCACGGGTTCCGTCAAGAAGGTGGATGGCAAATGGGGCATTGCCATTACCAAGAGCCACTACCAGGACAAGCGCGGGCAGGCCGCCGCCAGCGGAGCAAACGTCGGCAACGGCAACAACTCCCTGGAAGGCGATGAAGCGCTGGGTCCGCGCGGCATTATCCGCTACGCCACCGCGGCAGAGTGGAAGGAGAACCCGGGCTTCGCCAACGAAGGCAAAGAGAAGACCGACATGGGGACGTCGCTCTTCCCCAACTGGACCTACAAGGACAACGCCTGGGGCATGAGCGTGGACATGGCGAGCTGCACGGGCTGCAACGCGTGCATCGTTTCCTGCTACGCCGAGAACAATATCGCGGTGGTGGGCAAGCAGCAGGTGCGCATCGGCCGCGACATGCAGTGGCTGCGCATCGACACCTACTACGAGGGCGATCTGTCCGCGCCGAAGGCGCACTTCCAGCCCATGCTGTGCCAGCATTGCGAGAACGCTCCGTGCGAGCAGGTTTGCCCGGTGGGGGCCACGGTGCACTCGCCGGAAGGCCTCAACGTAATGATCTACAACCGTTGCGTGGGCACGCGCTACTGCTCAAACAACTGCCCCTACAAGGTGCGCCGTTTCAACTTCCTGCTGTATTCCGATTACGAGAGCGAGAGCCTGAAGCTGATGCGCAATCCGGACGTGAGCGTGCGCTCGCGCGGGGTGATGGAGAAGTGCAGCTACTGCGTGCAGCGCATCCAGGAAGCCAAGATCAACGCCGACAAGGAAAACCGCGCCATCGGCGATGGGGAGATCCAGACCGCCTGCCAGCAGGCATGCCCGGCGCAGGTGTTCACCTTCGGCAACATCAACGACAAAGACAGCCGGGTGGCCAAAGTTCGCGCCGATGAGCGCACCTACCAGGTCCTGGCCGATTTGAATACGCGTCCCCGCACCACTTATGTGGCCGCGGTGATCAACCCGAACACCGAACTTGAACAGGCGCCGGTGGAGCACACGCCGGCCAAGGGGTAGAGAAGCAGGGAGCAAGGGAACAAGGGAGCAAGGGAGCAAGGGACAAGGGACTAGGGACTAGGGAGCAAGGGATTAGGGACCATGGCATTTGGGATCTGGTTGGAGGCCCGAATGCATCGACAACCGAGAACCGACAACTAAGAACCGAGAACTTCACTGATGGCGACGAGCGAAATTAAACCAGGCAGCCCGGAGCACGAGCGGTGGGTCGATCCCGCCACCGGCGAGTACCGTGTCATCGAGCCGACGCAGACTTTCAAGTCGATTACCGACAAGATCACTCGCATCGTGCTGACGCCGCACACGCCGCTGGGATGGTTCTTCCTCTTTACGGTGTTTGGCTCCCTGGCGGTGGTGCTGATGACCGCCGTGACCTGGCTGTTCCTGAAGGGCGTCGGCATCTGGGCTATTACTCAACCGGTCGCGTGGGGATTCGCGATCATCAACTTCGTCTGGTGGATCGGCATCGGCCACGCGGGGACGCTGATCTCGGCTATTCTGCTGCTGTTCAAGCAAAAGTGGCGTAACTCGATCAGCCGCTTTGCCGAGGCCATGACGATCTTTGCCGTGGTCTGCGCCGGCATGTTTCCGCTGATCCACGTAGGCCGTCCCTGGCTGGGTTACTGGCTGTTTCCGCTGCCCTTCACCATGACGGTGTGGCCGCAGTTCCGCTCGCCGCTGCTGTGGGACGTGTTTGCCGTATCCACGTACGCCACCATCTCGGTGGTGTTCTGGTACATCGGAATGGTTCCCGATTTCGGGACGTTCCGGGACCGCTCCAAGACGCGATTCGCGCAATACGTTTACGGCATCATCTCGCTGGGCTGGCGCGGATCGGTCAAGCACTGGGTGCGCTACGAGACGGCGTCGCTGCTGCTGGCCGGCCTGGCAACGCCGCTGGTGCTTTCAGTGCACACCGTCATCAGCTTCGACTTCGCTGTAGCGGTGCTGCCGGGCTGGCACACGACAATCTTCCCGCCCTACTTTGTTGCCGGCGCCATTTACTCGGGCTTCGCGATGGTGCTCACGCTGGCCATTCCGCTGCGCAAGTTCTACCACCTGGAAGCACTGGTGACCGAGCGCCACATGGACAACATGGGCAAGGTCATGCTGCTGACCGGCTTTATTGTGGCCTACGGCTACGGCATGGAAGCCTTCATGGCGTGGTACTCGGCGTCGCACTGGGAATGGTTCATGTTCTGGAACCGCGTGTTCGGTCCCATCGGCTGGTCGTACTGGGTGCTGATTACGTGCAACCTGGCCATTCCGCTGACCACGCTGTGGGTACGCAAGTGGCGTGTGAATATGACCTTCATGTTCATCATGTCGATTATTGTGAACACCGGTATGTGGTTTGAGCGCTTCGTGATTGTAGTTACGAGCCTCTACCGCGACTTCCTGCCATCGTCGTGGGGCACGTACCGCGCCACCAAGTGGGACTACATGACGTACGTGGGAACGCTGGGCCTGTTCACCACGCTGTTCCTGCTGTTTGTGCGCTTCCTGCCCATGATTCCCATGAACGAAATTCGCATGATCCTGCCCCAGGCCAAGATCAAGCCCAAGGCTGTTGCGGGGAAGGGAGACTGAGTATGCCTCCGCGTGAAGGAACTTACGGCCTGATGGCCGAATTCGACGATCCGGGCGACCTGGTGCGCGCCGCCCGCCAGAGCTACCAGGATGGCTGGCGCCGCATGGATTGCTATTCGCCGTACCCGGTGGAGGAAGCGGCCGAGGCGATCGGCTTCGATCGCAGCCGCGACAAGGTGCCGCTGGTTACGCTGATCGGCGGCTTGATGGGCCTGACCGCGATGTATCTGCTCGAGATCTGGATCAATACGCTGGCGTACCCGCTGAACATCGGCGGGCGGCCGCTCTATTCGTGGCCTGCATTCATCATCCCCGCGTACGAGTGGACGATTCTGTGGGCCGGGTTATCGGCGGCCTTCTGCATGGTCGCCCTGAACGGCATGCCGGCACTGTATCACCCGGTTTTCAACGCGCCCAACTTTCGGGATGGCGCTACGGTGGACAAGTTCTTCCTGTGCCTCGAAGCCCTGGATCCGAAGTTCGATCTGATTGAAGCCCGCAAGTATCTCGAAAGCTTCCAACCGCTTTCGGTGGTGGAGGTGGAGTACTGATGCGGAACAGTTGTCAGTGGTCAGTGGTCAGTGGTCAGCCCGACGCTCGGAAGACTCGCGCGAATCGGATTGCTGCAGCTGCCGGGTTGGCTGTGCTGTTCCTCGTTGCCGGATGCCGGCAGGATATGCAGAATCAGCCGCGCATGTTTCCGCAGCGGGGAACCACCTTTTTTGCCGATCATCGCGGGGCGCGGCCGCAGGTGGTGAATACGATTGGGCGCGGCCAGCTTCGCGAGGACAGCTACTTCTACACCGGCGTGGTGCAGGGCGCGAACGGCTATCGCGAAGAGCGCGACCAGATGCCGTTCCCCGTAACCATGGAAGTGCTGAAGCGCGGGCAGGAGCGATTCAACGTGTATTGCACGCCTTGCCACTCGCGCGTGGGCAACGGGCTGGGCGAGATTGTGCAGCGCGGCTACAAGCCGGCGGCCAACCTGCACGACCAGGTACGCATGGCGCAGCCGCTTTCGCACTACTTTTACGTGATGACGCACGGCTACGGCGCAATGCCTGACTACTCGGAGCAGATTGCGCCGGAAGACCGGTGGGCAGTCGCCGCGTATATTCGCGCGCTGCAGTTGAGCCAGAACGCCAACGCGAGCGACGTACCGGCGGGCGCGCAAGTCGAGGGCCTGAAGGATGTAGCGCAGCAGGAAAACCTGCCGGCATGGCTGGCGCAGCCGTGGTCGCTGCCGTCGACGGCGGTGTGGGCGAACCCGGCAAAGGGCCAGGGGCTGCCCGCGATGGCTCCGGCGAATACGGCGGACCCCAAACAGATTGTGCCCGCGGGAAAGACCGGCACGGCAACGAAATAAGCACCGAAGTTAGAAGGATTGGGAATGGCTCACCAAACACACTCGAAGACGCTGCCGGCAGACCTTAGCGCCCCGGTCTTCGTGAACGCATGGAAGACGCGCGCGCTGATTGTGTGCGCCGTCTTCGCCATCGTCGCCGTTGTGCTGGCGCTGCTTGGGCAGGCGCAGGATCAGCTTGGCTGGGAGCATGTGCTTCGCGCCTGGGATCTCGGCCTCATGGTGACTTTCGGATTCGCTGTGGGCGGTCTGGCGCTGCTGATGGTGCAGTATTGCTCCGGCGGCAAGTGGGGCCTGCTGCTGCGGAGGCCGCTGGAGGCCATGAGCCGCACGCTTCCGCTGATCTTCCTCTACTGGATTCCGGTCGCTGCCTTCCAGAAGGTCCTGTTCATGTGGGCCAATCACGGCATCGTGGACAAGGACGTGAAGATGGGCCTGCTCACCCCGGCGCAGGTGGAGATGATCGATCATTGCATCGCGTGGAAGCACCCGATGCTCAACGTGCAGATGTTCTGGATTGTCGGCATCGTGTGCTTCGCCATCTGGGGCCTGTATACGTGGCGGCTGAACCGCTGGAGCCTGATACGCGATGCCCAGGGTCCGGAGACGACGCCATTCTGGATCAAGAAATTCGAGAACTTTGCCGGCCCGGGGATTGTGGTCTATTCGCTCACCATGACGGCCGGAGCGATTTACTGGGTGATGTCGCTGGATGTGACCTGGTACTCGTCGGTGTATGGACTGCTTTTCCTGGTGGGACAGGGATACGCGGTGCTGGCGCTGTCGATTATCGTGGCCGTGAGCCTGTCGAAGGCCGAGCCGTTCGCCACGATCCTGCGCCAGACCGAGCAGCATGACCTTGGCAAGCTTACGTTCGCGTTTGTGATGCTCAACATCTACCTGGCGTTCGGCCAGTTCCTCATCATCTGGTCAGGCAATCTTCCGGATGAGATCAACTGGTACCTCGACCGCATTCGCGGCGGCTGGGGCGTCATCATCACGCTCGACTTCATCTTCCACTGGGTCATTCCATTCAGCATGCTCCTGTCGCGCGATATCAAGCGCAACAAGAAGCGCCTGGTGCGGCTATGCCAGTGGATGATCTTCGCGCGCGCGTTCGACATGTTCTGGCTGATCGAGCCGAACTTCCGCGACGCGTCGCGCAACCTGCATTTCAGCTGGGGAATTCTGGAGTACGTGGCAGTTCCCGTCGCCATGATCAGCCTCTGGGTGGCGTTCTTCTGCACGCAACTGATGAAGCGCCCGCTGGTGCAGGTCAACGATCCGCATCTTGCGGAGATTCTGGAGCCCGAACATGCCGTTGCATAACGACAACAAACTGCCGCCGCACGGGTCCGGTGGCGATATCGATGCTTCGCACGGTTACGAGCGCAGCGATGCGAGCGTTACGGGAATCGCAGTCTTCCTCATCGCGCTGGGTATTTTTGTCGCCGTGTCAGGTTTCCTTTGCTACGGCATCGGCAAGGTGATCAACGCAGCCATGAACAAGGAAGACGGGCCAACCTCGAAGTGGGCGAAAACGGCGGATCTGCGGGAACTGGGCAACTTTCCATCCAGCCCCGCTCTGCAGAACAAGGTGGCGACGCTGGTGCAGCAATTTCCCGCGCCACGGCTTCTGAGCGACGACGGCGACCAGGATGTGACCGACCTGCACGCGCGGGAAGACTTGTTGCTCGACCATTACACGCGCATCGATGGCGAGCCGGGCAAAGTGAGGATTCCGATCGACCGCGCCATGGAGATCATTGCGCAGCGGGGACTGCCCGTTGCGCCGGCGACGCAGCAACAGGCGTTGATGACCGGCGATAGCAAGCCCACGGTGACCATGCCGATCACCAGCGGCTTTGCCCGCACGGCATACGAGATGGAACAGCGGCGCGACGAAGGGGCACACGAGGAACGTCCGCCAAGCCAGAAGTAAAGCAACAAGCAGGGAACCGATGAGGGAGTCACAGCAAATGCAGTATCGGAACACAATCCGGAAGACGTTGCGAACGGCCGCGCTCGGCGCTGCCGCCGCGATTGTGTGCGCGTCGATGTTGACCGCGCAGGTTTCCAGCTACGGCGACAAGGAGGCGGGCCCGGCCAACCAGAAATCGTCCCTATTGAACAAGGTCGGCATCGCCCAGCACCTGAACTACCAGCTGCCCTTGAACCTGACATTCACCGACGATGCCGGCAAGCAGGTCCAGCTCGCGAGCTATTTTGGCCAGAAACCCGCCATTCTCGCGCTGGTGTACTACCAGTGCCCCATGCTTTGCTCAGAAGAGCTGAACGGGCTGGTGAGCGCACTGCTCATGGTGGATGAGAAGCCTGGCCGCGACTTCAGCATCATCGTAGTCAGCATCGATCCCAGCGAAGGCACGGACCTGGCGGCCGCCAAGAAGCGCAGTTACGTGAAGCGCTACGGCGATCCCGCGACCGTGAACGGCTGGCACTTCCTCACCGGCACGCAGGCGAATATCGACGCGCTGACCGACGTTGTGGGCTTTAAATACGTGAAGATCCCGGGCCCGGACGGAAAGCTGACGCAATTCGCGCACGCCAGCTCCATCCAGCTGGTGACGCCGGAAGGCAAGCTGGCGCAGTACTACATGGGAGTGGAGTATTCGCCCAAGGATCTGCGCATCGGCCTCGCTGAAACATCGCATAGCCGGATCGGATCGCCGGTCGACAACATTCTGACCTACTGCTACCACTACGATCCCGGGACCAACAAGCATTCCCTGATGGTGGCGCGCGTGGTGCAAATGGGCGGGCTCGTGACTTTGCTATCCCTGGGCAGCTTTATGTTCGTCATGTTCCGCCGTGACCATACCCAGGCTCTCGATCAGGCGCATCTCGCCGCGGACAAAGACAAGGCAGGAACAAAGGTGAACGGATAACGGAATGGATCACATCAGTCCAGTAATCTGGCATTTTCTCGAGAAGTGGCTGACGAACTTCCCGCTCTTTCCGCCGGAAGCGTCCAAGATCGCGCCACAGATGGATGCGCTGTTCTTCTTCATGGTCCTGGTGAGCGTCATCGGCCTCACCATCGTGATCCTGCTGATTGTCAGCTTCTCTATTCTGTACAGCAAGAAACGCCATCCTGTTGCCGTCCAGATCGAGGGATCCACCCTGCTGGAAGCCACGTGGACCATCATCCCCCTGGGCTTGTTCCTCATCATGTTCGTCTGGGGTTCTCTCATCTACTTCCGCGTGTACACGCCGCCGGCCAATGCCATGAACATCTACGTGGTGGGCAAGCAGTGGATGTGGAAGGCCGAGCATCCGGGCGGGCAGCACGAGATCAACGCGCTGCACATTCCCACGGGCCGGCCCATCCAACTCACGCTCATCTCGCAGGATGTCTTCCACAGCTTTTCGATCCCGGCGTTCCGGGTGAAGCGCGAAGCCATCCCCGGCCGTTATACCTCGGTGTGGTTCGAAGCGACTCAGGTGGGCACCTACCACCTGTTCTGCACGCAGTATTGCGGCACCAACCACTCCGCCATGATCGGCGAGATCGTGGTGCTTACTCCGGATGACTACCAGAAGTGGCTGGCGCAGTCGAACAGCGGCATGAGCCTGGCGCAGAATGGCGAACGGCTGTTCGCCAGCCTGAGCTGCAATGCCTGCCACAATGGCCGGCCGGACGCCCGCGGCCCGAACCTCGCGAATGTTTATGACTCGAATCTCACTCTCGCCAACGGACAGACGACACACGTTGACGAGGCCTACCTGCGCGACGCGATCCTCAACCCTTCAGATCACGTCACCCAGGGGTATACGCCCATCATGCCTACTTACCAGGGCCAGATCAGCGAAGACGGCGTCATTTCGCTGGTGGAATATATCAAGACTCTGAACTCCAATTACCGTGTCGATCAAACCGTCAACACGACCGCGCTGCTGCCGGAAAGCGAAGGCAAGGCCACGCCCGCAGGCCAGAAACCCGCCGCGGAGCCTTCGGCGAAGCAGGGGATGGTGAAGCAATGAGCACAAGCACAATCGTCACGCTTCCGGACCAGGCCACGGCCCGGATTCCCAAGGTCAATTTCCTGTCAAAGGAGAATGGCCTGCTGAGCTGGCTGCTGACGGGCGACCACAAGCGCATTGCCACGCTCTATCTCATCTCGATTACGTTCTTTTTCGCCATCGGCGGGTCGCTGGCAGGCCTTATCCGTCTCGAACTCCTCACTCCGCAGTCGGACCTGATGGCCACGGACACCTACAACAAGGTGTTTTCGATGCACGGCATCATCATGGTCTTCCTGTTCCTGGTGCCGTCGGTTCCCGCCACGCTGGGCAACTTCCTCATGCCCATGATGATCGGCGCCAAGGACCTGGCTCTGCCCAAAGTCAACCTGCTGAGCTGGTACCTCTACATCATCGCCGGATGCATGATTCTCTTCTCAATGGCGACCGGCGGCGTAGACACCGGCTGGACGTTTACCGTTCCTCTCTCCACGCATTATGTGAACACCAACGTCATCACCACCGGCCTGGCGGTCTTCGTGGCAGGCTTCAGTTCGGTCTTTACCGGCCTCAACTTTATTGTGACCATCCACAAGATGCGCGCGCCCGGCATGACCTGGTTCCGGCTGCCGCTGTTCGTCTGGTCGAACTACGCGGCCAGCATCCTGATGGTCCTGGGCACACCGGTTCTGGCTATTACCCTGGTTCTCGTCGTTCTGGAGCGCGGTTTCGGCATCGGCGTATTCGATCCCGCCAAAGGCGGCGACCCGGTCCTCTTCCAGCATTTGTTCTGGTTCTACTCGCACCCGGCCGTCTACATCATGATTCTGCCTGGCATGGGCGTGATCTCCGAAGTGGTTTCCACCTTCAGTCGAAAGCGAGTCTTCGGGTATACCGCGGTCGCCTTTTCCTCGGTGGCAATCGCGGTTTTCGCCTTCTTCGTCTGGGAACACCACATGTTCATCATGGGCGTGTCGAACTATTCCACGCTGGTGTTTTCGCTGTTGACCATGCTGGTCGCGGTTCCTTCGGCCATCAAGATCTTCAACTGGTCCTTTACCCTCTACAAGGGCTCCATCACGTTTGAAACGCCGATGCTCTACGCCTTCGGCTTCATGGGCCTGTTCACCATCGGCGGCCTCACCGGCGTGTTTCTGGCCTCCACCGGAACCGACATTCACCTGACCGAGACCTACTTCATCGTGGCCCACTTCCACTTTGTGATGGTGGGCGGCATGCTGATGGCGTTCCTCTCCGGAATCCACTTCTGGTGGCCCAAGTGGACCGGCCGCATGTACCCGGAGAAGATCTCGCAGCTGGCCGCGTTGTTTACCTTCATCGGGTTCAACTTCACGTTCTTCCCGCAGTTCATCCTGGGCACGCTGGGCATGCCGCGGCGCTATGCCGCTTACCCGCCGGAGTTCCAGGTGCTCAACGTCTTCTCCACCGCCGGCGCGACCATCCTCGGCATCGGGTACCTGCTTCCCATCCTTTACCTGACGTGGTCGCTCAAGTATGGCGAGATAGCCGGCGACAATCCCTGGCAGGCAACGGGCCTGGAGTGGCAGACGCAATCGCCGCCGCTGACTGAGAACTTTCCCGAGATTCCCATTGTGGATCACGACGCCTACGACTACGAGTGGCTGGAGCGGAAGCAGAAAGAGGTAAGCAGTGTCGGATAGCAGCGTGACAGTAGTAGGCGCGCACGCGGAGCACGAACATCCGCCCTACCAGCGCCACCATTTCGCAAGCATGGAACAGCAGGTGGACACCACGAGCTTTGCCATGTGGCTCTTCCTGCTGACGGAAATCATGTTCTTCGGAGGCTTGTTCTGCTCCTACCTGATCTTCCGCAACTGGTATTACCCGGCGTTTGTTGAGGGGTCGCACCAGCTGAGCATCCTGTGGGGCACGCTAAACACGGCGGTGCTGATCACCTCCAGCTTCACCATGGCAATGGGCGTGTGGTGCGCGGAAACACGCCGCAAGGGCGCCCTCGTGCTGTGCCTCGTGCTCACCTTCGTGCTGGGGCTCGGCTTTCTCGGCATCAAGGGCATCGAGTACCACGAGAAATGGGTCAAGCACCACGTCCCCGGCTTCCACTACAGCATGAAGTCGTTCACCGATCCGGCATCCGACGTAGAGGTTCACGAGCAGTACCCCGACGACAAGCCGCTCATGCCCGACATGGCGCGCCACACCGAGCTCTACTTCTCGCTTTATTTCGCCATGACCGGCATGCACGCCCTGCACATGATCATCGGCATCTCCATCCTGGGGTTCATGATCTTTCGAGCCAGAGCGGATGCGTATACCACGGGGCACGTCACTTTCGTCGAAAACTTCGGCCTTTACTGGCATTTCGTCGACATCATCTGGATTTTCCTTTACCCGCTGCTCTACCTGATCAGCAGGCACGCATGAGGACACACCTATGAGCGAGCACAACGATCCGCACCACGGCACTGGGCACGACCACGGCCCCAAAGAACAGGATGTACACGACAGCCTGAATCACATCGTGCCGCCCAGGATCTACATCATGGTGGGCACGGCGCTGCTGATCCTTACCGGGGCCACGGCGGCCGTGTCCTATGTCGATCTTGGCGTCTTCAACGCCGTGGCAGCGCTGTTCATCGCCTGCACGAAGGCCAGCATCGTGGTGCTGTTCTTCATGCACGTCAAGTACAGTTCCAAGCTGACCAAGCTCACGCTCTTCTCCGGCCTGTTCCTGTTCTCGGTGCTGATCGCCCTCACACTGTCCGATTACGGAACGCGCGCCTGGGGACGCTGGTAGAAGCAGGGACAAGGGATAAGGGACAACGAAGGCCGCCCGAGGGCGGCCTTTTTCGATGGTTTGGTGCGCACTGCCGTCCTACTCCGTCTGCCGCGCGAACAGGCGCGTGACGTTCGCTTCGGGCGCGGGTCGCATTACGCGATGCCGCCATTCGGCCGCGGCGGGTGCACCGGCAAGATGGGCGGGAAGGGCATCCACCATATTGCGGAATCCGTCCATCTCTTCGTGAAGAACCACCACATTTCCGCCGCCGGTGACGATCATGCACAGCAGCTCGCCGTGGGTCTGCTCGCATTTGAGCGCCAGTACGCGGGTGATGCCGTTCCACTCCAGCCGGACTGAGCGCGTGGAGCCGTCCGTAAACTGGGCGGTGCGCTGGATGGCGGAGCTGTCCACTTCAATGGCGGCGCGGCGCAACTCGACTGATCGCTGGCGTGGGCCTGCGTCCGGTGCGGCGGGGGAATGAGCTGCCGGATTGTCCATTCGGGTGCAGCATATCATCGCGCAGGATGGCCGCGACAGGGCCTGGTGTGCCCGAGTGCGGGTGCCCCATCCCAAGCGCGTCCTATGCGCTTAGGGTGGGACGGGTACTAGTCTTATGTACCCGCCGCCTGCGCCAGCTTTTCCACCACGGCGATGTTCGCCAGCAGTTCTGCAGGGAAGCCGTGCCGCCGCAGCAAGTACTCAGGATCGTTCCATGAAATCGTGACGTGGCCGCCGGAATCTTCCGCTACAAGGAGCTTCAGCGGCAGATCGATGGCCGCGGAAGGAGATGCGAGCATCAGCGGCGTTCCCGCGGCGGGATTGCCGAAGATCAGCAGCTTCGTATTCGGCATGGCGAGCCCGGCTTTTGCGGCCTCGCCGCTGTGATCCACCGTGGCAAACAGCGTCACGCCCTTCATTCTCAGGATGCTTTCGATGCGGCTCACCGTCTCGTCGACCGAATACCGGCTGGGCAGAGACGTAATTCCATTTTCGTCGGGCGGGGACATGGCGGCCTCCTTCTGCGATCCCCGATTGTAGCCCGCGCGGAAGAAGAACGATGCGGCTCGGCCTCAAGAAGCTCGCCGGCGTTTACTCGCTGGGCAGTCATGTGGCCCGCATCACATCTGGTTATTCGGTAACCGTCCTAAAATGGGCCACACTTTCCAGTCTGGGAACCGGCAAGCTTAGAGGGCTTTAATTTTTGCCGTGCGCGCCTCCATCCCGATGATCATTGCGGCGTGGAGGCCGGAACCGGATTCCGGAAGCGCGTGGCCATGAATCATTGCACGAAGACCTGCGCGGAGTTGGCTGCCGGCAGCGGCAGGCCCGCCCGTTCGTCCATAAGACTACGAGGCGTCGCGGGAGTTGCGCTCTGCGCCGCGGTCCTTGCTCTGACCTTGACGTCGCAGACCGTCCCGCCGCGCGTCCGGCAGGCGGAGCGGTTTCTTGCCCGCCATGGTGCGTCGGGCCGGCGCACCGCGGGCGCATGGAAAGCCCGCATCGGCCAGGCACGGTCCGCAGCCTCGCTCTCGTCTTCCGCCGGAGGTGCCGCAATCTGGGAACCGCTGGGACCCATGCAGGTTGTGTCCGTCAACTACGGCCTGGTCACCGGACGCATTTCGTCGCTGGCCCTCGATCCCGCGGATTCCACCGGAAACCGGCTCCTGGTGGGCACAACCGGGGGCGGTGTGTGGCTCAGCCAGAACGCCGGGACCGGCAACGCTGCCAATGTGGTCTTTACCCCCCTCACCGATCGCCCGGGCGCCATGTCCGGAGCCGAGGACGGATCCATCAGCATCGGCGCCATCACGGTGCAGCCTGGCGGGACCGGGGTCATCCTGGCCGGCACCGGCGATCCCAACGACGCGCTCGATTCCTATTACGGCGCGGGACTGCTGCGCTCCGCGGACGGCGGCAACTCCTGGACCCTGATTCTGGGTACCTCGGATGTGCAGGCCGGGCTGGGAACGTCGGAGCACGGCTTTCCCGGCGAAGGCTTCGCCGGCTTCGCCTGGGGCACGTCGAACCCTCAGTTTGTCGTCGCTGCGGTTTCGCAGGCATACGAGGGCGAGCTGGTGGACGCCAACCTGCAAGGCTACAGCTACACCGGTTTGTACTACTCCAATGACAGCGGAGTCACGTGGCACCTGGCCCGGATCACCGATGGTAATGGCCATGATGTGCAGGGGCCACTGGGCGTCAACGCCGGCGTGGATGGAAACGCCGCCACTGCCGTGGTCTGGAACCCCGTGCGCAGTCTCTTCATCGCAGCGGTGCGGTTCCACGGCTACTACCAGTCAGCGGACGGAGTCACCTGGACGCGCATGACTGCCCAGCCGGGAACGGGGCTGACCACGGCGATGTGCCCCACTAATACATCGATGATCGGCTCCACTGCGTGTCCCATCTTCCGCGGGACCCTGGCGGTGAATCCGATTACAGGCGATACGTTTGCCTGGACGGTTGACCTGAACAACCAGGACCAGGGCCTGTGGCACGATGTATGCAACCTCGCTGCGGGGGCATGTGCCACCCAATCCATCGCGTTTGGCAAGCAGTGGAGCACCGCCTCGCTGGACACAACCACGTGGCAGGGCGCGGCCACCGTCGCCAACGGCGACTACAACCTGACGCTGGCAGCAGTGCCCTCCGGCCAGGACACGCTGCTGCTGGCCGGGGCCAACGACCTGTGGAAGTGCAGCCTGGCCATGGCCTGCCAGTGGCGAAACACCACCAACTCCACCACCTGCATGAGTGCCCGGGTAAGTGAATATCAGCACGCGCTGGCATGGGATCCCGCCAATCCGCTGGAAATCTTCGTGGGGAATGACAGCGGCCTGTGGCGGTCTGAAGATGCTATCGGCGAAGCCGACTCCGCTTGCTCGCCCGATGACGCGTCCCATTGGCAGAATCTGAATGGCGGCCTCGGATCGTTGGCGGAGGTGGAAAGCATGGCTGGCGTCGGCCTGACTCCGTACACACTGATGGCGGGGCTGGGCGCCAACGGAACAGCCGGCATCAAGGGCGCGTCGAATCCCGTCCAGCAGTGGGCGGAGATTCTCTCGGGCGAAGGCGGACCCGTCGTCATCGATCCCACCAACTCCAACAACTGGTACGTGAACAACGGCGCCGGCGTGTCGATCCATTTGTGCGCGCAAGCCGGGGCATGCACGGCGGCCGATTTCGGCTCTCAGCCGGCGGTGACGGATGCGGACACCGGCGACGACGGGCTCACCATGATCGCCCCTGCGCCGTTCATGGTGGATCCAACCGATTCATCCCAACTGCTGATTGCCACCTGCCGGCTGTGGCGCGGCCCAGCCAGCGGCCAGGGCTGGACGGCGGCCAATGCCGTCACATCCTTGCTCGGCGGCGGCGCCGATTGCGGCTCCAGCCCGCTGATCCGCTCCATAGCCGCCACTGCGCTCCCCGGCGGTGGAGAGGTGGTGTACGCCGGAACTTACGGCGCGGTGAATGGCGGCGGAAACATGGGTGGCCACGTCCTTAGCGCCACCATGAATTCCCACTGGACGTGGTCGGGTTGGATGGACCTTACCGAGAATCCTGTAAGCAACGACACCGTGCCCTTCAACGCCTATAACCTTGACGTGGCCAGTCTCACCATCGATCCCCACGACGCCACCGGCCAGACCCTGTACGCGACGATTGCCGGAATTCCGAACCGATCCCTCGACATTCGCATGGTTTATCGCTCGACGGACGGCGGCTTGCACTGGACGCAGATCATGTCGAACCTGATCTATGCGCCGGCCAACGCGCTGGTGGTAGATCCCGTGGATGCGAACACCGTCTATGTGGGAACGGATGCTGGAGTTTTTGCTACGCAGCAGGTGGCCTTGTGCGGGAACAACGGGGTAAGCTGCTGGGCCGCCTACGGGAGTGGGCTTCCTGAGGCTCCGGTTACCACCCTCATGGCCACGCAGCCTTCGGCCAGCCTCAACGTTCTGGTGGCTGGGACGTATGGGCGCGGCATCTGGCAGGTTCCGCTGCTCACCGCCGGCCAGCAGATGACCTCAGCTCTGGTCAGTCCCACGTCGCTGAGTTTCGGTTCCCAGGGCGAAAACACCACCAGCGCGGATCAGACGGTCACCCTGACCAACAGCGGCGGCATCGCCCTTGTAGCCACGTCCATTACCGCTGGCGGCGACTTTGCCGAGACGGACAACTGCGCAGGTGCGGCCGTGAACGCGAACCAGGGCTGCTCCATTCAGGTCACCTTCTCGCCCGCGGCTGTAGGGAACCGGTCGGGACAGTTGATCATCGAGGGCAATATCGCCTCCGGCAACATCACTGTCGATCTCAGCGGAACCGGCCTCCCGCCTCCGCAGGTAACGTTGTCGCCGCAATCGATCGATTTCGGCAGCGTCGAGTCGGGCACAGCGTCAGCGGCTCTCCAGGTAACGGCCGGCAACAGCGGCGCCCTGGCAGCGGGAATCTCCAGCGTGACCGTGACTGGTCCATTTGTGTTGGCAGGCAACGCCTGCGGAACCTCGCTGGCCGCGGACTCGGACTGCCAGGTAACGGTACAGTTCAATCCTCAGTCGGCCGGGCCAGCTACCGGAAGTCTCATCATGGTGGATGATGCCGGAACGCAGACGGTGCAGTTGTCCGGAACCGGAACAGCGCCTCCCACGGACACGCTTGCTCCGGGTTCACTGACGTTCGGCGCCACCATTGTCGGCGTAACCTCGCCGTCCCAGCCCGTCACCCTGACCAACAGCGGCGGCAATCCGCTCACCTCCATCGCCGTGTCCACCAGCGGCCCATTCCAGCAATCGGATAACTGCACCACGCAGCTCACCGGCCCAGCCAGCTGCACCATCAGCGTGGTGTTTCTTCCCACGGCTGCCGGACCCGCGACCGGACAGCTGATCGTCTCGGACATCCTCCGCGGGACGCCTCAAACCATCAGCTTGCAAGGGACCGGCGTGAATCCCCCGGCGTTCACGGTTACTCCTCTCGGCCTGACCTTCAGTGGACTGCAGCCGGGCGTAACCAGCGCGCCGCAGACGCTGACCGTGACCAACTCAGGCGGGGCGGACATGGCCAACGTCGGGTTGCAGCTCAGCGGTCCCGGCGCCGCTGCCTTTGCCACCGAAACCACCTGCGGCGTCGAGCTTGATTCCGGAGCCAGTTGCACCGTGCAGGTCACGTTTACACAGCCGGCGTCCGGACCAGACTCCGCCAACCTGATTCTGTCCACGTCAACGCGCGGGCCCAACAACAGCGCCATCACCGCTACGGTTCCGCTGAATCAGAGCGGCGCTTCCAGTGGTGGTCTTCACGCCCAGCCCGGCCAGGTGAACTTCCCTACTACCGGCGTCGGGCAGACCAGCAGCCCTGTTGCCGTGGCATTGACGAACCTGAGCACAACAGCTTCGCTCGACAACCTCGCCTTGACTCCATCCGCGCCCTTCCAGGTCAGCAGCAGCAATTGCGGCGCATCTCTTGCAGCTGGAGCCACTTGCACGGTGAATGTCGTCTTTGCGCCCACCAGCGCCGGGCCGCAGACAGGCTCGCTTGCGGTCGCATCGCCGGGACTGAGCGCGCCTGTCACCGTGCCGCTCTCGGGCACTGGATTCGACTTCACGCCGACGATTAGCGGGTCTGCGACCCAGACCGTATCCAGCGGGGAAACCGCCACTTACGCATTGACACTGGCGCCCAGCGGTGCCGCAACCTTCTCATTCCAATGTGGTTCTATGCCGGATTACGCAACGTGCAGCTTCAATCCGGCCTCGCTCGCGGTGGCAGCCAGTGCGACAGGGACGGAGACCATCCAGATTGCGACGGGGCAGAGCTCGGCGTCGCTGGAGCGGCCGCGGTGGCCCTCCGCCCTGGCGCCGCTTTCGCTGGCATGTGGAGTGCTGCTGGTCTGGCCGCTGGCACGGCGGCGGCGGCGCGCCTGGATCATCCTGCTGATTCTGCTTGCGGTTACGGTCGCGGTGGCGGGGGCAGGGTGCTCAGGATCGGGCGGTGGCGGCGGAGGCACGGTGCCGGTGAATCCTACCAACCACGGCACACCGCCGGGGACCTATCCGGTATCGGTGGTCATCAGCTCCAACGGCGTGAAGCATACTGTCGCGCTGACACTGATCGTGGATTGAGGTTTCAGGTGATTGGGATCACCAAAAGCATGACCCAACTCGGCCCGAGTTGTTACCTCCGTATGACCCAACTCGGCCATCGTTGATACCCCCGTATGACCCAACTCGGGGCCAGTTTCACGAGGGGTAGGCGGCCGTCTCGGGGTTCGCCGGGGAGAAGAAAACACGAATCGTGCTCCTTCAATGTGATGAACGCGGACCGTTATACTTGAGCTTCGGACAGGCGAAATCCATGGACGCGGAGCGGAAATGAGCGCCAGGGTAACGGTGGAAGACGTGGAGCGCGTGGCGGAGCTGGCCCATCTGGAGCTGGCGCCGGAGGAGAAGCCGCGCATGGTCGGCGACCTGAACGCCATCCTCGACTACATTGCGGAACTGAATGAGCTGGACACGACGGGTGTGACCCCGCTGGCGCAGGTCACCGAGCTTGAAGGCGCCGGCGGTGCGGGCGCGCTGCGACCCGATGTCCATGAGCCGTCGCTGGATCGCGCCGCGGTGATGCCGGAGGCGCCCGAGACGGACGGGCGGTTCTTCAAGGTGCCGAAAGTGATTGAAAGATAGGGACTAAGGGACTTAGGGACTAGGGACTAGGGACTAGCTAATAGCTAACAGCTAACAGCTTAATTCCTTGGGAAACTGGCTGCGGAGATGGCAACCGTGGGGACACTGGTGGAAAAGCCGAAGACGCTGGCTGAGTTGCGGGCGGGGATCGAGTCGGGCGCGACCAAGGCCGTGGACCTGGCGGAGAGCTACTACGCTCGCATCGCGGAGGTGAATCCACAGCTGAATGCGTATCTGAGCCTGGCAATTGAGCGGGCCCTGGCGCAGGCAGCCCGAGTGGATGCGCTGGCGGCGAAGGGCGACCCGCTGCCGCCGCTGGCCGGGATTCCTGTCGGCATCAAGGACGTGCTGGTGATGAAGGGCGCGCCGGCCACCGCGGGATCGAAGATCCTGGAGGGCTACTATCCGCCCTACGACTGCACCGCCGTGGCGCGGCTGGAAGAGGCCGGCGCGGTGCTGCTGGGCAAGCTGAACTGCGATGAGTTCGCCATGGGCTCGTCGAACGAGAACTCGGCGTATGGGCCGGTGCACAACCCGCATGACCTCCAGCGGGTGCCTGGGGGCTCGAGCGGAGGCAGCGCGGCGGCGGTGGCGGCTAACCTGGCCGTAGCCACGCTGGGCACGGATACGGGCGGATCGATCCGGCAACCGGCCAGCTTCTGCGGAGTGGTGGGCGTGACGCCGACATGGGGACGCGTGTCGCGCTACGGGCTGATCGCGTTTGCTTCGTCGCTGGACCGCATCGGGCCGTTTGCGGGCAATGTGCGCGACGCGGCAACGGTGCTCAGCGTGATTGCGGGGCACGATGCGAAGGACGCCACCAGCTCGCCGGCGCCCGTGGAGGACTACGCGGCCGAGAGCGACAAACCGGCCGAGGGGTTGCGGATCGGCGTACCCAGGGAGTATTTCGGCGAGGGACTCGACCCTGAGGTGGGGGCGCAGATCGAGAAGGGAATCGAGGCCCTGAAGGCTGCCGGGTGCGCGATCAAACCGATTTCGCTGCCGCACACGAAGTACGCCATTCCTTCCTACTACCTGGTGGCGACGGCGGAGGCCAGCGCCAACCTGGCGCGGTTTGACGGGGTGCGCTACGGCTACCGGGCGAAACCGATTCCGGGGCATGCGGAGACGCTGAGCGCCATGTACAGCAAGTCGCGCGACGAGGGGTTTGGCGCGGAAGTGAAGCGGAGGATTCTGCTGGGCACCTACGCGCTCTCAGCCGGCTACTACGACGCGTTCTACGGCAAGGCGCAGCAGGTGCGGCGGCTGCTGGCCGAGGAGTTTCTGCGCGCGTTTGCCGAGGTGGATGCGATCGTCACGCCGGTGTCGCCGGTGCCGGCGTTCAAGATCGGCGAGAAGGCCGACGATCCGCTGGCGATGTACCTGGCCGATATTTACACGGTGACGGCGAGCCTGGCGGGCATCTGCGGGATCAGCGTGCCCTGCGGGACGACGGCGGCGGGATTGCCGGTGGGGATGCAGGTGATGGCGGCGCATCTCAAGGAGAGCACGGCGTTCCGGGTGGCGAGGGCGGTGGAAGAAGCTGGCTTGTAGCTTGTAGCCGGTAGCTTCTAGCTCACGGACTTTCTGCTCTGGTCCGCAAGGCGGGGCCCCTGGTCGCGCGGAACGGTTCACTGACCGTAAGCCGGCTTTGCGGCATTACCGATCGGTGAGTGCATCGGCGATAATGCGTCAATCAAGGTCCTCAACCGTATCGTAGACGCTGCATCGTAATATAAATCGGCGGGATTCGGAACGCTATTGAAGCTTCGCGGAGACCAAAATGTTGCAGCGAATCCTCATTTTGGCATTTCTCCTTCCGGCTCTTTCAGCCGGGCAGGAAAATCACGACCATCCTGCGCCTGAAAAACTGGGCACGGTCTCGTTCCCGACCTCCTGTCAACCTGGAGTCCAACAGGAGTTCAACCGCGCGGTCGCGCTCTTGCACTCTTTCGCATACAGGCCCGCTGAGGAGGCCTTCCACAGCGTGGCCGCTCAAGATCCTCACTGTGCAATTGCCCATTGGGGTATCGGGATGTCCCACTTCCATCAGCTATGGGAGCCGCCACTTCCCTCCAAAGGCATCTCCGTCGCCCAGAACGAGATCAGGCGGGCCGAAATGCTCAATGCTGCCACCGAACGCGAGCGCGGTTTCATCCACGCGCTCGGCCTCATATTCAACAATCCCGCCGTTCCATACAGCACACGCGCGTCAAACTATGAAGTCGCGATGCGCAATCTCGCAGACGCGAATCCCGCAGACGTTGAGGTTCAGGTCTTCTACGCGCTCGCGCTGATCTCCAACGCATCTCCAACCGACAAGACCCATTTCAAGCAGAAGCAAGCCGCCGCTTTGCTTGAGCCCCTCTATCTCGAGCTTCCCGATCACCCCGGAATCCCGCACTACTTCATCCATGCCTGCGACAGCCAGGAGCTCGCATCCCGCGGTCTCGCAGCCGCCCGGGCCTACGCCAGGATCGCTCCCTCAGCTCCGCATGCGCTGCATATGCCTTCGCACATCTTCACTCGCCTCGGAATGTGGAACGACTCTATCGCATCCAACCTCGCTGCAAGGACTGCCGCACATCAGCAGGGTGACACCGGTGAAGAGTTGCACGCAATGGACTACCTCGTCTACGCCTACTTGCAAAGCGGACGCGACCAGGAAGCGGCCCAGGTCATCCAGCAGCTAAGCGCAATGCAAAATCTTGACATGGGCGACTTCAAGTCAGGCTACGCTGCAACGGTGATGCCCATCCGCTATATCGTAGAACGGCGCCAATGGAGCGAGGCCGAGAAGGTTTCCTTACCGCCTTCATCTGCTCTGCCGCAGGTTCTCGCAATCGCCGTGTGGGCGCATGGGCTCGGCTTCGCCCGTAACGGTCATCCCGAAGAGGCTCGCAAGCGGGCCGAGGCGCTGCGCCAAATCGAAGATGGGCTTCACGCATCGGGAGCCGACTATTGGGCGACCCAGGTCAATATCATGACCCGCGAAGTGCTCGCTTGGTCGGACCAGGCCGAGGGCCGATTCAATGAAGCGACTGCCGTCCTGCGCAGCGCAGCCGACGATGAGGACGGAATCGAGAAACTCCCCGCCACTCCCGGACCAATTATTCCCGCCCGCGAACAACTCGGAGAACTATTACTCGCACAGGGCAACTTCGCTCAAGCCTCCAGGGCATTCGAGACCGCGCTGGTCAACGCTCCCGGACGGGGAGGGGCATTGCAGGGAGCCGCTCGCGCCGCCCATGCCCTTGTGCAGAAATAGTCGTCGTACAAAGCCTCTGTTACAAAGCCGCTTTCGAGGGTTTCAGTGCCGCGAATACAGTGCTTCTCCTCCGTTAACTTCCTAAAAACAACCGCGGATCCTTCGCTCCGCTCAGGATGACACGGTTAATTGTGGGGCATCTGGACGGTTTGATGTGAGGCATCTGGACGGTTTGATTGTGGGTCATCTAGACGATTGCGGGCATTTGGTTAGTGCGCGGGGTCACACTGATCTTTCCTGCGTTCGTTTAATAATCCTTGCGTTCCCTTGAGGTCGGAGAGCAGGTCCTATGGGCTTGGTGCGCGCGTCCGCCTTGGTTGTTGTTCTTGCGGCTCTTCTCTGTTTCAATCCACGTTCGACTTACGCCGCGCCGAAGAAGGTGCACGTGGTGGTGCTGGGTGGGACGCGGTCGGTGCCGTACTCGAAGGCGGGCGATCCGGCAGGGGCGCAAATGGGTGAAAGCACGCTGAAGATTCGCGCGCTGATTGTGGATGGCTCGGTGAAGGAATGGACTACGGGCGAAGCGCACGACGTGACCGACCGCAGCTTTGCGGTGCGCCGGGCGCTGCGGCTGAACGACGAGCTGCCCGGCGAGAAGATAAGCGGGCCGGGCGCGCGGAAGGAACGCTGGGTGTGGCAGCGGGGACCGTGGCTGCTGGTGGATCGGGTGACCGGGCATGAGACCGCTCTGAAGCTGCCGGATTACGATCCGGGCGTGAGCCACGTGAGCTGGTTTCGCGACTACGCTGCGTATTGCGGGGTGACGGCGAGCGGCAAGAGCTTGTATGCGGTGGTGGCACAGTTGGCGGCGCGCAAGCCGGTTATTGCGAAGAAGCTGGGCGCGCTCGATCCCGATCCTAAGAGCCGGCCCGAAACGGTGTGCGCGGAGCCCGCGTGGCAACGGGAGCCGCTGAAGGTGACCTTCCATCCCGAAGGGCGGGAAGAGATGAGCTTCGACGTAACGTCGGGATCTGCGCTGCTGGTGGAGGACTCGGGCGACGAGCCGGAGACGCCGGCAAAGCCGGAGAGGTAGAGACAGGGACTAAGGGACTAGCGGTCGCGTTTGCCCTGCTTGTTGAGATTCCAGAGGATCCACAGCATCAGGCACGCGGCCAGGATGAAGGGCAGGATCAAGACAATTTTTGCGGCAAGGGCTTCGAACATCGTCAACTCCAGCGCGTCGCCGGGACGCGAGCCGAAACACACGGCCGGCGGCGCGCGGTGATCTATGAGTTGAGGAGAAATCCGGCTGCGTAAAGGAGGGGCAGTTGCGAGGTAAAGCTTTTGTAAGAAGTAGGGAGCGAGGGAGCAATGGAGCATGGGAGCGAAGGGTCCGGGAAAAGGGGGAAGGGAGGCGGCAGAACGAGGCGCGGAATCAGAAGGAATCAAGCAGCCTTGAAGCGCCCCGCGCCTTGACATGGGACCGTGCTGGCGTATCTTATCTTGAAAGGTACTCTCTGGGGATCCGTCCGGAAAGCAAGCGTGGAAAACCGCTGAATCAGCCGGGCGGGAGTTCCGGGGGTGCCGTGTCGAACAGGAACCAAGCGGCGGCAGGGCAGGCTTTTGAGCATGAAGCAGCAAGTCCTGGATGTCGTGTCTCTTATCCGCTGCGCGGATGAGAATCATTCCCGGAGACAAATCTTGTGGAGGGCAGGGCTTGATGCCCGTGAGCGCCTCAGCCTGAGCGACCGCAGGGGCACGCGGAAGCCAGGCGGCAAAGGATGAGTGTGGCAATCAGTTTGGCAATGATGGCGGCTCCGGCGCCTGGGGGCGCAGGCGCGATCGGGATGCTTCCGATCCTGTTATTGATTCCGGTTCTCTACTTCCTGATGATTCGCCCGCAGCAGAAGCGGCAGAAGCAGTGGCAGGAGATGCTGGGCAAGATCAAGCCGGGAGACAAGGTGACAACCGCCGGTGGAGTGCGCGGGACCATCCTCTCGATCAAGGACGACGTGATCATCATCAAGGTGGCGCCGGACGGGATCAAGATGGAAATTGCGAAGAGCGCGATTGCTTCGGTGACCACACCAGAGGCGGCCTCGTAGGATAGGCGCTGCGGCGCCTTTTTACTTTTGGACTAGAGACTGGGCACACGAGATGAAAAAGAACCTCAAGAGCAGAGTTTTGCTGATTGTTGTGGTGCTGGTGGTTTGCCTGTACGGCATCCTTGGCATTCCGGGTGGGCTGAGCGGTTCGGCGCTGGTAAAGGCGCTGACAAACCGGATTCACCTGGGACTGGACCTTCAGGGCGGAGCGCACCTGATCCTGCAGGTGCAGGTGCAGGATGCGATCAACACCGAGACGGACAACGCGGTGACCACCGTGGAGCAGGACCTGAAGAAAGCCAACGTGACCTTCAGCCGGGTGATCAAGCCAAATCCGAACAATCCCGCGGTGTTGGAGGTTGACGGGATCCCGCCGGTGAGCTCGAGCACGGCGAGTTCGGTGTTCGACAGCAAGTTTTCCAACGAATACGACGTGAATCCGGGCGCCAACGGCTCCTACACGCTGACCATGAAGGCGAACGTGCTGCATGACCTGGAGCAGCGGACGGTGGCGCAGACCATTGAGACGATCCGCGACCGCGTGGACGCGCTGGGCGTGAGCGAGCCGGTGATCCAGGAATACAACCTGGGGACCAATCAGATCCTGGTGGAGCTGCCTGGCATTTCAAACCTGGACCAGGTGAAAAGCATCATCGAGTCCACGGCGCGGCTGGAGATCCACCCGGTGGTGGGCGGCCCGTATCCGAACGAGCAGGCGGCGCTGCAGAGCGTGAATGGCAACCTGCCTCCGGAAGACGAGATTCTGCCGTTCTCCGGGACCATCGGCAACCAGAACGGCGGGGACCAGTATTACGTGCTGCAGCGGTTGGCCGTGGTGGAAGGCAGCGATTTCCGCTCCGCCGATCCAGGAACGAATCCGGACACCGGCCAGCGCGAAGTGCAGTTCACCCTGACCAACGACGCCGGCGAAAAATTCTACGACTACACCAAGGGCAACGTGGGCAACTACATGGCCGTGATCATGGGCGGGACGGTGCGGGAAGTCGCCAGCATCAAGGGGCCCATCCACGACCGTGGCGTGATCGAGGGCGCCTTCAGCGAGGACGAGGTGACGGCGCTTTCCAAGCTGCTTCGTACTGGCGCGCTGCCCGCATCCTTAACCTACCTGGAACAGCGGACGGTGGGTGCATCGCTGGGCGCCGATTCGGTCCACGAAGGCGTGACCGCGGCCATCGTAGGCATGCTGGTGGTGATGGGATTCATGCTGGTGTACTACCGCGGGTCGGGGATCAATGCCGACCTGGCGCTGATCTTCAACCTGGTGATTCTTCTGGGATTCATGGGCGGGGTTGGCGCCACGCTGACATTGCCGGGCATTGCGGGCGTGATCCTGACCATTGGTATGGGCGTCGACTCCAACGTGCTGATCTTCGAGCGCATCCGCGAAGAAGTGCGCGCGGGCAAGGCTGCGTCGGCGGCGGTGGACCAGGGATTCGCGCATGCCTGGGTCACCATCGTGGATACGCACGTGACCACCATCGTTTCGGCGGCCATCCTGTTCCTGTTCGGGACAGGGCCGGTGAAAGGATTTGCCACCACGCTGACATTCGGATTGCTGGCCAACCTTTTCACGGCGGTGTTCGTGTCGCGGACGATTTTTGACGCGCACCTGAACAAGATGAAGCCGGGTGAGCTGGTTTCGATTTAGCGGCGGGGAACAAGGGATTGAGGGAGCCGGAGGGCTTCCGGAAAAGCAGGAAGGCAGAGGACCAAGTGGAATTTTTTCGTAGCCCAAATGTGAACTGGCTGGGATGGAAGTGGTACTTCCTGACCTTCAGCCTTATTTTCAGCGTGGCGGGCATCGCCAAGATGAGCTACAACTGGGTGCACACCGTGGGGGGGCTGCACAGCCCGGTACCGCTGGGGGTGGACTTCCGCGGTGGCACCGAAGTGACGGTGCAGTTCCACAATCGGCCGGATATCGGTGCGATCCGCGCGGCAATAGACGCAGCCGGGTACAACGACGCCAAGATCCAGAGCATGGGCGGCGAGGGGAATAGCAGCCAGGTGCTGATCAGCCTGCCCGAACGCCACAACGAAACGAACCTTGACGTGGACCGGCAGGCGGTCATCACCACGCTCGAGCAGCATTACGGCGCGAATACCTTCGATCCCGGCAAGGATGTGCAGGTAGCGGTGGTAGGTCCGACCGTGGGCAGGCAGCTGCAGGACAAGGCAATCCAGGCCACGCTGCTGTCGATGGCCGGGATGCTGGTGTACCTGTGGTTCCGGTTCCAGCTGATCTACGGCGTGGCGGCGGTGGTGGCGTGCTTCCACGACACGTTGATTACGGTGGGATTCTTCGCGCTGACCGGCCGGGAGATCAGCCTGACCGTGATCGCGGCCATCCTGACGCTGGTCGGCTACTCGATGAACGACACCATCGTGGTGTTCGACCGCATCCGCGAGAACCTGCGGCTGAGCCGGCGCGAGTCGCTGCCGGACGTGGTCAATCGCAGCATCAACCAGACATTGAGCCGGACGGTGCTGACCTCCGGACTGACGTTCCTGACCGTACTTTCGCTGTACGTATTCGGCGGGCAGGTACTGCGGGGCTTTTCGTTTGCTCTCGTAATCGGTATTCTGATCGGCACCTATTCTTCGATCGCGATTGCGGCGCCTATGCTGGTGGCGTGGCAGGAGTGGCGGGCAAGCCGGGGCAAAGCGACGGTTCTTCCCGCAGCGAGGCGGGCGCGGACGTAGACCGGACGAGGAAAGGGGCCTCGGCAGCAGGTCTTGGTTGCCGGTGGCGTAATTGCACCAGATTTGCAGCATGTTTTGCATCGGCAAGCGTGGTTCTGGTATAGGTTGAGCACACTTGTTGAGGGGCCCGGGGCGCGCGGGAACATAAAACGTTTCCGCGGTGTCTAAATAAGAGGAAAAAACCACACCCGAATTCGAGGCTGGCCATGTTTGAAGATTCCACATTTGAATCCAGCAACAGGATCAAGAGCAAGAGCAAGTACTGGATGCTCGTTACAGGCGCTATCAACCTGTCGATTCTTATTCTGTTGATTCTGATTCCTCTGATCTACCCTGAGGCTTTGCCCAGGGCGATGATGGCAACCATTCTGACGGCGCCCCCGCCCCCGCCGCCTCCTCCGCCCCCGCCGCCGCCTCCGACCCCGGTGCACGTGGTACACGTGCAGTCGGAGATGATGAATAACCAGCTCTTGGCTCCGACCAAGATCCCGCATGACATCAAGAACGTAACGGAGAAGGAAGCCCCACCGTCGAGCTTTGGCGTGGCGGGCATGGAAGGCCTGGGCGGCAGCTCGGGTGGCGTGATGGGCGGACTGTTTGCCGGCAACGCCACCCCCAAAGTGCAGGCGGCCACGCCCAAGAAGGTGAACATTTCGGCCGGCGTTGCCGTCGGCATGCTGCTGCAGAAGGTTACCCCGGTGTACCCGCCGATCGCCAAGGCGGCGCGCGTGTCGGGCACGGTAGTGCTGCAGGCGCAGATTTCGAAGACCGGTTCGATCGAGAACCTCAAGGTGATCAGCGGGCCGGCGATGTTGCAGCAGGCCGCGCTGGACGCCGTGAGGCAGTGGCGCTACCGGCCGTACCTGCTCAATAACGAGCCCGTCGAGGTGGAAACCACAGTTAATGTGATCTTCAGCCTGGGCGGATGAGAACGCCGCGGCCCTTTTACCCATCCAAGGTAAAAGGGCCTCAATCTTTGACCTGAGTGCCCCTCGGTAACGAGTTGCATTCCTAAAGCAAAGCCTGTTTCAAGGCCGTCAGGCCATGGGAAGCCGGGGAAGCCGCCCGGATCCGGCGGTTCTACCGGCCGTTGTTCCTGATCTTGCCGCTATCAAGCAGGTCAGCCGCATACCACAAGCAAACTCCTTAGGAGGAACGATTCAGTGATTCTCGCTCAGCTCACACACTTTGCAACGCATACGGTCAGCAGCTTGGCTCTGTTCCAGGACGAAGGACAGACCGTCAGCTTTAGCCCCATCGGGCTGTGGAACCACATGGCATGGATGGCCCGCTCCGTGGCTATCATTCTCTTCATCGAGTCGATCTGGTCGCTGGCCGTGATGATCGACCGCTACCTGTACTTCTCTGCTGCCCGTAAACAATCGCGCGAGTTTGCGCCCAAGGTTGCCGGCGCCCTGAAGGACAGCAAGCTGGAAGAAGCGATCAAGATCGCCGACCGCAACAAGAAGTCGCATCTGGCCGAAGTAGTGACGGCCGGCCTGCAGGAGTTCCGTGTTTCCTCCGGTCTGGCGACTGAGGAGACTATCGAGAGCTCGCAGCGCGCCCTGGAACGCGCCGAAGCGATCGTTCACGCGAAGCTGAAGAGAGGCCTCAGCGTTCTGGCCACCATCGGCTCCACCGCTCCATTCGTCGGCCTGTTCGGCACCGTGGTCGGCATCCTGCACGCATTTGACGCCATCGCCACCCAGAAGACTTCGGGCATCGGCGCGGTGGCCGGCGGTATTTCCGAAGCGCTGGTGACCACGGCATTCGGCCTCTTGGTGGCCATCCCCGCGGTTATGGCGTTCAACTACTTCACTGGCCGCGTTGAGTCGTTCGACGTGGAGATGGATAACTCCTCCAGTGAATTGATCGACTACTTCATCAAGCAGAGCCACAAGCGGTAAACGTGACCGGCTGAGCGGATGCACTGCGCCCGGCGGGAGAGCGGAGACGCTCTCCCGCCCGGCAGTTCGATCGCCAGCCCGACGGCAGGCAAGGGAAGCCGGAGGATCTCCGGCAAGAAAATCCAATCGTACGGAGCCCCATTATGGGAGTTGCAGTTCGAGACGAAGGCAAGAAGGTAAACTCCAACATTAACGTCACCCCGATGGTGGACGTGATGCTGGTGCTTCTGATCATCTTCATGGTCATTACCCCGATGCTCCAGAACAAGGTGCAGGTGGACATGGCCAAAGTGGACAATCCTACTTCCATGCCCGATGCCGACAAGGAAGACGCCATCGTGGTGGCGATCACCCGCGACGGCAGCGTGTTCCTGGGGCAGGACAAGGTTGCGGTGAGCGAGCTCGGCCATATGGTGCAGGACAAACTCTCCGACAAGCCGGGCAAGACGATCTACGTCAGAGCAGACGCGCGCGCGCAGTTCCGCGCCGTTGAGGATGCCATCGACGCAGTGCGCACCGCGGGAGTGGACGAGGTTGGCTTGCTCACGCAGAAGCGCGAAGCCGGCGGAGCGGCGGCGGGGGGCGAATAAGCCCGCTCGTGAAGATGTTCAACGAGTTCAAGTTCAGAATTCCAGGAGTTTGAAGCTATGGCAATGACAAGCGGGAGCGGGGCCGGCGCGATGGGTGAGATCAATGTCACCCCGATGATCGACATTCTGCTGGTGCTGCTCATTATCTTCATGGTCATCGTTCCGGTTACGCCCAAGGGGCTGGATGCCCTGGTGCCGCAGCCGCCGAAGACCCCGCAGAAGGAAGTGCAGAACGATCGCACGATCGTGGTCCAGGTGATCGGCAAGGGCGCCGCAAATCTTACCTACAAGATCAACGAGACCGAGGTGAATCATCGCGACCTTCTGCCCAAGCTGACCGAAATTTACGCCAACCGGGCCGAACGAATCATGTTCGTCAAGGGCGACGATGACGTGAACTTTGCGGCCGTAGCGGACATCATCGACATCGCCAAGGCGGCGAACGTGGATCACATCGGCATCATGACTCCGAAGATCATGGCCGGCCAGTAAGGCGGGAATGGCGCTCGGGGCAGTTCTCAGCAGTGGGAACAGGAGTGCGTCATGACGGTGAGCAGGAGCGGCCGGAGTTCGATGCAATCGGAGATCAACGTTACTCCGATGATTGACGTGCTGTTGGTGCTGCTGATCATCTTCATGGTGATCGTCCCCCTGGTTCCCAGAGGAGAAGCGGTGCTGGCCCCCCGGCCGGCCGCAGGCAGCAAGGGACAGCAGGACGCCGTGGTGCTGGAGGTTCTGAAGGGCCGGCCGGGTGAGCCGGTATTCCGGATCAACCAGCAGCCGGTATCCCGGCAGGATCTCCCGGCACGCCTGGCCGCTATCTACGCCAACCGCGCCGACCGCGTGCTCTTCATCAAAGGCGACGATCAGGTGAGTTTCGCTGAAGTCGCCCAGGCCATTGACATTGGGCATGCCGCGGGGATTGATCGCGTGGGCATCATCACTCCGGGCGGACAGTCCGGCCTGTAGGAAACCGGGGGAAGGATCGAGGGGCCTCCGCGAATGAAAACTCGGTGGCCCGCGAAGGCGGCAACAGGAGTACAATTCTTTTTCGTCTGATTTTCAAAAACTCCCGCTGCGTCCGCGGGGCCTGCTGGTAGATGCTGGGCAGGGTGGTTGGCCAGACGCACAAGTTCCAGGCACGTTCGCTTGAGGCACGGCCTGAAGGAGAAGGATACAGACATGATTCGACCCGCAAGATTTCTTGCTTTCGCGGTTGCCACGGGCGCCATGGTGCTTTCCATGAGTGGGTGCAACCGCCTGGCCGCTCGGGACCAGCTCAACAAAGGCGTGGACGCTTACAAGGCGGCCCGGTACGAAGAGGCCATCGGACATTTTCAGAAGGCCACAGAGCTTGATCCCAGTCTGCCTATGGCTAAGAGCTACCTGGCCACCGCACTGGCGCAGAACGTGGTTCCCGGACTGGACACGCCGGATAACCTCAAGACGGCGCAGCAGGCCATCAGCATCTTCCAGGAAGTGCTGGCCAAGGATCCCAATGACGTCAACAGCATGAAGCAGATTGCCGGAATCTACTTCAGCGTGAAAAAGCTGGATGATGCCAAGGAGTGGCAGAAGAAGGTCCTGGCTGTCGATCCCAAGGATCCTGAGGCTGCGTACACCGTGGGCGTGATCGATTGGACCAAGGCGCACGAGAACACGCTGAAGGCGCTGGTTCCCGCCGGGGTCAACGACGACGGCGAGGGCAATGTAAAGGCGCCGAAGAAGGTTCTGGAGCAGATCAAGGAAGAGAACACGCCGCTGGTCACCGAAGGGCTCTCGTACTTGAACCAGGCGGTCGCGAACCGGCCCAATTACGACGACGCCATGGCGTATCTGAACCTGATCTACCGTCGCAAGGCCGATATCGACTACCAGGACGCGGCCACGGTGAAGGAGGATGTGGATCAGGCCAAGACCTGGATGAACAAGGCGCTCGGTACCCGCAAGGCCAATGAAGAAAAGAAGGAAAAGGGACCGGGTGGAATCACCCTGGATTCGAGCGGCGAGCTGAAGTAGCTGTTCTTCAAGCCGGCACAGAGCGGCCTCCGCATGAGCGGAGGCCGTTTTGCGTGGTGCGGCGGCCTTGTCTTGCGGCGCCGCTTAAGGTCGCTGCTTTCGCATGGTAAGATGCAGGGGTTCCCTCCCATGGAAATCCCTGCTCTCAGTTCCGATGTCGTTCTGGAAGTGGCAAGTCCCGGCGCTGCGCCGGAGTTTGTTCCAGTCACCCACACGCCTTTCCTGATGGGCAGAAGCCGCGAGAGCGGCAACGACCTAACGCTTGAGGACCGCCGCATCTCGCGCAGCTGCGCGGCGATTGTCTCGGTGGACGGCGCCTATCGGCTGGAGGATCGCGGCCACCGGCAGGGACTCTACGTGAATGGCGCCCGGGTGGAGCGCAAGATCCTTGACGATGGCGATGTAATCGAATTCGGTCTCGAAGACTCGTACAGGATCACGTTTCACTCCTCGCTGGCTCGGCACTCGGTGGAGAGCATGCTGACGCGGATCGGGACGATCTCGACCGGGACGAGCACGCTGGGATCGAGCGGCCTGAGCAAGCTGAACCTGCTCCTGGAAGCGACGTCGCTGCTGCATTCGGCGCTGCCGCTCGATGCGGTAATTCGCACCATGCTCGACCACGCGATTTCGATTACGCGCGCCGACCGGGGACTCCTGCTGGAACCGGACCACGCAGGGTCGTTGAAGGTGCGCCTGGCGCGTGGCGGCGGATGCTGCGACCTGGAAATTGCCAGCATCAACCCCAGCCAGACCGCGCTGCGGCAGGCCGTGCAGCACCGGGCGCCGATCATCAGCGACGATATGAGCCTGGCGGGACTGGATCTGAAGAGCGCCGAGAGCGTTGTCATCCAGGGACTGCGCGCGGTGGTCGCCATTCCCCTGTATGCCGTTCCTCATGCCAGCAGCGAGGAGTCGCAACTGTTGGCGCGGGGCCAGCTGCTGGGAGCCGTGTACCTGGATTCGCGACGGCCTGCCGCGTTTTCCAACCTCGACCGCCAGATCCTGGATGCGCTGGGCGGGCAGGCGGCGAGCATTCTGGATAACGCCCGCCTGGTAGAGCACGAGCGCGAGCGGCAGAGAATGGAGCAGGAACTGGAAATCGGCCGCAACATCCAACAGGGTCTGCTGCCCCAGGGCCTGCGCGACTTCCCGCACCTGGAGGTGACGGGGATCCAGTATCCGTGCCAGGCCGTGGGCGGCGACTACTTCGACGTGTTTCCCCTGAGCAACGATCGCACGGCGTTCCTTATCGCGGATGTGGCCGGCAAGGGGCTGGGCGCAGCGCTGCTGACCACGATGCTGCAGGGCGCTCTCTCCGGCATGACACTGGGCGTCGAGCCGGTGAAGGTGCTCAATCACATCAACCGGTTCCTCTGCGACCACTCAGTCGTGAGCCGCTACGCGACCATGTTCTTCGGCATCGTCGATAGTGCCGGAGTGCTGGAGTTCATCCATGCGGGTCATCCGTCGCCGCTGCTGCTGCGCGGCGACCAGGTGAGCGACCTTTATACGGAAGGTTCGTTCCCGGTGGGCCTGGTTGAGGAAGCCGAATTTACCTCCATTCGAACGCGGCTCGAGCCAGGCGACACGCTGGTGCTGTTCACGGACGGCGTGATTGAAGCGCAGGATCTGAAGAAGCAGCTCTTCGGGTTTGACCGGCTCCATGACGTGGCCGCGGGCGCAACCGGAAAATCCATTGCCGAGATCCAATCCACCATTCTGGAGGCGGTAGAGGAGTTCGCGCGCGGCGCGGGCGCTTCCGATGATGTGACGCTTTTGATCGTTCGCTACCGCAAACCCGTTCTCAAGTAAGCTCGAACGTCATATTCGGGAGCGCAAAAACCATTGCGCCGCCGTTCAGACGGCATGCTAGATTGAAGCCACAGAATCAGAGGTTATGGACCCGGAGGCTTACCCGAATCCGTTGCCCGTGTAACCGGTTTGTCACAATGCGCCGGTAGGATAATGCAAACCCCAACAGCTTCCCCGGGTGACGGAAGGAATGGTGCGATGAAGGCGACGATCGAAGAGCTGGACGGCGGCATCACGCGGATCGTGCTGGACGGCCGGATGGACATTGAAGGCTCTCAGGCGATCGACCTTCGCATGAACGTGATTGCGGGGAGCGCACGGCTGGTGCTGGTGGATTTGGCTGGCGTGACCTTTCTGGGATCGATGGGACTGGGGTCCATTGTGCGGCCTGCTCAGGCGATCAGGCGGCGGGGAGGCAAGATGGTTTTGCTCAACCCTATCCCCTTAGTGCAAGAGGTACTGAGGAACGCCCACATTGACACGATCATCCCCATCCATAACGACCTGGATGCAGCGCTCGCCGAGTTGCGGGCGTGAAGCGCAAGGCAGCAAGCTCGAGACCGCGCCATGCCTGAAGACGATTCCGCGCGCACGATCCCGAAGTATCTGACTTTGCGCAGCCATTTGGCCGAGTTGGCGCGCATCTTTCCCTGGGTTGAGACACTGACCCTCGCTTATGCCATTCCCAAGGATACGCAGTACTCCATGGAGCTGTGCCTGGAGGAAGCGCTGGTCAACGTGATCCGCCACGGATACGGCGGCGACGCCAACCAGACCATTGCGGTGGAATTCGAGCGGCGCGGGGAACGAGAATTCGTGTTTACCATCGAGGATTCCGCGCCGCATTTCCGGCCGTTCGACCCGGACCTGCCTCTCAAGGAAGCAGAGCCCGTGACCCTGGAGAACCTGGTGCCCGGCGGACACGGCATTCGCCTGATGCGAGTATTTTCCAATTCGGTGGAGTGGGAGCCGCTGGAACATGGCAACCGGCTGAAGATCGGATTTGTGGTTCCTGAAGGCTCGTGAGCAGGCAGTTGCGGCCGTCAGGTTTCTGCCTCAAGCGCCTTGTTGACGGGCGAAAACGTGCCACTATACGGTAGAAATCATTATATGGTACAAAATTGACTGTTGTTTTGCTATTAAGTTATTGATTCAAATCATATAGATTGTAAATGTTCCCACATTATGACACATAGTGGGGGGGTGGGGGGGTACCACTTTCCTCAAAAGTCTAAGGGCCGGATTCACGGTTCGCGTGAATCCAGCCCGGACACCTTTATAGCACTCTGGGGATTTTGGAGCAAGAACAGAATAGAGCCGTCACCCCGCAGCACCTGACCCAGGCAACTGCGGCGAGCGTAGCGGCGATTACTGCGCGCCCTTCTTCAGGATTTCTTCGGCAAAGTAATTGTGGATTTTCGACTGGTCATGCAGCATTTCGGAGTAGGCGTTCTCCAGCAACTGTGCCTTGGCATCGTGTAGTTGCTGGCGGATGAACTGTTGCACGCGGGGATCCTTCAGGTCGCGCTGGCCGGCGGGCTCACGCTCGAGCAGCTTGTAAACCTGGTAGCCGACGACAGCCTTGTGTTGCGGATCGTAGACCGGCAGCGGCTGCGAAATCTGCCCCGCGCGCAGGGCGTTAATGGCGTTATAGGCTTCGGGTTCTGTTTTCAACTGCGACTCCGGAAAAGATCCCATGTCGCCGCCGTTGGAGGCTGAGCTGGCGTTTTCAGAGAACTGCGAGGCGAGTGCGCTGAAGTCCTCGCCGGCCTGGATGCGGTCGCGGATGGACTCGATCTCCTTGCGCGCTTCGGCTTCATTGGGCGCGTGGCGGCTTTGGGGCAGGTTGCCCTGCTGCGGCGGAGCGCCGGTGACTACGATCTGAGCCAGGTGGAACTTGGGCTCGATATTGTTGAAGTCGGCCTTGTGCCCGTTGAAATAGTCCGCAATCTCGGCGTCGGTGATGTTGATCTTGGAGACGATTTCCTTGTTGAACACTTTGGTCTGGGTGAGGCCGCGGCGGATCTGATTCTTCAGGTCGTCGAGGGTCATGCCGCGCTGCGAGAGTTGCTTATTGAACTCCTCCTCGGTCATGAGCCCCTTGATCTCGGTCAGCTTGGCGTTGACGTCCTCGTCGCTGGCGGTCAAATTAAGCTTGGCCGCGCGCTGCTGCACGATCTCCTTGTCGATCATGTCGCGGAGAGTATTGAGCCGGATGATGTCAGCCTGGACGGCGGAAGGCTGTTCGGGCGCATTGCCGAGGTTGAGCTTGTATTCCTTCTCGAGATCGGCGCGCATGATGTCTTTGCCGTTTACCGTGGCCACGACGTCCACGCCCGGGGCGCGCTGGCAGCCGGAGGCGCCCAGCATGATTCCAAGGCCCACAAGAACGATGGCAACGCGGGCTTGCGCCCGGAAAAACGTTTCGACTTGCAACCTGATCTCTCCTCGGAAAGGCTCAAAGCCTTCCGGCACTATAGGATAAATCCCCGTGCCGCGCCGGGGACAGGCAAAATGAGCGCCCTGTCAGCGGCCCGAAGGCTGCTTTGCGGCGGGCGGAGGGGCCGCGGGCGGAGCGGGTGGTGCGGGCGGCGGAGGTTCTTCGCCCGCTGCTCGCAGCGCACGATCAATCACCAGCCACACTTCTTCCTGCGGCATGGCGCCGGAGATCTTTTCTCCCTCAATGAACAGCGCCGGAGTGCCATCCACGCCGAGCGCATCGGCTTCCTTGGCTTCCGCCTTGACGTTGGTCTCATCCTGCTTGGCGAGGCAGGCGTCCAGCTTCGGTTCGTCGAGCTTGCCGAGGGTTGCTTCCTGGCGCGCGATGCGGTCCAGCGCCGCGTAGCTCTTATTCAGATCGCGGTCGGGCCCGGAGACCTCCTGACCATGCGAGTGAAGGTAATCGACGTAGGCCCAGTAGATGCTTCCGTTCTGGGTCGCCAGGCAGTTGGCATCCACAGCTGCGTGCATGGCCCAGGGGTGGATTTCGGTGAGGGGGTCGTCCTTGTAGATGAAGCGCACCTGGTCCTTGTAGTGGTCCAGGGTGGAAGGAAACAGGGCCTCGTGCATGCGGGCGCAATAGGGACACTCGAGGTCATCGAAGTTGATGACCGTGACTTTAGCTGCAGGATTTCCGCGAATGGGCCGTCCGGCGACATCGATGTTGAGTGCCGGGTTTTTGTCCAGACTGAAGGTTTCAAGGCGCGCCAGGGTTTTGTTGTCAGTGGAGATGAGGAACTTGACCACCTGGGAGCGCGAGCCGCTGGTGAGGGTGACCGGAAGGGATTCGTATCCGGTGAACTGGCTCGGCGTGCGCTGGCCGAGACTGACGGCAACCTGCGGCGGAATGTTGAACTGGGAGCGAACCAGGACTTCAATGCGGCGGGTCAGCGCCGGATCGGCGGAGTTGGAAGGCTGGGCTTTGCAGCCCGCGGCCAGTCCCAGTGCAAGCAGGACGGCCATAAATCGAAAGCGCAACAAATCGGAATCCTCTTGCTCAAGGATACCCTAGCGAACACTGCTGGAGCATGCCCCTGATGAGTGGACGTACGGGGGAGGGAAATGTGACCCGGAAGGCAGTTCACAGTTCCCGGTTCACAGTTGGCTGCTTGTTGGTGCTGCGCCTGGGAGGGGTTCAGAGGGATGCGGTTCAGTACGATGGGGCCGCGGTGGGATCGCGGAAGACTGTGTTGGTGCGGCGGATATCGCCGACGGAGCCGAAGTTGGCGAGGGTGAAGCTATAGAGGTATTGGGTCTCGTCGCGGAGGCTGCCCAGGGCGAATCGGCGGTAGCCCACGGTGAGTCCGCAGCAGTTCCAGTTGTAGACGGCCTGCACCCCGCCGTATTGCAGCTCGCCATGCACAAAGTCGTAGCCGCCGTTGGCAGCCAGGTTGAATCCGACGCGGCTCTGCTTGCCGATCTCGAGGAACGGTTCCAACTGCTGGCTCTGCACCAGGGTGGCCGCGGCGCCTTGTTCGTCCACAGCATTCAGCATTGCGTGGCCCAGGCCAACGGTAGTGATGCCGCGGCTGTAGCCTGCGTAGATGTTGCTTGAGCCCAGGCGGCCGGCCCTGGGGTCGTAGTCCATGTCCCACTCGACGCGCAGATTGTTGACGGCTTCAAAGCGGAGCCGGCTGATGAGGGGGGAGAGGTTGCGCGGCTCGGTGAGGAACGAGACGCCGGTCATGTCGAGGGCGGAGGAGAAGACGTTGCGCCGGCCGGGAATGAGCGCGCCGCCAAAGGCGGGATCGAGGTAGTAGCGCTGGGCGATTTGCCAGCTTGCCCATTCGCGCGGGCGGCCCTGGCATTCCTGGGGCGAGTTTTCATCGGTTGAATCGGCGCAGGGCGCGGCGCCGGTTGGCCGGAGATAGAAGCGCTGGGTGAGCGAATAGCCCACCTCGTTGGTGTCGGTCTGGATGTCGTTGGTGTCCACGAGCAGCACATTGCTCTCCTTGCTGCCGATGCCGCCGACGAAGTGATATGTGAGCTCGGGCTCGATCACGTGGCGCAGTTCGCGACGGCCGCCACCCAGCGTGAAGTCGCGTTCCAGCGCGGGCGGGCGCACGTCCAGGGAAGCTTCTCCGTAGAACCTGTGCAATGGGTCGTGGCTTGCGGTGGGCACGCCTCCGTTGACGCCGGTCAGGTCAGGAACCTGGCTGCCGGAGTAGGACGTAGCGCGCAATGCCGCTTCAGGGACGAAGCTCCAACCGCCCGCTACCAGAGGCAGTGAGACGTGAGGATAGAAGTCGATGCGGCCGTCGTTGTGCGCGTGGAAGCCCGGCTCCGCACGGCTCAACTGGCTCAGGCCCGCGCCGAGTCCCCAATAGACGGGACCGCCGCCGAGCGGCCTGTCCAGGACGTCGTAGCGCAGGCTGGGGAGGTGAAGAATGCGCACCTCATCGCCTTCCGAGGTTCCGTCGAAGGATTGAATGCGCGAGAAATCCACCGAAGGAATGCGCCCGTTGTGCGCGTGGGTCAGGGACAGGTCGCTCTTCACTTCAGAGCTGACCGCCTGCCAGTAGTTATCGTTGAAGACCAGCCGGTAGGTGTAGCTGGAGAGGTACTCGGCGTCGCCGGCGATGCGGGTTTCCGGGGAGAGATCCCTGCGAATCTGCGCCACGATGTCGGCGCCGCCCTGTTTGACCAGCACGGCCTGGCCCGCCTGTGGGCCGGTTGTCTGGGTCATCGTGAAGCCACGGTCGATGAGCGCGCTCCAGTCGACGACGATGTGATCGAGGCCCAGGCCGCGATAGCGGAAGTCGCCTTTCGGCGCCCATCCGCGCTTGCTGTAGTACTCAGTGCCCACCACCATGTCCATGCTGCGGCTGATGGCCCAGTAGTATTGCTCGCCGATGGTGTACCCGCGAATGGAAGAGTTGCTGAGGACGGGAATGAGGAAGCCGCTCTGGCGGCCGTTTTCGTCGATGGGATGCCTCAGGTAAGGAATGTAGAACAACGGGACACCGAGGAACTTGAACACGGTGTTGGTGGTGGACGCGCGGCCGTCCGTCACGTCAATCCTGTGTGCCAGCAGTTCCCAATCGGGGTGTGGCAAGCGGCAGTTGGTCATGGTGCCATCCACCACCCGATAGCTGCCTTGCCCCGATTCCAGCAGGACGCGGGCGTGGATGATGAACGGATTGGCGGTGGAGTAGACCACGCTGCGGCCGGCGGAACGCACGCCCATGGTGCCGGTCACGTCGTAAAAGCGGGCGGTGTGCTGGTTGAGTTGCAGGCTGCCGCGGGATGCCGAGATCATGACGTCCTCCGGGCCGCCCGTCAACTGGACGTGGCCCTCAACGTCAACCTCGGTGGTCTCCCGGTTGTAGACAACTTTGTCGGCGCTCAGAACGTAGTCGCGGTAATGGAATTCACTGACGCCGTACAGCGTGGCGATTTTGCCTTCCAGGGTCTGGCGTTCCGCCTTGTAACTTACGGGAACGCCGGCCGGGGCGCCGGGCACAGGTTGGGCGACAGGCATCGCCTCCTGGCCGGGATCGTCGGGGAGCGCCGTTGCATGCGCGCTCGCCGCCCGCGTTCCAAATTGCGCAGGGGGTAACGCATTGGTCAACGTCTGTCCCATCGTATGCATGTGACAGAGCACCAATGCCGTGATAAACAGGAAATTGCGAGGGCGCATCCGCTGACTAAGGCCAGCATAACAAATGCAGGGGCCGCTCGAAGCGGAGCTTTTCCTCGGGCTCTGGTTGCAGGACAATCCGGCTCAAGCGTTCACGGAGCACGAACTTCCGTGCGCATGCCCTGTATTTCGATTCCGCGCTCTCCTGTTCTTCCTCGGCATCAACACTTCAGTCCACGGGTACGGGCTGGAGAACAACAGGCGGCTTTCAGGCAGGATGAGCCGTATTTGAGAGGGAATTCAAGTTGAGCACACTTGGCCAACCGCATTTTGAGCCAGCGTGGAAACAGGAAGTAAACCGGCGAATCGCCGCGCACAGGAACCGCAAGGGGGCTGAGCCGGCACCGGACACGTCCAATTCTCCGCATCATTTAGGGTCGAGCCGCGCCGCGGAAGCCGCTTCGCGAGTGGCCGCGCGGTACGCCAGCGCGCCCAGCTACAGCCAGATGCAGGCCGAAGAGGCCCGCGTGGCCGTGCGAGCGGCGGAGATCGCTACCCAGGTGGCACTGGAGGCCCAGGCCGTCGCGGAGGATGCGCTGGCCGGGCTTCATGCCGCCGCGCAGGAACCGACGATGCGTGGTCCAGCCGTCGTGGAGAGCATTACGCGGGCTCCCAGTCCCGAAGTATTTCTCGAGCCGGAAGCTGTTCTCCTGCGGGAAGCGCCGGGGGGACCTGCGCGCGGCGGCGAGGAACAATCCGCCGGAGAGATTTCCCGGATGGTGATCGCGCAGCCGGCCCGGGTGCCCGCAGCGCCGGAGCCGCCGCATGTGTCCCAACAGGCGCAGAGCGGCCCGGTGGCGATTCGGTGGGAGCCGGACATTCCGGGTCGCGTCCTCGAGCGCAGACCCGTGCCGCGGGAGGAGTTCGAACTGGCCGCTGAGGACTGGTGGACCCCGGCCCAGATGAGTGCCACGCTGCGCAACGAGCCCATTGCGGTGGATGCGCAGCCGGTGCATGCCAACCTGATCGAATTTCCGCGCGAGCTGGTGGCCACGCGCCGCATGCGCCCGCGCCTGGCAGAGGCGCCGGCCGCGACGGGCAGCAGCGCCGAAGCCCAGCTCAGTATCTTCGAAGTCGATCCGGGCGCCGTCTCCACGGAGCCTGCCGCAAACCCAGCCGATGGGTTCGCATTGTCGGGTCCGGAGTGGTCAGGCATTGAGCTCGACGAGCACCCCGCCACCGAGACCGAGCGAGTGCTGGAACCTGCAGCCGGCGCACGGAGCGTGCATCTGGCGCCGCTGGGACTTCGCCTGATGGCTTTGGTGGTCGACAGCTCGCTTACCTTTGCCGGGTTCTTTACGGCGGCACTCTTCGTGGTTTCCCGGATGCAGGAACTGCCGGTGGGCAAGTCCGCGGAAACTCTCGCGCTGGCCGGCCTCGTTCTTGCCGGTTTCCTGTACCATGCCCTGTTCTTCGCCCTGGGCCTATCCACGCCGGGTATGCGTTACGCGGGCATTGCCCTGTGCACCTTTGACGACGATAGTCCTACCACGGCTCAACTGCGGCGCCGCCTGGGAGCGATGGCGCTGTCGCTTGTTCCCGTTGGCCTAGGCTTTGCGTGGTCCATTTTCGATGAGGATCACCTGAGCTGGCACGACCGCATTTCGCAAACCTATTTGCGGAAGCGCTGATTCAAGGGCAGTTTCGGAAATAGCTGTAGTGTTTAAGGGGTCCAGGCCGCGCCGATTTTGCCGCTGTGAGGCTGCTACCCAATTCTCCGAAACTGCTTTAGACCAAAAACATCGGGCCTCTCCGATCCCGGAGAGGCCCCGACGTTTTCAGGCTTGCCGGCTCGCGCTTACTCCACAGTCAGAGTCAGCGTCGCGCTCTGGGACACCGCGCCCGAAGTTGCCGTGATGGTTACCTTGGAGGTTGCCGGCGTGGAGGTGGTGGATTTCGACGAGCCACCGCATCCCGAGAACAGCCCCAGGCCCACGATGCCGATGAGGACCAGCAGCAGCATCTGGAAGCGGTTGCGCTTCCGGAAGCCCAGCCAGCAGAGCGCTACTGCCAGCGCCGCTTCCGGCAGCATTGGCTGCGAGTTGCGGTTAGCCCCGGAGGTTGCGCCGCCGATGGTCAGATTTGTGGTCGCCGACGCATTTGCCTGGACCGTGATCGGATTGGGGTTGAAGGTGCACGAGTAGCCGCTGGGCAACCCGCTGCAGGCAAAGCTGACCGTGCCGGCAAACGCGTTCTTTGAAGCCACCGTCAAGGAGGTCAGGCCATTGGTCCCCGGCGAGATCGTCAGCGTGGAGAGCGTGAAGCCCAATCCGATGTTCGGAATCACGCCGGTGGCGTTGACGATGAACGTCTGCGAGACCGGCGGCGCCGCGGCAAAGGTCGTGTTGTCCCCTAGCTGCGTCGCTATGATCGTGCAGTTGCCGGCGGTCACGATGGTCGCCGTCCACGTGGAGCCGGACGATGCCACGGTGCACACATCGGTGGTGGTGGACGCGAAGCTGACGGGCATCCCGGAGCTGGCCGTTGCGGCCAGCGTGAGCGGTGTGCCTGCCACCTGGGTGCCCGGGTTGTCAAAGGTGATGGTCTGGGTGGGCAGAGCAGCGAGGATGGCGATGGTTTCCTGTGCCTGCGGCGCCGCGCTGTAGTTAGCGGTGCTGGCCTGGTCGGCATCCACCACGACGGTACCGGTGCCCGTCACGGTCAGAATGCTGCCGGAGATGGCGGCGATGTTCGCAGTGCTTGACTTATCCACCGTGAAGACCACCGGGTTGCCGGAAGCTCCGCCCGTTGCCGCAACCGGAACGGTAATGCCGCCCACGATGAAGTGGATGGGAGCGGAAGGAGGCGTGAAGGCGATTGCCTGGCTGGCCGGGTTCACGACGATCGGCTGTTGCACCTGCGTGGCGGCCAGGTAGTCGGCATCGGCCGCCTGGTCGGCATCGACAACAATGTTGCCCGCCTGGGTGACGGTGAGTACGCTGCCCGAGATGGTGCCGGCGCCGGTGGTTCCGCTGCCGCTATCGACAGAGAAGACGACGGGGCTGGTGGAGACGCCCGGAGTCGCTGATAGGTTGATGGTTAAACCCGGAGCGTAGGTCACCGGAGCGGTCTGGGGCGCGAAGGTGAGAGTCTGCGCGGCCTTGTTGACCGTCAGAGTGAGCTGGGTCTGGGTCGCGTCGTTATAGTAGACGCCGTTGACAAGCCCACCAGGTTCGTTGGCGTTAATCACGATGGCCCCGGCTTGGGTAACCGTCAATGTCGCCGTCGAAGTGGTGCCGGTAACCGTCGCAGTTGAGAACGTGCCCGCGCCGGTGGTTCCGCTGCCGGAATCGACAGAGAAGGCCGCCGGGTTATTGGAGCCGCCGTTGGTTACGCTCACCGTTACAGTCAGGCCCGGTGCATAGGTGGAAGTCGTCGTTGTGGGTGCGGTGAAGGCGAGTGTCTGCGGTGTTGCGTTGGCGAATCCCGTAACCTTCGCAGAGCCTGTGCCTCCATTGGTGGCATCGCTGATGCTCAGCGTCGCGGACTGAGAGCTGAGGTTGAGTGGCGTGAAGGTGATGGTGACCGGGTAGCTGGATGCGCTGCCGAAGGTACCGTTCAGCGGATACTTCAGCGTGGCATCCCCCATTCCGATGCCGCCGCATGTCGTTCCGGCAGTGGCGGAGAACTCGGTCGGATTGTCGGAGGCGAACAGCAGGTTCGGCGCAGTATTTGGACAGTACCCGGCAGCATTGTCTACCACGGAAGCAGAACCCGTGACGGCTGGGCCTTGATACTGCGCGCTGGGCGTGGTCAGGTTGCTAACGGCCATGAAGCCGACGGTATCGGCGCCATTCGTATTTGCCACCAGGAAGAGACTGCCGTTCAGGCCAGCCTGGAGCGCCTTTGCGCCTTGGGTTGAGACGGCGTATTGGCCATCCACCTGCGGTCCGCCGCCCTGCGTATTCGGAATTGCGAACAGACCGTCGTACAGGACACCGTAGTAGATGGTGCCGGAGGTTGGATCGACGGCAACGCTGGCGAGCATGTTGTCGTAATTGGCGCCGCCGCCATTATTTGCGAACGTCTGCAGAATTGTCGGCTGGCTGGCAAAGCCGGTTCCGGAGGTGAAGACCAATTCGTTGAGGTTCGAGCTTGAAGCGCCCGAATTGCCGACGTCGTTGGCGCCGCTCACGTCGAAGTTCGAGTCCGTGAAGAACAGGTTGCCCCAGGAGTCGAACGCGATCTGGCTTACGCCGTTCGGATCAGCGTAGAGCACCGTTCCCGTGCCGGCTGGCTGGCATGTCGTGTCGCACTCGTAGATGTTGCTCTGGCCGGTGAGACTGTTCGAGCTGTCGGGCTCCGAAACCATATAGAAGTTGCCCGACGGATCGAAGGCGAGGGCCTTCAGGCCGCCGGAATTCGGAGCGCCTGAAGGGTAGGTGACAAAGGTGCATTCGGCCGTATCGGTACCGGTGCAGGCCGCAGGCGCAGGCGACGGGTTATCGGACCATGCTACCCAGGCCCCATTCACGTACGGGATCTTGTAGACGACGTTGTTGTAGAGGTGCGAAATGTACAGGTTGTTACTGCTGTCAACCGTAATTCCGCCGGGTCCGTTGACGGCAACCGGGGTGCCGATTGTGGCGCCGGTCTGTGCGTCGACGAAGTACACCTTGTTGCTGTAGGTCGTCCCGATGACAACGGTTTTTCCGTCCGTGGTCACGGCGAAGCTTCCGCCTTGCGGGTTCTGCCCGTCACTGAAGCTTCCGGTCGGATTCAGCCATGAGAGCTGCGTCATGACCAACCCGGGAACGCCGGCTGGCGTCACTGCCGCGATTGTGATGGAAACGTTCACCTGGGGCGCCGCACCCCATGTCGTGTCGCCCGCCTGGTTGGCATCGATGGTGCAGGTGCCGGCCGTATTGAAGGTCGCGGTGGTTCCGGTGACGTTGCAGACGTTGGGTGTGATGGTGGAGAAGGTGACGGTCAGGCCTGAAGTTGCCGTGGCCGACAGGGTGATCTCCTGGCCAATGTAGCCCGCGGCAGGCGGAGCAGGGTTGAACGTAATGGTCTGCGCCTTGAGTGTCGAGGTTGATGCCGTGGCCGAGATGCTAACTGGGATGGTGAGCGCAGGGGTTGCTATGAGGATGCTGCCCGTCCCGCTATAAGGTCCGCTGTCGCCGCTGCCGGCAGGCGGCGCGAATGCGGCTGTGAATGAGCACAATGCTCCAGCAGGACCCGACCCGGAACCGCAGCCGTTGGTTGCGGCTGGGTTTAGCGTAAGCAGCGTGTTGGTGGGTTCGGTCACGTCGGGATCGGCCAGTGTCGCCGCCTGATTGCCTGAGTTCATCAGGTAAACCGTGCCGGTGCCCTCCTGGCCGTCCTCGACGATGCCCAGGTCGATTGAGGCCGCAGAGCGCTGGACGGCATACGCTGATTTCGTGCTTGGGCTGGCTGCGTACAGGTCACCCGCCGCGTCCGCCCAAAGCGATGACGCGGGCGAACCGAGCGCCTCCACCGTGGCCGCGCTGGAAGTTGTGAGCGTCCCGGAAAGGTTGGGGACGCGGACGATGTTGCCCGTCGATCCGTCGGCGATAAACACGCTGCCCGAGCCGTCGACCGCAACGCCGATCGCATCGGTCACGCTGGAAGTTGAGATCGTGGTCGTGACTCCGCCGGCAAGCTGCACCACCGCGTCCAAACCCGAATCCGCAACATAGAGACTGCCGCCGGAGTCGGTCGCCAGCCCCATCGGAATCGAGATGGAGTTACTCGCATTGAGCAGGGTTACGCCCGCCTGGCCGGTAATCTGGTTGAAGTAAACCACCCGATTATTGGCCGGATCGGAGATGTACAACGTTCCGCGCGGCCCGAACGCCAGCCCGGTTGCGCTGCCCAGGGCCACGTTTCCAAAGAGGTCGCTGGTGCTTATCACGGTCGCCTGTGTTCCGGCTGTAAACGACCCCGAACTTCCGGTGTTGGGAATGATCTCAACCGTAAACGTTCCATTGTCCGCGATGAACAGGTCGCCATTGGCGTCCAATGCCAAGGCATCCGGCTTACTGAATCCCGAGCCGATTGCAGCTGGCGTTGTGCCTCCATGAGCAATCTCGTAAACCTTGGCGGCTCCTGGGTCGGCGATGAAGACATCGCCCGCCGCATCGGCGACGATCGAGGCTGGTGCGGTGAGGCCTGTGCTGAAGGTCGTCATGACGCCGGGATCGACGTTCGCGGCCGGCGCCTGGCCTACGCCGCGCAATGCAGCATAGCCGCTTGCGCTGTTGCCCGAATCGCTCGTCGTTAGAACCGAGGAGCGCAGACCTGCTTGAGCGGGCGTGAACACGATGGAAGCCGAGAAGGATGCGCCATTGGAGGCCAAAGCCGGTGTAAATGAGCCTTGCGCTGTGTTCACGGCGACCGAGCAGCTGCCGCTGGCCGGCGGCGTGACGGCATATTCGCTCGTCGCGCTAAATGCAAGGGTGGGGGCGCTGGTGCAATTGCCGGCGCTGTCGATCACGGTGATCGCCGTGGCCGCTGTGGCCGTTCCTACGGGCGATGCGCCAAAGCCGACGTTGCCCATCGCGGTTACGAAGACGCCGTCGTTGTTCAGCGTGCCGCTGTACTGGATGAGGTAGATGTCTCCGGCCGCGTCCAGCGCCATGCCTTTGCCACCCAGATTTGAAACCTTGTAAATGCCGGCGGCGTTCGGCCCCGAGGAGGAATTCGGAATGGCGTAGACGCCGTCGTTGGGAATCGTGAAGTAAATGGTGGTGAGATTGCTCGCTGTCACTCCGCTGATGCCGTTGTAATCGGAACTCGAAGTATAGGTTGTGATCACCGTGGGCGCGGAGGCATACTTGCCGCTCGAAAACGGCAGTTCTTCAACATAAGTTTTCTTTCCGGTGAGGTTGCCCTGGCCATCAGAGAAGAAAAGGTTTCCCCACGGATCAACGGCGACCGCGCCGAGCACACCGGGGTCGGCGTAAACCGCGACAGGAGGGTAGGTTCCCGCACCGTCTGTCTCCGTCTGGCACTTCACGCTGCACTCGTAAATCGTGTTCGCGAGGCCGGAATTGCCGGGCGTCGTGTCGGTGGCAAAGAAGAAGTTGCCCTGCGCGTCGAACAACAGCGAAGTGAATCCCGGATTATTGCTGGACGCATAGACACCGTCCATGAAGGATTTGACGTTCGGAGCAAACACGCACGGCGTCGCATCCTGAGTCCCGCCCTGGCAGTTGGTGGTCGGCGTACCGCCCGTGAAGCCCACATACTGACCGGAGACAAACGGGAGCTTGATGATCGAGTCTCCATAGTCCCGGGCGATATACGCGTTGCCGTACTGGTCCATGCCGGCGGCATTGCTGTTTCCAAAGTTCGCCAGGACGGATTGAGTCCCGCCTGGGGTGATCTGGAATACACCGCTGCCATAGCCGGCGCCGACGATCACATCGCCGTTCACGCCCACCACGAATGTGCCACCCAGAGGCGCTTGTCCGCTGAACCAGCCGCCGCCGGCGCCGCTGAAGTGCATATCGCCGATCAGTGTCGACGGGCCAGTCACCACGATGGGCGGGGCCTGCGCTGTCGCGGCGTTTACTCCAAGGCTAAGAGCAAAGAGAATCGCCAGGGCGACCGCAGTTCCTGTCGCACCCGACTGAAGTGAATTCCTGATTCCCCTTAAAGTGGCTTGCATCGCTGTTCCTCCCCCTCGATTGATCGCCGCCGCAAGATTTGCTCTTGCCTGCCTGTATTCCATCCCCGGAAAGCCGTTTTCGCGGCTCCGGTTATCCCTTCTTCTGATACCGATACCGGAGTGCATTGCGCGCTTGCATCAGGCGCGAAAAGATAGCCGCGGTAAAGCTAAAATAATCGCTTTACCAGCATTCCGTGCACGTACCGGAATCATGGGGCCGCGATTTTCCCTCGCGGTCTCGTCTCTGAATTTGGGACCGATCCACCCTACTCGGCAACTGTACTGTTGTCAAGAGAGAACGGAGGTTTCCGGCGGGGGCCTCCGTGGCTGGGGCTGGCCGCCAGAGGCGTGTGATATCGATCACTTAGCGGTGCGGGAATGCCCTGCTTACCGGCACGCGGCCCGCAATTTCGCATGGACGGGCTGAGATCCGTACCGACGGAGCGTCCCGTCGAGACACGGCCGGCATCTCCTTCGACTCGCTGAGGGTTGTCAGATCGGGTTGGCGGCGCGGCGCAAGGCGCTGCTTACCACGTCAGCGCGCGCAGAGCGCTCACTCCTGCCCCGATAAGCGCGGTCTCGTCGTCGGGCTCCAGCACTTCCAGGCTGAAGCTCTGCAGCGGGCTCATTTTCACCATCGATTCCATGTGCGCACGCAGCATCGGCAGGTCAACGAAGCCCGCGTTGTGCCCGGTGAAGTAGAACCGCCCCGGCCCGGCGAGGTGGATAAAGGATGCGGTGGCCGCGGCCAGCGCGCGATGCCAAAGGTCCACAAATTCGCGGCATTTCGCATCGCCCTGCCTGGCCGCCGCGAACACTTCTTCCGGCTCCTTATCGAGGAAGCGCAGCCGCATGGCACGGTATCCCATGATGCCTTCCAGATGGCCTACGCCGCCGCATCCGCAGTAGCGCTCCTTTGGATCGAGCGAAACGGTGATGTGCCCGCCTTCCCATACGCCCTCGACGTAGGGCCAGCGCCCGTAGCCGATGCCGTTGCCGATGGTCCACACGCGCGTCAGCCTGTTCAGGTGACCACGGGTCGCAGCCACACCCGCGGCAATGGCGTCGGCGTCGTTGGCAATGTGCACCGGCGCGGCGATGCCACGCGCGCTCAATACGGCGCCCAGTTCCTGCCCCAGGTGCATTCCCTTGATCTGGTTCAGGTTTGGGCTGTCTTCCACAATGTTGTGCCGCACCACGCCCGGAACGGCCACGCCGATCGCATCCACTTTGCCGTCGCTGCCGGCCAACTCCAGGATCTGCGCGGCCAGAATCTCCACCAGCTCGCTGCCCGGAAGCGCCTGCAGCGCGTCCACTTCCTTCGCATCCGGCGGAAACCGCACCGTCTTGCCCACGAGCTTGTGGTCTTCAAGCCGCCCGGCAACAATATGCTCGGTCATCACCACTCCAATGGCGATCGTCATTGCATCCTCCCCATCTCCGCCTCAGCCCTGGTAGCGGTGCAGCCGGCCCAGCCCATTGAACGCCGCCACCTTGTAGCACTCCGCCAGCGTGGGATAGTTGAAGACCGTGTCTACGAAATAATCCACGGTGCCGTCCAACGTCATCACCGCCTGTCCGATATGCACCAGCTCCGCCGCGCCCTCGCCGATGATGTGCACGCCCAGCACTTTGCGCGTGTCGCGGTTGAAGATCAGCTTGAGCCGCCCCGTGGTGTCGCCGCGGATCTGCCCGCGCGCCACCTCGCGGTAATACGCCATGCCCACCTCGTACGGCACGTCCTCGTCTGTCAGTTGCTCCTCGGTCTTGCCGATGAAACTGATCTCCGGAATGGTGTAAATGCCGTAGGGATAAAAGCTGGGATTGGACTTGGTCGAGTCGTCGCCGAAGGCGCGGTGCGCCGCAATCCGTCCCTGCTCCATTGACACCGACGCCAGCGCAGGGAATCCCACCACGTCGCCGGCCGCATAAATGTTTTCCGCCTTGGTGCGGTAATGCTCGTCTACCGGGATGCGCCCGCGCGGGTCGGCCTCAATTCCGGCCGCGGCCAGGTCCAGGTCTTCCACCGCTCCCTGCCGCCCCACGGCATAGAGCAGTGCGTCTCCGGAAATCCGCTTCTTGCTCTCCAGGTTCGCCACCACCGTGCCGTCCTGCAGCTCCTCCACGCTCTCGACCTCTTCGCCCAGGCGGAGCGTCACCCGGCTGTCGCGCAGGTGATAACTGAGCGCCTCGATAATCTCCTGGTCGGCAAACTCCAGCAGCTTGGCCCGCTTTTCAATGACGGTGACGCGCACACCCAGGATGGCGAACATGCATGCGTACTCCACGCCGATCACGCCGCCGCCGACCACAATCATCGATCTGGGCAGCGTAGGAAGGTCCAGAATCTGGTCGCTGTTCACGATCGTTCGCCCGTTGATGGGTACCTTGGGCGACGATGCCGGCTTGGTTCCCACTGCAATAATGATGCGGTCCGACTCGATCGTCGTGTCTCCCTGCGGACCCTCCACGCGCACATGCCGCGGATCAAGAAAATGAGCGATCCCGTGCACAATTTCGATCCCGTTGCGGGAGAGTTGCGCCTCGGTCACGTCCACTTCTGTCTTGATGACCGCCTGAACCCGGAACGCCAGGTCGGCCATGGTGATCTTTTCCTTCACCCGGTAATTCATACCGTAGATGGAGCGGTAGTTATATCCGGAAAGATGCAGCACCGCCTCGCGCATGGTTTTGGAGGGAATTGTCCCCGTGTTGATGCACACCCCGCCTACTACGGACCGCGCCTCCACCACCGCCACGCGCTTTTTCATCTTGGCTGCGGCCACCGCGGCCCGCTGTCCCGAAGGACCGGAGCCAATCACGGTCAGGTCGTAGTTGACGGCGCTCATTCGTCGGTCCTCTCCTCCAGAACTCTTAAGATGCATCCCGGGCGGGTTGGTCGCGCCGCATAGCGGAACTCCGCGCTGCGCGTCCCATCTCCCGGAGGCTACCATAGCGCCCACCGGCGTCACCCATTTCCATTGTCTCGTTGCGGGAAGGGAAGAGATGTGAAAACCGGTCTGTTCTTTTCTGGCCTGCACCGTACCCGGACGCAAAAAAGGGCCCCGGCAGCTTTTACATTTTCCCAACGCTGCCGGGGCATACCAGGAGCATGTTTCGCCTCAGGAGCGCGCCGCGCGCAGCGCCGACAGGCCGGCCGGTTTGGTTTTCTGCGCCACGCGGCCTACCGCCCGCCCGTCGTCGCCCAGCTCGAACTGGCGGATCACCCCGTCCATCTCGGCGGCCAGTGATGCCAGGTTCTTCAGCGCCTCCACCGCCTCTTCCGCCGCGTGCGACGACTCCATCGCGATCTGCGAAATGTGCCCCGCCGATTCCGAGATCTCCGCTGAAGCCGAGGTCTGCTCAGTCGCCGCCGTGGCAATCAGGTTGATCTGCTGCTCCACTTCCTTCGACGACTCGATGATCGCGTCCAGGCTTTTGCGCGCGCGGCTGGTCTCTTCCAGGCCCGACTCCACCGATGCGCGGCTCGAGTCCATCACCTCCAGCGTGGCCCGCGTCTCTTCCTGGATGCTGCGGATGGTCGCGGCAATTTCCTCGGTGGCGCTCTTGGTCCGCTCCGCCAGCCGCCGCACTTCGCCGGCCACCACCGCAAACCCGCGCCCGTGCTCGCCCGCGCGCGCCGCTTCGATAGCCGCATTCAGCGCCAGCAGGTTGGTTTGCTCGCTGATCTCCTGAATGACGTTCACCACCTTTCCAATCTCCTCGCTGCGCGCCGCCAGCGAGGTCATCTTCACCGAGACAGAACTGGTGGCCGATGCAATCCGCTCCATCGTCTCCGCCGCGGCCTGCATCACCGCGCCGCCCTGGTCCGCCGTCTCCGCCGAAAGCCGGCTGGCCCGCGCCGCGCTCTCCGCGTTCTGGCTGATCTCTCCGATGGTGACCGTCATCTCCTGCGCTGCTGCCGCAATCTGGTTGGTCTTGCTCGATTGCGTGTTTGCGTTGGCCGCGCTCTCGACCGCACGGCCGCTCATCTGGTTGGTCGCACTGGACAGCGTTTCCGCTCCCTTGCCCACTGACTCGATCACCTCGCGCAGCGATGCCACGCTGGTGTTCAGCGCATCGCCCAGCCGGCCGATCTCATCGCTTGCTGAAACCCTCAGCTCCGCGGTCAGGTCTTTGGCCGCCAGCTTCTCCAGTGCCGCCGTCGCCCGCTGGATACGCGGTGCGATCAGCTGCGTAAGGCCGACCCCCACCAACGCGCACAGGAATACGATCAGCAACGTCACTGCCAGGTCGATCCATGTGGCCCGCGAGCTGTCTTGCCACGCGGTGCGCGCATTGTCATTGGCCAGCCTCTCATGAAGCTGAAAACCCTGATCCGCCGCGTTCAACGCGGAAGCCAGCGTCGCCGCGACGCCGTCGGAAGACAGCACGTCCAGCGCGTCGCCGATCTTTCCCCCTGCCTCCAGCTGCGCAGCGCGATCGCTCGCCGCCTGGTAGCTCTGGATCGAGCCCACAAATTGCTCGTAGTGGTTTCGCTCCTCGGGAATGAGCAGCGGCTGCATCGCGATCAACGCCTGCTGGTAGTCGGCGATCGCCTGCTTCCGCCTGGCGCCGTGCGTCGCCGAGCAGGCGGGCGTCTGGCATAGCAGCAGCTCCAGATCCTCACTCCGCTCCGTGCTCACTGCGTTGCGAATCTCCCCGATTTGAATCAGGGCCGGCAGATGGCTCCCGCTTACCATCGCGGTCTTTTCCGCGATTCCGCGAAACGCCAGGAATGTGTATACACCCAGCACAATGCAAAGGCTGCAGACAATGCCGAATGCGCCGTAGAACTTGCGCGAGATAGGAAGATTACGAATGGCAGACATGCGCCCACCCCTTCAGGGTTTACTTCCTTCCGTTCATCGGCGCGCGCGGCGAACTCTTGAGAGAGATGGCTCCCATCTCCGCCGTGCTTGCCCCGCCGGAACTAAATCGATATTCTTCCCCCGCTCGGAATTTGCTCTCGATCGAGGTCCCAAAATGTTGTCTCGCCGTCTTTTTGTCTCTACTGTGGTTCTCGCTGTCCTCCCTCTCGCCGCACAGACCGCCCCGCCGAGCGCCCAGACCGCGGCGCCCGCCGCCAAGCCCGCGCCCGCGCCTCCAGCCTTCCAGCCCACGCCGGAGATGCTCAAAATTCAGGCCGACAATGAGAAGGAGCGCCAGCGGGAGATGGACCTGCTTGGCATCAAGACCCTGCGCCCCGGCGCCGACGGCAGTAATCCCAAGGCCCCCAATGCCGTCAATTACGACGAATCGAAGGCCGACGTCTATCCCAACCTCCCCGACCCACTTCTGATGGCGAACGGCAAGCACGTCACCACTGCCAAACAATGGTGGACAAAGCGCCGGCCAGAGCTGGTCGCGCTGTGGGACAACAACGTCCTCGGCCGCACCCCGGCGCACCTGCCGAAAGTCACCTGGGAAGTGGTCAGCACCACGCGCGATAAGAACGGCGATGTCCCGATCATCACCAGGAAACTCATTGGCCACGTGGACAACTCCGCCGATCCGGCCATCAAGGTCGACATCGACCTCGAGCTCTCCACGCCCGCCAACGCCGCCGGCCCCGTACCCGTCATCATGGAACTCGGCTTCTCCCGCGAGTTCATGGAGCAGATGCGCAAGCGCTTCCCCCAGTTCGCCAACATGACGCCGCCCGGGCCCACATGGCAGCAACAGGTGCTGGCCAAAGGATGGGGATACGCCGAGTACGTCCCCACCAGCGTCCAGCCCGACAACGCTGCCGGCCTCACCGAGGGCATCATCGGCCTGGTCAACAAAGGGCGGCCCCGCTCCCTCGACGACTGGGGCGTGCTCAAGGCCTGGGGATGGGGCGCCAGCAAATGCCTCGACTACTTTGAGACGGATCCCGCCGTCGACGCGAAGCAGGTCGGCATCGAAGGCCACTCGCGATACGGCAAAGCCTCGCTGGTCGCCATGGCCTACGATCCACGCTTCGCCATCGGCTACATCAGCTCTTCCGGCGAAGCCGGCGCAAAGCTCTATCGCCACATCTTCGGTGAGGAGGTCGGCAACATCGCCGCGGCAGTCAGCTTCCACTGGGTGGCGGGCAACTTCCTTCGCTACGACGGCCCGCTGAACACCGGCGATCTGCCTGTGGACGCTCATGAGCTTATCGCCCTCTGCGCGCCGCGTCCCGTCTTTATCTCCGGCGGCGCCACCAATGGCGACGGCTGGGTCGACGCCAAGGGCATGTTCCTGGCGGCTGCCGGCGCCGGCCCCGTTTACCGGCTGCTGGGCAGGAAGGACATGGGCACGACGACCTTTCCGCCGATCGAGACTGCGTTGGTCGATGGCGACATCGCGTTCCGCCAGCACTCCGCCGGCCACACACCCGCGCCCAACTGGCCATTCTTTATTGATTTCGCCAGCCGTTACCTGCACGCGCCCCCAGCGCCCGCGCAGGCCGCGGATTCCGCCATCGTTCACCTCACCGCGGAACAGGATCGCGAACGGATGCTCACACTGCTGGGCCTTGCGGATGCGCAGATGCGACGCCCACCCGCCGGCGATCCCAAATCACCAAACGCAACCAACTACGACGAATCCAAGGCCAACGTCTATCCCGACCTTCCCGATTCACTGGTGCTGAAGAAGGGAAAACGCGTGACCACCGCCAAAGAGTGGTGGACCCAGCGGCGGCCGGAGATCGTCGCCGATTACGAACGCGAGATCCTGGGCCCTGCGCCGGATCATTTGCCTTCGGTGAGGTGGGAAGTGGTCAGCACCACCCCGGAGAACTATCGCGGCGTCGACGTGATTACGAAGCGGCTGGCGGGCCACGTCGACAACTCGTCGTATCCCGCGATTGCCATCAACATCGACATGGTTCTGTTCACGCCCGCGCACGCCTCCGGTCCCGTTCCGGTGTTCATGGAAATGGCGTTTGCCAGGGATTTTGAACGGGCCCTCGAGCGCCCATTCCCGGTACCGCCGGCTGCCGGCACGCCGGGCCACTGGGGCGTTGACGGACGCGATGCCTTGGCCCGCGGCTGGGGATTCGCTGTTCTGAATACGGTCAGCATTCAAGCCGATGACGGCGCCGGCTTGACTGAAGGCATTATCGGCTTGATGAACAAGGGCCAGCCGCGCGGCCTCGGCGATTGGGGCGCATTGCGCGCGTGGGCATGGGGCGCAAGCCGGGCCTTGGACTATCTGGCAACCGACTCAGCCGTGAACGCAAAAGAGGTTGGCCTCGTCGGTCACTCGCGCTTCGGCAAAGCGGTGCTGGTAGCCATGGCATACGATCCGCGGTTTGCCATCGCGTACTCCAGTTCGTCGGGTGAGGGCGGAGCCAAGCTCTACCGGCACATCTATGGCGAGCAGATGCCGAACGTCACTTCGGCATCGCTGTACCACTGGTTCTGCGGCAATTTCCTGCGCTACGGTGGACCGCTTACGCCCGCGGACCTGCCCGTCGATAACCACGAGTTGATTGCGCTGAGCGCGCCGCGGCCGGTGTTCATTGGCGGCGGGTCAAACAACGGGGACGGCTACGCCGAGCCGGGCGGAGATGGCTGGGCCGACCCCAAGGGCATGTTTCTGGCGGAGGTGGCGGCAGGACCCGTGTACACGCTGCTGGGCGGCACGGGGCTCGGCACAACCGAGTTTCCGCCAGTCGGGACAACCATTGCGGATGGCGACCTCGCATGGCGGCAGCATCCCTATGGCCACACTCCGGCGCCCAACTGGCCCGCATTTCTGGACTTCGCCAGCCGCACCCTCCACGCTCCCGCCGTGCCGTCCAAAGCGAACTAGCGCAGATCACCCCGCTTCATCAGGCCGCGCGAAGATTCGCGTACTCCTTCAGCGCATCGTGGTGCGACAGGTACGCCAGGATCCTCGGCGCCGCACCACCCATATCCACGATGAATGTGGCCGTCCGCCTCGGCGATAAGGCGCTCAACTCTGCCCGCAAATCCCTTGGCGAGACATACGTGGCATCGGCAATTGGTTGCGCCATCAGTATGACTGTATCGATGTGGATGCCATCTGGAACACCATTCAGGACGACCTTCCGCCGCTCTACGCGGAAATTACCAAGGCAATGCACTCGTTGGAACAAGGCCAATAGTGGCCCAGGCATCAGGCCCGGCGATGACCGACAAAACCGAGATCTTCGATCGGCTCCACCAAGGTGAATCCGCCCTCAAGGAAGCACTCGCCGGCATCGATCCTAGCGCCGCCCTCATCCGTCCCGCCCACTCAACTGCTACGAGATGCTCCTGCTCATGGCCCTCCATCCCATCCGCCACGCCGCCCAGATCGCCGAACTCCGCCAACTCTGGCTCGCCCCTGCAGCCAGCAAAAAAGGCCGCCTACACCGGCGGCCTCTTCAGTCTCTATGTCTCTATGTCCCTGCCTCTTTACTCCCTGACTGCCAGCCACTTCCTCCGCAGCCCCACCGCCTGCACCAGCACGCACGCCGTGTCGAACATTGCTACCGCCATCCACGGCGCTTCCAACTCGCCGGTCAAAACTCCCTTGATCACGTAAATCGCCACCGCGCTCCGCGCAAACGCCGTCAATAGCCACACTGTCTCCAGCCGCTCCGGCGTTGCCTGCTGCTTCAGCAGCAACGCACCGTACAGGCACGACAGTCCCACCGACAGCACAAATGCGCCGATGTACGAAACATAGGGCGCAGCATCGCTCGGCGCGTGCATTCCCAACATCCGCAGAGTCAACGCCGGAGCAAGATACAACAACACTCCCGCTCCCACGTCCGCCGTGCCCGTCACCCACTGGTAGCCAAGCAGCATTGAGTGTCTCATCGTTCCTCACTCCTTCCGCTCTGCTTCACGGCTCTTTTGATTGGACTACGCTCCACAAGATTCAAAAATGAACTCTTCCCCTCATTCGCGTGACAATTCGTTCATCTCACCCAGCGTTGCCACTCCCGCTCCCTGCCTCCTGCATTACCATTCTTGGCATGCGGCTACTACTGGTTGAGGATGAGCGCGACATCCAGTCCTTTCTCCGCCAGGCCCTTGCGGAGGCAGGCTACCGCGTGGATGTTTCGCCTGACGCCGGCACCGCCGAAAGCCTCGCCGCCGGCAATACCTATGACATCCTCATCGTCGATCTCGGCCTTCCTGACATGGACGGCATTAACCTCATCCTTCGTCTTCGCCAGATCGGCGTGCGCGCTCCCGTCCTCATCCTCTCTGCTCGCCGCTCCGTCGACGATCGCGTCCGCGGCCTGGAACAGGGCGGCGATGACTACCTCACCAAGCCCTTCGCGCTTGCTGAACTCCTCGCCCGCCTGCGCAATCTTCTCCGCCGCAACACGCCCTCCGCGGGGGAGACAACCCGCCTCCATGTTCTTGATCTTGAGCTCGACCTCCTCCGCCGCGAAGCTACGCGCTCCGGCCAGCTCCTCCAACTCACTCCCCAGGAGTTCGTCCTCCTCGAGTACCTTTGCCGCAACGCCGGCCGCGTCGTCACCCGCTCCATGATCCTCCAGAATGTCTGGGGCATGCGCATTCAGCCCGACACCAACGTCGTAGACGTCCACATCTACCGGTTGCGCGGCAAGGTCGACGGCAACGGCCAGCAGCCCCTCATCCGCACTCTGCGCGGAGTTGGCTATGTCCTCAAAGACCGCTAAGCCCACCATGCGCAGCGCGGCCTGGCGCATCTCCGCCTGGGCCGCGCTCGCCTTCACCTGCGGCACGCTCGTCGTCTTTATTTTTCTTGACCGCTTCGTCGCCAACGACATCCAGCGCCGCAGCGACGCCTGGCTCAGCGGTGAAGTCGAAGTCCTCGGCGACGTCGCTGCCCGCACCCCCAACGACGCGCTCTACAACCGCGTCGTCGGCGAGGTGGCCGAGCTCGCCTCTCGCGAAGTTCCCAACCGCGCCTCCAATAGCGACGAAGGCGCCGCCAATGACTCTGTCTTCTTCCTCCAGACCGGTCCCGACGGCAGCCTCAAGCTCTGGGTCGGCGCCGGCGACGGTGCTGCCCACCTCCAGGCCATCCAATCCCAGCGCAATCTCCTCGACCGTCCGTTCGACATCCGCGTCCGCGGCTTCCACATTCCCTTCCGCGTTGCATCCATTCAGATGAACGGCGGCGGCCGCGTGTACCTGGGACTCTCAGAGCGCGACGAGCGGCGCGTGCTGCGCATGCTGCGCTACCGCTTCTCGTATCTCTGGCTATCCCTCGTCATGCTCGGCTTTGCCATCGTCTTCTTCACCTCGCGCCGCACCCTCAGCCATGTCCGCGATATCGCTGAAGCCGCGTCGCGCATCGGCCAGTCCGACCTCAAGACCCGCGTTCCCACCACCCGCCGCAACGACGAGATCGCCCAGCTCGCCCTCACCCTCAACCGCATGCTCGACCGCGTCGAGAACACCGTCCACCAGCTCCACACCATCACCGATTCGCTGGCCCACGACCTGCGCAGCCCCCTCACCGCCATTCGCGGCAAGCTCGAAACGTCCATCGCCGGCGTCCGCGAAGGTGAACAAGCGGACGCCATCGCTTCCGCCATCGACGAGCTCGACCGCCTCACCGATTTCCTCAACAAGTCCCTCGACGTCGCCGAAGCCCGCGCCGACGCCCTCCGCCTTCTGCCCGTCGCAATCGATCTGGACGAGCTGCTCCGCGCCATGGTCGATCTCTACGAGCCATCGATGCTCGAGCGCGGCATCGCGCTCCACCTCGACTCCTGCGGCACCGTCCGCATCATCGGCGATGAAGGCCTCATCCACCGCATGATCGCCAACCTGTTCGACAACGAACTCAAGCACCTACCCACCGGCGCCTCTGTCAACATCCAGCTCGCTGTCCGCCTCGACGATCGGCAGCCTCAACCAGGCCAGGACCGCGACCCACAATCCTGCGCCGTCCTCGTCCTCCGCGATAACGGCGCGGGCTTTGACGCCGAGGTCCAGCGCCAGCTCTTTACCGGTCGCATCAAGGGCCGCAACTCCACCGGCCACGGCCTCGGCCTTGCCTTCGTGGATGCCGTCGTCCGCGCCCACTCCGGGTACGTCACTGCCTGCAATCGTCCCAGCGGCGGCGCGGAAATCACCGTTCGCCTCCCGCTCGCCGCCGCTCCGCAATCACACCATTGAACCGGTAAACCCTTACGCCGGGACCACTTCCGCACACTCCATTCGCATCGTCTTTGCGTACGGCTTGTGCAGGGTTCGCTTTACTACGGCCACCGTTCCCGCCAATGCGATCGTTACACCGCGCACCGCCTCCATCACCGCGATGAATCCAACCCCGGGCGGCGGAACATCTTCGCCCGCGCTCACCTTCACCGTCCAGAATCCGCTCGCCGCCACTCCCGTCATCAGCCCCCCCGCCGGCTCCTACGGCTACGGGATCAATATCTCCATGACAGAACCCTCCTCAACACCGGGCGCAACCATTTACTACACCACCGACGGCACAACCCCAACCTCGGCTTCAAGGAAGTACTCCAGTCCATTCTTGATCGACGGTTCTGCCACGATGCAGGCCATCTCCGTCACTCCCAACTTCACCAATAGCGCGATCGCTTCGTCCGCTTATGTCGTTGCAGGCTCGCCCACGGTACTTGACCTGCCCGCGATCAGCGTCACTGCTTCGGCCGGCACCGTGCGCTCGCTCATCAGCGGCCACAACCTCGCGGGCCAGGTGTGGTTCATATACGGGACCAGCCCATCGGCACTTACGACAAACACGCCTCAGCAGGCCCTTGCCGCGTCTGCTTCGGCAGTCATTTTCCAGGCTCCGCTGACCGGCCTTCTCGGCGGCACAACCTACTACTTCCAGGCGGTGACTACCACGCCCGGCCGCACCAGCAGCGGCGCAATCCTCAGCGTTACCACGCCCTGACCGTGGGCGTGGCAGAGCCCTGGCCGTCCGTCAGCTTCAATCGGCCGGCGTAGGCGCACATAGAGAAAACGCCGGGTCTCCTTTCCGCGGAGCCCCGGCGCCCTGAAAATGCGTTCGCCATCATCTCACCGGCGCTTCAGGCCGCGTATTCTTTAGTCATGCCCGCGCCGATCCCATCTCTGCGTGTCCGCAAGGCGATCGGCGCCGACCGCGACCGGCTCATCCCGCTCATCAACGCCGCGTTCGCCGCAGCCGAGCCTTTCATGACCGGTCCCCGCACTGACCCCGAGCGCCTCGCTGCATCCATGGAGAAGGGCATCATCCTCCTCGCCGAGGATGAAGACGGCAGCCTGGTCGCCTCCGTCTACACTGAGGCCCGCGGCAATCGTGGCTACGTCGGCATGCTCGCCGTCGCCCTCGCCTACCAGCGCTCCGGCATCGGCCGCCGCATGATGCAGGCCGCCGAAGATTACCTCCGCGCCTGCGGCTGCATCGCCGTCGACATCACCGTCCTCAGCCTCCGCACCGAGCTGCCGCCGGTCTACCACGCCTATGGCTTCGTTGAAACCGGCACCGAGCCTTTCAGCTATCCCCATCCCCTGAAAGACGGCCTGCAGACCCACTGCATCGTCATGTCCAAGCCGCTTTAGGCCAAACGCGTTGCATCGATGCGGTCTCACTCGTACCGCAGCGCCACCGACGGTTCCACCCGCATCGCCTTCCGCGCCGGCAGATAACACGCGGTGAGCGCAATCGCCGCCAGGCTCACCGCCACTGCCGCCATCGTCGCCGGATCGTCCGCTTTAATCCCATACAGCAGCGGCGACAGCAGCCGCGCCGCCCCGAACGCCGCGCACAGCCCAATCCCCAGCCCGATCGCCGTCAGCCGCAATCCCTGGCCCATCACCATCTTCAGCACGTCGCTGCGCCGCGCACCCAGCGCCATGCGCACACCGATCTCGTGCGTTCGCTGCGACACCACGTACGCAATCACCCCGAACAGCCCGATCGCTGTCATCACCACCGCCAGGATTCCTGACACGCCCAGCATCCATCCCGTCGCCCGCGCAGGGAACAACGGCAGCGTCATGAATTCCCCGATCGTCTGCACCAGGGTTGTTGTCATCAGCGGATCGACCGCGGGAACCGTCCGTCGCACTTCCTCAAGCACCACGCGCTCGTCCCCGGACGTACGCACCACCAGGGTCCGCGGCGCCGGCAGCGTTCCGCGAAATACCGCCGCCGTCGATCCCTCGCCCAGCGTACGGTATTTCCCGTTCTTCACCACTCCCACCACCTCGCTCGTAGTCTTCTCTCCGCTCAGCGCCAGCCGTTTGCCCAGCGGGTCCTCGCCTGGCCACAATCTCTGTGCCAGGTATTCGTTGATCACCACTCCGTCCGGCGTGCCGCTGTCCGCTTCTTTCTGGGTCAGGTCCCGTCCCCGCAGCAGCGGAATCCCCATCGTTCCCAGCAGCCCCGGCTCTACGCGAAATTGATCCGTCCGCACCGCATTCGGATCGTTCCCCAGCAGCTTTCCCGCCTTAGTCACCTGCCGCTGTGTCCCCAGCGGCAGAAACGCAGCGTAGCTCGCCGAGGTCACCCCCGGCAGCCGTTTCACCCGCTCCAGCAGCCGTGTATAAAAGTCCGTTACCTTCTGCGGCGTATAACCAAGGCTCCCCGGATCCAGCGCCGCCAGCGCGATATGCCGCGTGTCAAAACCCGGATCAATCGCGTTGGCATTCATCAGGCTGCGCACGCACAGGCTCGCCCCTGCCAGCAGCACCACGCACATCGCCATCTGCGCCACCACCAGCACATTGCGCAAGCGCGCCTTCTTGCGCCCCGCCGTCTGCGACTCCTCCCGCAGCACCCGTGCTGCCTCGACCGCCGAAGCTCGCAGCGCCGGCGCCAGGCCGAACACCACGCCAGTCGCCACTGACACCGCCAACGTGAACAACACCACGCGCCAGTCCATCGGAATGTCCAGAGCAATCGGCAGATTCCCCGGCTTCAATTGCATAAAGAGCCGCGACGCTGCCCACGCAATCGCTACTCCCGCTCCGCCGGCAACCCCGGCCAGCATCAGGCTCTCCACCAGCATCTGCCGCACCAGCCGCGCGCGCCCCGCGCCCAGCGCCGCCCGTGTCGCCATCTCCCGCACCCGTCCCGTCGCCCGCGCCAGCATCAGGCTCGCAGCATTGGTGCATGCAATCAGCAGCACCAGCACAAACACGATCATCAACAATCCCGTGAAGGCAAATACGTACCCGCGGTACGGCCCCGGCATCAGCGTCATCGCATACACTTCGGCATCCGTGACCTCATCTTCTTCGGGATGCGCCAGCCCCACTTGCTTCGCCAACACGTGCATCTCCGCCTGCACACTCTTCCTGTCGCCGGCGCTACGCATCTTTCCCGTCACAATCAGCCAGGAGGTGTTGTGATCCGTTAGCCGCCCTTTGTCGTGCGTGAAACTCTCCTGCGCCGTCAGTGGCGCCCACATATCCGTTTCCGTTGCCACCATCAGCCCGGTGAATTTCGCCGGCGCCACACCCACCACCGTGAACGCCTCGCCGTTCAACATCAGCGTCCGCCCCACAATGCCGGGGTCTGCGCCCATCTTGTTCTTCCAGCATGCGTAGCTCAGCACCACCACCTGCCGCGGATTCTCGATGCGGTCGTCGTCCACTGACAACATGCGCCCCATTGCCGCATTGATCCCCAGCAGCGAGAAGAAATTTCCCGATGCCGCCACCACGTTCAAGTTCTGTCCCGAACCCGCATGATTCCAGATCACGTCCACGCCATCGCCATCAAACGCCAACAGCCCCTCCACCGACTTCGCGTGGTCGCGATAGTAAACATAATCGGGATAATTGAATGGCAGATACCCCTGCGGCCCGGTCTGCTTCGGCCGCTTCAGCCACAACTCCACCATCTTCCGCGTCTGGCTCACTCCCTGCGGAGGCCGCAGCAGGATTCCGTTCACAAACGTGAACACCGCCGAATTCATCCCGATCCCCAGCGCCAGCGCCAACACCACCGCCGCGTTTGACGCCGGCCGCTTGGCCAGCATCCGCAGCCCGAACCGCGCATCCCGCCACCACTCCGTCGGCGAAAGAATCCCGCGCTGCGCCCTCTGCTTCTCCTTGAGCGCGGTCACGTTTCCAAACTGCCGCCGCGCCGCTCGTGCCGCATCCCGCGCGCTCATCCCCTGCGCCATGAAGCGCTTCTCCAGCAGGTCAATATGCTCGCGAATCTCCGCGTCGAACGCGTCGTCTTCGCGCCCCTGTGCCGCCTGACCCATCACTCTCGCCCACAGCATCCGCAGTTTCCCCATCGCCTCACCCCTGCTTCTCCCGCTCACCCCTTCACTCTCTCCACCAGTTCACTCCTTCACCAGTTTCAGAACACGATCCATCACGCCCGCCATGCGCTCCCAGTTCTCGGTCTCGCGCTCCAGTTGCTTCGCGCCCAGCCGCGTAATCGAGTAGAACCGCGCCCGCCGGTTGTTCTCGCTCGTCCCCCACTTCGACGCGATCCATCCCTGCTGCTGCAGCCGCAACAGCGCCGTGTACACCGTCCCCTCGTTCAGATCCAGCACGCCGTTGCTCACCTGCTCAATCCGCCTTGCAATTCCAAACCCGTGCTGCGGCCCCATCGCATACAGCGTCTTCAACACCATCAGGTCCAGCGTCCCCTGCAACACTTCCGATTTCCCCTCGCCCATCGCGCTCGCTCCTTTGGACATTGCAAAGAAGCTACCACAAACTCCATTGCAATGTCCAAAGGAAAGTTGCGCAGTTGTCCGGGCTCTTCTTTAGGTGTCGTTGTCCTTGCTTTTCTTTCTGTCTTTGTGTTGTTGCCTTTGCTTTTCTTGCTGTCATTCCCCACAGCGAATCTGCTTTGAGGCGAATGCGAGTCAACCCGCGGGGCTGCTGCCTTTGCTTTTCTTGCTGTCATTCCCCACAGCGAATCTGCTTTGAGGCGGAAAAATTGTAAAGCAGAAAAATCTTGTCAGGGAGTTTTGAAGGGGCACGGATTTATCCGTGCCGTAGAGGACGCAAAAATAATCCGGGCTTTAGCCCCTGAGGGATGTCTTTGATTGCCACGAGACCACGAATGCCGCCCAGCCCCTGATCACCGCCCCCGCGTCATCGCCGCTCCCGCAATCCCCAGCCGCACCCGATACACGCTGCTACTCGCCGTAATGTACAGAGTCTTGCGGTCCGCACCCGCCCACGCCACGTTCGACACCGATTCCGGCATCACGATCGTCGCCAGCGGCTTGCCCTCCGGCGAAAAGATCCACACGCCGCCCGGCCCAGCGCTATAAATATTCCCCTCCGCATCCACCTTCATCCCGTCCGGCGCGCCCGGCCGCTTGTCCCCCGTAGCGTCATACAGCAGCTTCGGCTCCGTCAGCGCGCCGTCCGCCTGCACCCGGTACCGCATCCAGATCTTCTTCGGCTCCGAGTTGTCCACGTAGAGATACTTCTCATCCGGCGAGAACGCAATCCCGTTCGGCCGCGGCAGGTCGCTCACCAGCAACTCGAGCGCCGCCCCATCCGGCTCCGCGCCCGCCTTCTGCGTCTCCGCATGCTTGATCCGGTACACACCGTTCACCTGCAACTGCTTCTTCACGTCGGAATCGCTCTGCGTCTCCAGCCCATACGGCGGATCGGTGAAATAGAGCGACCCATCCGACCGGTACGCCACGTCGTTCGGGCTGTTCAGCCGCTTGCCCTGGTAGCTCTCCGCCAGAATCGTCCTCGTGCCCTTCGCATCCAGCGTCTCCAGCCGGTACACGTTCCGCTGCGCATGTCCGGCCACGGTAAGCCGCCCCCTCGCATCCAGCGTCATCCCGTTCGACCCCGACTCCCGCCCCTTGAACGGCTCCGTGCCCAGGTACCCGCTCGGCTGCATAAAGATGCTCACCCCCGCTCCCGGCGTCCATCTCCGAATGCTGTTTGAGGGAATCTCCGCAAAGTAGAGCGACCCCTTCAGCCACACCGGCCCTTCCACCCAGGTGTAGCCGGTGGCAATCTTTTCCAGTTGCGCGCCCGCGGGAACAATCCGGTCCGCCGCCGCATCCAGCCGGTCTACCTTCACCGGCACGGAACTCAGCACGCCGCCCGCCGGATCCGATACCGCCAGGTGCCCCGTCCAAGCTCCGTTTGGGCGGGATAGCGATCGCCCCACAGCCACGCCGGCCCCGGCTACCGCAAGTCCCACCACCGCTACCAGCCAAAGCCCCCAGCTCCGCCTCATCGCAACCTCCTGAACCGGTCCTGAACGATAGCGTCCATCATACCCATAAACCCGCCGCCCATAACCGCGCCGTCATCCTGACCGAAGTTTGGCGCGGGCAGGTGGCCCGCGTCCACATTTCGTGAGCCGAAACACCAAATCGGGGCCCAAACACCAAATCGCGTGCCCAAACACCAAATCGCGTGCCCCGGGTCCCTCGCACTTGGGGACCCGGGAGGCTGCGCAAGACTCCTCCGAAGAAAACGCATGCCTTCCGTCCCAGAGGGACGGCGCGAAAATAGCCCCGGATGAAATCCGGGGGGAAGCGGACCCAATCCGTCCCGCGTCCCGTTAGGGACGCGATGATCGCTCCACCG